>NZ_KV817381.1:202287-205670 GCF_001814655.1 Rothia sp. HMSC069C01
ACCTGCGCTGGGCGTCCGAAGATGCCTGCCTGATTAACTGGTTTGATATGCGTCAAGGACTCTTTGTGCTGTACAAGAATTTTGATGACCTCTTCGTGATGGATGATAAGGCTGTTACAGCATGCGTAAATATTCTGGAAGAAATGGAAGTATATTACGCCACTCGCCAATTACACGGCAGCGGGCTATATCAAGTCATGGTTGGGTATGGGTTTGATATTTCACAGGAAAGCTTGCCGCGGGTGAAAGAGTTTTTCAACGATAGCATCGTGATTGCTGCTGACGGGGCCAAGTATCCTTGGTCAGGAATGGAAAAAAATAAGAAGTTTTTCTTCCCGAATGGTTTTCCGGATCCTCTTTATGAAGATGGAGATGACTGGATTAATGATCCTGATGAGTACCCTGAGAGCACCACCTATACCGGCGGTCGTGAGGGAGAAAGTTCATCTGAGTAAACATCGTTAGGCTCCTTTGCCTGTCTGTGTTTTAGAGAGAAACATGCCTTATCAACAAGAACGGTCTGCTGAGGAATTCATTGCCCCTTTGTTTATCCGTGAGGACGGATACTGGGAGAATCATATGCTGCCCTATCTGGAGGCGGAGGGGTGGGCTGTCATTACTGTTGATTGTGCTGGGGTGATATCGTATATGGACTTCGCCAAGCGGTTCGTTAAAACTATCGACCCCACCTACAGTTTTCCTGAAGGTTTTAATATGCGTTGGGCTGCTGAAGAGGCATGTTTGATTAGGGATAGGGATATGCGGCAGGGGCTTTTCGTTTTGTATAAGAATTTTGAGCAGCTTTTTACTATGGCTGATGATGATATAAGTGCATGTGTGAATATTCTTGAAGAGATGGATACGTACTACAGTATTCGTCCAATTCATGGTAGTGGGCTGTACAAAGTGTTATTTGGGTGGGGATTCGAACTTTCGCAAGAGAGTTTGTCTCGGGTGGAAGAGTTCTTTGTCAACAGGGTGGTGATTGCTGCTGATGGGGTTGAATATCCTTGGTCAAGTATGGAGGAGTATAAGAAGTTTTTCTTCCCGAATGGTTTTCCTGACCCGTTGTATGAGGATGGTACGGATTGGATTAATGATCCTGATGAGTACCCAGAAAGTACCACCTATACCGGCGGCAGTAATGGGTAAAGTACATCCGAACAAACCTCAGTATTCAATATTATGAGCTTGATGTTCGTGATTCTGGATACATTATCCGCAATGAACCATGGATTAGAGGAAGACGAGATACAGAACGTTTAGTAGTAGGTAGTAATGGCGACATCTACTACACCCCCAACCATTATAAAGATTTTGTATTATTAAGGAGGAGTTAGCGTGGAAAAAGTTGATGAGGTCTGGGGATTTATTCCAGTTATATATATTAAAGAGTCCCATATTTTGCGGGAGCGTGTTAGCTCTCTTGTGAAAGCAGGCTGGAAAATCGTAAATTTTATAAGTTCCAATATCTCTGACTCGCCTAGTCTAGAGGCGGAAGTTATTCGTGCTATTGATTGTCCTTGGCCTTTGCCAGATGAAGGTGCGTGGTGGACACTTGATTTTGTTGAAGAAATTGATCAATGGAAGGACCTGTCGCAAGGGCTTTTTGTTTATGTTTCTGACTTTGATGGTTTAATCCGCAGTAGCCCGGTAGAAGCGGATACCTTATACCAGCATATTGCACGTATGCAGGATCGTTATCGCTGGGAGCGTCTTCGCGATGGAGATGAAGGTCTTAAGTTTATTTATGGTTTTGAATGTTCTGAGAAGAATCTTCCGCTGGTGCGGGAGTTTTTCCGGGGGCATGTGGTGGTTGTGGATAGGTTTGATCCTGAGCATCCTGAGCTTGAGAGTGCGGAGGCACTGGGGCCTTTCGCAGATGAGTATCCGCATTTGCCAGAGTAAAGGATTAGAATCAATAACCTATATATAAGAAAAGGCAGGGTTGTCTATGATTGATTGGTGTCGCCTGTGGGCAGCCCTGCTGGCTTGTATTCCTATGGTAATTTTATTACATATACTGAATATGATGCAAAACCACCAGAGTATATCATCAAAGAAAATGGTAAACCAGGACTTAATCGGGGAACGCATCGTATCGTAGCAGGAAGCAATGGAAATATTTACTATTCGCCAGATCACTACTTAACTTTTGTCCGCCTTGTTGATTAATTTTGAAAGGAAGCGAATATGCCTTATGAGGCTTTATATTCTAAACCGTTTAGTATCCCTGTTTTTATACAAGATAATAATTATTGGGAAAACTATATGCTTCCTTCTCTGCGTCAGGAGGGGTGGCATGTTGTTATAGTTGATTGCGCAGGGGTTGTGGATGCCTATGATTTTGCTATTCGTTTTATGAATGCTATAAGTTTTGATTGGAGTTCATTCCCGCATAAATTTGATTTGAAATGGGCTGAAGAATATGCAGAGGATATCGATTGGCTTGATATGCGTCAAGGATTGTTTGTCTACTATAAAAACTTTGAAGATGTTCTATCTATGGCTGACGGTTTAAACATGGAGGGTTATGCTAGGTATAGTGTGGATATCCTTTACATTATGAATGCTTACTACCCACGGCGCCCTATGTGGCGTGATGACGAATACGAGGTTCTTTTTGGGTATGGGCTTGAGGTGTCGAAAGATTCCCTTCCTCGCGTCGAGGAGTATTTTGAAGGTCACGAAATAATCTTTGCTGGCCCTGATACTGAATACCCTTGGTCTCAACAGGAAGAGCGGAAGAAGAAATACTTCCCTAATGGTTTTCCCGATCCTCGGTATGATGAGAATGGTATCTGGGTGACTGACCCTGATGCGTACCCTGAGAGCACATCCTATACCGGCGGCAGTGGTGAGGAGGGTTCTTCTGAATAATACAAGTTAGTTTTCTCGTCGAGTTGCACTCCAAAAGAGGTAGAAAATGGCTTATAGACAAGCAGGGTCTTCTAAAACATTCATCGCGCCCTTGTTTCTTGCAGAAGATCGATACTGGGAAGATTATATGCGCCCTTACCTCGAGAAAGAAGGATGGTGCGTTGTGGAGGTCGATTGCGCAGGAGTGCAAGGTACTAGGGATTTTGGGTATCGACTTATGGAAGCGATCCGACTTGATTGGGAGAATGAAATTAGTGGTGAATTTGACTCATACTGGGCTGAAGAACTTGCTACTGAAATCGACTGGCTAGATATGCGCCAAGGACTGTTTGTTTATCTTAAACATTTTGAAGATGTTCTAAAGATGGCCGATTATCTGGGGGCTGATAGTTATGCGAACTATGTAGTACGTCTCATTGATTCGATGCAGCTTCATTACCCTATGCGGCCTGCCGGTCATGAAGGGTATGAGGTTCTTTTTGGGTATGGGCTTGAGGTGTCGA
>NZ_KV817381.1:205770-206547 GCF_001814655.1 Rothia sp. HMSC069C01
CTTTTTGGGTATGGGCTTGAGGTGTCGAAAGATTTTCTCCCTCGCGTTGAGGAGTATTTTGAAGGTCATCAGACGATCTGTGCTGGTCCCAATGCTGTATATCCCTGGTCTCAGCAGGAGGAGCGGAAGAAGAAATATTTTCCTAGTGGTTTTCCAGATCCGTTGTATGACAAGAATGGTATCTGGATAACTGACCCCGATGAGTATCCTGAAAGTACCACTTACACCGATAACAAACGATGTACAAGATAAGAACATCTGAAAGTTAACATAAACAAAGAATACGGACCGTAGTCCAGGTCATTATCTAACTTTTATTCGTCTTATTGACTAAGCCTGAAAGGAAAAAGCTTATGCCGTATGAACATAGTCTTTCAAAACCTTTTATTGCCCCGATCTTCATTGAAGAGGATGGGTATTGGCAGAATTGTATGAAGCCCTATCTTGAGCGTGAAGGGTGGTATATCGCAGAGGTTGACTGTGCCGGTGTGGTAGATGCCCGGGACTTTGGGCGTCGTTTTTTAACAGCCCTGGATTTCGACTGGGACTCTTTCTTGCATGAGTTCGATACAGAGTGGGCTTATGAATACGCTACTGCAGTCGATTGGCTTGATCTGCGTCAGGGGTTGTTTGTGTATTATAAAAATTTTGAGGATGTTCTGTCGATGGCGGACCGTTTAGGGAACGATAGTTACGCTATCTATGCCGTAAATATCATTGACTCAATGCGTCTGAACTATCCGATGCGTCCTAGCCCATATCCTCGGTCTGGGGATG
>NZ_KV817381.1:206647-208540 GCF_001814655.1 Rothia sp. HMSC069C01
GGTTCCCGGCTCCTCGGTGTGATGAGCGGGGGGATTGGATTTTTGATCCTGAAAGGTATCCGGAGAGTCCTGCGTTTACGGGTGATGCAGGATATCCCGTGGATGAATAGTCGTCTTGAGGTTCAAGCTGGGTTTTTGCGTCCTATATACCTAGTCCTTTTGAGGATTTTGGAACTACCATAAGAAGTTGGCGCAGGGTAAAGAACCTAGCCTGCAGCAGTACCGGTTTAGTTCTTATGCTGAGTCGCGGTTGTTATCGGCTGCGTTGTGTTCGGTGATGGATTCGGTAGATAAGGCTGGTATGACTGAGGTTGTGCGCTCGGGGATGACTCATATGGTTGAGTAGCCATCAGAATAGGTCGTCAGGTATACCGTCTACTGAAGAGAACTTAGACTTGGTCTATATAAGTCTGAAATAGACGGGTCTAGCTTGAGATGACAGCGACGGCTGAAGAATCAGTACGAAATCTTTATCCGAATCATCTAAGGATAAGGTGATGACATACAAATGTGAATATAAAGATGCGTTCATTGTTCCGGTGTTCACTCAGGAGAGCGGGTACTGGGAGAAAATCATGAAGCCTCGCCTGCAGGAACAGGGGTGGTTTATTGTTGAGGTGAATTGTGCTGGTGTAGATACCTCGCATGAACTCGGGCGTAGGCTTTTACGAGCGCTTGGGTTTAACATTGCTCCAGATCAGTGGGTGAACGGTTTCTGGGTTATGAATGCTGTTGAGGAAGCTGATTGGAATGATATGCGTCAGGGACTTTTTGTATTCTATGAGAACTTTGAAGATCTTTTTAGTGTGCGGGAAGAGTGTTCGCCTTTTTATGCCCCGGAGTATGCGCTTCAATTAGCTGAACGTATGAGCTACTTCTATTCTGATCTTCGTGGGTATATTTACGAGCAGTATCCTGTGGTGGTGGGGTACGGCGTTGGTCTTCCCACCTCGTATCTCCCACAGTTTGAGGAGCTGATGGGTGCTGAGAACGTGATGATTGCAGGTAAAGGTGTGCGGTATCCATGGTCTGATTTTGAAGAAGAACAGCGGAGGAATTTCCCGAACGGCGCCCCGGACCCTCTCTACGATAAGACAGGTCAGCTCTTTGGTGGGGTTATTAACCATGATCCGCAGGCTACGGGTATCTATGTTGCTGATCCTCGGTATTATCCTGAATCACCGTTTTATGACCTTGTTCTTGCCTCGAAAGTGCACCTGGTGCATAGCAAGTTTGACGATCCCGAATAATCGATCATGTTCTTTTTGAGTTTAGTTGTCCGTAGCTTATAGCGAAGTTACGGACAACTAATTTTCTATATCTTTATGCCTGTCAATAAATAAGAAAGCTACGGAGGCTGTTCTGCCGCAACTGCTGTTGAGGGGAACCCTATCACGTATACGGAAATGGATTTCATGGCTCCTCAACCGAAGATTGGTGAAAACGGTAGAGTTGAGTTGAAGCCTAACGGGAAGCCTGAGACGACTCGTGGTGATGACCGGTTGATAGTGGGGAGTAATGGCAGTATCTATTACAGCCCGGATCATTATCACACGTTTATCCTGATAGTAGAGTAAGGGAGAAAAATAACCATGGCTTACAAACAGTTACGGTCTGCTGAGGAATTCATTGCCCCTGTGTTTATCCGTGAGGATGGGTACTGGGAGAACCATATGCTGCCCTATCTAGAAGCAGAGCGATGGGCTGTCATGACTGTTGATTGTGCTGGGGTGGTATCGTACATGGACTTCGCCAGGCGGTTCGTTAAAACTATCGACCCCTACTACAGTTTTCCCGAAGGTTTCAATATGCGTTGGGCATCCGAAGAAGCATGCTTGATTAGGGATAGGGATATGCGTCAGGGGCTTTTCGTTTTGTATAAGAATTTTGAGC
>NZ_KV817382.1:0-407 GCF_001814655.1 Rothia sp. HMSC069C01
TTCAGGAGGCGGCACTTCCTCTTATCCGATGAGCCGTAAGTCTAAGACTTCATATCGTTGAATTTGAAGCGAATCCAGCCAAGTACCAAGGGTACAAAACCCCACAGGGTGAAGAGGAAACAACGCATCCCGTAACCGGGGTCTTTGAACTGGTCAGTATCGTAGACCAACATATTTTCGCCCAGATGAACAGGTAGATACTTGGAAACATCGCTTGCCCACTCAGCAGACCTGAAGAAACTAAGAACTATTGTCACCACAAAAAGCAGAACGACTGTAAGAACAATAGCTCCGGCACTATTACGGAGGAGAGCACCAAACCCGAATCCCATCCAAGCAAGTACCACAAGATACAGTCCAAGAAGAAGAGTGATTCGAAGTACTTCACCATCGAAAGAGACTCGTAG
>NZ_KV817383.1:0-23959 GCF_001814655.1 Rothia sp. HMSC069C01
GGGAGTACCAGTCTGGCCCTGGCCGCCCTGACCGCTCTGACCGGGGGTACCAGGCTGAGCAGGAGTACCGGGCTGACCATTGTCACCGGTCTGGCCCTGACCGCCCTGACCGGGAGTACCGGGCTGACCAGTCTGGCCCTGACCGCCCTGACCGGGGGTACCAGGCTGAGCAGGAGTACCGCCCTGACCAGGCTGTCCGGTCTGACCCTGACCGCCCTGACCGGGAGTACCAGGCTGACCCTGACCGGGGGTACCGGGCTGATCGCTGTCGTGATCACCAGGTGTATCGGGAGTGTCAGGTGTATCGGGAGTGTCAGGTTGATCACTGTCGTGATCACCAGGTGTATCGGGAGTGTCAGGTGTATCGGGAGTGTCAGGGTGATCACTGTCGTGATCACCAGGCTGACCGGTCTGACCCTGACCGCCCTGACCAGGCTGTCCCGGCTGACCGGGCTGGCAGTCACATGCAGGAGAGGTGGGAACCTGATCCGGCACGTTAGCAAACGTAGCAGGCATTGCCACGAAGGATGCACCCAACAAGGATGCGGCGGTGCCGGTCGTAACCAGCGCCTTCTTAATTCCGGGAGATTTCCGCTGATGAGAAGTCATATGTAAACCTCTTTTATGTCGGCTTCGTGTGCACGGAAACTTTCAACTACCGCAGGAGTAAACCCTCAAGGGTAGCCTAGACTAAGTATCCAATTCCCAGGCTACAGGGGCTCCACTAGGCATACAAGCATGTTTATAACATTTAAGTGAACATCACTCAGCTTGCACCCTTTTTTGTCTACAATAAACATTTCAAAAATCCTGCATATCCAGGGGTCTCTTAAGGACTTTTACCCCCTCATACATCCCCTGCAATTCCAGGGATTGAAGAGAATAAGATCCTTCATGTAGCACCCACTAGAAGCACACTTAAGATTCCCAGGTAAAATCTGCACTTGAGGTTAAAAATAAAGTTTTAATAACACGTGTCGAATCCGGTCACATAGTGGCACACCCTACACAACCCCCGCTTTTCGCTTGATATATCAAGTATTTTCACTATCAAAATGCATTCTCAAAATTTACATATCAAGAGCTTCGTTGCGCAGTCGAAACCTGCTGGTAAACGTACTACAACTCCACAGCACATATACCTTTTGCCGTCTGATTATATAAACCAGCATTGCTCACACTTCGATAGACTACATCTACTACCTCGTTGCAGTATCGAACTGCCGCCCCATCGTCTAAAGCTACTCCTGGCGGTAAAGTACCGCTTTGTAGTGTCTGCAAAAAACTTCTGGGACGACCAGGTTCAGTATTGAAATGAGGGCAGAAGCTGCCAGGCAGTATACCCAAACCGTCATTGAGCGCCTCTAAACCACCAAACGAATCGGTCAGACATGACTCGAACCAGCAAGCTGCACCTGCACTTATCCCCGATAGAACCGTTCCCTCGACATATGCTTTGCGAAGCACACGGTCAAGTCCATGCAATCTCCACACAGCTAAGAGGTTTGCGGTGTTACCGCCTCCGACATAGATGATGTCTTGACGGCGTATAAATTCTTCAAGGTTCAGCTCTGTGCGGCGAAAAAGCTCAAGATGAGCAGGAATACACGAATATCTTTTAAAGGCAGTATAGAAACGCTCGATATACGCACGTGAATCTCCACTAGCCGTAGGAATAAAACACACCCTTGGTTTTCTCCGCATGCTGGACTCTAACAGAAACACATCTTGATCAGTATTCTCACCGTCAGAGAACCCACCACTCAGAAGCACAATAGTGCGTTGAGTCTCCATAGGTAACCAACCCTCCACAAATAAGCCATGCAATCATAGCCCATCCTAAACACCGAGCATATCCAGAGTATATAGGTCTATATATGGATTCAACGCGGTAACACCCTACTCAGCATTCGCACTATGAAACTCAACCTTCGTTGGATACTCCACCGTATGAGAGACCGTGCAACCTCCACGCAGCTAAGAGGTTTGCGGTGTTACCGCCTCCGACATAGATGATGTCTTGACGGCGTATAAATTCTTCAAGGTTCGGCTCTGTGCGGCGAAAAAACTTAAGATACGCAAGAGTACAGATAACGCCACAAAATTTTCAGGGAACTACTGATATTATCGGCGTAGTTCGCCTGAGTTTAGCCAATTCGATCAGTTGCTACATCACATAATAAGGAATAGGGAGAAAACATTGAGCAGAACTACCATGATCATTATTATCACTGTTGCCATTGCCATCTTCTACCTCACCTACGATGCGGTGCGCAGATCACGAGAGAAGAAGCTCCCCTACGTATTTAAGAGGAAGTATCACCAGCTTGAAGGATGGCTGAATGTGACAGCGCTAGGTTTAACAATAGATGCCTTAATCATTCCGTGGGATATGGCATGGACCGGAACGTGGAATACCATTCTTTTCGGCGGTACAGCACTACTTAGCGCGAATTTCCTCTACGCATACGAAATGGAGTACTTTAGTATTCACTCAGACGGTACTATTAAATACCATACTCGAACAGGAAAAATTATTACAACACATTTTAATTGTATTAATAAATATAGTTATTCTCCTTGGGGTAAAAATTTCCGTGGAGGTGAAGATATTTCGTTTCCTGATATTTTCCACCTCAGAACCAGAGACAATAAAACAGCAGCCAAGTTTTCAATAAAAGCTACCAAAGAATACTCCATAGCCGCGCATGTTATCTTCCGACAGGAGAAGGGTCGGTGGGCACACATCCACAGTTCAGAAGACCAGGCTCAGATTGAAGAAATACTTCACGACAAAAAAGCCATTATCCAATATCTGACCGAAAACCCTCAAGGCACCGACCTTGCTGATGATTCTGCGCACTATATGTAATATGTTTCCGCATCAAAGCCCCCCCCCTGCGATAAATGCCGAGCAGATAACTTTTAATAATCTGCTCGGCAAAAATATATGCTTAAAGTCAAGGCCAATACGATAATCCAGCAAAGCCCTACTCAGCATTCACATTATGAAACTCAACCTTCGTCGGATGCTCCACCGTACGAGAGACCGTGCAGTCCTTCTCAGCGCTCAAACGAATTAACCGATCCACCATCTTAGCGGCCTGCGTGCCCGCCTCGGTTTCAGGGAACTGCACATCAAAATCGACCTCAACATCATCAAGACGTACCGCACCGTCCTCATGCTTCTTCAGAGCAGAAGCAAGTACCTCGAATACCTGTGGGATTTCACGGCGGGTGGTGACCGCATCCACATCGACCGAGGAGCATCCGGCGATCGCCGCTAATAAGAGCTCCACCGGAGTTAGAAGCCCATCACCCACCCCGAAGTCCAGGGTTGCCCCATTCGCACCATGTGCCCGGTACCGCAGGCGATCAACCCGTTCTACACGAACTTCGCGGTAGTCCTCAGACTCGCGGCGTACTATTGTTTTCTCAGCAGGCGCTTTATTCATCAGCAATACTCCTTAACACGGTGAAACTGTCGCTTGTACATTGAGCATAACGCAGGCACCACATCTTTATTCCTCCCCTGATATTCCGTACAGCAAAACGAAGTACATAAAACTTCCCTAAAATTGGATAGGATAATTGAAGACTCATTTTCACTCTTGCTGAGAGGCACCATGAAAGATACCGCGAAGGAAACAAGCGACGCAGAACATTACGCCGCGATCGGTCATAACCCCACCGAGAGCGGCTTCAAACAGGCTTTACGGGCATCCAGCGTGGTGCTTGCAAGTTTCGTGGTGTTGGGGTTAGGTTTGGGCGTTATTATTAGTGCTCACCATTTACCGTGGTGGCTTGCGCCCGCAATATCCCTCATCGTTTACGCCGGTTCCGTCGAGTTCCTGGTGGTAGAAATGATCGCAACCGGAGCCAGTGTAGGCGCTATTGGTTTCACAACTCTGCTCGTGAACTCCCGCCATCTGGTGTACGGTATTTCCTTCCCGCTGCAGAACGTCAAGGGTTTCTGGGCGAAGCTCTACGCCATATACACGCTCTGCGACGAATCCTACGCGCTCAACACCGGCCCCGACCGGAATACGCTCTCTCACGCACGTATTCTATGGGTGAGTACATTCCTGCACATCAGCTGGGTGGCAGGAACAACCGCCGGGTTCTTTATTGGCGCATCGTTTCTGAGCCACCTTGAGGGTATGGATTTCGCCATGACGGCTCTGTTTACAGTCCTCGCGATTGACGCCTACCGCGCTCAACGGGATAATGTCACGGCTCTTCTCACGCTGATCTCCGGCACGGTAGGCATTATCCTGGCACCCGGTTCCATGCTTCTGGTGTCGATGGGAACCTACACTGCCCTGCTGATAGTACGGTTCTTTATCGCAAAATCACGGGGAACACTGCCGGAACACCAGATACCCGCCCCAGAGAATAACGCATCGCTGACGGTTGCCGAAGACAGCACGACAGATCAGGTGAAAACCCCAAGCACCACGCTCACTCATCACGACAACTCGCAGGAGAACCCCCATGATTAACGGTCACATCGATAGCGGCTATATTATCAGCGCCGTTCTGGTTGCGGCGGCTGTAACCTTTGTTCTGCGGGTGCTCCCCTTTGGCCTCAAGAAAGCCCTTGCGGGTTCTGAGGTGCTGGATGCGCTCAGCCACTGGATTCCACTCGGGGCCGTAGCGCTTCTGGCGATCTATGCGGTAAGCCGTATTGACTTTTCATCCACACACACCGCGGTTCCCTACCTTGCCGGGTTTGTGGTGACGGCGCTCGTGCACCTGTGGAAGAAGAATATGGTATACAGCATGATCGCCGGTACCGCCACCTGCGTTATTCTCATCAACTGGGTTTTCTAGGGGCATACCATGTTTGAAAGATCTTCACACCCCAACCGCCACCTTGGGGAGGCGCCGCAACAAACCAGCGACGAACAGGTTCTCGATATTATCGCCTCCGCAGGTCTGGCGACCAGCAGCATTCCGGTGGTGCAGGAACGCGAGCAGGCTTTACGCGCAGGCGATGATGCCCTTAGTCTTGAGCTCCGCCGCACTGGCGAGAGCGGATTTCGTGAGGCAATGCGTGCTGCATCCCTTGTGATGCTGGGCCTGTTTTTCGTGGGAATTGGACTCGGTGTTGTGATACACAGCTTGGGTTTTCCTTGGTGGCTTGCACCCCTGCTTCCAGGAGTTTTATTCGCCGGGTCTGTAGAGTTCGTATTGCTGACGATGATGGCAGCGGGTGCCTCGCTGGTATCCGTTGCGGTGATGACGTTGCTCATCAATTCACGCCACCTCATGTATGGGCTGTCCTACCCTATCGAGCGTGTGCACGGCTCTCTCGCCAAGTTTTACACCGTCTATACGCTCATCGACGAGGCTTTTGCCCTCAACAGTGGACCGGAACGGCATACTCTAAGAGGGTCACGCATTCTGTGGATTCATGCGGGAATGCATATGAGCGTTATCCTCAGTTCCACACTCGGGTTCTTCTTGGGGTCGAGTTTTCTGGTACATCTTGAGGGGTTCGATTTCGTAATGACTGCGCTCTTTACGGTACTTGCCCTTGATGCCTATCGCGCTAACCCCGATAGGCTCACGGTGCTTTTCTCGGTGATCGCGGCGGCAGTAGCGTTGATTATTGCCCCGGGGTCTATGCTCTTAGTGGCGATGGCAGTGTATATGGCGCTTCTGGTGGGGCGTTATGCAGCGGCGAAGAAACGCGGTTCTCTGCCTCAACATATGCTGGTCGCCGACGAGCTTACACGCCATTGCGCGGAACATGATCGCGTAGAAGAGACTCCGCACGAACCAGCGCAATAGTTTCAAACAGCAGAACAAAGCAGGCACCATGGCACGGAAAAACCGAGCATGGTGCCTGCCTGATAGGCTCAGCTGCGTTTACTTAAGAGCTGCGAGCGCAGCCTCGTAATTAGGTTCGTTGGTGATTTCGGGAACGAGCTCGGTGTACACTACCTCACCGGCGGGGTTCACGACTACGACGGCGCGAGCAAGGAGCCCTTCGAGAGGTCCGTCGGTCATTGTCACGCCGAAGTCCTGCCCGAAGGATGAGCGGAATGCAGACGTGGTAATAACGTTCTCGATGCCCTCAGCGGCGCAGAAGCGACCAAGCGCGAACGGAAGGTCGTGTGAAACGTTCACGACAATGGTGTTATCAAGGCCGGCGGCTTCTTTGTTGAAGTTGCGGACCGAGGCAGCGCATACGCCGGTATCGACCGAGGGGAAGATATTCAGCACGAGGTTCTTACCCGCGAACTGGGCGCCGGTGACCTCAGCGAGGTCGGCGTCGAGTACGGAGAATGCGGGGAGCTTAGAACCGACGGCGGGAAGGTTGCCGCTAGTGTGAACTGCAAGGTTATTTTGAAAAGTAATTTCAGCCATTTCCTCATTGTCGCGCGTTCTCTGCCCCTGCGCAAGGGGAACTGTCGCGCAAGAACCGGGCGGCGCGGCCTCGTCGTACATTCATGCTGTTGCGAAGGGAGACAGGAAATTGACAGACACCGGGCTACTATACATGACGGATATCGTGGCATTCTGGCAGATAACGTCGTAAGTTTAAAGGTGGAACCTTAACATTGTCTTTTACGACGGCTGATGTTTCTAGGTATCAGATACTTACGGCCTACTCTCACGGTTGAGAATTTGCAGACGGTATCTAATGTTTACAACCTCACATGTATAAGGTAAGGACTATAACGCAATGTATCCAGCAAACACGAAGCTTTCCTCTCTGAAATCCCGTCTCAGAATTATAGTTTTTGGTGCTCTTCTGACGCTGTTATTTACCTCGTGCGGCGCTCCTTTTGGAGCCGAGCAGAGTTCGTCCACCCCCTCGCAGCAGTGCGGAACATTGACAGATCAGCAGGCTCTCGAAAAATATGGGCAACAGATACCACCCTACACATGGGATGGAGACACAAGCGAAGGTGCTCCCTGGGACACATCTAAAGTGCCCGAAAATATTCCTACCAAAAACCCCGAGCTAAATACCTACGATCCGTGTGCGGAATTCTCGTGGATTACCATGGATCTCAAAAATGGAACGGGTAGTTCTCCAGCACATTTACTGTTTTTCAGCCACGGTGAGTTCATCGGGGTTGCAGAACAAAAGCCTTTTGGAAAGTTTGTGCCTCACCGGCTATCGCCCACGAGCGTCGAGGTTCGTTATGTATACCCCAAAGCTGATGAATGCAACGCTTGTGCAACGGGGCGGGCTATTAGCGTGTATACTTTCGACCCGCAAACCCGGCAGGTCTCCCGCACGGGCGAGTTGCCACCAGTAAACTAGGAGTAACAACACGCACCGATACGAAAAGAGTTTTTCATGTCTAGATTTCCTGTAAAACCGCTAGTTTTCTGCGCTGGCGCAGCGCTTCTGCTTTCTTCCTGCGGTAACCCGTTTGGCGCATCCACCGATTCGGGCAGCAGCTCGCAGGCGGCACGCAGTTCCAGCTCATCTAGTTCTTCATCCGCTTCAACCAGCGCATCTGCCAGCCCAACTCACTCTCCCACAGCAAGTGCCACCAGTTCTTCAGCCTCTCCAAATCCGAGCGTGTCTGTAGTAACGGTAACCGCCAACCCGCAGCCGGAGACAAGTACCGTTACGGTAACCGCATCGTCAAATTCTAATTCGGGGTCTTCATCCTCAAGCGGGCGTTTGGCGTTGGATTCTAATGCGAGTAAACTTCGCGGTCATCATTCGTGGTCGCTGAGTTCGGCGGATACTTCGACTTTCGATTCGAGTGCGGAGCTCTCGTGGATTACGGTTGGGTCATCCGATGGTGCGTCACATATTATGCTGTTCCATCACGGAGACTACTTGGGAACCGGCACGCTCAACCCGATTCAGGGTTCCCCTTCGGTCTCACGGAATTCTGCGAACCAGATTTCGGCTTCTGTGGGGTCTTCCCAAGCGACGTTCACCTGGGATTCCGCTCAGGAAAAGATTGTTATGAACGGGGATTTGCCGACCGGATAGTTCCTGATAAACGTGTGTAAGCAAGCGGTGAGCCCCGCATCCAACCTTCTGGATGCGGGGCTCACGCAAATCTGCTGTGTATTCAGTTCATGTGGGCTTTATGTACCCCATCAAAACTGCTGACTCTAGCTTAGGCTGCGAACTTCTTCTTGTACACGAAAAATGCTGCTGCGCCGACGAGAGCAAGTACAATGAGCTTCTTCATAAGAGAGGATTCCTTTCATGGGATCAGTGATTGGGTGCCCTCACGGGCCTTTCCGTGATGTCTTAGCACCGGTTCACTCATTCTACCCTGTTCTGGTATGGATTCGCTATCGTTACACGACGTGTAAGGCTCATATTGTGCGGTAGAAATGTGAATTTACTCCGTTTTAGAGGTGCGGAACCACGCATGTACGATGCCCTAGAGAATCCATAAAAATCATCCGGCGGTAGTAGTGCGGATGTGCAAAACTAGAATTATGAGCTTGAAGAAAAACGTATCTGAGGATTCCCGCTCCGGCGGTAAGAAACATATAGCGCCCGTGGTAACAGCCGGTTTTCTAGGGACCACGGGTGTGCTGCATTTCGCGAAACCCGAACATTACGACGCAATCGTGCCTCGTGCCCTGCCGGGCTCCGCGCGGTTCTACACCTATGCTTCGGGGGCTGCTGAGCTTGGTATCGCAGGGATGCTGACCGTCCCAACAACCCGCCGGGCGGGTGCCCTCGCGGCTATTGCACTGTATACGGCGGTGTTCCCGGCAAATGTGCAGATGGCGTGGGATTGGCGGCATGAGTCAGCGTTTAAGCGTGTTGTGGCTTTCGGCCGTCTACCGTTGCAGCTGCCAATGATTCGCCGTGCCTGGCGCATCTATAAAACCTCCTCTCGGCGCTAAAGCTCTCCTGGCGGTGGCACAAACTGCGGCCGTGCTATGATAAAAAATCTTCACGCCTGGATTATTATAAAGGAGCACTATGTCTAGTACCCGCCAGAACCCGGCCGAGCAGGCGAAGGCCCTTGCTTCCCAGCTTAAGTGCCCCATGGGTGACACCGGTCAAGAGCTAGCACACTCTTTAAACCTGGGGAATCTTCCCATGATTGTGAGCGCCCTGAATGCATTAGGCATTGAGGAAGATGACCGCATCCTGGAGGCGGGCCCGAGCAATGGTGGGCTCCTCAATTATGTTCTCTCCCTCGCAGAGAACCTGCACTATGATGGGGTGGAAATTTCGCCGCTCATGTATGAGCAGGCCCGCGCCGCCAATAACGTGTTTATCGCAGAAGGGCTGGCTGAGTACGCGCTGTATGACGGCGTGAATCTGCCGTATGAAGACGGCATTTTCACGAAGGTGTTGAGCGTGAATACGGTGTATTTCTGGGAGGAACCGGCTTGGCTGCTCGCAGAAATGTGCCGGGTGCTTACCGCCGGCGGGCGGGTGTGTTTAAGCTTCTGTGAAAAAGATTTTATGAAGACCCTGCCATTCACCAAGTACGGCTTCGCCCTGTACGATGCCGCCGATATAGTTGCGCTCACACAAGAACTGCCGCTACATACGGTAGCTGTACAGCATCTGCACGATATGGCGGTGGCGGGCGGCTCTGCCCGGCTGGTACGACGCGACTACGTAAACCTCGTGCTTGAAAAAGAACACTAAAAACACCCGGACAGTACCTACATATTTTTGACACCATCACTGGCGGTTTCTATCGAGAAGAGTTTTTGCCTTCAGAAGCTTTTTATTCTTCATGAATGCAAAAACTCTTCTGAATAGAGTGCGTTTAAAAGGCCGTTTCTCGTATTCAAATATAAAAAATATTGACGCGTATATTCCAAAACAGGTATAAGTGTTTTATAAGGAGTAATATTTCTCTCTCACGACGCTCAGAAATGTGCTCACCATACTAATCTAAGGCGGAGATGCCATGGCAAACACTAACCTCACGAACAAGCTCAAGCCCGAATTCCGCACTAACCCTCCCGCCGAAGAGAATGGCATTCTGCTATGTCTGGATGAAGCGCAGATTCAGGGCGATAACGCCAAATATATGAAATTCTACAACCGCTTAGCCTCCGTCTACGACCTAGGCGAACGGTGGTTTGGGCGTCTCGCTTACGGCAATGAAGTCGCACAGATGCGCCAGCAGTTCATGAAGGAACTAGAGTGGTTTCCCGGCTGCTCGGCGCTGTACGTCTCAATCGGCACCGGTACCGACCTACGCTACCTGCCCGACGATATTGAGGTGAGCGCAATCGACTGGACGGGTGCCGATATTTCGCTCGGGATGCTCAAGAAATGCCAGAAAATCTGGGGTGGGCGCGCGAACCTGAACCTAGTGAACTGTGCCGCCGAGGACCTGCCCTTCATCGATCAGAGTTTTGACGTGGTGCTGCACGTGGGCGGCATTAACTTCTTTAGCGATAAAAAACGCGCGATCAAAGAAATGATTCGGGTGGCCAAACCCGGCACGAAAATTATGATCGCAGACGAAACTTCCGACTACATCGATTCGCAGTACAAGAAGAACGTCCTCACCCGTAAAGCCTACAAGAACGCCACTTTCGATCTCTCAGAGATTGAGGCACTGATACCCGAAGACATGGAGGATGCAAGCACCAGCTTGCTCTGGAATGATCAGTTCTATTGCATCACGTTCAGGGTTCCGCAAGACTAAGAAAGACCAGAATTACAATCATAAACGGGTGAAGCGGGAGCAGTTTCTTGATTCGGGAGCATTTTAACCGCTCCCGAATGAAGAAACTGCTCCCGGAGTCTGCTATTTCAAGGTGAACACACTATGCGGTGGGTTTCTGCCCGATGGAGAAAACCTAGACGATAAAGCGAACGCCGCCCTCAACCCGAATCGCACGCCTATTGTTGATAGGCACAAGGTCCAGCTTATCCGAATATTCGCTTTTCATACGGCGTACCGCCTGTACAAAAGGTTCTTCTTCCTCGTGCACCGCCGGGTAGAAATCGACAATTCCCAACGCCTTAAAATTAAACATTCCCAGAGCAGCGTCAGAGTCGTCCATAACTCGTGCATACTCAATATCAGGCGAAGCGACCATAGCTCCAGCCGACTCCCCCACGTACATCATGCCGTGGCGCACCTTTTCGACAATGAAATTGATGAGGTCTTTGGATTTGAGCTGCTGCAGCAAATAGAACGTATTGCCGCCCGAAATATAGAGAACTTCAGCTTGTTCGATGCGCAACTTCGCGGTTTCTGAATCAACTTCTGCAATGTCGAGAATATCGGGGGTTAGCCCTAAATTTTTGAAAACGTTCAGGGCATCCTGAATGTAGAAAGTTGTGTTTTCAACCGTGCTGGCGGTAGGAATAAACACCACCTGCTGTTGTGATGGGTTGCCGCGCAAGAAATTTTTGAAGGCGGGTTCTACACCGGCGAAGTAAGAACAGAGGAAGGCGCGCATCATCTATCTCCTGGCGAAGGCATCTATAGTGTGGTTTTATCAAATCGTACCGGTCGATTTACCCATGCAACACCCCTAGAAGGAAATTTTAGGTTTATGTAGCACCTTATCTTCTTCTAGGGGTGTCAGCACAGAGATTTTCTCTTAATAAAGCCTAGTTCGTGGTCGGAACCAGGGTCTTGAGGGTAATGTCGCTTGCGACTCCGCCATCCGCGTATTCAAGGTATGCGCGTACCACGTATTTCTTTCCTGCCTGCAGCTTATTACCGGGAATAGTCAGGTCGCCCTCGAAGTCGCCGTTCGGTTTCGGGGTAACAGTCGTATTCACGATCTCATCGCTGCTGGGATCGTCAAGCTCAACATTGTATTCGGTGAAAATCAACCGAACCTTGGAGCCGTTCTGAGCCGCTGCTGCAGGGTTAAACCCGCCGCCAGCAACCTTCAGGTGATTCTCGGCGGCACTGCGGCTAAGGGGTGCACCGTTAACGATGCCTACAACCTCATCATCCGTATCGCCATAAAAATCCTTGGTCACAGCCCTTACCCAGTCGTCGCTGCTGGATTCAATAAGCACCCGATAGTGCTTACCTTCCTGAATCTTGGATCCAGGAATCTGAATCTGAGTAGTAAAGTTACCGTTCTTCACCTCTGCCGAGACGTCTTTGGTGGCAAGAGTTTCGTTAACCTGTCCGTTCTCATCCAGACCCTCAACTTTTATCTTGACCTGCTTCACGTCATCAAAATGGGTTCCGGTCAGGGTCAAGACATTGGTGTTCAGGTGGCTGCTGAGCTTATTTGTCTTCGAGGAGTTGGTGGTCAGGGTTACGGAAGACTGCAGGTCCTTGCTGTCAACCTGCTGTACAGGCAGATCTTGTTTAGCCTCTATTGTGCGGTTACCGTGCCCAGGGTAGCTCATAATGTAGAGAACATAGTGTTTCTGGGGATCGAAATCGCCTTTAACCTTGGCAGTGCCACGGAAATGACCGTCTTCCGTCACAACAAGGCCTCCGCCGTCTTGAACTAAGTTCTCGCCAGTGAAGTCGCCGTCTGCATCAACCTCGTAGACCTCTGCACCTAAACCGTCAAAAGACTTGTTGAGGTCAATCCCCTCACCAGTAATCGTAAGGTTGTTCTGCCCTGTCAGAGGGTTCAGCGGACCGCCCTCAACGGAAGTTACTTTAGCCCCTGTATTAATATTTGTGTTGTTCCCATTGGTGTTATTAGTGCCAGTATTTTGGCCACCCGGAAGCGTAGAGATAGCCTGCTGAGTCTGCGCACCAGCGTTCCCTTCAGCGGCAAAGGAAGGAACGGACGGCACCACGGATGCACCTAGGAGGGCAAGCGCACCCACTCCGGTCAGGATAAAACGGGTATTGGACATTTTGTACTCCATTCATCGGTTAGTGGAATACTGTTAAATGTAATACATGATTGAGTTTAGGTCTAGCATTTTTAGCATTATTTCTTGATATTTATTTTTATGACAACATGAATGTTTCGATGGAAAATATATACATAAACTAATGTGTCAACACGACTCAAAGGGTCTTCAACAGCATGCATATCACTAAAACATGCTCCCGAAGACCCTTGAGCCGAAAATATATTTTATTTTTAGAAATCTAATACACTAAACAAAATGCAAAAGATAATACGGCGTATTAATTACCGTGCTGCCGACAGAGGAACAACCGGAATGTAGGTACGGTTCCAAACCACGACGGGGTAGTACGCGTAACTCGCCGTTAAGGTATCCCGATCGAATACATCAATGTAGACCCGGTATTGGTGGTTCGGGTTAATCTTAGTGCCATCAACACTCACGTACATCCCGAAGCTCCCGTCCGAACCAAGACTAGACCCTCCGCCGTTGCTAACGTCATCATTAACGATGTTCCCGAACTCATCAAGTTCCTGAACACGCGGCTCGTACTGTACACGGTGGGTATTATCGATCCCCGTAGTCTCTACAGACAGAACGTTATCAGTATTCTGCGGGTCAATGAATCCATCGACAGAGGTAATCGCAATAAAACCGGAGTTCTGATTCGCGGGTGCGGAGGGCTGGCTCTGATGGCTCTGATTATTCTGTGATGCAGACTTCGAGTTTGAGCTGCTCTGGGATGCGGGTGCGCCCTGAGCCTGCTGACCCTGACCATTCTGGGATGCAGAGCTTGCACCCTGCCCCTGAGAAGCCTGCTTATCCTGACCGTTAGCACTCTGCTGCTGGCTCTGACCGCTGGCATTAGTACCCTGCTGATCCTGAGATGCGCTAGACTGACCCTGCTGCTGTTCACCGCCGGATGCAGCTTGCGAAGGATCCTGTGCCGCACCGCCCTGTGTTGCACCATCCTGGCTCTGGTCACTGGCGTTAGCACCCTGCTGACCCTGAGCATCAGCATTGGCGCCCTGCTGCCGACCCTGACCGTTAGCACTCTGCTGCTGACCCTGGGTTGCACCATCCTGGTTCTGACCACTGGCGTTAGCACCCTGCTGGTCCTGACCGTTAGCATTAGCGCTCTGCTGCTGACCCTGATCCTGACCGTTCTGTGCTGCAGAATTTGGCTGGCCCTGAGTGGACCCAGAACGAGCCTCATCCTGAGGACTTGCAGGCGCTGCGTTTGCTTGCGCGAGCGGAAGAACCGTCACACCCGCAAGGGTGAAAATAGCAGCACCGGTCATAGCCGAACGAGAATAGCGAAAAGCCATCATAAACTCCATTCATCGGTGACATGAACAATTCAACCCTAAACATAATTCAGGACCGAGATACAAGAGATATCGAGGAATCATCACAATAATTATTCTGAGAACGAATTTTTTACGTTGATATAGAAATATTCGAAGTTATTTAGTCAAGGTTTTATGAAAAATTTCTCCATTAAGTTTTTACAGAAAAATATAGCTCCGCCTCTCGTTTTTGATACAGGCGGAGCGTATCTTGAATTACAGGGACGTATCAGAATATTATGAGCGCACCTTATCCATTAGATATTTTGACGTAGCTCACCGATCTTGTACGCGCGTTGGCAAACAGGTTCCCCGGTTCTCCCCTGATGTTCGATTACATCGAGTGTTTCTACTCGAAGCACACCATGAGCGTGACAAGGTGGAGGCCCACAAAAACATACCGCACGCCGCCCACGTCGTGGGGTATTGAGTGCCGCGAGATACAGCCTCTATTCTCACGTTGGTTGGGTAAAACCGTTCTGGTGCACAATAGCGTCTACCGGCTCCCCGCGGTATTGCGGGGTGATTCATACCTTTTGTTGAGGAGTATATATCGTTTCTCACCAACTTTTTTCCCAGTGGGTATCTGCCTGGTGGACTACCGAAACGCGGCTAAACTCTGCGTATTTTTATCCTTCACTCTTACGATCCAAGGCGGGCAATACTGCAATATTTCACGAGCTAGGTTAGATACTTTCTACCGAATAAGGTCTTGTATCCATCTCACTGATTGCATGTCATATAGAGGGTTCGTGAGTTCCAATTCCAGTGAACAAAGTGTGCATAATCAAAGTGGTCAGGCGGTCTAGCTCGGCATCGTCTACAACCGCCTCCAGTCTGGCCAAATCATCCGGACCGGTCGGCATTGGCGGGGCTTTAGCTCCCATACCGGTGCCAGTGATACCAGCTACCGCCTCGTCAGTCATGGCACGGAACATACGCTGCGCCCAGATAAGGTCTACATCTGCAGCGATATAGCCCTCACGCTGTGCACGCTCAAAAACCTTACCCAAACGCCCTAAAAGAGTGCGTTGTTTTGTAATCACGGCGGGATCGTCATCGCTCAGATGCGCCATCGCATACAACCAGATCGCCTTCACCCGCATCACGTTAACAGTCAGGCGATGCAGCGCCACCATGACGGGAGCGGTCTCGGGACTTGCTGACTCAAATGCTTCATAAAATTCTCTAACGGCAATATTACTCAGCTCCGCGAGAAGAACCTCGCGGCTGGCGAATCTGCGATGAATAGTTGTTCGAGTGACTCCTGCAACCGTAGCCACCTGCTCCAGCGAGGCGGTTGGGTCTCGGCGCAATACTTGTTCGGCGGCGTGAAGCACGATATTGACCGTGCGCCGCGCATCAGCTCGCAATGGCTTAGATGAATCAATCACGTAGTTATTACCCTAATAAATAGAACATGTCTGTTACAGTTAAATGCGTGGGTTATACCCGCATGTCATATATTCTATTCGCGAGAGGGTCAAATGACTACTAAGCAGACCGTCCTGAATTACTATTCGGCAATTCACGCCGAAAATTGGCAAGACTACATTTCCGATAAATTAGCCTACGGATTCAACAGTGCAGAACAAAATCTTGGCAAACAAGATTATCTGCAGGGTGCCGGAAATTTTTTTAATTCCACCACTAATGTTGAGCTTGCACATCTTGTGGTTGAAGGCGATAAAGCGGCGGTTATTGCGCGCTACACCGCAAAGTCCCCCGCAGGAGACACCCAGATTTTTGAGGTTCCGGAATTTCTCACAGTGCGAGACGGCAAAATTATTGCCTCCAGCATCTATCTTGACGGCGCCGCCTTTATGGCCTTTATAAAAGACGAGTAAAGCTTTCTAGTCGCTTTCATTCAACTTCAGCTCTCTAATACCCGCAGCACATTCGCTGCTCTCGCCTGAGATAGCAGGTTTTATGCGGGAATTACTCTTTATCACTCATTCCCTCCCCCAAGGAGATCATCATGAATACCAATTCTGCGCTTTCCGGCAAGAATGCCGTTATTACCGGCGGAAGCGACGGTATCGGCTACGGTATTGCCGAAGAATTTGCCCGCCAAGGTGCTAACCTATTCCTCATTGCTCGCACCCCCACAAAACTTGCAGAAGCCAGCGCGCGCTTGAGCGAATACCCCGTGACCGTGCACACCTTCGCAGCAGATTTAACGGATATTTCTGAAGTACACCGTGCCGCCGAGCACGCCCTCGATATTTTGGGAAGTATTGATGTGCTGGTCAATAATGCCGGTATTGCACGGTTTATTCCCTTTGAACAAACCGACGAGAACGCTTTCGACGAGCATTTTAATCTCAACGTCAAAGCCCCGTATTTCTTGGCACAAAAGTTATTGCCTGAACTCGCTAAAAATTCTGGCAATATTGTTAACATTTCGTCATATTTTTCGAAGCGGATGCTTCCCGGGCGCCCTTCGACGGTCTATTCCATGACAAAGGGCGCATTAAATCTTTTCACACAGTCACTAGCGTTTGAGGCGGGTTCCGCCGGGGTGCGCGTTAATGCGATTGCGCCGGGAATGGTCGAAACTCCACAATTGCTGCGCAATGTTTCTGCGATGCCGCCTGAAGCGCAGGAGCAAATGAAGCAAAATGCCTCGGCGTTGATTCCGTTGGGGCGCATCGGGAATGTTGATGATATTGGGCGTGCCGCCGCGTTTTTGGCATCGGATGCGGCCGCATGGGTGACCGGCGCGGTATTGAGCGTGGATGGTGGTGTTACGACGCACTAGGCTTGCTGCCCTGTTCTCCCCTCCCCTCTCCCTAGTGTTGTAAAAAAGGCTCTTTATACGAATCAAGCGGATTTTCTAACGCTTTATTCGTATAAAGGGTCTTTTTATGCGCTGGGAGGAAGCTACGCTGATTCGAACTCAGCAGAATGTGCAAATGGGTCAGTATCCGGGTCATTTTGCCACAGATATTCGCAGCGGGACGCGATCTCTTGAGCCGTTTCCAAACCCCACCGGTCGGCGATAAAACCTAGAGTCATATCCATACCCGCTGAAACTCCCGAGGATGTATAAAACTTCTCTGTGCTCACCCAACGCGCCTTCTGCCGCCACCTCACCTGTGGCCGCGTCCCACGCACCCACTCGAAGGCACGTTTGTTAGTAGTAGCAGGCTTCCCGTCAAGAACACCTGTGGCAGCAAGAAGTGCCGCTCCGGTGCAGACTGCCAGGCAGGTTTGGCTTTGCTGTACCAATTTCGCAAGGTTTTGCAGGAATAGGTTATTCATGACGAGAGAGCGCGTACCTATACCTCCTGGAATCAGAAGAATGCTCCCTGGAGGAAGACTTTCAACAATTTCCGTCTTGAGGATAAAGCCCTGGGCGGAACGTACCAATGAACCACCGCTCTCGGATGTGCCCGCCACCGAGATATACCGCATACGCACATCAGGCACACGATGCAAAAATTCGATAGGTCCCATAGCGTCGAGAGTCTCATAACCGTCGAAGAAAAGACAGTACACAGATGCAGTCGTCATAGCACCCATGCTAAAAAGGGTCTTTATGTGAATCAAGCACGATTCTTCAACGTTTTATTCACATCAAGGGTTTTTATTATGCGCTCAGGCATGTGCTGCAGGTTTGTACGCCTGGAAATATGCCCGGGTGCCCGTCGTAAAACCGTCATTTATCACGGTTTGGCACGCATACAGGTTAGAGTTAAACACAGAGGCATTATTTTGGGTGCCGTCGCCCATTACACAGCTGCGGTTCTCATGTCGAATGCCGTGCATCCTACACCGATGCTTCCGCAATGACCGATAAGAAAGAGATAAATATGTCGCTACCAACCACAATGCGCGCCGTACAATACGACAAATTTGGCGGGTCTGATCTGCTCACGATCAACGAGGTTCCCGTACCATCTCCCCGCCCCGGCCAGGTGTTGGTACGCGTGCAGGCCTTCAGCGTGAATCGCATTGACGTGATCGTGCGCGAAGGCGAAATGCGGCTTTTTACGGGCAAACGCTTCCCCAAAGGTACCGGTGTGGATGCCCTCGGCGAGATTGTCAGTGTGGGCACCGGCGTGATGGACTACAAAGTTGGCGATATCGTGTGGGGGTTCAACGGCTCCATTTCGATGGCGCCCACCGGCACAGCAGCCGAATACGTGTTATTCCGTGAGAACCGAATTAGCCATGCGCCGCGCATCCAGAACCAGATTGATGCGGCGGCATTGCCGCTTGTGAGCCTTGCCGCGCTGCAAGTACTCCGCAAGAACCTGAAGCTTCAGGCTGGTCAGCGTCTGCTGGTAGTGGGTGCCAGCGGCGGTGTGGGGCATGCCGCACTGCAGATCGGGCAGATTTTAGGGGCTCAGGTGGCGACTGTTTCTGCCGAAGAAAATATAGCTCTGTGCCGCGAGCTAGGTTCGATTGAGGCATACGACCACGAGGCTCTGCCAGACCCCGAAAAGGTTGAGAAATTCGATGCGATCCTGGACTGCGGCGGCGTTGTTACCGCGTTTTACCGTAACTATTTGAAGCCGGGCGGGCGCATGATGACGGTCTCGCCTGACGGTCTTCCGGCGGTGCTGACCTCGCTGTTCACGAACCGTCGCGTGGGTTTCCTGCTGGCGACCAAGGCATCGTCCGAGGCCATGAAGTGGATTACCAATGCCGTCGAGCGTGGTCAGCTGCGCCCGGTCATTGAGAAGAAATACTCGCTTGAGGAGCTTGGCGCCGCACAAGATCGTGTAGCCGAGAAACATACACGCGGCAAACTCGTAGTGGTTATGTAACTCTTGGGTTATTCATACGGGCGAGGTTTTGACATATGGCCACAATGTTGTGGCTATGCACTCAAAGCCTCGCCTTTATGTGTGACCGTGACGATGCGGCACGCATGTTTGCGACGCTGGTAGTAGGCTAAAGGTATGAGAATTGGTATGCGAAAACCCAGTGTGAAACGAATGATTAAGGCCCGCACCACCGGTCGGGCAAAACGCGCCGTGAAAAGAGCTGTGATTCCTGGTTATGGTAAGCGCGGTATGGGGTTTGTGAAAAACCCGAAGCGAGCCGTAAAAGGGGCTATCTACCGCCGCACGACCTTCAGTGTGTGGGATTTGTTTAGGTAATGGAAGAGTTCCTCTCTTGCGGTAGCGCTCAATCCGGGAGCATTTTCTTCATTCGGGAGCAGTTAAAGTGCTCCCGAATGAAGAAAATGCTCCCGCTTTGTCATGTTGTGGTTGCAACGCCAGAATAAGAGCCTGAACATACACCAGTATGTGCCTCACACGGTTCTTCTTTACATGTCTAGAGCCGCCTCTCGCCTGCGGTAGCACTCCTCAATCTTGCGCCGCCGCATAAAACCTTTGGAAAAGACCCTAAAAATAAAGGTTCTCGCGCGGTATACTAAGGATAAGCTAACCTCCTCGTCAAAGCTGAAAGGGGCCTTTTCCTATGCTGAAAATCGAAGATGCCATCAGCGAGACCTTACTTATTCCCCTGTACATGAAGCACCTCGCCTCGCAACAGCCCGACCCAATCATCAAAGATGAGGCAGCTGGACGAGTCGTTTCGCAGTTAGACTACAATTTCTCTAAATTTGATAACGTCATTCACACCGTTGTCGGCACCGCGATTCGCTCAGATTACTTTGACCGACTGGCGGCCGATTTCATTAAGCGCCAACCTAACCCGGTGATCGTTAATGTTGGATGCGGTCTAGACAGCCGCCGAGAACGCATCGGCGAAATCGCGCAGAACGTTCCGTTTTACAGCCTAGATTTACCCGATGTGATGACTTTGCGTATAAAGTTGCTGCCCCCGCAAGGCAGTGAAGTTTTCCTGGGGACCTCAGCCTTCGACGCGGGCTGGATGGACGAGCTGAACGATCTGCAGCCAAATGCCCAATTTCTGTTCGTGATTGAAGGCATGATGATGTACTTTGATCGTTACACGGTGCGCGCCCTGTTCCGCGATCTTGCGCAGCGTTTTCACGGCAGTGAGATCGCGTTCGACGTCATAAACTCGTGGATGGTTTCGCATTCTGATCAGCACGAAGCACTTAAGCACTCCCGCGCGCGATTCGTTTTTGGATGCGACGACGATCATGAACCCGAGCGTTGGGCTCATAACCTGCATTTAGTGAGCGCTAAACGGCTGATGACAGACTTTCCGGCGTGGAAGAAGAGCGGGGCACTGTCTGCCATGATAACGCGGCGTTTACCATTCCTGAAGGAATCCTTCCGTATGCTCCACTACAGGATAGACTGACATTGCTTATTTTGAGCGCCAGCAGATTATTCTTCCTGAACAAGCAGGAGCCAGCAATTTACCCATCGGAGCACTATTTCAAGCGCAGCAGGAAATAAACCGCATTCCGAAACTGGGTGAGGTAATAAGCCAGAACCCATTGCCTTTTAGCGCGTCTTACCCCGGCTGCGCATTTCTACTCTTGGTTATAGCTTCGCAGACCCCGTATAGTATACAGCCCGGGTTGGAACCGCATACACGTATAGTTTACCCATCAAGTAATTTGTACTGTACAATTGAGGGTTCATATGCGATAACCACACATTATCGCTCGTGTGCAAAGTCTATGGAACTCTGCGCAGTATATGACTCATCCAAACCGCAAGGAGGTATCTATGGGTCAGCTTATTGGGATGATTATTGCGGGTGCTATTATTGGCGCCCTTGCCCGCCTGTTCATGAAGGGTCAGCAGAATATTTCTATTCTCTGGACCATCATCTTGGGCGCTGTTGGCGCGTTTGTCGGAGGCTGGGTAGCTGGTCTGCTTGGTGTTGCTGAAACCGCCGGTATCGACTGGATCCGCTGGATTCTTTCGATTATCGCCGCAATGGTCGCTATCTCCATCTATCTGAGCGTCACACACAAGAAGTAGCTTCTTCCACATTCTGCAAAAGCGGATCCTCGAACATTCTGTTTCGAGGATCCGCTTTTATTGTGCGTTATGGGTGCGTTTTATTAGAAACCGCCCTTATATGCACTCATGTATCTTGGCGCCGTGGAGCTGCCTGGGCTTGAGGTTCGGAACCTCCTAATGTAGCAAGCAGGCGTCCGTTTTCAACACGTACCAGAGTTTCCAAGGCAGCACGCACTAGAGAAGAATGTTCTTCAATACCGGTGAGCTTAGCCGCTTTAGCAACAATCTCTTCATCCAAAGTCACAGTTGTACGCATAATACCCTCCGCATCAGTAAACAGCACACCCTTGATGTAGATAATAATGCTGCCTATTGTGCATTACACCGGTGAGCTAGAGAACGGTAATAATCATGGTCTACCCCCGTCGGGGATGTCTTCATCATAAGCCAGTCTGAATAATACAGATTAAACCGCATTCCGCACCCCGACAGGGTGCAAGATACAGCCCAGGGCGCGTTTTCAGCATGACTGCTCGTGGCGGTGCATCTTGAACCTACTTACGTGAGGCCTTATGTTCCTTGCCCATATAGATACCGCCCTGTGCCAACTCGGTGAGCATTTGTTCGAGGCGCTCGATACGCATCGCCGGTGTCTTGGCGCGGTTGATCCAACCAATATAGTCGTTACGCTGATACGCTGGTCGAGCCTTATAGTCGGTGCGTAACCCCGCGTTTTTTAGGGCCGCCGCAATATCTTTCGGCATAGTGTGTTGTTCGCGCATAAAGCCTCCTGAGATGGGTGTTTATCGTGTACCTGTATTCCACGCTACCTGTAGCACGGTGGCAGGTTCAAGATTTCAGGTAAGCGCGAACTATACCGGGCAGTATTTTCCGCGGGTCCCGATGCTCCTGAGGGTGGTTCTTGCTAGCCTTCACCTCATAGACGCAGAGAGGCGCGCATCCTGCGATGGTTGAGGATGCGCACCTAACCGTTTCTTTCAAAAAGATATCAGCGCTTTGCTGGCTGAACTGCTCCCTTAGGGGTTACCGCATTCGAACCATTGGGCATCACGGGGGTTTCAGGCGTTCCACTTGGGGTCTCATGAGACGCTTCACCGTTCATCCTGACCTCGTAGGTACCATTAGGTTGCACCTGTGAGTTCTTATTGGAGCCGTTGGGCAGACCATTTTCATTTGTAATCCAGGACCCATCGGCACCCACCCAATCGGTGTTTCCGGTGGCTGGATTGCTCCGATCCCACGACCCATCGGGATATACCCTCACGATTTCACCGTCGGGTTCGGTTGCAGTCCAGGATCCGTCTTCAGCAACCTGCACATACCCTTCAGAACCGGGATTTTGGTTCGCTGTATTTCCAGGGGCACCCTGTTGTTGGGCTCCGCCGCCAGCAACACCGCCGTTAGTTCCCGCACCCTGATCTGCCTGAGCGCCGCCTCCATTAGCACCAGTACCGCCGTCACCCTGAACTGCGCCATTACCGGAATTCTGTTCCGCACCTGCGCCACCGTTAGCGCCTGAACCGGAATTTCCAGATGTTCCACCGCCGTTATTCACAGCACTGGAGCTTCCTGTGGAACTAGAAGCACGAGATGAACTTGACGGAGAAGAAGCCGAGGACGAACTTGAAGAATCATTCGCACTATTTGAGCCGCAGGCGCTCAAAACCAAGATGCCAGCAACAGCCAGAGATACGCATGCGGTAGCCTTCTTGGTAGTCATAATTCGCATCCTTTCTCCTGATAAATATCAGCTGGTGTTTTAACCGTCGCATAGCTCACATGTATTGTCAGGAATTTTCCAGATTTTGCAAATATTTTTACCACGAAATATAGTTACACCCGTGTATTACACATTAAAGAAATTGAATTACCTTATATAACTAAACTAAATTTTATTTATGAACGAATCAACCAACGATTATTAATATTTTGAAAAATCATAAATGTATACTGTCTCACATATTTCCAGGACGGTGGCTTCCACCGGTATAGAATTTTTTGACGTTCACTCCAACCCGTAACCCCGACGACGTTAGCCCCCCCCCCCCAAATTTCAGCGGGCGTGTACGCTGTGCACACAATAGGGTGCGCATCCTCAGGTATTGAGGATGCGCACCCGTTTCGCGCAAAGCACTTTGCGAAAGTGTCCCTGCTGGTTATTACATGCCCGGCTTAGTGGGCTGTACCGGATTTACTGCCGGGACCGCCTTCGGGTCAGGGAGTTTTCCAGGAGACACCGGGACAGCATTGCTGGGCATCTCAGGGGAAAGCTGACCGTCATAGGTAACCCGGTAGGTTCCGTCAGCCTCTACCCGGGCTACCGTGTGCCCGTCGGCATAGTTCTTAGTCCAAGAACCATCCGCCGCAACGGTACTGGTACCGTCTTCCCCAACGCTCGTCCAGCCACCGTCACCGTCGACATGATACCGAGAACCCGTAGTATCAACGTAATCCCAGGAAGCTTCGCGGTGAATTACGTATTCGCCAGGGGTCAATGCGTTGGGGTTTTTCGTGACATTGTGTTCATCATTCGCAGCATTCGCCCCTCCAGGATCGGCCTGTTGCTGCTGGGCACCACCTTGGGCTTCTGCACCCTGGTTCGCTTGTGCTCCGCCGTTTGTATCGGCGCCGGTTACGCTGCCACTCTGTGCGCCAGTGCCGGAGTTTTGGTCCGTTCCAGTGCCGCCTTCAGCACCAGAATTTGCTGCGCCGCCATTAGCGCCTGAACCTGAGTTTGCGGAAGTTCCCCCGCCACTATTCACAGTGCCGGATCCACCGGCGCTAGCTGTCTTGGAGGCTGTTGTTGATGATGAAGACGATGGGGAAGAATTCGAAGCATTATTAGAGCTATTTGAACCACAGGCGCTCAAAGCCATAATGCCAGCAACAGCCAGGGATACATATACAGGTACCTTCGTGGTAGTCATAATTCGCATCCTTTCTCCTGATAA
>NZ_KV817383.1:24059-70602 GCF_001814655.1 Rothia sp. HMSC069C01
TGTCAGGAATTTTCCAGATTTTGCAAATATTTTTTATAACAGGGTGTAAATAAGTGGATATATTACACAATAAAGAATAGATATGTATTATAAAATTAAAATAACTCTTTCTCTAAACTTCTTACAATAAGAAATATTGAATATTTTATCCATGAAATACATGTGCTTGAGTCAGATCTATCCAAGTATTACCCCGGCTTCGCATTGCAGGAATTGGCGTAAGCCCTGGGGCTTGAGAGTTAATACCCGCATAGGAAGATGCTCGCAAAAACTAAGACATGTAACATGTAGGGGATATTCGTTTACTATGGAAGGAACCGAGCATGAAGCTTTCTGCCCGCAACCAGCTCACTGGCACCATTGTTGAGATTACCGAAGGCGCTACCAACGGCATTGTAAAGATTGAGATCGCTCCCGGTCTGATTGTTTCTTCCTCGATTACCAACGCCGCTATTGAGGAGCTTGGGCTGCAGGTTGGCAAGCCCGCTACCGCTATTATCAAGGCATCCAACGTCATGGTTGGTGTTGAGGACTAATCCTCTCCCCTATGCGCCCGAGTGCTCCCGGCACCGGGCAACACGAAAGAAGCAAAGCTCGATCCCGGTATGGTTTACGATAACCGCACCGGGATCAAGCACGTTAAAACTAGTTACAGAGGCTCCGAGCCTTAAGCCTTCAGAGAGTCGAGCCGAGCGAGTTCATCGCACACAGAGCTTGCAACAGTATCAGCCGATGAGGAGTTGTTATGCCCCGTAACCAGTCCATTAGTCGCTGCCGCTGAGCCCCTGTAAGGCCTCTTCCAGCGAATATAGTCTGCTCCGCGTTCTTTGGCTAGTTCTTCGGCGTTATAGGGAACTTTTCGAGACACTAAAGAAAGCTTCTCTTCCATCCACGAGGGCCCAGCCAGTATTTTGCCGTTCACCAGGTAGCTTCCGTCGCTCAGGCGCACGTTGAGAAGCCCGCAGTACCCGTGCCCTATGGATGCGACGACCGCACCCCGCTCGTATGTGCTGGCGATGAGGTTGTGCAGCTCGGAGTTATGCGTGAAGTCGAACATGGCGCCGTGCCCACCGGCTAGGCATATAGTATCGTAGGTGTTCGGGTCTATGGATCGGAGGGGGCGGGTGTTTTTCAGGAGCGCCATGCGTTCCGGGCTGTTCAGCCAGGATTTTGCGCTCTCATTGCGGAACGGGAATTTCAGGGAGCGAGGTTCTAAGGGGACGTCTCCCCCGCGCGGACTGGCGATGTCTTGCTCGAAGCCCTCCCACTCAAACCTATCCCAGGCGGTCGTCAGCCCAGATAGCCACAGCCCCGTCGGGTCGCCATTATCTTACTGACCAACATTCGTCACGATGTGCAAGATTCTTTTAGCCATGAACCTATATTAGCTGGGGTATAGGGTGATGTTTACACGTTAGTCACACAGAACCACACCCATTGATAGGTCTTGCGGTACACAGTGTCGTGATGTAAATATTTGGGAATATATTACTCATATTCAACCAGTATGAATAGGTTCTATAATTTTGGCAATATCCTACTCTAAACAAAACGCTATTTGTTCTAGATAGTTCATAGCTTACTTATCGTTTGCCAGTGATTAGGGGCTCCTATAAGTGAAATAGGGACTCCCTAAACTTTTAGATACGTTTGTATGACTGCTGGCAACAAGTTTTTTATTACCGACGGCGAAACGGTCTAATAGAAACTGTACAAGTGTAAGTTGTCCGAAAGTACGTTTCCAGTCGGTATTTATGCAGTCAAGGTCAGTATGGGTACCTGTAGCAGGTAACTTAGGCGAGATAATATGTACTTTGTTAAAAAGCGACTGTGATGAGCGCATGTGTTTCGCACTAAGTTAAGAGCCTTAAGCCAGCTGTGCAGCTGAAGCGAGCAAAGGTCACACTGCTCTCGCTGACAGTAGATGGCGAGCCCGTCTATCTCTCGGTCCTGGCTGATGGGCAGGTAGATGGCTGCCTTGCGGGGTGTCATCGACGTCGTGTTCATAAACCCAAACTACCGCATAAAACGTAAGAGACGTACAGAGCCCTATCCACACCCGATTATACCTGACTGACGATCCCCTACAAGCCGACGACCGCAGGACAGCACGTGCGAAGGATTGTCTACAACTCGTAGTTAAACAGGGTGAGCAAATGACGGATCGCGGTGGGATGGTCGTCGGCCTCCGCCGCTTCGCGCGCTAACCATGACAGGCGTGCGGCCTCTTCGACCGCATACTTCGCGGTGATCGACTCTGCGAGGTTGCTCGTGCCTGTCGTAATTCTCCGTCCGTAGTTGGTCGGATCGTTCATCTCCCGGAGTCCGCTGTTGGCGAGACTCTTGAAGAAATCACGAAGGTCCCAGTCGTAGATGATCGGCTTATTGTTGAGCGCATATTGCGCAGTGCGCATCTCAAGATAAAACGACGAGAGCGGAACGTTGTTCCAGGACTTCCAGGTCTTCACGAGACGGATAAGGCCCTTGGCGCGACCGTCAGTTTCCTTCTGCGCCCTATCTACGTACTCCAGGTGGACTGCCGGGTTGCTTCGTATCCATCCGGTGCTATCAGGATCGGGAATATCATAATCGTCGGTGTCCCGGATATAGGCGGGCGTAATCTCCACATCGGGACCGTCATCGAAGTAGCGCAGACGCACGGCTGGACGGTCAATTGAGATGTACGCGCCAGGTATGCCGCGCGACAGCGATGCGCGCAGTTCTTCGAGAGCCGTCGAGGAGACAGAGGGACGACTGCCGCGCATCGAGACGAAGTAGTCCACGTCGCTGACCCTGTCGAGCGCAGTGCCGTGATGCCATGAGCCTGTCTCACGCATGCGGATAATCCCCAGGTCGCACGTGAGCCAGTCCTCGATCTCCTTGCGGTGCTTCGCAGCGGCAGTGCGCGCTGACTCGTCTGGAGTCATCGTGCGGATCAGCGACTCCAACGTGGAAAGTGCTGTCGCACTCACGAGGCATCAACCTCGAACTGCTGCCCACCGTCCCGGTCGATGTTGCGCTTGGCCTTATTGTAGGCAAAGCGCGGAATCGGGTCTGAGGTGTGGTCAAGATCGGAAGCACGTTCGGCGAGTCCGTCGAGCGCTTCCCGAAGAACAGAGATCTCATCGCTGGGAACCTGCACGTGCAACACACGCCGTGCGTCGTTCCGCAATGTCGTGTAGTCGTTGCCTCGAGCCACAGCCCGCTCAGCGAGTTTGTCGGGACGGCTGCTCGTCAGTAGCGCAGCAGCAATGGCCGCTACCACCGCAAGGATTCCTGACGCGACCTGAGCATCGGTGGCGAACGTCAGCACCGCAGCCAGTGTGCTGAGCCCCGCAGTGAGGACACCGAGAGTCCAGTGGAGCGTCCTCCACGCTTTGGCTGCCTCGAACTGGCCCTGCGCCGAGAAGACCGCGCTTTCGTGAACGCGAGCCACCTCCGCCTGGATGGCCGCTCGCTGCGATTCTCCCATCATCAGTGCCTCCCTGCGCGACGAATACCGGCCCGCACACTAGGAACGGGCGCGGGTTGGATGAGCAGGTCAGTAGTCACAGGCCAACTCCGACTCGTACAGTGCCTTGGCGCTCTGGGCATTGCGGATCGCCTCCCGCACGCGAGGCTTGGTGACGTCGAGGACACGCAACACGCCACCCGTCTCGGCCACGGACTCGATGCGGCGGAAGTCGTTCGCGAACCGCTCGGCGAAGTCAGCCAGTCCTCGCAGTTTCGGCAGCGCGTCGGAAAGGTGGTGCCCGTGCGGGTCTACGAGGTCCACGGCGACGCCGCCGTCGTGGTTGGTGCCGAAGAAGATGAAGTCAGGGCGCAGCGCCTTCCAGTCGCCTACCTCGTCCTTGTACGCCACGGCGAGGGATTCCTTCGCGGCCCGCTCAGGGTTACGGTACCAGCCCTGGAAGCCGGGCTGCGCGGCTTCAGAGTCGAGGACCTTGCGTTCCCACTCGTTCAAGGTGATCGGGACTGTCCCGTCCGCGGATGCGAGCAGATGCATCTCGCGGGTGGGCAAGTCCTCCTCGGAGCCGTCCGGATGGCGTACCTTGGTGTCGGCCTGGCCGTTCTTCGGCGTAGTGAGGCTGATCGGCTCTGGGGTGGTAGACATCGACTCCAGACGGTCGTACTCAGCCTGGCGCTCGTCGGTCAGCCCCTTGCGTGCTACGCGAGTCCGCGTAAGCCAGTCACGGGCTAGCGCATCTGCCTCGGCTTCGACGGCCTGCGCTATCTCGGGGACACGCCCGAGAGAGGCGACAGTGATGTGAGCTTCGAGGAGTTCGTCTTCGTCGCCGTCTGGCCCGACCAGGTGGCCGACGTAGGAGGCGCACAAAGCCGGGCTCAACACACGGGTGGACGTGCGGTAGTAGTCCTCGATGGCGCGCGGGTCAGCACTGACAGAGAACGGGCGGTAGGAGAACCCGCCGCCGATCCGGCCTCGGACTTCCTCGCCTTCCATTGTGAGCACGTCCTCGCGTGCCTTCGTGATCTTCTCCCTATACTGCACCGCCCGCCCGTTGAGGACAGCGTGTAGGTGCTTGTACGCCTGCTCCACAGCCTCATCTATGAGGTGGTCTTTCGACAGAGCCGTAGCCAGTGCAGTGAGCCTGCGGATGGGCTTGACGTTCTTCTTCGGGATCGTCACCGAGGGGATGGCTGAGAACCGCTCCCACACTGCCTGAGCGATGGCAGGGTTCGCATACAGCGGGATCGGGTCGAACAGTACCCTGCGGCCTAGACCACCGCCACCGTCTTCTCCTTCGTCGGCGTCCTTACTCGTGGCCCCCTTCATCAGCAGTTCCGCGACACCAGTCGCGGTCTTGCGGTCGAACAGCGGGAGCAGACAGTCCACCGAGTTCAGCAGTTCGTTGCCGGGAATGCGCCGAGCCAGCGGTGTGCGCATCATCCGCCCGAGCAGCTGCGTGATGTGGGTGCGGTCCTTGGCCGGACGGAACGAGACGAGCACCTCGGCTCGTGGGCAGTCCCAGCCGGTGGAGATCGCACTCTTGGCAAGCAACACCCGCACATGCGTTGTGTCCTGAACCCTCTGCGGCTCGATATACGGCACGACCTGCTGCCCGACGGTCAGGTCCGCGTGCTCTCCGAAGACGTTTGCCACAGCGTCGTAGGGCAAGTCCGGCCAGGCCTCGTAGATCGTGTCCAGTGTTCGGGTGAGGGCCTCATGTGAAGGTTTATCTCCGACCTGAACCACCATCAGTGGGCGAACGGCTTCGGTCTCACCCTGCTCGCGCGCATAGTCGCTCCAGGCGCGCTCTGAGGCCTTGATCTTCTCGACGGCCTTGGTCAGGAGCACGGTCTCGAACGCGCCATCCTCGGCAGGGATCGACAGGGCAATGTCGTCCTTTAAGAGTCCCGACGCCTGGACCAACGCGGAGTCAACCTGTACTGATGGGAGGGCGTCACGACCCTTGGCGTCCTTCATCGCGGCCTCGAACCGCTCAACCGTGGCCGAGATACCGAAGACGACGGGCATCGCAGGCACGCTGCCCTGGCCGTTGATGAGCCGCTGCACGATGGTGAACCGTTCGCGTGCGCGCGTACCCATACCGCGGTGCGCTTCGTCGAGCACGAGGTAAAGGGTCAGATCTTTGTTGGCAATGGTGTTCGTGATCGTGTCGTAGATAGAGGACTGGACCTCGTCCGGACGCGGTTCTAGGCCCGGAATCACATCATTGACTTCGGGCGCACCCTTGACCAGGCGGGAGTTCTTGCTCAGCTTCTGCGTGTTGAGGAAGTACACATTGCCCGGCCGGAAAGTTGGCTCGGAGAACGTCGTGGGCACAACGCACAGACAGCGGTCCAACTCGCTCGCGGCGGCCTGGACTCGCGCACGAGACTGCTCGTTCAGAGCCGGGTCGTCCGAGAACCACAGCACGACCGCGCCTGGGTCACCCGTGAAGTCGAACTCGTCGTTACCGAAAAACAGTGATTCAATCACGGCGGCGGCCATTACGGTCTTGCCCGCACCCGTGGTCGCCGTGAGTGAGAACTGCGATAGCGCACCGTAACGACGGTATGAGTCTCGGGCACGTTCCAGGTTCCGCAGCACATCCCGGACGGCCTCGGCCTGGTAGTCCTTCAGCGTGTAACGCATCTACATGCTCCGTCCCGTGTTGATCTCGAAGTTCTGGAGGTACGACTCGTATAGCCTCACCGGCAAGACACCATTGTGCAGTTCCCGGCACACCATCTGGAAGGAACTGTCGTCATCCGTGATGACATAGGCGATCTCGATGCCATCACGAGCGTTCACAGCCGCAACGAACTCGTCGGCTTGATCCAGGTTCTCTAGGACGCCATAGGCTTCAGCCACGTCCCAGCCGTCCTCACCAAGGTCGTAGATGATCCGACCGTGCGAGCCCGCCCGCAGCCACAGAATCGGCGCGACCCTCTCAAACGCCCGATTGTGTCGGACTGACAGCGAAGCCTCGTAGGTGAGGGTGAAGAACGCGGCGTTCTCCTTGAAGCCCTCAGACATGGGGAACTCGTCAGTGAACTTGTAGTCCCCCTTTATCGGTGCGCCCTCCGGGGTCTGGCCGGAGATCGCAGCCGTGAGGCGCGGCTTCGTGATGTAGTCACAGATGCCCAGCGCCTCCCAGTCAGAATCACCAGGACGAAGTTTCTGCTTACGGAGTCTCGCCTGCTCGTCTGCCGAAACCTCGTTATTGGTCACCGATATGCACTGCCGACGCCCACCGTCCTGGCGATTCAAGCGCATCACCGCATGCGCCGTCGTTCCCGAACCAGCGAAGAAGTCAAGTATAACCGCCTCTGGCTTATCTTTAACGAAGAACCGCAAGGTATCCTCGACAGCGTACAGCGACTTCGGGAACGGGAACTTGCGTCCCGGAAGCATGGCGCGAAGAAATGTCGACCCGTATACGCTGGCGTCGTGGGAGTCTCGCACCCAAAGTGTTCTCGGCGCTGCACTCCCCCCCAGGTTCGATCCGGAGTCTGACCACGACAGATCGAGGCCGCCTCCCAGAAGCTCGCCATTCGATACGATCTCACCTGCTTCAATAGCCTTGATCTGCCCGGATTTGAGGAAGAGCACAGCCCATTGCTCCGTGGAGCGATTCCATGATCCCCGCTTCGCGTATCCCTGCTCAAGAAGCGAGCGAAGTCGGGGGGCGCCCACTTGCCAGCGCCCTTCAGAGCCATCGGATCGTAGCGGCCAGCAGGCTTTCAGTCCTGGAATCGGAGGCGTGATGGAGTTTCGGTCGACATCCATAGGGAGCGCATCACCAACTGTCGTGATTTGTTCTGTCTCCGGATCCACCCATACCGGATAGAACATATTTGGTCTTGAAGAGCGGGAAGCATCATCCCCTCGTCGCAAGAGGCTGTTCCAAATGGTCTTTTGCTTCCGTGGCGCCTCAGCGTTGGTCAGCATGTTGTCACCACTCGGTAGGACTTTTGCATCGCCAAGATAAATGACGAAGAGGTATTCATCGGCGCGGGAAAATCTTCCTGGCCTGCTCGAACCCTTCTTGTTCGTCATCGACGCCACCATCTGGATGTCTGCCTCCGGGAACGTCTGTTCCAGCAAAAGTCCCAGCCGAAGGTACTCCTTCTCGTCAATCGTGACGATCAGCACTGATTCTTCTGGGTTAAGCAGTTCACGAGCGAGCTTCAGGCGTCGCTCCATGAAAGCCAGCCACTTCGAATGCCGATAGTCGTCATCACTGGCAACGTAATCGTTGTTGTACTTCCAGTCTTTTGCGCCGGTATTGTACGGCGGGTCAATATAGATAGCGTCGATGGCGTGCCTGTGCGTGTACGTCAGCATCTCCAAGGCGTGGTAGTTCTCCGCGTTGATAACCGTGTGGAACGGCTTGTCCCCGCCCCGCTCGACCCTGCCTGTCTCCACCAGGCCGGGGTAGATGCGGTCGCGGAACTCCGCAACGACCACAACGTCGTCAGCGAGGATAGAGTGGGTCTTAGGCTCTTCGGCGTCCAACTCCGCGAGATACGTCACCCGCTGTCCATTGACCCGTTTGATCCCCGAAACTCGCCACAGCCGCTGGTCGCCGATATTCGTCTTCCCGCGGGGCGCAAGCATCCGTACCTTGTCGCCACGTCGCACCGGCCTACCGGGTAATTCGACTGCTTCGGGCTGATGTTGCTCGAAGACGAGTCCGAACGTACGGCGCTTGATCAGCGCAGCGATCTCGGCTTCCAAGTCAGCACCGAGTTGCGGATCAGTCTTACGCGCCTGCCGCAGCAGCTCCGTCAGTCTCGACAATGGTATACCCTCCTCGCCCGCACTTATGCGAACTAGCTCTTACTTCTTGCTCCCAGACGTTAGCCCTGTCCTAAACTCAACCACATCACCGTCGGCCATGATGTAGTCTTTGCCTTCCATGCGGACTTTGCCGCGGGCTTTTGCTTCGTTCATGGAGCCTGCCGCATCCAGGTCATCGAAGGAAACTACCTCGGCCTTGATGAAGCCACGCTCAAAATCGGAGTGGATCACGCCCGCCGCCTGCGGTGCCGTGTCACCCTTATAGATCGTCCAGGCGCGCGATTCCTTCGGGCCAGCCGTCAGGTAGGTCTGCAGCCCCAGGGTTGAGAAGCCCACGCGAGCCAGCTGGTCCAGGCCGGACTCATCCTGACCGCTCATTTCCAGCATTTCGCGGGCTTCCTCCTCGGAGAGCTCCACCATGTCAGCCTCAAGTTTCGCATCCAAGAAAACAGCCTCCGCCGGGGCTACCAGCTCACGCAGCTGGGCCTGCTTCTCCTCAGAAGCCAGCACACCATCATCCGCGTTAAACACGTAGATGAAAGGCTTAGCGGTCAGCAGGTTCAGCTCCTTCAAATGCGCCATCTCAAGCTTCTCAGCAGCCGCACGCGAGAAAATCGTGTTCCCATCCTCAAGAATCTGCTGCGCCTGCTTGTAAGTCTCCAGCTGGGCGGCATCGCCCTTCTTAATCTTCACGGCCTTCTCAAGACGCGGAATCGCATTCTCCAAAGTCTGCAAATCCGCCAAAATCAGCTCGGTATTAATGGTCTCCATGTCGGAGGCAGGATCAACCTTACCGTCCACGTGAATCACGTCAGGGTCATCAAACGCGCGCACCACCTGCGCGATCGCGTGTGCCTCACGAATATTAGCCAGGAACTTATTCCCCAGCCCCTCACCCTCAGAGGCGCCCTTTACAATACCCGCAATATCAACGAACGAGACGGTTGCGGGCAGGATACGCTCAGACCCGAAAATCTCGGCGAGCCGGTTCAGGCGGGCATCCGGCAGGTTCACCACACCGATATTCGGCTCAATCGTAGCGAACGGGTAGTTAGCCGCCAGCACCGTGTTGCGGGTGAGCGCGTTGAACAGGGTGGACTTGCCCACGTTAGGAAGACCGACAATGCCGATAGTCAGAGCCACAGAAAATCCTTCATAATGACGACGATAATTCGCCCACAACCCCGAGTGATACCAGGCGCAGGCACAGACAGTTAACATTCTACCGCGCGGGCGGTTACTCTGCGCTGAAGGGTGAGGTTCGTGCTCCTTCCCCGCCGGATACGCGCCCGCCCTCCCCCGCTATTTTGGAGTTTATTTTGTATTGGGCGACTTAAATGGCCATCTGACGCACAATAACTCGCAAAAGAGAACACCGCCGAGGCGGCGCATCCAAAAAAACCATGACACCTGTCATGGGTACGTCATGACAGCACGCACTTATAGCACCCGGCACAAGCTGGTGTACTAGAAGCATGAACACGACAACAGTTATTCAGGCAGAGAATCTGACCCAAGTTTTCCGGGTTCCAGGCGGCACCCTCACCGCCGTTGATAATCTCGACCTCACCATCAGCAAGGGCGAAATCATAGCCCTGCTCGGCCCCAACGGGGCAGGCAAAACCACTCTCATTGATATGATTCTGGGGCTGACCGAACCGGCGCGAGGAACCCTCACCGTGCAAGGTATCTCCCCTAAAAAGGCGGTGCAGCGCGGCGATATTGGGGCCGTTCTGCAAACCGGCGGGCTCCTCAAAGACCTGACCGTGCGGCAAACCCTCGAAATGCTCGCCACGCTCTATCCCACCCGCATCGACATTGATGAGGTGCTTGCCAGCGCAGACCTGACCGAGCTGGCGCATCGCAAAGTCGGCAAATGCTCCGGCGGGCAGCAGCAGCGCATCCGGTTTGCTATCGCCACCATGCATGACCCCAATATCCTTATTCTGGATGAGCCCACCACCGGCATGGATGTTACCGCCCGCCGCACCTTCTGGGAACGCATGGATAAGCTCGCCGAAACCGGCAAAACCATTATCTTCGCAACCCACTACTTGGAAGAGGCGCAGAACTTCGCGCAGCGCATTGTGCTCATGCGTGACGGCGCCATTATTGCCGATGGTACGTCCGAAGAAATCCGTGACCTTACCGGGTACCGGCACGTGAGCTTCCTGGTGGATGCGCCCCTCACTTTTGACGATCTACCGCATCAGCAGGTCGAAATTACCCAGGAAAACGGCAAATACCGCCACCGACTGAACGTCTCGGATGCCGAAGATTTCGTGCGGCTTCTGCTCAACACACAGATTGTGAGTGACCTTGAAATCGTGAAGCCCTCCATGGACGAATCCTTCATGCTCCTCACCTCAGACACCGATTCAGCCGCATCTAGCGCCACAAAGGAGTCCTAGACATGCTACGTTACACGCTCTACGAAATTCGCCGGTCGGTATTGTCGCCGTCTTCCGTGTTTTACACAATCATCCTGCCTGTGGGGCTCTACATGCTCTTCGGCGCGCTGCAGGACTACGCAAAGGTCAAAGTCGCAGACGGTAACGCCTCCGCCTATGTCATGATCGGCATGGCACTCTACGGCGCTATCAGCAGCACCGTATCGGTCAGTGGCTTGACCGTGGTCGAAAACGTGGCCGGATGGGGCAGGCAGCTAGCCCTCACCCCCATGAATACCGGTAAATATCTGTTTTCCAAATGCTGTGTGGCGTTCGTAATGGCGGCGGTACCCGTCATAGCAGTGAACATTGCTGCCCGCCTTACCGGAATCGATATACCGCTAAATCAGCAGATCGCCTGCGCCGCGCTCAGCATACTATGCGCTATGGTCTTCGGGTTCTTCGGGCTGGCCATCGGGCTTCTGGTACCCAGCGAAAGCGCAGTGGGTATTGCCAACGGCGTTCTGGTGGTGTTCTCATTCTTCGGCACGCTCTTTGCCCCGCTCACCAAAGACCTTATGCCCTACGCCCGGTTCACTCCGCTGTACGGTGCCGCCGAAATCTCCCGCTATCCCTTCACTCAAGGGCTCACGATTATCAACGGTAGCGGCCCCGACTGGAACATGATCGAACCACTCTGGTACGGCGTTGTTAGCTTCGCTGCCTGGGGCGCGCTGTTCATTCTGGCGACCATGCTCCTTATGCGGCGAACCACGCGGCGCTAGGTCTTTCACGACAACGGCTGCTAGGTTTTGGGCGCATCCGGTATTCACACCGCCGGATGCGCCCTCTGCGCTACGCACAAAGTCGTCTTTATACTAGAGTCCAGGAGGAGCATATGACACCGCTAAAACCCCGCAATAAAACACCTGAAAACCGCACTATCGACTGGATTAGCCTAGGATTCTCCGCACCTTGGCTCGTATACCTGGGGTACATCTACGACGGTCTTTTAGAGCCTAATGCTCCGGTGTGGAAGCATGTGTACGTCATTATCTGCCTGGCCGTTTTTTCGATCATAGATGTTGCCGCGTATACGGTCCCCTGGGTTCTTCCGGCGTCATCATATTTCAGGCGGATGCTTCTCTGGACGGCTCTTCTCCTCATGCCCGTATGTGGCGTAATGCTGATAGCCGCCATTCCACCGGCAGATGTACTCATCGGGTTCACCATTTATTTTGTGGCACTGTGGACTTTTGCCGAGGACATTCCCTACAGCACGCGGATTCGCGGCGCCTTCGTCATAGCGGCAGTTTCCTGGATAATTTATATGTTCTCTGACGGGTTTCCTATCAATTTTGCGGATAAATCCCGTCTAACCTTATCGTTGGGAATCCCTATGATCGGGATTATGGCGTTCTCCTACCTAATCCAGCTGAGTAAAAACGCCGACAAAACCCAAGCGAAACTTGATATGGTCAGCGAGCGCGAGCGCATCGCCCGCGATGTACATGACGTGCTCGGGCATTCTCTGACCGTGATCACACTTAAGGCTGATTTGGCGCGTAAACTTCTGCATGTTGACCCTGACCGTGCCGATGCGGAGCTTGAGGCGATTGCCCAGCTTTCTCGGTCTTCGCTGGCGGAGGTTCGTTCGACAGTGACGCGGCTGCGCATCCCGGATTTTTCGGGCGAGATTCAGGCGTCGGCGCGTGCCTTGCAGACGGCGTCGATCGCCGCGAAACTGCCCGATGCGGAACGTGCTCTCTCAGTGTTTGGGGTGAATTCTTCGCTTTTTTCGTGGGTGCTGCGTGAGGCTGTGACGAATATTGTGCGGCATTCGCAGGCCGGTTTTTGTGAGGTGCGGTTGAGTAATACCGGGCTTGAAATTCTTGATAATGGGGTGGGTATTCCCGCCGAGTATGCCGCCGGAAGCGGTATTAAGGGCATGAAGAGCCGTGTGGAGTCTGCGGGCGGAACCCTTATTGTTGAGGATGCTCCGGCGCACTGGCTGCGGGCGCATCCTGCCGGTTCTGGGGCGGTGGACGTTAGGGGTACGCGGGTTCGGGTTAGTATGGACGGTAATACCGCCGAGATCGAGCTTTCGGGAGATACAGATGATTAAGATTATGCTCGCCGATGACCAGCAGCTTGTGCGTGAGGCGCTGGCCGCGCTGTTGGGGCTTGAACACGATATTGAGGTGGTCGCGCAGGTTGGCGGCGGCGATGAGGTTATTCCGGCGATCAACCGGTATCACCCGGATGTGGTGCTTCTCGATATCGAAATGCCCGGTTCTGAGCTCTCCAGCGGTATTGATGTGGCGGCTGCGATTCGGGATGCGAAACTGGTGACGCTCACCGGCGAGCCGGTGCGTTCGCTCATTGTGACGACCTTCGGCAGACCGGGGTACCTGCGGCGTGCTCTCGCCGCTGGGGCGAGCGGGTTTATGGTGAAGGATACGAGCGCATCCCAGCTGGCGGAGGGTATTCGGCGTGTTCATGCGGGTATGCATGTGGTGGATCCGGCGTTGGCGGCAGAGTCTTTGGCGTATGGGGAGTCTCCGCTAACCGAGCGTGAGACCGAAATTCTGCGGGTTGCCGGTCATGGTGCTACGGCGCGCGCTATTGGTGAGCAGCTGTTCCTCTCCCCCGGTACGGTGCGCAACCATCTGTCTTCTGCGATGGCGAAGCTTAACGCCTCGAACCGGCAGGAGGCAATACGTATAGCCGCCGATAACGGTTGGCTTTAGGGCTTCCTGCGGTTGTACCGCTAATTCGGGAGCGTAAGTTCGTGTAAGGTGCGAACTATCGCGTGGGTTTTGCCCCGCGACCTCCCAACTGGCGGCCCGTGTTTTCGTCGTTTTTCAAGGCAGCGCGCAGCTCTTTGGGCAGGGAGAAGAGAATGTCTTCCTTCGCGGTTTCTACCTCTTCGATGTTCTCGTACCCGTATTCAGCCAGTAGCGCCAGTACCTCTTGCACCAGCACCTCGGGCACCGATGCGCCAGAAGTCAGCCCTACGGTCGCCACACCCTCAAACCAGGATTCATCCACCTGATGGGCGAAGTCCACACGTTCGGCGCGTTTGGCACCGTACTCTAGCGCGACTTCCTTAAGCCGCACAGAGTTTGAAGAGTTCGCAGACCCGACCACGATCACTAAATCTGACTGTGGGGCGATCTCTTTGATAGCGCCCTGACGGTTTGAGGTTGCGTAGCAAATATCGTCTGAGGGCGGGTCTTGAAGGGAGGGGAACCGTTCGCGCAGCCGCGCCACGGTTTCTAGGGTTTCGTCCACAGAGAGGGTGGTCTGTGAAATCCAGACGACCTTCTCGGGGTCGCGCACGGTAACCGAGTCCACTTCATCAGGCGAATTCACGATCTGAATATGTTCGGGTGCTTCACCAGCGGTACCTTCGACTTCTTCGTGCCCGGTATGCCCGATGAGCAGAATATCGTAGTCCTGTTTTGCGAAACGAACAGCCTCACGGTGCACTTTATTCACCAGCGGGCAGGTCGCATCAATCGTGTTCAGCTGCCTCTCCCCCGCGGCAGATACAACCGCCGGGGAAACTCCGTGCGCTGAAAATACGGTTACGGAACCTTCAGGTACTTCGTCCACTTCATCCACAAAAATGGCACCCTGCTGTTCGAGGGTTTCCACCACGTGACGGTTGTGCACAATCTGTTTACGCACGTACACCGGGGCACCGTAGTGTTCGAGAGCCTTCTCAACGGCGATCACGGCACGATCAACGCCGGCGCAGTACCCGCGTGGGGTGGCCAGCAGTACCTTTTTGGCGCTCGTGACGGGGGTTGCAGCCTCAATATCGGCGCGGCTTCGGCGGGTGCGCGGCAGCGGCGGCAGACCGAGGGAAATGGTTTCAGTGGACATGACTACTATCCTACGTTGTTTGTTCCTCTAGTGTGTGCGTACTGTGGTGCCGCTCGCAGTGAGCGCAACGAGTTTGGCAAGAATACCACCCAGAAGCGAGACCACGGCCGCCCATGCACTGTAACTTGCGAGCGAATTCAGATGACCCGTCAGCATGGGGCGCGCCGTATTCACCAGGCCGTCCAAGAAAACAGTTCCCACCGTGCTGTCGGTACTGAGCCCAAGTGTCTGCGGGGTTTGCTGCGCCATGACCGCACTCAGAATCCACAGACCCGCCGCAAGAATCAGGAATGCACAGGTCAGAAGCACAAAGCGTCCGCGCGGAAGCAGAATCAGGGCGATCACTAGACCGATAATACTTGCTGCGATCAGTGCTCCGGACATACTTCCAACCCACTGCGCCCGCTGCACCGCATGCTGCACGGGGTTTCCGTCACGGTCAATAGGTATCAGGTGTTTTCCCCAGGATGAAATATCGGGGTCGTATATGCCGATGCTGCCCACACGGGCATCAAGCTCACGATAGAAGGCGCTGATGTCGAGCGCGGCTGGATCATCAGGATGCGCCAGGTTGTAGGTGTGCGTATCTGCCGCAACCTGCCGCCACATGGTGCGGTATTCGGAGGTTCCGGTGAGCCTCTGTGCATTCTCGCTGAGGCGTTTCTTCACCTCGTCGCGGCTTGTGCTCAGAATTTGTGTGAGAAAGTTGTTGCCGGATTCGGGGAAGACTCGTTTGACCGCATCAGAGTTCATAACATCGGTGACGGCGGCATCGGCAATTCGTTTTTGAAAGTCTTGGTCTTCCACCAGCTGGGTGCTGAGCTGGTTGAACCCGGATTGGCTGATGAGGTTTTGATTGACCCAGCTGGCAACCGAACCCGTTAGGGCGCACAGAATACTCAAGGATGCGGCGAGAATCGCTAGGGCGTACCGCAGCTTTGAGACGCTGGTGGGTTCTAGCACATGCCGCTGCGGTTTCTGATTCGCCAGGTTGGCTACGGGAGCACCCGTCGGTTCCGGGGTTTCGCTGTGCGGGCGCAGCGCATCAGAGGACTCGTTGAGCACTCGCGTCTGCTGGTTTATCTCGGGCGCGGATAAGAGCGTGGTGGTTTCATCCGCGCCCTCAAGATCATGCGGTTCGCTGGAGATAACCCGGTAGTCATCGCGCGGAGGTTCGGGCAATACGCGGGTGGTGTCTGGTGAGTCCTCTGGAACCTCAAGTTTGATCGTGCGCTTGGGTTCGTGGGGTTGGGGGTCGTCATGTGCACCCATAGGTTACAGATTACCGGGTTCGGCAGAAAAGGTTGAATGAGTGTGCCCTCAGCGGAAACTGTGACGTGAAGAGTACGCGCATGACCGAAAGATGGGCAAAATCGCAGGCTGTGGGAGAGAATGGGGTTATGACTGATTTTTCGGCAGCGCACCATGAATACCCGCAGTCGGCTCCCCCGATTGTGCCGCCTGCGGCTGAGCGGCAGCTTCCTGCAAAGTCGCAGGAGACTACACCGCAGAACCCTTGGCCTCTGGCACTTTTGGCTCAGAATATGAAGAACTATATCGATAAGGTTCCGCAGCTGTGGGTTGAGGCGCAGGTTGCTTCCCTCAACGGGCGCGGCGGGAACGTCTTTATCGAGCTGAAGGATCTGCAGGAAGATTTTTCGTTTACGCTCGCCCTTTTTGGGCAGGCGGGGCGCGGCCTGGGTTCGGATGTGAAGGTTGGCGCACGGGTGGTGACCCTAGCGAAGCCCAGCCTGTGGAAGAACGGTCGGCTCTCCCTGATTGGGCGGCGTATCTATGCGGTGGGCACGGGTAACCTGCACGAACAGCTGCAAATACTGCGCGAAAAACTGGCCGCCGAAGGGTTGTTTGCGGATGCCCGTAAGAAGCCGCTCCCGTTGCTGCCGCATCGTGTGGGACTGATTACCGGGCGTGATTCCGATGCCGAAAAGGACGTGATTCGCAATGCTTCGCTACGCTGGCCCGGAGTACAGTTTGAGGTACGGAACGTGAAGGTCCAGGGCGAAGGCTCGGCGAGCGAGGTCATGGCGGCGCTGAGCGAGCTGGATGCGCATCCTGAGGTTGATGTGATTGTGATCGCCCGCGGCGGCGGTTCGTTTGAGGATTTGCTCTCGTTCTCTGATGAGGCTCTGGTACGTGCCGTGGCGGCGGCGCAAACTCCGGTCGTTTCGGCAATTGGGCATGAGGCAGACAGTCCGATTCTGGATGCCGTCGCGGATGTTCGCGCCTCTACCCCCACCGATGCGGGTAAGCGTATTGTGCCTGATGTCGCCGAGGAACTGGCGGTTATTCGTGAGGCGCGAGCGCGTGCCGATCGCGCGGTTTTAGGCTACCTGAACTATCAGGAGCAGTATATTCGGCAGCTGCATGAGCGCCCGGTGCTGACCCAGCCGGAAACGGATTTAGGGTGGCGCAGTGAGGATATTTTTCGGCTGCGGGAGCGAGCCGCCCGTTCGGTGGAGTACCGTGTGGCGCGCGAGCGGGACGCGATTTCGCATACGATTGCGCGGGTGCGGGCGCTCTCGCCCATGGAAACGCTCAAGCGGGGGTACACGATTGTGCAGCGTGCCGATGGTGAACTGGTACGCAATGCCACGACTCTATCGGTCCATGACAAGCTGACAATGCGCGCGGCGGTGGGCGGCGCCGAGGTCAGCGTGGTCAAAACATACGACTCAAATCTTGATTTATAACTCTCTGGTGGAAGGTACATCATTGTCTGAGAATATTAGTTTTCATACGGAAGAGCTGGGCGCTCCCGTCGAGACCCTAAGCTATGAACAGGCGCGCTCCGAGCTTGAGAATGTGGTGCGGCAGCTGGAATCTGGCACCTCAAATTTGGAGTCTTCGATAGCCCTGTGGGAACGCGGTGAGGCGTTAGCTTCTCGGTGCGAAGCCTGGCTTGAGGGTGCCCGAGAACGCCTGCACGCGGTGCGTAACACTCAGGATACAACGGATGAAGAAGCTGAATCTGAGGGTTCCGAGTCCGAAGACTAAGGCATAAAAAGCTCTTGATGTGTTACCAGGCGTGAAAAAATCCGTTTGATAACACATCAAGAGCAGTAGGAGTGGGCGTGAACTAGCGCAGGAAAACCGCCTAGCAAACCCCGCTAATTCTTTTGTTTGTAATCCGCCATGAAGTTACCCAGCCGCTCAAGCGCGCTCTTGAGGGTCTGCACATCCGGCAGGAAAACCAGGCGGAAGTGGTCGGGCTTGTGCCAGTTGAAGGCGCTGCCGTGGCTGAAGAGAATCTTCTGATCTTTGAGCAGGTCAAGCATGAACTGTTCGTCGCTCTTGATGTTGAACTTTTCGGTATCAATTTTGGGGAACAGGTAGAGCGCGCCGTCGGCCTGTTCACAGGTAATGCCGTCGATTTCGTTGAGCATACGATACGCCAGGGTGCGCTGCTCGTAGAGACGCCCGCCGGGGGCAACGAGTTCGTCAATAGACTGGTAGCCGCCGAGTGCGGTCTGAATTGCATGCTGGGCGGGCACGTTGGAGCACAAGCGCATCGACGCGAGTAGGGTAATGCCCTCAATATAGTTTTTAGCATCCTCTTTCGGCCCGGTAATGGCGAGCCATCCGGCGCGGTAGCCGCAGACACGGTATGCTTTGGAAAGCCCCGAGAAGGTCATGCAAAGCACATCATCACCGGTGATGGTGGCCATGTTGATAGCCTCGGCGCCTTCGTAGGTGATCTTCTCGTAGATTTCGTCGGCAAAGACCACGAGCTCATGTTCGCGCGCTACATCAGCAATCTGCTGCAGAATCTCGCGGGAGTACACGGCACCGGTAGGGTTATTGGGGTTAATAATCACAATGCCCCTGGTGCGCTCGGTAATCTTTGACTTGATGTCTTCAATATCCGGGTACCAGTTGTTCTCTTCGTCGCACAGGTAATGCACGGGGTTGCCGCCTGCGAGCGTGGTGGAGGCGGTCCACAGCGGGTAGTCGGGCATTGGAACCAGAATTTCATCGCCCGGTTCGCATAGTGCCTGCAGGGTCATAGGAATCAGTTCTGAAACGCCGTTGCCCAGATATATGTCGTTGGTGTCAAGGTCAAGAATCCCGCGATTCTGGTAGTACTGCACAATGGCGGTGCGCGCAGAGTACAGCCCGTGAGAATCGGAATAACCCTGTGTGACGGGCAGGTGGCGGATGATATCCATCATGATCGCATCCGGCGCTTCAAATCCGAAGGGGGCGGGGTTACCAATATTGAGTTTGAGGATGCGGTGGCCAAGCGCTTCCATGCGGTTGGCTTCTTCGAGAATAGGTCCGCGAATATCGTAGAGGACGTTGTTCAGCTTTGAGGACTGACGGTACTTCGCCATAATTACATTACTTCCTTGGATGCTCTAATAAGAATTTCGCGGCCTCGTCGTCAGCGATGGGGTTAGTACCGCTCGTAAGACGAAGCAAGAACGATAGGTTTCCCGTATCTAATGTAGATGATACGCGGTTTATAGCTTCGCGTGCACTATCTGGCAGGTTACGACGCGCAATCGGAAGAAGTTGTTGGTTCAGCTGCGTAGTCTGTGGATCTTCGAGAGTTGTGAAGCGGTTATCCTCAATCGCCGGGTCTGCGCTGTGCAAAAGAACCACCTGCGCGGTGTCTTTGCTGAGCATACTCACCCGTTCTGCCGAATTTTCGTTGAGAATAGGGTTTTCGACCGTGTATTTGTAGACGGTTTTGAGGCTTGCAACGCCGTAATTGCTGCTGGTGTATCCGCTGGTAAGAGCAAAACTTAGGGTAGATTTTACATCCGCAAGATTGGCGAGGCTGCGAAGTTTATGCTGCACTTCATTTTGGCGAGTGGTCACGAGAACATCACGGTTTTGGGCGTTGGCAACGTCTAGAAGTTCCAGATGTTCAGGGAGCACACGGTTAATAGCGGCAACAGTATCGGTAATATTCAGCGCGCGCGCGTTAATGGCTCCGCTGGGGCTTGCGGTTGCACCTTCGGAGGCAGACGCATCATGCGAAGGCGTGTTGGTGGGGGTTGGCGGTAGTGTGACCCCGGCACTCGCCGCAGATGCGCTGGCACTGGCAGCTTGACGCTCCGCCTGAATTTGCGCGGGGCTAAGTTTGCCGTCATTCGTAAGATGCAGAAGCAAATCGCCGCTGTAGTCGATGACAAGGTCAAGCGTGTCTGGTTCGGGGGTGTTCGCTTCGGTCTGTTTGAGCGCATCCAGAAATTTGCTGCGGCTGTCTTCGTTGGTGACGACTTCAACGTTATATCCCACGTTGCGAAGCGCCTGAGCGTACAGGTATGCGACCGCCCGCATCTCGCGCAGGGCACCGATGCCCACGCGCAGGGTTCCGTAGCTTGATGCTGAAGGATCAACTTTCGGTTTATCGTCCTCTGACGAACAAGCGGCAAGAAGCGGAGCTAGGGCTAAGGCGCTTATCATGGTGCGGCGGGTAGGCGCGGGGCGGTTTGGGTAATGCACTAGATTTTCCTCGCGTTCTCGTCGGCAAGAAATTCTTGGTATTCGCGCGACCAGGCGGCGGCATTTTGAAAGCCCATCATGGATGCGACCTCGTCGATGAGGGTGCCGTAGCGCAGGGTATCGAGTTCAGCGATAGGCACCCAGCAGGCGCTGTCGGAAGAACCGTTCTCTTCGGCACGCAGCTCGCCGGTGACCACATGGGCGCGGTAGACGATGCGCAGAGCGCAGAACGGCAGCGTGCTGTCGGAGAGCCCGTTACGCGCGGGAAAATGCCCGGCGTGCACGCCTAAAATATCTTCGATGGCAACGTTGTACCCGGTTTCTTCGAGGGTTTCTCGCAGGGCGGTTTCGTCGGCCTGCTCGCCCGGTTCCATGCCTCCGCCGGGCAGCGACCAGAGCGGGCTTTGGGCGCGGTCCTCGGGCACCCAGCGGGTCATGAGCAGTTTGCCCTGCTCGATAATGACCGCGTAGGCTGCGGGACGAGTTTCCATTACCAATGCCATGATGTTAAGTTTACCGCCTTAGCGTTTCTTTCCGGCACGCCGCGCACGGGCGGCTTGAGCGTTGTGACGGGCATAGTCTCGGAGGTTTCCGCTCTTTTTGGCGTTCGATTTCTTCCGATCACGAGCCTCACGGCGGGCATTGGCGGCACGGTTTTTCGCTTTCGTCTTTGCTTTCTCATCAGCAATGCGCTTAGCCCGACTCTGCTTCGTCTCACTTCCTCGCTCGCTGGATGCGGTTCGCCCGCGCACAATACCGATAAAGTCCTGGATCAGGGTTTCTTCTCTTTCGGGGCGCGGATGCGCCACCGGTGCCCGCCTCCAGGTGAGGGTCACCGGGTAGGGTTCAAGGCCGCGCATCGGGCGATAGGTGAGGTCTTTACGATGGTAGAATCGCGCCACGGACATGGGTGCAATGTACAGACCAATTCCTGCGGCAACGAGCTCAAGAGCCTCACGATCGCCGGTAAATTTGGGCAGGACTCTTGGGTTTTCGGCTCGCCATGCGCTGGAGACTTCAGCCCAGGCGGGGTAATCGTCGGGGCCGTGAAGCAGAAATTCTTCGGCGAGGTCTTCAAAACTCACCTCGTCAAGCACCGTGAGCACGTGGTCGCTGGGCATGATCAGCACGGGTATTTCCTCATACAGCCTGATGCTGTGGTACTCGTCTGTGTCTCTGCTGCGCGGTTCGTGGTTGGGGCGCACAATCGCCATATGTGCAAGCGGTTCTGCACTTTGGGAGGTGGAAAGCTCTGTGGTAAGGGCCTGAATTCCCAACCCCTCCCCCACCGGAATTTCAGCTAGGGGCGCGCGGTCGCCGTAGCGCTCATGCCAGCGGGTGAACCATTTTCCGGGCATAATTCCCGGCACATAGGCAATGCGCAGCTCAGAGCGTTCAAGCACCTGGGCGGGTAGGGCCTGCGGAGTGTAGAGAAGATTTGCGATATGGTGCGGAAGCTCGTTGGTTCTTGCTTTTTCTTCTGCCCGTGCGTTGGTGCTGTTTTCACTCATGCCACCACGCTAGCACAGCGGGCGGGTACGCGGGGTGTACCCATGGAATATAGGTTAAAACGGGCTAAGACTGCCGCTTATCAGCAATATAGGTGCGAATCTTTGAGGCTGTCACGCTGATCAGAATAAGCGCGACAAAGATGATCGGCACCATCCACGGCTCAAATCCGAAGGCGGCAAGGAGGGTAAACCCGATCGTGACGTAGATAATCGCCCATATCAGGGTGCCCAGAAGCATGCCGGGCAGCCAGCGGCGCATCGGCATTTTCGTGAACCCCGTGGTAATGATGACGGCGGTCTGCAATCCGACCGTCAGAAAGCAGAGCGGCACGGCGTAGGCTCCCCACCGGTTGATCATGGCGGTGGCTCGTGTGTAGAGCGGGGTCTGCATGGCGTTACGGATGCGTTCTAGGCGCGCGCTTCCCGTGGCGGCAAGGTAGCCCAGGGCGTAGACGATGCTGGTGCGCAAAATACCGATGCCCCACATGATGACGACGGCAAGTTCGAGAGGCAGAGCCGCAAACCATTCTTTCACCCCCTCATTCTCTCATGTTTTGGGTATGGTACTCATCAGCTGAGGGTGTACATATGTTGCTCTGAGGTTCTACGTAGTGCACATGATCCCGCAATCAAAAAAATTTAAATTTTTTCTGCACCCTATTATTTGGGCTCTATCCCCGTAAACACAGGGTTTTCGGTTAGGTAACCCTAAATATACTGACAGAATGTCGCTATTTTTCCAGGATTTGCAGTTGGCAGACACCTCAAAATTAGGTTATATTTTTATTACCAAATAGGATACGCCTTGTGGGAAGGCCTCCTAGATACGGTTTTGAAGACTTTTCTTCCTGTGTGTGATGCGAAGGAGGAGGTTCCATCTGGAACCTCCTCCTTTCCCTATGCAAGCATCCTTACTGAATTACTCACTTCATTCTTTTCCCAGGGTACGTAAAAAGGCTCCCCATATATCTGGGGAGCCTTTTTACTCTGGTGCAGAAATAACCTAGAGATCCAACGAACCGTTACTTCTGCTCGCCGTTCTTTGGGCCACCATCACTTCCATTGGGCTTCTTCTGATGCAAAGAGCTCAGCGGCTTCGGAAGCTGCGTGGGGGTCCATGTTTTCTGCGATACCCCGGTGAAAGATGCTCCCGTCCCCGGCATATTCCCCCGCTTATAGGACGCGGATGCGTTCGAGGCGGAGCCCGAACGCTCGCCGGGTTCATCCACGACCGGAATAATATCGAGAGGCTCGAACTCAGAATCGTCGAGATCAAGCGGAACCGGAACATCGAATTGGCTCGTATTCGTAAACCCAGACCCGCCTCCTACCGGAACAGAACCGGTCGCCGGTCCTTGCTGGAAGCGTGAATTCTGCGCATCTGAGCCTGTGGGGGTTCCCATCGGACGCTGCGACCGCGGAGGTTCCTGGTTCATGGGGCGGATAGCTCCTTGCGGGGTGAACCCTGCAGGAGGAAGATTCTTCTCCTCTGCTACAGAGCGCGAAGGCGCAAATCCAGGCCCGAAATTCTGAGCGCTCGCATGCTGAGCCGTGGAGGTCTGATGCTTCTGGTTTTGCGGTGCAAAGCTGCGCTGACCGTATCCCTGCTGCTCGCCGAGACTCTGCTGTCCTAAGCCTGTCTGAGCCGCCTGCCGGTTCTGGCCAGTGTTTTGGTTTTGCTGCATACCCTGATGTTGCCCCACACGCTGCCCTTGGTGCGTACCGTAGCCCTGAGCTGGCGCAGCATACGGATTTTGCGCGGTATTCTGCGGTTGCGCAAGGTATGGATTATGCGCTGCACCACGATACGGTGCGGAACGTGCAGAGTCATCCGCGCAATCCTGCATGCCGGGGTCGAACGCCGCATCCTGAGCAGAAGTATTGCTCATACCGGAGGGCGCGGAATGACCCTGAGTCTGGTTTGTATTCGCAGGAGCCGATTCCAAGAATCCGTTCCTAGGCACAGCACCTTCGCGTTGCGGAGCATCCACAGTATTTCCGGGTGCGGGAGTCACCGGGATTTGCCCGGTTGGAGTGGTCTGAACTTCCTGATCGAAAAGTTCACTCGTGCGTTCCAGCGGACGCAGATGCGTTCCCGGAATGCGTGCCGGACGGCGCGGGGTCTGCCCCTGAGCAGATGCAGACCCGACAAAACGGGTCTCGTGCCGCTGCGCCTCGGGCTGGGGTGCGGGCGCGCGGTGCAGGTTCTTCGGCTGCGCAAAAACATCCTGTGCGGGAGCCTCCTCTGCCGATGCTAAAAACGCATGCTCGGAAGGAGCTTGCTCGTATGAAGCTTCGTGGCCTGCACCCTGCTCCTCATCGTACAGAACGGGTTCAGGAGCATGCTGCGGAGGGTACTTAGGGTGCAACTGCGCCGGAAGCCTGCGGGCGTGCGAAGTACCGGAAAAGTGCTGCTGCGCGTCCTCAGCTGAGTACGATTCAGCGTATTCGACGTATTCCTCGTGCACCGACTCTTCGCTCAGCTCGTGAGGCTCTGGTGCGAATTCATCGGCACCGATCTGTGGTGGGTGGTCGGCGGGAACACTCTGTTCTGAAGACTCTTCCTCTAGCGTAGATTTGCGGGATGCGCGCCCCGAGTTCCAGCGCAGCGAACCCCACCTGCTGGCCTTGGACGAACGACTCGGCGAAGTTTCTTCAGACTCCTCGGCGTCTAACTCGTGTGCCTCATCCTGCGCGAATTCATCTTCGGCAGCCTCATCCTCGATGGGCAGCGCATTATGCCCGGAGGTTTCGGGATACACCGCATCAGGTTCTTCGTGTCCATCCTTAGGCTGCCCCAAGTAGTAGAGGGCACCACCGATCCCCGCGAGCGCCACGAAGGAAACCGTGGGGGCGCTCCACGGCAGCCACCCCATGAGGGAGAGAATCAGCGAGAAAATCAGAATAAGTGCCACCAACGCGCCGATACCGAGCAGGGTCAGGCGCAGGGTTCCTAAGCGATGCAGGCGTTCCGGCAGCCAAGGTTTCTGTTCTAAAACGGGCACAGGGCTGGTAAAAGGCTCGACCGGCGAGGCTTCGCGCAGATCGGAGAGCGCGGCGCTCGTCTCTTCTTCACTGAGCGGGGGCACGTTTCCGCTCACGGTGTTGGATTTCTTGGGGTCAGAACCGGGCACTGCGGACTCCTCAGAAAAAAGAATGGAATGCGAGGTCAGAACATCATCAGTCATGGAATGTGGGTTTACAACCGTCTGTTCGGGGGTGTCTGCGGCGGATGCACGACGCATATTCCGCGGTATAAACCACAACAGCATGACGACCGCTAAAACTACGAGAACACCCGACGTGCTCAAAATCGTCATGTGTATCTATCCCTTCAAGCTAACATTTATAAAACCTAGGACTTTTCATCTTACCTAGTACAGGACAGTGTTCGCATTCATCTACGTATACCGTGCGAAAATATACCAAAGAAACCTGGATTATTCAGGGCTCTTCTAGAAAATATGCGCTCAGCACATTTCCCGTGCATGTATAAATACTATCGAACACAGTCGAACATTACGTAAATGAATCAGGGGCGACAGCAGGTCATAAAACCGAACTATCGCCCCTGATAGGACTAGAGATTATGCAAAGAGTGATTAGCAGTTCTTATCGGCAAATTCTTTCAGCCATTCACGAAGTTCAGGGCCGAGATCTTCGCGTTCGGAAGCAAGAATAACGTTTGCCTTCAGATACGAGAGCTTATCCCCCGTATCGAAGCGGCGCCCCTTGAAGACCACACCGTATACGCCCTCACCTTCGCCGGTGCCGACTGCCAAAGTCTGCAGTGCATCGGTCAGCTGAATTTCGTTGCCGCGGCCCGGAGCCGTGTTTTCCAGCACCTCGAATACCTTCGAGCTGAGCACGTAGCGACCAATCACCGCATAGTTGGAGGGTGCTTCCTCGGGGGCGGGCTTCTCAACAAGACCGGTGACCTTCACGTAGCCGTCCTGGCCTTCAACCGCCTCGATAGCAGCGGCACCGTAGGCTGAGATAGACTCGCGGGGAACCTCCATAAGCGCGATCACGGAGCCGCCGGTAGCCTGCTGAACCTCGACCATCTGCGAGAGCAAATCCTCTTTTTCGTCGATCAGGTCATCGCCCAGCAGAACCGCGAAGGGCTCATCCCCCACATGTACCTTGCCGCGCAAAACTGCATGGCCCAGACCTTTAGGGTCGCCCTGACGCACATAGTGCAGTTCACCCAACTCATTCGTTGCTTCAACAGCTTTCAGAAGGGCGTCTTTACCCTGCTCGGCCAGCTGACTTTCTAGGACCGGAACACGGTCAAAATGGTCTTCAAGCGCACGCTTGTTACGGCCGGTAATCATAAGAACATCGTTCAGGCCGGCGCGGATTGCCTCTTCTACCACGTACTGAATTGCGGGGCGATCAACGACCGGAAGCATTTCCTTAGGAGTCGCCTTCGTTGCGGGCAAGAACCTGGTCCCCAGACCAGCCGCCGGAATAACAGCCTTAGTGACAGACTTAGATACTTTAGTCATACCAATAAGCATAACTCATGCACCCTCTTTCACAGCCTGTAATACTACAATTTGACACGTACCTTCGTGCAAGAATTTAAAAATACCCCGCTGTACCTTTGCAGGTTAGGCGCTATAAGATATCGCTGAGCATCGCACTCGCCGCACAACGTTATCGCAATGGTGAAAGCACTCACCCAGGAGAACCATGAAACCCGAGCCCAGCACCTTATCCACCCCGCACAAGAGCAACGATGCACCCCACGGCAAAACTCCCGAAGATACCGCCCTCGACAAGCAGATACTGCGCTCCCAAATTCGCCCGCAACGCCTGATCGCCAAAAACGCCCGCACAGCGGCGGAACACGAGCAGATGAAACAGCAATACCGCGACCATATTCTTTCGCTGATCCCCAAGGACGCGCAGGCGCAAACTATCGCGGCGTACCTGCCCACCACCTCTGAACCGCCTATCACCGCGGCGCTTCACGACCTGCACGCGCGCGGGCACCGCATCCTGGTGCCCGTAGTACGCCCGGCACGCACCCTCGCCTGGGTTATCTGGGACCCACACGTGGAGCATCCGCTCAACGGCTTGGGCATTGCCGAACCCGAAGGCGAAGAGTATGACACCCAGGCTTTTGTTGCCGCCGACCTGCGGCTAGTTCCGGCGCTCGCCTATGCACGCAACGGCCGCCGTCTAGGGCAGGGCGGAGGCTACTATGACCGCATCATCCCTACCCTTTCGGCAGATAAACTGCGTGAGAGCACCGTAGGCGTGGTGTTTTCCCACGAAGTGCTCGAAAGCATTCCCTACGATGAATGGGATGCCGTGCTCCCCCGCGTGCTGACCGAGAACGGTATAGAGCCCCTCGGCGATTCCGCGCTCTAGACCGAGAACTTAAGAACATTCTGCCTGCGCTAAGCCCCGCGCGGCACGCCACCCAAGTCGAAACCGGGTGAGGTTCGCGGTACACTCTATACGCAACACACGGCAGCCGCCGCGCTCGCGGCTGCCCTAGGATCTGTCATTCAGGAGAACCATGCCGGTCTACGTTTACCAGTGCAAAAACTGTGGGCACGCTTTCGAGAAACGCCAGTCGTTCAGCGAGGACGCCCTGCGCACCTGCCCGCAATGCGGTGAAGACACACTTCGCAAACGCTTCAACACCGTGGGCGTCGTCTTCAAAGGATCCGGGTTCTACAGCACCGATAAAGGTTCCAGCTCAAGCTCATCTCAAGCAGAGTAGTCACACGAAGAATCGTTCCCTCCCTGTACTGCGGCACTAGCCCCAGTGCGGGGGTTTTTGTTCGCGCATCCACTCTAGGCGGGCGCGTTCTTCGGGGGTCAAATGCTCCTGCGTCGAGCCGCGGGCATGCCGTAGGTTTCCTCGATTCGCGGCTGACTTCCCGGAGGTCTCTTTGCGTGCAGGCGTTGGCGTATGTGCGTGAAGCGGTGCGTTCACGCCCGCGATGCGCGGCTCGTCCCCTGCTAATGCGCCTCCCCCGCTGGCGCGGCGATGGCCTCTACGCGGTTTCGGTGTTGGAGAATACTCGCCCATAGAGTCGTCCTTTCAACTCTGCGCTGCTGGGAGGGTGCAGAAGCTTCTAATCTGCATATACGCCCAAATACCGTAGGATGCGCGCCACCACTGCCTCTGGATCGGCGAAAACCTCCAAGGTGTTAAGGGTTACGTAGTTCCAGCCCGTGCGGCTCAGCCTTTCAGGAACCAGGCGAGTATGCTCACGCACGCTCTCGGTCGTGTAATCAAACAGCACATCCGAACCCACCATGAGCGGCATCTGCTGTGCGCTCTCCTGTTCAGATTCGGTATGAATGAGCTGTTGCGGTGCCAGCGCGATAAAGGCGATCTCGTCTTCGCCGGGTCGCACCCGAACGCCGCGTTCGCGCAGGCGTGCTACCGCATCGTTAAGCAGCCAGTCCTGAGTTACCGGATCGGTTGGCTCGTCCTCAGTCTCTAGCCAGGCGTTAGACGCAAGAACGTCCTCGCGTGGAGTCTGTGCCGCAATCTGCTGCTGGTTCTCCTCATATGCGAGCATCAACCGGTACAGATCCAGCGCACCCTCGTGGAGTTTCTGCGCATTCATATCGGCTGGGCTCACGCAGCTGACAATATGCGTAGCGCGCCGTGCGCGAGTGAGTCCCACTACGAAGCCTTCACGACCGTGCGGGCCCGATAGCAACCCCAGATTATGGGAGCTCTGCCCCAGCCGGGCACGCCCCACACCCAGCGAGAAAATGACGGTATCGCGTTCCAGCGACCCCGCACGGTTTACATCCACCACCCGGAAAGACTCGGTACCGGGCTTGAAAAACTCGGCAAGCTGCGGGTACGTATTCAAGGCTTGGCGCACCGCCCCGGCAATCCGCTGGGCATGCTTCGGGCTCGCCGTCACCACCGCCAAAGAACGTTCGGGGCGGCGGTAGGCGTGCTCAAGCACCAAACGGGTTACACGGTCCACTTCAACGCTCGGGGATTCCAGGTTCGCGTTATCGCTCACTTTCCCGCGCGTATCAATATACTCAATACTCAGCGTGCTCACGGGCTTGCGGGATGCCGGGTTCACCGGAATTTCGCGCAAATGAGACCCATAGAATTCCCGATTCAGGTAGTCGAAAAGCACGCGGTCAAAGGGACGATGCACGAGCGAGAGCGTGCGGTTCGGAAGCAGACGTGAAAGCGCCCCAAAAGTGCTCTCCAACCGGTGAGAATCCGATGCTGGTGCACCCGAAGTTGGCGCCGAAACAATAAACGGCGCAGGGAACCCGGCATGAGGGTCGCCCACGGCAATTACCTGATCCGCGCGCGTAATCGCTGGAAGGTTAGCCGCCAGCGGGGTGGACTCAGCATCCAGCAGGATAACCGCATCAAAACGCATCGACATGGGAACCCGGCGCGCCAGCGAAAACGGACTGGCAGTCCACAGCGGCAGCAAAGTACGCGCCATGACCGGGGCATTCACCAGAAGCGACTCGAGATCAAACTCACGGCCGCGCAGCTGACTCTTCAGATACGAAGCCTGCTCGTGGAATTCTTCGATACGTTCCGTCCACAACCGTGCCGTATGCGCCAACAAACGCGCCTGGGCGCTCGACATATGGGCGTAGTCCGCGCGGCGGAACCGAGCCTCAATATCGCGCAGCTCGTCGCCGTCAAGAATTTTTTCGGCGTGCTGCTCCAGAAGCTCTTCAAGTGCGGATTGCCACCACGCAAGTTCGAGTTCCGATGTCACCTCGGATGCGCTTGCCTCACGCTCACCCAGCTCGTCCAGAAAATCGCTCAGACCCGCATTCGTGAGCCGCCCTAAGAGTACGTCACGTTCGGGTAAGCTCATGAGCACTTCGCGGTCGTTGAGCAGAGCATCCAGGCGGGCTTCGAGCTGGTCAAGATCCGTATGCACAAAGTCGACGCCTTCGGCGGTATCAGGGAGTATGATCTCAAGCCCCGAAAGCTCTGAGCCCAGCGAGTGCAGGGCGTTCGCCAAAGCATCCAGGTTCTCGGGAATCTTCGGGGTGCTGGGCGAATCAAGAAGCCGAATCCACTCGGCGCGCTCGGTCTGCACAACTTTGAGATGTTCATGCAGATCGCCAATATGCACTCCCGGCAAAATATACTCTTTTGCCGCTCGACGCAGGCGCGAACGCTGCATACTGCTCATGTCGATACGGTTTTCCCGTCGCCATGAGCCGGATGCGGTAGCCGCAATCAGGTCGGTCACCGGACGGTCGTACACCTCTGCCCGGAAGCGTTTGAGAGTTTCCCGAATGCGAATCAGAATAGCAAGCTGCGCATCCCAATCGGCTATAGTACGTGCCCGGCGCAGATGCAGGCTCGCGTTCATGGCGTTCATCGCCTCGCGCAGGGAAAGAAGCGAGGAACGCAGGGTAATGACGAGGGCGTAGGCGTCCGCCGCCTCGTCTTCGTTAAGCAGACGGGCACGATGCCAGGGCGAAGTGCGGGTTGCGCGTGTGAACCCGTTCAGTTCCGCAAAACGCACAATATCGGCGGTAATGGCTTCGCGGTCTTGCAGGGTATCAAGTAGCTGACGGCTAAAACGCACCTGGGTCTGCGGCGCGCTCTCCTCAGAGGCGAGTTCGGCCACTCGCTGCAAGGCTTCACTGATAGAAATATGCCACAGCGGGTCGCGCGCCGTCAGTGCGTGCGTGTGATCTGTGAGCGCCGTGCGGGTTTCGATCAGCTCACGATTAAGATTTGTGGAATTAGGCTCTGCGGTATTTTCGTTACGCACGATAGCGCGAATAAACTCGGTTCGCTGATCTTCGGCAGTGTGTTCTGCCAGCAGATCGTAGCGCAGATCGTTAAGCCCGGTGCGTCCCAGAAGCTCGCTGAAGGATGCGAGGGTCGAACGTTTTTCTCCCACGACCAGAACCGACTTTCCGCGCCCCATCAGGGTTGAGGCGATATTTACGGCGGTGCGTAACGGTTCTGTTCCGGGTGCGGCTGTCACAGTCATCGAAAATCCGCTGGCGGCGGTATCAATAATATTCTGCGCCACGGGGTCTGCGTCGAACAGCAGTGTTTCTTGGGCGGGATCGCGCTGGTTGAGGGGCTGCTGCAGGTTGTGCGCGTTCATCTCGCGCGGCTGCGCACCGGGAACTTTGAGCGCCGCAAGATCGCGCACGAGCGGGGTATGCGCAGTGTGCGGCAGCTCCCCCATGCTTTCCTTCAGATCTGCAAAGGTTGAGATAAAATACTTTGATTCTATGGTCATCCCTGGAATACGCCCGGCGGAGGCACGCATCCGCTCGATCACGGGTTCAGGGTCCAGGCGTGACATTGAGTTGGCGAGCTGCGCAACATCCATAGTGCCCAGGTCGATCTCATATTCCTGTTTGATTTGGCGCACCATAGCGGGGTTCAGGCGTGCAGAACCAGCTAGCTGCAGCTCAAAATCATCGCTTGTCGGATGCGGTGTCAGGTTCAGCGGCGCCATCAGAATTGGCGCGATAAACCGTTTTTCAGAGGCTTTGGCATCATCGCGCATCGCATGCGATAACCATGATGCGGTGCCCGCCACAAAATACCCGGCATCGAGCCCGTGTCCGGTCGAGAGCTCATAAATTTTGGTGCGCAGGGTACGCGCGGCACGCATCTCGTGTCCCAGCAGGGACTTATCGCGAATCAGGGTGGAAAGACGTGTTTTGCGTCCGGCCAACAGCTGCGCAAGCCCGGAAGGGTTAGCGTCACTGAGATTGATGTGTACGTAATCGACTTGGTTGAAGTCGAGCATCGCATCCGGCCCGGTATACACGTCCATCTGCTGCGCCCAGCGTTCAAGACCCCCCGAGGGGTCGAAGGCGGGAGAGCTGGGATCCAGGTATTCCGGCTGGAATTCGGCGCTGCGGGGTTCCTTAGCAGCGGTGTTCTCCAGTGTATCCGGGGTTTCGTTCACAGTGTGCTCGTCCTTGGATGATTCGTGGTGAGTGTGGGGATAATCTTACATAACATCATACGGAGGCTCTAGCTAATTCCCGTGTATCCGATGTGCTTTTCCACGGATCAGGTCGGGGAACGGGCGTTCCTCACGTACCGTTATCATGCCGACCAGAGGCGTATATTTGCGAAAAGTACGAGAAGGGTTACCAGCCCGAGGAAAATCATCGAGGCGATAAAAACCCATCGATAATTGGGGGCGAAGGGTTCCTCAGGAGCCTCGCGCAGTGCCCACCAAAGGAAGAACGCAAGCAGGGCACCGGGCAGGTTCCCTGCAAACACCAGCATCACCAGGGTGTAGAAGGCAATCATGCGTTCGGTGTGTTCATTCTCGCTCGCAGCAAATTTGAGTAGTCCCGCGAATAGAATCGACAGGCACCCGTTCAAAAATGCTACAGCATAAAACGGAATATTGATCGCAGCTTTGAAATCCAAGCCGGAGTTGGCGGCGCCCAACAGAATCCACGCAAAGAGCGCCAGGGGCATGATAATGAGATACCAGAAAAGGTATCGGCGCATTTTCTGCGGATTATTGATAAGTTCGAGGATTGCGATCACGGGCTAGGTCTCCGATGGGTCTGTGTGCTGCCGATCAATAGCTACTGCACCAGCTTGGGCACGTATATCGGCGACGTCGAGTGCCCCGGTTTCGGCGCTAAATTCAGAACTTTCAAGAACCTGCGCTGTTTTGGTGGAGTTGCCGCGCTGTTGGGTTTCAACATGGTCTATATACCGGCGCACAATATAGTCCAAAAGCACTGAGAGCGCCACGAACGAGTGGTAAGGCTTGCGCTGAGTACTCAACTGGGTGGGGGTGGTTTGGTAGTGCAGTGAGTACTCGGCGTAGGAGGACATAAAGTTCACGCCAATAGCGGTAATTGCGATCATGGGGATTTTCCGCAGTGCCAGCATTTTGACGTGTTCGCGCATATTTTCAGTCTGTCCTGAGAAGGAGACAAGAATCACGACATCGTCCTGATTCATAGCGCTCATGGTGCTTTCAAATTCATTGCGTGCAGGAATTACATGGCAGAATTTGCCGCAGACCTGCATAGACTTAGCAAATTCTTGTACCGCGTTTCGTTGCGCGTACCCGGTTCCGAAACAGTAGATTGTGCGCGCCGTATGAAGTTTCCTCAAAAGCCCGGAAAGCTCCATATGTTCCAGGTAATCGTAGGTGCGCAAAATATCTTCGCGGCCGCTTTCGATAAAACGCGGGTTATAGGGTTCCGATTTCGTCAAGGAAGATTTAATGAAGTATTTCAGCTCGGCAAAACCCGAAAAATTGAGCTTCTTGGTGAGCCTAATAATGGAGCTGGTTGAAGTATAGGTCTTGTGCGCGAGGGAGTTGATAGTCGCCTCCGCAACAAATTCTTCGTTTTCAAGCATGAACGCCAAAATATCGCGTTCGGTATCGCTGAACCTGTGTTGGTTCGCGTTCACCACATCTTGTAAATCCACTCAAAAGCTCCTGAATCGAAAACGCGCAATACATAAATATTACAACGTCTTCGATTCAGGAGCTCGGTAGGTTTCCCTAGAAGGTGAATATAACCTTACTCTTTGGTGTTCACCATGGTTTCAAAACGCTCGCGAACCTGCGGAACGTCCATACCCACAATCACCTGGAATGCCTTGCCCTTGCGCACAATACCGAGGGCTCCGGCATCCTTGAAGGCAGCATCCGAAGTATCAACCAGGGATTCATCCGCCACCGAGACACGCAGACGAGTAGCACAGTTGTTCACCGTGGTGATGTTATCGGCACCGCCAAGCAGTTCGAGGAATCCTGCCGCTCGCGGGGCATACAGATCTGCATCGCCAGCGTCATCTGCGGATGCGGCACCCTTCTTCTCGGCTGCCTTCGCGGCCTTGTATTCGGCTTTCGAGTACAGCTTCGTTTCGCCACCCTCAGCCTCGCGACCCGGGGTCTTGAAATCGAACTTCAGAATGAGGAATCGGAAGAGCAGGAAGTAGATGACGGTGAAGGACAGACCCACGCCGATCTGCATAAGGTAGGTGGGCCAGTGGTTCTGCCACAGCGGAACCCAGTTGAGGAAGAGGAAGTTATCAAGCAAGCCACCGCCCATGTTGCCTGAGAGGCCAAGCATGTACATGATCGACGCCATCGAAGCCGCCAGCACCGCGTGAACAGCGAACAGCGGGGGTGCCACGAACAGGAAGGTAAACTCCAGCGGCTCGGTAATACCGATCAACATTGCGGTGAGGGTCACCGGGATCAGCAGGGCGAGAACTTCTTTACGCTTCTCACGGCGTGCCGTGGTGTAGAAGGCGGCAGAGATACCGAGGGGCGCGAAGATCTTCGAGTTACCGTGCAGTGCGAAACCGCCGCCGGGGAAGAGCTCGCGCAGAGGCTTGTCGCTCTTGGCAAATTCGCTGATGTGGGTCGGCCAATCCTTCACGATACCGTTCGGGGTCACAGCGTTACCGAACATGAACGGCGAGTAGATGAAGTGGTGCAGGCCGGTTGGAATCAGGATGCGCTCCAAGAAAGTGTAGATCCACACGCCTAACGCGCCGGAGGCGATGAAGAAGCCCTGCATGCTTGCGATACCATGCTGAGCGTAAGGCCACAGCCACGCGAAGATAAAGGCGATGGGCATCATCAGGAAGAAGCAGATCGCGTAGACGAACTGGGTGCCCTGGAAAATACCGAGGAAGTCGGGCAGCTTCTTATCGAAGTATCGGTTATGGACCCACACCACGATCGCGGAAATGATGATAGCGCCGAAAATACCGGTATCGATCGTCTTAATACCGGCGATAATTTTCAGGCCGGTACCGTAAGAATCCGAGTTATCTAGCGAAATAGAGGTGTTGTAATCCAGCTGGAAGAATCCCGAACCGCCTTGGCCCCAGAAATTCAGCATACCGGCCACCAAATAGTTGAAGGTCAGATAGACCATTCCGGCTTCGAGGACGGCACGAGCGTTTGCGGTCTTTGCGAGCGCAATCGGCAGACCCAGCACGAAAAGGAGCTCTATTTGCCGGAAAACGGTCCATGCGCCGTCAAGCCAAACAGTCCACGCTTGGTACCAGAAGGTATCTTCGTTCGCGAGATCGCCAACAATATTTGGGAGGGTGGCAACGGTGCCGATACCGACCGCTAGGCCAGCGAAGGCGAAAAGAAGCACGGGCGCCAACATGGCGGACCCGAACCTCTGAATTTTTTCCATCATAAGGCTGACGCCCTTTCTGGTTGAGAGTGAGCGGGCGCCTAGGTGTCTGCCGTGTGTTGGCCAGGAATTACCGCGCGATGCGCCCGCGCGTGTGGTGCAATGTTTTATTTAATAGCAATATCATGTCATCTTTTACGGACTAAAACCTCCTTGATCGGGTTTTTTGGCATAGTTTTTCAGAACCCGAAACATGTCCCAGTACCGGGTAAAAGTATTGGTGTTTCCGGTGAGTATTTTGCTGCGTTATTGACCATGCAAATGGTTAGCATATAAAAGTAGTTTTCCACCGACATTTTCACGAAGTGCAGAGGGCGAGAACCGCGTGTTGTCCCCTCACCTTTATATTTCTAGAGACGATGCGTTTTCTTACTCTTAACACTCACAGCTGGTGCGAGCCTCACCAGATCGTTAAAATTCACGAGCTTGCCCGTTTCATTGCCCACCATCGGGTTGATGTTATTGCGTTGCAGGAGGTGAATCAGTACCTGCACTCCCCTATTGTGGATACGCCACTGGGGTACCAAGGCGGGGCCGGTATTCCTATCCGCGAGGATAATTACGCACTTCTGCTCGTGCGGTTCCTGGCTGATTTAGGGGTTCAGTACGAATGGGCGCTAACCGAAACCCATATTGGATGGGAACGGTATGACGAATGCGTAGCTGTACTTTCTCGTATGCCTATCGAGCGCATCGAGCCTATTGTGATGAGCCCGCAGTATGACTACGATCGGGTTGAGCGCAGGTCTTCTCTCGCGGTTCGGGTTGGTACTGATGCGGGTTCCGTATGGTGTGCAAGCACCCATATGTCGTGGTGGGATTTTCAGGGCGAACCGCTTTTCGCACATGAGTTTGCACGGCTTTCGCAGGCCCTCACCGAGCGCGGTCAGGATGCGCCCGTTCTGATGGGCGGCGATTTCAACACGGCGGCGCAGGTGCGTGGCGAAGGGTACGATCTTGTGCTTTCTTCCGGCCTGGTGGATACTCGTGAGATTGCCGACCGTACCGATGGTGAGTTCACCGTGCATCGCGGTATTGCCGGGTGGGAAGGGCAGGAGGAAGCCAAGCGCATTGACTTCGTGTTTGCCGACCGCGCGGTGAAGGTACTTTCGCATGCGGTGGTATTTCGCGATAATTCTCCTAAGGCGATTTCCGATCACAGTGGCGTGCTGGTGGAGCTTAACGAGTCGAGTTTCGAGCCCACTGCCAGGATGCACCCCGTGCCGCTGCCGTCGCAGGTACAGCCCGGATAGTGCGGCGATCCTAGGGGTGCCGTAGCTTAGCGCGTTTCCGCCTTCAGATTTTAAATTGATATGTATTCCGTGGAAGGACAGCTCATGAAAACTGAAATTCAGTGGTGGCAACAGCCCGTTGTGTACCAGATTTACCCGCGTTCCTTCAACGACTCCAATGGTGACGGCATCGGCGATCTGCCCGGTATCACCGAAAAAATTCCGTATCTGGCGAAGCTGGGTATAGATGTTATCTGGCTTTCCCCGATCTATGCTTCGCCGAATGACGATAATGGCTACGATATTTCGGATTACCGGGCGATTATGACCGAGTTCGGCACAATGGCTGACTTCGATGAGCTGCTGGCGACCGCACATGAGCACGGCATCAAGCTCATGATGGATTTGGTGGTGAACCACACTTCGGATGAGCACGAATGGTTCCGTCAGGCACGTTCTGCGAAGGATAACCCGTACCGCGACTACTATGTATGGCGTGACCCTGCCGGGTTTTCTGAAGACGGCACCCCGATTCCGCCGAATAACTGGATTTCCTGTTTCTCACCATCGGTCTGGGAATGGGACGAGGGCACTCAGCAGTTCTATCTGCACTATTTTTCGGTGAAGCAGCCCGACCTCAACTGGGAAAACCCGAAAGTACGTGAAGAGGTCTACGACATTATGCGGTTCTGGCTTGATAAGGGCGTCGACGGTTTCCGCATGGATGTTATCAACCTGATTTCTAAGGATCTTTCCTTCCCGGATGACCCCGCCGTCACCGCAGGAGGGCTAGATAATTCTCTGGCGGTGGCCGCGAACGGTCCGCGTGTGCACGAGTTCCTGCGCGAGATGAACCGCGAGGTACTCAGCAAGTACCCGGTGATGACCGTGGGTGAGACTCCCTGCGTGAGCGTGGAAGATGCCGCCCTGTACACAGGTTTTGACCGCCACGAACTGCAGATGGTGTTCCAGTTCGAGCATATGGATGTGGATGCCAGCGCAGGCGGCACTACCGGCAAATGGTCGGATACTCGTTTTAACCTGGTGGATTTGAAGAAGGTTCTCAGCCACTGGCAGACGGGGCTGCATGGTCGCGGATGGAATTCGCTGTACTGGAATAACCACGACCAGCCGCGCACGGTTTCACGTTTCGGCAATGACTCCCCCGAGTTCCGTGAGGTCAGCGGTAAGATGCTCGGCACGGTTCTGCACATGATGCAGGGAACGCCGTACATCTATCAGGGTGAAGAGCTGGGTATGACCAATGTTTTCTTCGACTCGGTAGATGACTATAACGACCTTGAAATCCATGATTCTTGGCGTAAATACGTGGTGGAGTCCCAGCGGGTTAGCCCCGAGGATATGCTGCGGTACATCAGTGCTTCGGGTCGGGATAATGCGCGAACCCCCATGCAGTGGGATGCGAGCGACAATGCGGGCTTTACGACCGGCACCCCGTGGCTGAAGGTGAACCCGCGGTACACCGACATTAACGCCGCCGAAGAATTGGCGAACGATGATTCTATTTTCTATCACTACAGCGATCTCATTCATCTGCGCAAAGAGCACCCCATCGTGCTCACCGGCGAATACCGTGTGCTCAACCCCGAGGATGAGCAGGTGTACGCCTACCTGCGTGTGAACTCTGCCGAAGATGCTGCCGCCGCATCCGGCGAGCGCGCCCTGCTGGTGGTTGCTAATTTCACCCAAGAAACACTGTCTTTACCCTATGCAGACGGTCAGCTCGCTTCTTTGGCGCTCAAGAACCCGGGCGTGCTGAAACTTGAGGAGCTTGCGGCTATGGCAGAAGCACCCGAACTGATCAGCTCAAACTACCGGAATGAGCACGGCGAGTTCACGGACGAAGGCACCACTCTGCGCCCCTACGAGGCAAAAGTGTATCTGTACCGGTAGGGCGTTCTGTACCGGTAGGGCGTAGAGTGCGCGGCGGATGGAGCGCTGGCGCATCCTGACTGAGAATTTTTACAGATATACCTGCGGCGATGCGGCTTACGGGTCTTCCCGCTGAGCCGAACGACGCAATCCTTAAAGAAAGGCTTCTGATGAGCAGTGAAACCACGACTGAAGAGCGTGCGGTTCCTTCCTACGCCGGGCGGCAGTGGTGGAAGGAAGCGGTGGTCTACCAGGTGTACCCGCGTTCCTTCAACGACTCCAATGGCGACGGTATCGGTGACCTGCCCGGTATTACCGAAAAAATCCCGTACCTGGCGAAACTGGGCATTAACGTTATCTGGCTCTCCCCTGTGTTTGATTCGCCGAATGTGGATAACGGCTACGATATTTCCGACTACTTCGACATTATGAGCGATTTCGGAACAATGGAAGATTTCGATGAGTTGCTGGCGACCGCACATGAGCACGGCATTAAAATTCTGATGGATTTGGTGGCGAACCATACTTCGGATAAGCATCCGTGGTTTGTGCAGTCTCGTTCCTCAAAGGATAACCCGTACCGCGACTACTACATTTGGAAAGACCCCAACGGGTTTGACGAGAATGGCGCCCCGATTCCTCCGAATAACTGGGCTTCCGAATTCGGTGGCTCCGCTTGGGAGTGGGATGAAGCCACGCAACAGTTCTACCTGCACATTTTCTTCAAGGAACAGCCCGATCTGAACTGGGCGAACCCGAAGGTGCGCGAAGACCTGTATGCGATGGTGCGCTGGTGGCTCGATAAGGGCGTGGATGGTTTCCGGCTGGACGCCATCAACATTATTTCTAAGCCCGAAGGCTTCCCGGATGATCCTTCCACCGATTTTGAGAAGCATACGTCGTCGATCCCGTTTGTGATTGCGAACGGCACGATGGTGCATCCGTGGATGAAAGAGCTCAACCGTGAGGCGTTCTCGAAGTACGATGTGATGACCGTGGGCGAAACGAGCGCGACCAGCCCCGAGGACGCGAAGCTGTGGGCGGGCTACGATGCGGGCGAACTGCAGATGCTCTTCCACTTCGACCACATGGGCGTCGATAACGACCCCGAAGGTTCGCTGGGCGGCAAGTGGTCGTATGCGCCGTACAAGCTGACCGAGCTTAAGCGCATTCTGAACGAGTGGCAGACGAAACTTGAGGGCAAGGCGTGGGGTTCGCTGTACTGGAATAACCACGATCAGCCGCGCGTGGTCTCACGGTTCGGCAACGATTCCCCCGAATTTCGGGTGCTTTCAGCGAAGCAGTTGGCAACCACCCTACATTTTATGCAGGGAACCCCCTATATTTATCAGGGTGAGGAACTTGGGATGACCAATGTGCGGTTCGAGTCGATCGACGACTACCGCGACGGCGATTCGATTCGTTTCTACGAGGACATGCACGTGGATCATCAGCGACTCAGCCACGAGGATGCGATGCGCGCTATCTACATTAAGGGTCGTGATAACGCCCGCACTCCAATGCAATGGGACGACTCGGCGAACGGCGGGTTCACGAACGCGGGAGTCGAGCCGTGGCTGAAGGTGAACCCGAACTACCCACAGATTAATGCGCAGGCTGCCCTGGACGATCAGGATTCGGTGTTCTACCACTATCAGGAATTGGCGAAGCTGCGCCGCGGTGAGCTCAAAGATTTGATGGTATATGGTTCGTTCGCGCCCGTAGATTCGGTTGAGGTTCCGCACTCCGAGGATGAGGCGGTGTACGCCTACACCCGTACCGGCGGCCCGGACGGCACCGACGCGAACCAGTCCCTGCTTGTGGTTTCTAACTTCACGTCTGATTCGGTGGAGCGCACCTTCTCTCTGCTGGATGATGCGCGTGCAGCCGGGGCATCCGTCGAACTGGTGCACTCCAACTACCAGGATGACACCGGCGCACCGACCGATGCGGGCACCACCCTACGCCCCTACGAAGCGAAAGTCTACCGTATCGTGAAGTAGGTTATCCTCTGTTCCCAACTCGAATAACGCATCTTTGGGCGTATTACCTACCCTCTAGGGCCTTGTAATACGCCCAAAGCTGCATTATTCAGAGTTCAAAGACGTTTTGCGCGTGTCCAGCCGAGACTGCTGTTCCCGCCGATTACCGGAAAGTATTGTTCTCAAAGCGCTTCTCGGGGTTTATTTTTATGCTGTTCGTTCAGTATGACAAGAGTTACGATTCGACGAAGTCGCGCACTATATCCACAAACCGTTCGGGGCTCTCTTTCTGAACCCAATGCTTATGATGCTCAAAAATTTCGACCCGTGTATTCGGCATAGAAGCGGCTGCCTGCTTCACATCACCGACTTTGACGCCGGGGTCCTTATCCCCTTGAATAAATAGGGTTGGCACCTTGATCTGTGGCAGAAGCGGTATTAGGTGCCCGACCGGAGGTTCTCCCCACAGCTCACTGATCTGAAATGATTGAAAAACTCGTGCCGCATCTTTCGAATGGGCGGCAGTTTGCACCTCATCCAGAATTTCGGGGGTAATTTTCTCGCGATTTCCAATCAGTGACCCGGCAATAATATTCTTTGCCAGCCACCTGTTCTGCAAGGTTTTATATGCCGCCTGATTGAGCGGCAAACGCACCAGCAACCGTCCCATGAGTGAATACGGTGAAGCGGACACACCCCAAGGTGCCACCAGCACCAGCTTGCCAATATAGTTCGGATACCGCAGCGCATATTGCAAAGCAATGGCGCCGCCCATTGAAAGGCCACACAAGGTAACATTTTGAGCGTTCAAAGTATCAAGGAAGGCTTTGAGGAAGCCCGTGTAGAAACTCAGCGAGTACTCTAATTCGGGTTTATCGCTGTTGCCGTACCCTGGCAGATCCAGAGCAACTAAAGGCTGAGATCCGGTCCAGGTCTGCATGATCGTTTTCCAGGAGAGCATGGCGTGATCCACCCCGCCACCATGAAGGAGCACGATAGGCGTGCCTTCACCCTCCGTACTGTAGTACGCGGTTTTAATGCCCTCAAGATCGAGAAAATGGGTTGAGATACGATTCATGCATATCACCGTCTTTCATGAGAGCCCACCGCTATTAAGTCTATCCTGTAAAAGGCACACATACGATAGTGACTCCCTGAACCATTCAGGGTTTCGGTTGGGCAGGATGTATGTCCGCATAGCCAGCCATACACAGTTTTTGGTAGGTGTTGGGTTATACCCAGCGCCGTACCTGCTGGCGGTAATGCCGGTATTCTGTACCGAACTTCTGGGTGAGAATCCGCTCTTCGGGAATAATCTGGAAACGCGTTATCCAGGCGACGAAAAGCACCACCCCGAGCACAGCCTGCACCTGCCACAGCCACACCGCCCACCCGGTAAGGATACAGGCCATACCCAAGTACATGGGGTTGCGGCTTAAACGATATATTCCGGAGGAGACAATGTTTACGGTGCGTTCGGGGGCGAACGGGTTCACTGTGGTGCGGGCACGTCTGAATGACAGCACCCCCGCCGCGTCTACCGTTAGGCCGAGTACAACCAGTGCAAGGGCGGGAACCAGCAGCAGCGGTGGTCTGCCTGTCAGCGGCGGCATCCCGCAGATGAGCCACATCAGTGAGGCGCACAGTGCCCCTATAAGTGGCGGCGGAACTTTATGTTCAAGGGCTGCAGCTAGTCTTTTCATGGGGAACAGTTATTTATTTCGGTCAAGAAGCGGGGTTTATGCGGTAAGCGGCGGCGCTAACACTGCCTCTACTGCCGCGAGCGCGTGAATGGTGGTGCTGTCAAAGACCGGCAGCGGGGTCTTGTCTTCATCCACTGCCAGGCAGAGTTCGGTGCACCCCAGAATCACGCCTTGAGCGCCCTGCTCCTTCAGCCCTGTAATGACCTGCTGAAGATACTGCACGGCTTCAGGCTCCACACGCCCCAGGCACAGCTGCTCAAAGATGATGCGGCTAGTCTCTGCCTGTTCCGGTTCGGTTGGTACGATCGTCTGGATTCCTTGCGCCGCCATGCGCTTGGTGTAGAACCCGTCGCTCATGGTGAAGGTTGTGCCCAGCAGCCCCACCCTCTGCAGCCCCTGCCTTTGGATGGCGGTGGCGGTGGCGTCAACTACGTGCAGTAGCGGTACGGTGGTGGCGCGCTCTATCGCGGGGGCAACCTTGTGCATGGTGTTCGTGGCCACCAGCAGCAGCTGCGCACCCGCACCCTCAAGTTTTGTGGCGCTTGCCGCCAGTAGAGCCCCGGCGGCTTCCCAGTCACCGCTTTTTTGCAGACGCACGACTTCCTCAAAATCTACACTGTGCATCACAATGTCGGCGCTGTGGTTGCCTCCGAGGCGGCGGTTGACTTCACGGTTAATGATTCGGTAATACAGGGCGGTGCTCTCAGGGCTCATGCCGCCGATAATGCCTAGGGTTTTCACGGTGCACGCTCCTTTTATTTCTTGTCTTCTGGCGGGTACTTCCCCTCATTGTAGGGTGAGCTCCGTAACCCCGTCTACAGAGAAGGTTTTGCATTCAAAATGCATATAGAATGTGCAAGACACTTATGAATAGAAAAGCGGCATCCCACCATATACGGGGCGGCAAATCGGAGATCTTAAGGTTGCTCTGAGGAAGGAGCATTCCACACCGTTATGCGCTCCGCCTCATGCCGTAAAGTGCGATGTCCTTCTCGTGTTCCGGAGCCTACAGCAATCATCATAATGTCAAGATATCGGCTTGGCAGGCGCAGCATCTCACGCAATTCTGCACGCTGATATCCCGTCATAGGTACCGTATTCCACCCGGCTTCCTGCGCCGCCAACATAAAAGTCATCGCCCAGAGCCCGCAGTCTAAACCTAAAAATTTCTGTATTTCCTGCTCGCTACGCGGCTCATAAAATTCAATAGCGGCTTGGGTCAGAGCCTCACAGATTTCTTGGGAGAAGCATCCAGCAATATATTCTTCATGATGTATTCGACTCAAATTATCCGCATAGTATGCTTGCCGATCACCCAGCAGAATCAACACGGCCGATGCAGTCATAATCTGCTGCTGGTTATACGCAATAGGCAACAGCTTTTCGCGTAAATGCTGCTCGGTTACGATCACAACCCGCCACGGCTGCGAATTATTACTGCTGGGAGCCTGGTTAGCAAGATCAATAAGACGGTATATTTCCTCGTGGCTTATCAGGCAGGCCGGGTCAAAATATCGAGTAGAGCGACGGTCACGTATAAGGTCTTGCAAAGTCATGGGTAACATTTTCTCTTCGGGTTATTACAAAATTCAGTATAATGTACAAAAATGCATTAAAACATAACTTACTTATAGGTTCTATACATACTTTTAGGTAAGTTTTAAGTATTTACGTTAGGTTTTTAATGAAAAAAATTTCTGCAATAGAGATGGCAATGAATCTGGTGGGAGGCAAATATAAATGCATCATTCTCTACCATCTGAGCGGTGGGGCAAAACGCACCCGCGATCTGCTTCTGCTACTTGAAGGGATCAGTTCAAAAGTGCTGACTGAGCAGCTCCGTCAGCTCGAAGAAGATGGGCTCATCGAACGCACTGTATATGCGGAAGTACCGCCAAGAGTGGAATACACACTAAGCGCGGAAGGGCAAACATTTCTACCGGTGCTACAACTCATGTGTGATTGGGGATAGGAATACGATTCTAGGCATCAAGGTATTGTGAAACCTTGTACATCACGCATAACTGAGTAAAAATGTAGATATTCATATAGCTAAAAATCTTCGTCACACTTTTCGATCAAAAAATGCCTTTATGTGAATAATGCGTTAGAAAATGTTTTATTCACATAAAGGCACTTTTTAGCGCTTACCTGGGGGCTAAACAGCTATGCGCGTATTCACGCACCGCCGAACAGCAGAGCGCTACTGCATGATCAGACCGCCATCTACTGTATACGAGCTACCCGTCACATAGCTGGCCTCATCAGAGAGCAGGAATAGCGCCACTGCGGCGGCTTCACGCGCATCGCCCACACGTTTGAGGAGCACGGCTTCGGCAAGCCGTTCCTCGAATTGGGCGCGCATCTCATCGGGAAGAACCGACCTCAGGTTGCTCGTAATCGGCCCGGGAACCAGGCTATTCACCCGAATATTGCGCGGTGCAAGCTCGGAGGCCCACCCGCGCGCCGCCGCCAGAATAGCAGCTTTTGTTGCGGCATAGGCAGAGACTATAGGCGCTCCCTCATAAGCCGCCGTCGAAGACGTCACCAACACCGACCCGCCGTCTTTCACATACGGAGAAAGCGCGCCCATTTGGATCATCGGTGCCACCACATTCACCTTAAATATCTGATCGAGAGTCGCCTGGTCCATCTCTTCCAAAGGACCTCCGGCTGCGTATGCGGCGTTGAGCCACACACCATCCAACGCACCGGCACGCTCCACCACAGGCATGATGCGCTCCAGAGTGTTGCCATCCGAAACATCATCCAGAACGGCGGTAGCATGATCGCCCAGCTCGGCTGCTGCAGCCTGCACATGACTTTCGGTACGACCCGTAAAGATAACGTGCGCGCCCTCTTCGATCAGGCGTTTTGCGCCCGCCAAACCAATACCGCTGCTCGCGCCAGTAACCAGAATGGTCTTGTTTTCAAAGCGTTTCATGGGTTTCCTCCTCGTTCTTTATGTTTACTCGATGACTAAATCCACGAAGTACTTGGGAATACAACGCTCTTTTTAACACTACAGTTCCAGCGCAGAATTACCTAGAGTTTTGCTTAGAAGAACCGAGTGGTCAGCGTACATCCGAAGCAGGTTTTCTCTGTGATACACAGCTCCGCGTCCCAGTACCGCTGGCTGAGCCGGTGCACACGGAGGCACATATCCTGCGGGCAATCCTTCCCTTTATTGAGAGCTACCTCTATACGCCCGGAACCGAAAGCGCGACGACCGTGTGTACTGCCGCACTGAGCGAGGGAAAGAACACCATGCCCCATTCTTTGCGTGTCCAACCGATGAAGGCATCGCCCGCCTGTATGACCGCAAAAGTCGCAAGAAGCAGGGCGACGGCACCGCCTCGAAAATAGAAGGGTGCAATAAGAACGGCTAATCCGACCGGTATGGCGCGCACAGCATACATGTATACGTAGAAACGAGTATTAGCGTCAACGGAAGAAGCGTGAACCATAAGCCCTGGGCGATACATTGCCAATACCGCACTGGCGATCGTTATGAGCGCAGAAATAGTATTTATAGTTAGCAAAACGGGATTCATATCTAAACCTCCGTCGGTAGCTTTTTGTATTTGTTTTATTCATTAAATTGTTCAGATAAAACATCGAGAACTTCAAGAGCGGCAATAACAGATTCATGCTGATATGACCCACTCCATTGTTCGACCTGTTGGCGCCAACGTTTTCGGATTTCCGCTAATTTCTGCTCGCCGTGTTCGGTCAAGGAATACCACGGGGAACGTTTATGCGCGGGATTTTCGACGGACATAACCAACCCTTCGTCCCGCAGGAGGTTGAGCTGCTTTTGCACACCCTGCCGGGTTATTCCCATACGTTCGGCGATTTGAGGAGAAGTACTCGGTTCTTTCACCATCGAGATTGCACCTAATACTTGCCAGCGCGCAGTCGTGAGACCACTTTCGGCGGCGAACCGGTCTCCCCATGCGGTGAGTGTTCCGTTCACACGGAAGATCTGCACCACGAGTTCACTCAGTAATGAAGCATCCATTTTTCCTCCAGCAGCAATTTTGACAACCAGTTTACGAATAATGACAACTGGTTGTCAATTACTGATGCGAGGACTCATTGAGACAGAACACCATAGAGGACGAATATGCATAATGGGGGTAGAAGTTTGGGGCGGAGGCGACTACCCCGTTCCCGAAGAAGATCTTTACTCCCGATTTACTAATACTTAGATGCCACTAATGAATAACCTTCAAAAATCCTTAGAAATATTTTTCTATTTAAATAAAATTCCTTTTTAGCATTAAATAAATTCAAAAATGTTTTTTGAGAATATTCAGGGAGCTTCCACTGAATACCCAGGCTATAAGCTTAGGGTGAAGCCATGACTACTAATAAAGACCTTCTAAAACCTGAGCATGGAACGATCCAAGCTCAAGATGCTCATGAGATAAAGAAAGAATCTGAGGCAGATTCAGCTGGGAATCGGAACTTGTTTCTTTCTATCTTTATAACTGTGCAGATTATTAGGCTAATGCTCGAAACCACGCTTCTCCAGGGCGTGATGATTTCCGCCCTTCCCAATGGTTCTGGTTATGTTGATTTTCGAGTACTTCTTCTTACGCTCATCCTTTTTTCGCCCTTTATCGTATATATTCTGCTGCAAACTGTGGCATGTATAAAGATGATTCGGGGAACCAAAACCGCATGGGTTTTGGGGACAAACATCTATAGTCTGCTCATCATTGCGCCCCTTGCTGCTTTTTATACATCGTTCGTTATAGAGGTGACGGCTTCAAATGTCGATATCCGACCATTACAGTGGATGCTAGGTGCCTGCGTTCTTGAAGCGATCATGAGTATCTTCACGATTATTGTAGTGAGTATATATAACTGGAAAAAGAAAAAACTATCCTCTCATAATAAAAATATGGATACTGATAAACACCCAATGCCAGATAATACTTTATCTGGTTTCAAGAATGCAATATACGAAACGGATGATTTAAAAACCCTGAAGAAGCACCATGAAGATCCGATTGTAGAAATTCCTTGGCAGC
>NZ_KV817383.1:70702-93907 GCF_001814655.1 Rothia sp. HMSC069C01
GACGGTAAGATGTCCTTGGATCCCCAGGCGTCCCCGGAGTTTCAGGGCGCTAAGGGAAAGGAAGAGCCTCATAAACGCATATCACAACAGTTTGATATAGACCCCAACACCCGTGAGCCTCTTCTCATAGCACAGGCCATCAGGAATGTTCTAATTATTATTCCTGTGCTCATCATGCTGGTTGTTTTTGTCTGTGTATTCATTAACGTTTTGGTATCTGCGCCCAGTGGATATGATGATCTTATCTTGGCGGGTATGTTTATTATTGCCGTTATTGCACTTCCTTACATGATTCACGTTATCTTGCAGGTTGTCGCGTTTATGCGGTTTAGGAGATCAGTCAAGTTTCGGTGGATACGAGGTGTCAATATTTACGTCCTTATTGTTGCTCCAATCTCCGAGGTTACCTATGTGCCGTTTATGCTAGAGCGGATTCTTGATCCATCTTCATCTGCCGAGATCTCTTTTACAATAGTGGGGGTTATAGTAGCCCTTTACGAGGTTATTTTGGGCATCTTAATGATTGTTGTCACGACAAATAGTATTAAGAAGACCACCCAGCTTTCAGGACAAAAACACTGAGGGTTAATCATTAGAGGCAACCCCTAGATTACAGTAAAAACAATGGCTCTTACCCCTGCTGGTTTGTGACTCTTGTCTACAACACTGTCCCCAGTTCTCACAGTGGCTAAGCCAATTTATCAGTTATTTGTACTGCTTTTCTCATTACGCTGGTCACACTTATTGTAAGGTATATTCACTTTGCGGGCTTGAGCCCCGGTAAAACCACAAGCGGAACAATACCGAGAACACCAGCAAGATTCTCTCACAACCAAGCCTGCACCTTTTATCGAGTACGATCCAGACTTTCATATTCTCATCATGAGCATCCGAAGCTGTGCTCTGTTGCAGAAGGAATTGATGAAATATTCCGTTTCAAGAGGATCATGGCGCAGCTTCTATACCTTTATGACCACAGCAAAGCCGCCCGGCGCATCCTGAAAATTCAGGCCATGCCGGGCGGCTTATCTACTCAAAACTGGGTTGAATCGTAGGGGCTACTCCCCTAGTGCGTTACTCCCACTCAATGGTTCCCGGGGGTTTGGAGGTGACATCCAACACCACGCGGTTCACGTCTTTGACTTCGTTCGTAATCCGGTTCGAGATTTTTGCCAGCAGATCATAAGGCAGGCGCGACCAGTCGGCGGTCATCGCATCCTCCGAAGAAACCGGGCGCAGCACAATCGGATGCCCGTAAGTGCGGCCATCGCCCTGCACGCCCACAGAACGCACGCCAGAGAGAAGAACCACTGGGCACTGCCAAATGTGCTCGTCCTGACCGGCGGCGGTCAGCTCTTCACGCACAATCGCATCCGCCTCGCGCAGGGTCTCAAGGTTCTCGCGGGTCACCTCACCCACAATACGAATACCCAGACCCGGGCCGGGGAACGGCTGACGCGCCACGATCTTCTCGGGAACACCCAGCTGACGACCGATAGCGCGAACCTCATCCTTAAACAGGGTACGCAGCGGCTCGACCAGCTCAAATGCCAAGTCCTCAGGCAGGCCGCCCACATTGTGGTGCGATTTAATATTCGCCGCACCCTCGCCGCCACCGGATTCAACCACATCCGGGTACAGGGTACCCTGCACCAGGAACTTGATCTGTGCGCCCTCTTCGCCCGCTTCCTCAATGAGCTTGCGCTCGGCCTGTTCAAAGGAACGGATGAACTCGCGACCAATAATCTTACGCTTCTGCTCAGGGTCGCTCACGCCAGCCAGCGCGGTGAGGAAACGCTCTGACTCATCAATGGTAATCACGCGGATACCCATTGACGCGGCGTAATCCTGCTCAACCTGTTCACGCTCACCCGCACGCAGCAGCCCGTGGTCGATAAAGAAGCAAGTCAACTGATCGCCTACAGCCTTATGCACGAGGGCCGCAGCAACAGAAGAATCCACGCCGCCAGAGAGCGCACAAATCACGCGGTCTTTGCCAACCTGCTCACGAATCTTCGCAACCTGTTCCTCAATGATATTGTCAGTTGACCAGGTGGGTTTAAGCCCAGCAATGTTATACAGGAAGTTCTCAAGCGCAACCTGACCGTAGTCGGAGTGCTTCACCTCGGGGTGCCACTGCACGCCGCCCAGTTTGCGGTGCTCATCCACGAATGCCGCCACGGATGCACCCGGGGTCTGCGCCAGAACCTCAAACCCGGCGGGGGCTTCGGTCACGGAATCGCCGTGCGACATCCACACGTTCTGCGTCTGCGGGGTGCCGGTGAGGAACGAAGAATCAACTGCACACAGGGTCGCATCGGTTGCGCCGTATTCGCGGGAACCGGTCTGCGCCACGGTACCACCCAAGGTTTGCGCCATCACCTGAAAACCGTAGCAGATACCGAAGACCGGCACGCCAGCCTCAAATAGTGCCCTATCGCCGCGGGGGGCGCCATCGGCATACACCGATGAAGGCCCGCCCGAAAGCACAATCGCGGCGGGGTTTTTAGCGAGCATCTTTTCGGTGCTCATAGAGTGGGGAACGATTTCAGAGTAGATACCCGCCTCACGCACGCGACGAGCAATAAGCTGCGCATACTGGGCACCGTAATCTACCACCAGAACCGGACGCTCTTCAAGCTGATCCGGGTGTACAGAGTCGGTCACGGATTTTCCTCACGTGTCAGGTCGAAATTCCGCGCGAGCGCGCGAAGTCTTGTATTTCTATTCTACGGGAGAGACAAAAGTTTTATGTGGCACCCATTCAGGGGTGCTTTCGCCGATGGGCTTTCGCCGATGCTGGGGCTAGTACCGCTTAGTCGCCTGCGGGTTAGCGTCAAGCTGTGCCAGGGTTTCTGCGTGGATGCGTTTCTCAACAATGAATGAGAGGAACGGCACCACGCCGCCGAGCGCCATGACGATGAGCTGGGCGATGCCCCAGCGCATGAGCAGCCAAATACGGATGCAGGAGAACAGGTAAATAATGTAGAACCAGCCGTGAATAATGAGCACCCACGTGGAAATGTTTACTCCGCCGGTAAGGTTGCCGGTTTCGCGGTTAAGGATGCCGAGCGACACATCGGAACCGGTTGCGGCGTCTTTTGCACCCGCTACCAGGTCATAGCCCATCCCGTGGTGGGTAATCATCTCAACCACCAGCAGCAGCAGGAAGGTACCGGATATCCAGGCGCACCATTTATAGAAGGTGAGTGCGGAACGAATCTGCGTTTCGGTACCGCCAAATTTTTTGCGCACCGTAAATCCACCCTGGGGCGCGTGTTCTGCCCCGTCTGCTGATGCTTTTGAGGCATTCTGCGATAGGGTGACTTTGCGCCCATCGGTACGTTCTACCGGGGTAATTTTTGTGTTCTTCTCGGAATTCTCTGACATGCTGTGCCTCTCGTGTGTGCTGATGAGTTTAGCTTGCGTTAGTCTTTTGTATCTGCAGGTTTCTGAGGATTAACGCTCTCCGGAGCGTTGCGTGGTGTATCTTCCATCCGCACGGATGCTTCTTCGGGAGCTTCATCAAAGAAATAGTACTGCTCGTCGGCGGGGTCCCAATAGTAGGGGCGTCCGGTGGCTTCGTCCACAAAGTATTCGCCCTCGTACTCGAAATACTGGGTGTATTCGGCTGGTTCGGCGGCACGATGCGCCGCATCCTTAAGCATGCGTCCCCATAGGTAGAGGGCGAACGCCGCGAAAATCAACCATTCGAGCGAGTAGAAGATGTTGAGCCAGTTGATGTTGGCATCATTGGTCGCCTGGGCTGCGCGAATAGGGCGCAGATTCTGGGACTGTCCAATAATAGTGGCGTTTTCCGCGATTGTGTGCTGTTCGGTGAGGGGTACTTTTTTGTTCTCAGGTACTTCAGCGGAAAGCGTGAGCACACCGTCATAGAGGGGTGAATCCCACAGGTTTGTTAGCTGTGCCGGGGATGCGCTTTCTAGCACCTTCTCGGTCGTGCGCGTGTACGGGGCGGCGCCCTGGGCATTTACTACACGACCGGCGATCTCAACTGTCCCTGTCGGTTCAGCAGGTATGCTCGGCGCGTGATCGTCTTCACCCGCTATCCAGGCTCGTGCCACTGTGATGGCACGGGGCTTGGTGCTCCCCAAAGCAGCGGCTTTATCGGTTCCTTCGGGAATGAATTCGCTCAGAACCCAGTATCCATGCTGCCCCTCATTCAGGCGACCCGCCACCAGCATGGAGGATCCGGGAACATACTCCCCCTTCGCCTGTACCACGGTATCAACCGTCAAATTCGTCACGGGCTGATGCGCCTGCAGAATCTCGGTGTAGGGTCGCACCCGATCTTTCGCAGGGTCAGAATGTACCTGCTGTGAGGTGGAGGCGTTGAACTGCCAGCTGGAGAGCGCAACAAACCCCGTCACGAAGACGAGAGCCAGCAAAAGCCCGACCAGCCAGCGGGGAGTAAACGCCAATTTCCACACATATCTAGGGTAGCGCGTCTACACGATGCGCTCCTAACGGATCTAAGGATATGTCTGAATAACCGCATATTCACTATCTATATACCTGATCTCGCAAAGTATTATACAAAATATTTTATATAACTAAAAGATAAGTTTAACAAAATATAATATTTACAGGCATGCAGGGTTGTGATAATTTAATATTTCATAAGTTTAAGATTCGACAATTGACAACATGAGGCATCTTATGGAAATTATTTCCTCTATAAAAGACATCGCAGCCCTAATAACGGGCGCAGCCACAGTAGTTATAGCTATTTTAATATATCGAAACACTCAAAAAGGAACACCCCCAGAGCTTCTCAACCTTGAAAAATGGGAATCCATTAAAAGCAGTATCTCAAAAAATAAACATTCCTACACACTCGAAGACAGGCAAAAGGTTAACAATAATTTCACGATCGCTTTGTATCAAGCAAATAAATCTATTCGCATCGATGAAATCGAAATTAAAAACCAGTCCGCTAAAAATGATCTAAAAAAGCTACCTGTAAGCTGGAAATATCAACGTTTTCCTTCACCACCACGAACCTTTACGAGTATTCTCGATCTTACAATCGGGACTATACTTATGATACTTTTCATCATATTCTCAATTATTTTTTTGGTTTTTTCTATTTATACATTATTTCTTCTAAACTATCCTTGGGCATTACTTTCCTTTACTTACACAATAACTTTTATGACTATAGCCGTATTTTCTTATCAATCTATAGGTCCCTACCAAATAAGAGATATTAATACCATGAAAAAAGGAATCATCACACGAAATGTATTTATGGCTTATTTCAAGATATTCTCGGTAGACATTTCCCTACATAACGAAATTACAGAAGATCCTAAAGAGGCCAAGCAACGTGCAGGATTTGAATCTAAGAGGTTCTTCCAAAATTGGCTTCGGAATGATGGAAAAGGCAAATCCTCATGGGATTACGGTTTCACCGCTGAAACAGGAGTAGATAATGCAGATAATTTCGACAGTCATGAACCTGACAAGTTAGCACCCCAAGGATACATTTTTACGCCTAATTGGGATGAATATATCAAAAATATTGAAATTTGGTACATGAAGAACCGGATCGAAAAAATCTTCACTAAACGTCCTAAGCGTAAACTTAAGAAGAAATAATTTATCTTTGCTGTCATCGCTTAGTCATATATACTCTCTCGTCTGCATTGATAACGATATCCCTCATTTTTCTCGCTAAATCTTTGTCACCTAAGAAGTAAAAACTATCACATCTCATAAGTTTGCCCCGCCGGAAAGTTTGTCCGGCGGGGCACCTTAAGTATTTCAAACTGCACAGTAGCGTTGAATTTCAAGACGCATCTCAGCTGCGAAACATACCACCTGTTTACGGTCAAAGCATCTCATACATCTCGTCCACGATAGAACGTTCCACGATTTTCGCTACTTCTTCTGGCATTCTATCCCCGATATTCAGGCACGAGCGTCATCTCTGCCTTCTGGAACTTCTTCAAGTCCAGGTAACCGCAGGTTGCCATAGCGCGCTTGAGTGCACCCACAATATTGCTCGTGCCATCCACATGGTGCGAAGGCCCATACAGCACTTCTTCGAGAGTTCCAACAACACCCAGCGGGGTACGCACGCCGCGCGGGAAATCCACCGAATGCGCCTCATTACCCCAGTACCAACCCTGACCCGGCGCCTCGGATGCACGCGCTAGGGGCGCGCCGATCATCACCGCATCCGCGCCCAAAGCCAGTGCCTTCACCAGGTCACCGGAGCGGCTAAGCCCGCCGTCTGCAATCACATGAACATACCGTCCACCGGATTCGTCCAGATAGTCCGAACGGGCCGCAGCAACATCGGCAATAGCGGTTGCCATCGGTGCGGAAATACCAAGCCCCTTACGGGTGGTCATCGCTGAACCGCCACCGAACCCAACCAGAACACCGGCGGCACCGGTGCGCATCAGGTGCTTCGCCTGGGTGTACCCTGCCACGCCGCCGACCATAACAGGCACATCCAGCTCGTAAATGAATTTCTTGAGGTTCAGCGGTTCATGCGAGGTCGAAATATGCTCCGCAGAGACCGAAGCACCGCGAATTACGAAAAGATCGGCACCGGCCTGCACCACGGTCTCGTAATGTTCTTGGGTGTTCTGCGGGGTAAGCGAGCCCGCCACAATAACACCCGAATCACGAATTTCTTCCAGGCGCGCGGTAATCAGCTCGGGCTTAATCGGCTCAGCGTAAATCTGCTGCATGCGCGTAGTAGCAGAGGCAGGATCAGCTTCGGGAAGCTCAGTAATTTCGTCAAGAAGCGGCTGCGGGTCCTCATAGCGAGTCCACAGACCCTCTAGGTTGAGCACGCCTAAACCACCGAGCTTTCCGAGCGCAATAGCGGTCGCTGGAGACATCACAGAGTCCATCGGTGCGCCCACAATTGGGGTGTCAAATTTGAAGGCGTCAATCTGCCATGACGTATCGACATCGCGACGGTCACGGGTGCGGCGCGTCGGTGCCAGCGCCACATCGTCAAGCGCATAGGTGCGGCGGGCGCTCTTAGAGAGCCCAATCTGAATATCGGACATGTGTGTTTCCCTTCGGAAGGTCTCTGACCGGTGTTTCTTGGCGCACGGCTGCCCCGCAAGACTACGCGCCTGATGCAGTATCTACTCTACTCGGCGTATAGCCCGTTCCGCCGCAGATTATTCAGAAATATCACAAAATGCACGACGGAATAGATTCTCTAATGTTCGAGCCATACACACCACTAAGCCGGTCAGCGGTGGTTAACGGCGGTAGTTAGGCGCCTCGACAGTCATCGTAATATCGTGCGGGTGAGATTCTTTCAGACCCGCCGGGGTGATGCGCACAAACTTACCCTTGGTCTTAAGCTCCTCAATGGTGCGTGAACCCACGTAGAACATGGTCTGGCGCAGACCGCCCTCAAGCTGATGCAGCACGGCAGAAAGCGGTCCGCGGAACGGAACCTGCCCCTCAATTCCCTCGGGAATCAGCTTCTCTTCGCTGGAAACATCTGCCTGGAAATAACGGTCTTTCGAGTATGACTTGTGGCGGCCGCGGGTCTGCATAGCGCCCAACGAGCCCATGCCGCGGTAGGCTTTGAACTGCTTACCGTTCATGAAAATCAGATCGCCGGGGGCCTCGGCGGTTCCCGCCAGAAGCGAGCCAAGCATTACGGAATCGGCACCAGCAACCAGGGCCTTGCCGATCTCACCGGAGTGCTGCATGCCGCCGTCGGCGATGAGCGGAACACCGGCGGGAATAGCTGCCTTTGCGGATTCGTTAATTGCGGTTACCTGGGGTACGCCCACACCCGCGATAATACGAGTGGTGCAAATTGATCCGGGACCCACGCCGACTTTCACGGCATCTGCGCCCGCATCAATAATGGCCTGAGCGCCTTCACGGGTTGCCGCCTGACCACCAATCACATCGACATGTGCGGCTGCGGGATCTTTCTTCAGGCGGGAAATCATATCGAGCACGCCTTGGGAATGTCCGTTGGCGGTATCGACGAAGAGCGCATCCACCCCAGCCTCGACCAGAGCCATTGCACGTTCGTAGCCGTCGCCGAAGAAGCCAATAGCAGCGCCAACACACAGGCGACCATCGTCATCCTTGGTGGCGCGCGGGTACTGTTCGGTCTTCACAAAGTCTTTGAGGGTAATCAGCCCGGCAAGTTTACCGGCCTCATCAATGAGGGGCAAACGCTCGATTTTGTTCTTCGAGAGCAGGGCGAAGGCTTCATCCTTCGTAAGGTTTGGCGAACCGGTAATGAGCGGCATCGGGGTCATGACATCGCGCACAAGAGTGCTTTCATAGTCCGAGCGCGAGAGGTAGCGAATATCGCGGTTGGTAATAATACCTTCAAGTTTGCCGTCTTCGGTGACCACCGGCAGACCCGAAACCTTGTAATAGCCGCACAGATTGTCGTATTCGTCGATAGTTGCGTCAGCACCGATGGTGACGGGATTAATGATCATGCCCGATTCGGAACGTTTCACGCGATCAACATGTGCTGCCTGATCCTCGATCGAAAGGTTGCGGTGGATCACGCCCATGCCGCCTAGGCGCGCCATCGAAATCGCCATCTGGGAATCAGTCACGGTATCCATCGCAGCGGAGATAATGGGGGTGCCCAGGGTAATACGCTTGGAGAGTCGAGTGCTGGTATCGGCATCGGAGGGAATAACATCGGTGTTGCCGGGTAGAAGCAACACGTCATCATAGGTCAGACCAGTGAAACCGAAGGGATCGTCGGTCAGGGCGGTGGGGACAGTCATGTTTAGCCTTTCAAATGCTGTACCGGATGTATAGATGTTGTGTAGCGAGTGGTGCCACCGGGTGTAAAACGTCGTATCTCTATGGTAAACGCTTACGTCTGCTTCGGGGTACACGGAGCGTTCGGATGTGTGCCTTTCCTGCAAGGCCGCAGTATCCGGTTCAAGGCTGCGCTTGCGGTTATTTCAGGCCAGTCTGCATCAAGCCCCTACAGATAGTTGTTGCCCGGTTCAACGAGATTTTCTCTCCTCGAACCGGGCAACCCATCAATTATTCGTCTTCGTCCTCTTCTTCGGGCTTGGTAACCACCAGAGTCTCGGTCGTGAGTACCAAAGCCGCGATAGATGATGCATTCTGCAGCGCAGAGCGGGTGACCTTCACGGGGTCAATTACGCCCGCTTCGAACAGATCAACATACTCACCGGTTTTGGCGTTGTAACCGTGACCAACGGGATGTTCGGCGACCTTTGCCGCCACCACATAGCCGTCGTCGCCAGCGTTTTCGGCAATCCAGCGCAGCGGCTGTACCAGGGCGCGGCGTACAATCTGCACACCTACGTTTGCGTCGTGGCTATCGAGTTCAAAACCGTCGAGCGCCTTGCTGGCGTGGATCAGTGCCGAACCGCCACCGGATACGATGCCTTCTTCAAGAGCCGCGCGGGTAGAAGACACAGCGTCTTCGATGCGGTGCTTACGTTCCTTAGCCTCAACCTCGGTTGCCGCACCCACCTTGATCACGCCCACGCCACCGGCGAGCTTCGCCAGGCGTTCCTTGAGCTTTTCGCGATCCCACTCGGAATCGACGGCCTCGATCTCTCGGCGCAACTGCTGCACACGGTCTTCAACCGCTTCCTTGCTGCCACCGCCGTCCACAATCGTGGTGGTGTTCTTGGTGACGGTCACGCGGCGCGCCGAACCGGTTTCTTCGAGAGTTGCCTGGGCCAGGTCGATACCCAGTTCGGGGGTAATCACGATGCTGCCGGTCAGAATGGCGAGATCCTGCATAATAGCCTTGCGGCGATCGCCGAACCCGGGAGCCTTAAGCGCCACAACGTCGAGAGTTCCGCGGAGCTTATTCACCACGAGGGTGGACAGTGCTTCACCATCAACGTCTTCGGCGATAATGGTCAGCGGTTTTTTCGCCTGTACGACCTTCTCCAGCAGAGGCATAATCTCGGCAACAGTGGAGATCTTACCCTGGTAGAGCAGAATGAGGCTATCTTCAAGAACCGCTTCGCCACGCTCGGCATCGGTCACGAACGAAGGCGAAAGGTAGCCCTTGTCGAACTGCATACCCTCGGTAATGTCAAGCTCAATCTCAGTGGAGGAGCCGTCCTCGATAGTAATGACGCCGTCCTGACCGACCTTCTCAAAAGCAGATGCCAAAAGCTCGCCGATCTGGTCGGACTGAGCCGAAATAGCGGCAACATGCGCAACTTCCGGGCCCTGTACCTCGCGGGCATCCTGAAGCAGACGCTCGGAGACCTTCTCAACGGCGGCCTCAATGCCACGCTTCACCTCCGCAGGTGCCGCACCGCTTGTTACGTTGCGCAGCCCCTCATTCACAAGTGCCTGCGCCAGCACGGTTGCGGTGGTCGTACCGTCACCGGCAACGTCGTTAGTCTTGGTGGCTACCTCTTTGGCGAGCTGCGCGCCCAGGTTTTCGTAGGGGTCTTCAAGCTCAACTTCGCGGGCGATCGAGACACCATCATTCGTGATAACCGGTGCACCCCACTGTTTATCGAGCACAACATTGCGCCCGCGTGGGCCGAGGGTAACCTTGACCGCATCGGCGAGTTTATCGACGCCGGCCTGCAGGGACTTACGGGCGGCATCGTTGAATTCAAGCTGTTTAGCCATGAATATTCGCTACTCCTTGAGGGTTGTGAGCGTTCGATATCGTAGAAGGCGCGCGTGCGCCAAATCCAGGTCAGGTATAGCGGATGCGCCGCGCGAGAAACCGGCGGCGCATCCTGCATATATGCGAAATTAGTCGACGATCGCCAGAACGTCACGAGCGGAGAGAATCAGGTATTCCTCGCCCTGGTACTTGACCTCGGTACCGCCATAGCGGGAGAACACGACTACGTCACCTTCGGCGATATCGACGGGAACGCGGTTGCCCTTATCGTCCACACGACCGGGGCCCACAGCTACTACGCGAGCCTCCTGCGGCTTCTCCTTTGCAGTTTCGGGAATAACCAGACCGGATGCGGTGGTCTGCTCAGCCTGCTCTAGTTTGACAACTACTCGGTCTTCGAGGGGCTTAATAGCCATAGGTATGCTCCTTTTTAGTCAGCGTTTTTAAAAATTTGTGAAGCGGTTTAGCCCTAGTGCCTGGGCGTTTAGCACTGCACCGCTTCGAGTGCTAAATTCAACTTTAGAATCCCGGCGGCACCCGGTCAAGAATGCGCGCCGTTTCGAGGGCGGCGTTTCGCGCACAGGATAATACGCGAGCGCCCCGTGAACCTGCCGCAGCATCCAAGCCTTCTGCATATGCTCATGCCACTACACTTAAGCCTATGGTTGATTTTGTGCCCCTGCCGCCGTTTGCCTTACCGCCCGAGCTGCCTTTTACCCGGCAGGCGTTAGATGCCGCGGATGCGCTTTTCCCCTATAGTCAAGAGCACTCGCTCGAACAGGTTACGCGGCTGCGGGCGCAGGGGTTTACGCCCGATGAGACCGCCAATATTCTCAGCCTTGTTAAGGCGCGCACTCGGGCGCTTTCAAAGTTCGGCGATAGGGCGCGCACTATGTTTTTGACCGAGCACGGCGCGCAGCAGGCGACTCGACCGGTTGTTGCTGCCGAGCACGCGGCCGTATTTGCCCGTGCCGGGGTTCGTTCGGTTGCCGATCTGGGATGCGGTATTGGCGCGGATTCGTTGGAGTTCGCGCGCGCATCCTTAGCGACTGTTTCTGTGGAGCTTGACCCGTTGACGGCATCTTTTGCTGCCGCAAATCTGGCGGATTTTTCGGGTTCACGGGTTGTGGTCGGTGATGTGACGAATTTTGATCCCGAGAGTTTTCGTGATGGCAACGGCAAGGTCGTGCAGGGCATTTGGCTTGATCCGGCCAGACGTGATCTGACCGGAGTCGTAAAATCCCGTACAGAACGTATTTTTGATCCCGAAGCCTATTCTCCCCCGCTTTCGTTCGTAGTGGATCTGGCCAGAACTGGCATGCCGATGGGTGTCAAACTTGGTCCGGGGATGCCGCATGAGGCTATTGCGCGCCCCGAGGATATTCGTAGCGAGGCGAACCCCCATCCGCGTGTCACGGCGCAGTGGGTTGAGCATGAGGGTTCTCTCGTGGAGTTAGTGCTTTGGTTTAATGCTTTGGCTCAGGAGGGCGTTGCACGCACGGTCACGGTGCTGCGGCAGGAGGCGACGGGACAGGCTGAAGACAAGGGTCTGCGCATTCACAAAACCACGCTGAGGAGTCCCTATTCTGCGGAACAAGTAACCCCTGTTGATGAAAAGCAAACCCGGTTCCCCTCCCCCGGTGAGTACCTCTATGAGCCTTCCGGCGCGGTAGTGCGGGCGCATCTGGTGCAGGAGTTAGCCCAAGAGCTTGGGGCGAACCTGATTGATCCGCACCTGGCGTACCTCACGGCGGCAAAAGCTGTTCAGAGTCCGCTGGCACAGTGTTATGAGGTTCTTGAGGAAATCCCGGTGCATGAAAAACAGCTCAAAAAGTGGGTGCGCGAGCGCGGTTTTACGGCTTTGACGATCAAGAAACGCGGCGTTGATCTGGTGCCCGAGAAATTGCGTGCGACCCTGTTGGCAGGCGGTGCGGGCAAGAAATCAGGTAAGAAGGCCGCGAAGAATCAGGGCTATAACCCGGCGACTTTAGTGTTTACGCGAGTGGGGTCTGGGCAGCAGGCACGGCGCATCGGGTGGCATGTGCGGCCTGTAGACTTTTCTGATGCAGCGCACGTCTCTAGCTCGGACACTAAGAATTCTGTGGTCTAGCGGGTTTATGTGGGTGGCGTATCTACAAAAACTGTGATGACGGTGTGTGACGTTTTATGTCAGATACTTCATGTTTGCGTCGTATTTAGTTCATACACACTCGAAAAAACATTGTTGTGGTCACCAACACCGTAAAATAAATGCAGTCACCCCAAGAAGGAGAGAGTTTTGATTCCGTTCGCTTCCTCGGCGCAATCCACTCTAGGCGTAGAGTGGGAGATCGCGCTGATTGACCAGCATACCGGAGAGCTGGTAGCGCGTGCTCAAGAGGTACTTGCCCGTGTGGGCGAACGTTACCCAGAGCTTTTGGAACCTTCCCTGGATCATGCTCATGTGACGGGCGAATTTTTGGAAAATACGCTTGAGATTATTACCGGCGTGTGTACTACGGTGCCGCAGGCGTGCCAGCAGTTGATCTCGGTGACCGATAAGATCCGTGAGGTTGCTGATGAGCTGGGGCTTGATTTCTATGCGGCGGGCACGCACCCTACGGCGCATTGGCAGGAACAGCAGGTATCTGCGAAGAAGCGGTACCAGCGTGTGGTGGGTCGCGGCCAGTACTGGGGCAGGCACATGGTTATTTTTGGCGTGCATGTGCATGTGGGCGTCGATTCACGCGATAAGGCATTACCGCTTGTGGATGCGCTCACCAACTATTGCGCGCATCTGCTGGGGCTTTCGGTGTCTTCGCCCTACTGGGACAGCGTGGATACCGGGTATGGTTCGCACCGCACGATGCTGTATCAGCAGCTGCCTTCAAATGGTCTGCCTTTTCATTTTGAAAACTGGCAGGAGTACAGTGACTATTTGCATGCTTTGGTGAAGACGGGCGCTATTTTAGAGGTCAGCGAGGACCGTTGGGATGTGCGCCCGGTTCCCCGCTATGGCACCTTGGAGATGCGTTACTGCGACGGCCTTCCGTCGATTCGGGATGTTGCGGCGGTTACGGCGCTCACCCAGTGTTTAGTGGAGTTTTTCTCACGCAAAATTGAGGCTGGCGAGAAGATTGAGGTGTTAAACCCTTGGCATGCGCAGGAGAATAAATGGCGTGCCGCCCGCTATGGTTTAGACACCGAGATCATTGTGTCTAACGAGCCGCAGGTGCGCCCGCTACGCGAGGACATTGAGCTTCTTGTTACTCAGCTAGAGGATGTTGCCCGGGATTTGGATTGTTTGCCGGAGCTGCAGCATGTAAGGAATATGCTGGCGGAGGGCACCGGTGCCGACCGGCAGCGCGCTATCTATGAGAAAACAGGCTCTTTCCACGAGGTTATTCGGGATGTCGCGCTCCAGTCACGGGCGCGTCCCATCCGCTAGAGGCCGATAAAGCTCCAGCCCAATCCCCCGAGTTTTCTCAGAAGGCGGGCTGACGGATCCTTCTAGTCTAAGCAAATGCTCTAGAAACACACCGTCGTAACCGGCAGCGAAGAGTCGGTCGTAAAATCGACTCCCGAAGGTTCATACCCGGCCTCGACAAGGCGTGCCCCGAGGGCTGCCACCATTGCGCCATTATCGGTGCACAGCGTAAATTTCGGGATAATAAGGCGCACCCCAGCTGAAGCACATCGCGCCGAAAGCAGCTCACGCAACCGCGAATTTGCCGCAACACCCCCGCCGAGTAAGAGGGTGTGCAATCCCTGTTCCCGGCAGGCCAGCACGGCTTTCTTCGTGATAACATCGACAACCGCTTCCTGGAAAGATGCCGCAATATCGGCGACCGGAACCTCTTCACCGCGTGCCTCGAAGCCTTCAATCACACGCGCTACGGCGGTCTTAAGCCCTGAAAACGAGAAATTATACCGGTGTGCCCCCGGGGCTTCGGCGGTACCCATGAACTTACGGTTTGACAACCCGCGCGGGAAAACAAACGCCTTAGCATTCCCCGTGCGCGCGGCGCGGTCAATAGCGGGGCCTCCCGGATAGTCGAGTCCCAGTAAACGAGCGACTTTATCGTAGGCCTCACCGGCGGCATCATCAAGGGTGGCTCCGAGCAAGCGCACGTCCTGAGTAATATCGCGCACCTGCAGAATTTCGGTGTGACCACCAGAAACCAGTAGCGCCCCAAGCCCGCCATCTCGCGCGTGTTCAAGCAGCGCCGAGCCGTCTTCGGTACCGTTATCGTCGAGCAGCCCCACACCCACATGTGCCACCAGGTGATTAATGCCGTAGAGCGGCTTTCCGGTAGCGGTAGCCAGCGCCTTCGCGGCAGAAACACCGACCATGAGTGCCCCGGCGAGCCCGGGACCGGCGGTGACGGCAATCGCGTCTATATCGTCGAGGGTCACGTGAGCGTCTGCAAGTGCGGCTTCGAGAGCCGGAATCATGGCATCAAGATGAGCCCGCGAAGCAATTTCGGGAATCACCCCACCGAACCGCACATGCTCTTCCATAGAGGATGAAACCGTGTTGGTGAGCAGGCGGGTGCCGCGTACAATGCCGATCCCGGTCTCATCGCAGGATGATTCGATACCTAATACAAGCGGCTCGGCTGCGGCAGAAAGTTTTGGTTTAGTCATCATTTCTCAGGTAGTTTCCGTTGTTGTGGAGGCATTGGCGGCGAAGTCCTTGAGCATGATCAGCGCATCCGTGCCGTCGTCATAATAGCCAGGCCGTGTGTGAATATGCGTGTATCCGGTGCGTAGGTAGAGGTTTTGTGCTCGGGGGTTATCGGCCCGCACCTCCAGAAGGATGCGCTGCGCCCCTAAATCCTGTGCCCGGCGGTGCATTGTGGCGAGCATGGCTCTTCCGTATCCGTTGCCTTCGTACTCGGGCAGCACGGCGATGGTCTGCACGTCGGCGGTGTCTGCTACCGTCATGACCCCGCAGTATCCGATAATATTCGGGGCGTTCTTTTCAGCGGGGTTTCCCTGGGGATTTTCGCCGACACGTGCCCGCTCAAGTACGTAATAGGTGCGGGTGGGGTGGGTTATTTCGGCGAGGAACATATCAAGGTTCCAGGCGTCGAGGGGGAAGAGCTCTTGTTCGAGGGTGAACAGATGCGGTACATCGTTGATATCGGCGCGGCGCAGGCGGGCACCGCGGGCGAGCGCACCGGGAAGTTCTGGATGCTGAAGTTTCGAGTGCATATTTACGCCCCCCTATCCCTTAGACGATACGGGTTCTCCCGAAGCGCACTGGCTCTGCCGCGCAAGCATGGCGGCTGGAACCTTCGCGTCCGAGTCACGCAGGTAGAGGGCGCGGGTGTCGGTGCTAAGATTTTTTATACCCAAGCGCGCGGCGGCACGTACGAGATCGCTTGCGTTGGGGTGCAGCTGCGATAATTCGGAAGAAATTTGCGCCCCCGATTGTTCCAGTTGTTCGCGGTAAAGCTCGGCACCGTAACCGTAGGCACGATAACCTGCGGTATTCTGTCCAGAAACGCTGCCGGGTGCAGGCATACTTTCGCTTGCGGGTGCCACCTGCGGACCGGTTTTTATCGTGTATCCGTTCTCGGTAACGGTGAAAATTGCAGAGTAGATTTCGCGGCGGCGCGCATCGGAGGCTACCAGAATCTCGGTCATCTGCGCGGCTTTGCCCTGGAAATCCTGAACGAATGCTCGCTCTGCCAGGGCTGTTAGACTCATAAGCCCGTAAACGGGCTTGTTCCAGGCAAATCCAAGAGTTCGGGCAGTGACGATTCCGGCGCGCAGTCCGGTGAAAGGGCCCGGCCCGGTCCCGGTGAGAATCGCATCCACGTTCCGCCCATTTACCTGTGCTTTGTCGAGTACCTGGGATACGAAGGGCGACATCACTTCGGCGTGTGAACGTGTATCGGCGCTTTCGCGGGCGGCGAGAATAGTTGCGGTTGAACCGGGATTTTCGCCGTCGAGGCGCGCCAAAGCCACGGATGCGGTGGCTGATGAATCTAGAGCAAGTATGAGCACCCTATCATTCTAACGTGCTGTCGTGTACCCGCTATTTGATAGGTTATCGCTTCATAAGTGTCCCAAAGCGGGCTCATGAGGTGCGCTTCCGTTCGCTCCCGGCAACTCTTAAACAGATTACTCGACGCCGAGTTTGAGCATGGCGGCTTCAAGACTTCGATACGCTTCGCCTTCCCACCGTGGGCCGTAAGCGGTAATGCGCAGCAGCCGCGGTTCTGAGGCATCAGCGCTCTCCTCCTCACGGTCGTCGAGCGCATCCCAGTCGAACTCCCCCTCCCCTGTAGGCGAGTAGTTCTCGGCGGCGTAGGCGATGGAAGCGTCCGCGCCGGTGAGTCGCGTGAAGTCTAGTTCCAGGCGGGAATCGCTCAGATGCTCGGCTTTACCGCGTCCCCATTCGATGACGGTCACGGATTTTTCCAGCGAGAATTCTAGATCGAGGTCGTCTAATTCTTCGGCGCTAGAGAGCCGGTATGCGTCCACGTGCACGAGATCGGGCCCGCCTGGGCGGATGCCGTCCGACAGGTTAGGATGCACCCGCGAGAGCACAAAAGTTGGTGAAATAACGCCCTCACGCACTCCAAGCCCCTCGCCTAGGGCGCGGGTGAAAGTGGTCTTCCCGGCACCAAGCTCTCCCGAGAGTAAGAGCAAGTCCCCGGCGGTGAGCAACGGTGCAAGCGCGTGCGCCGCCGCGCGGGTATGCGCAAGATCGGCAAGATCAACTTCTAAAACGGGATGTGCGTGCATGGGCTTCTTTCCGGGGAACGGTACGGGTTAAACAGGGATGCGAAGACTCGAACTCACATATCGTTAGACGGTTTCCGGTGTCTGTTCCTCGTCGAGCCCGAAGAGGGATCCCAGAGCGTGCAGACCATCTACTTCGCGTTCCACCCAGGCGCCACCGCGGTAGATGCGTATCACGCGCGGGGAAATACGAGTCACAATCTCGTAGTTAATGGTCTGCGCTGCAGCGGCCCATTCTTCAACGGGAGGGTTATCTCCAGAGCCGAAAAGCACAGCGGAACCGCCGAGAATACCGCGCGCAGGATCGGCGAGTCCGGGTTCTTCCAAATCAACCACGAGCTGATCCATAGCAATCCTGCCCACGACACGGTACGTGCGTGGTTCCACGGGGTTTGCGGCATCGGCACGCGGGTAAATACGGACCGGCGCCCCCTCAGCGATACGCGGCACGCCATCGGCGTATCCGAGCGGAATGAGGGCCAGCGTGGTGGGCTTATCGGTGCTGTACCGCAACCCGTATGAGACCCCCTGCCCGGCGGGTACCTCTTTGACATTGCACACATGGGTTCCCAGGGTCATAACGGGTCGCAGGTTAAGGTCTTTGGAGCTCACACCCGCGAGCGGGGACAGACCATAGAGGGCAATTCCGCAGCGTACCGCATCGGCGAGGACCGCCTCGTTCGTGTTATATAGGGGGCTCGCACCGGTGATCGTGCCCGGGGAATTTGCCAGGTGAACAAGCTCGGGGGTGAGACCCGCGCTGCGGGCGACGGTTACGAATTCGTTGAGTCGGGTGATCTGCCGTGCGGTCTCGGGGCGTTCGGGTTCATCGGCAACCGCCAGATGCGAGAAAATGCCCTCGACGCGCACCAGCCCTGCGGCTTCAAGTTCAAGGGCGCGCGCCACTAGCGCGGGCCAGTCCTCAAAGGTGGAGCCGTTACGCCCAAGCCCCGTGTCTACTTTCAGATGTACACGAGCACGCTTCTTGGTCCGATTGGCGGCTTCTGCTATTGCTTCTAAGTCCCAGCCGGAGGCACCCAGGATAATATCTGCTTCGAGTGCTTCGTCGAAGTCCGTCTGCGGGGTGTGCAGCCAAGCTATAATCGGGGCGGTAATACCCTCTGAGCGCAATTCCAGGGCTTCGGTCACATGCACAACGCCCAGAATATCGGCACCGGCTTCGAGTACTGACCGTGCCACGGGGTAGGCGCCGTGACCGTAGGCATCCGCTTTCACCACGGCAATGAGTTTACGTTCGCCGATCATATCTTTGAGCACGCGCGTATTGTGCTCAAGAGCATTAAGGTCGATGATAGCGGTTCGCTCCGCCTCACCGGGCTGCAGGTTCGGGGTGTAGAGGGGACGTGTGGGAACAGTCATTTCTATATACCTCCGGTACTCGGTGAACGCGGGGAGCGTCTAGTTACACTCATTCTAGCCCGTCTTTTCATGTATTTTCGCTCTTCTTATCCCGGTTTAGGGAGCGTTCATCAACAGTTCATGTTCTTACTGTGCGAATGCGCCTCTTCGATGCCGTCGAGGCTTACACGTTCACCCTTAGACTCACTCGGCTTGCAGAACGCGCTGTCTCATAAAACCGCGCGTTAGACTAGGATGGTGAAGATTCCCGAGAGTTCGCAGTCCCGCTTGCCCCAGTCTGTTGTGCATGTCTATTCTCTGCACACCGATCCTTTTGCGCAGCCCGGCCGCGGCGATGCCGGGGGCATGAACGTTTATATTGCGCGTTCGATTGCGGCTATGCTGTCGGCAGACGATAATCTGCGCGTCGAGGTTTTCACACTTCTTACCGATCCCGATTTTGAGCATGCAAAACCCAGCGTGCAGGTTCCAGCTCTTCTCAATTCGTATCGTGATCGGGTGCGGGTGCATCAGGTATTGATTCCGCAGGCTTTAGGTGCCCGTAAAAATCAGCTTGCCGAGTTTACAACCGAATTTGCGGCGCAATGCGTCTCATTAGCGTGCTGGCATCCGCAGGTTATTCATGCACATTATTGGCTTTCGGGCGTCGCTGCGCTGGGGGCTGCCCAGACCTACGCTGCCGAAGGAACAGTTATTCCCGTAGTATTTACCCCTCATACGACCGCCGCAGCGAAGGATGCGCGCCGCTCCCCCGACGAGCCCGAAGAACCACACGCACGTTATGAAAGTGAGCATCGAGTTCTTGAACATGCCGCTTTGACGATCGTCAATACTTCTCTTGAAGGGCAGCAGCTGCAGGACTACTATGGGGCAGATTCCGCACGCATGCGTGTGATTGCGCCGGGGGTTGATACCGGTATTTTTCACCCACTGCCGGGGGTGCACGCCGAACATGAGGGTTCGGATACGCACGCTCGGGTGGTTTTTGCTGGGCGTCCTCAGCCGTTAAAGGGACCTCATATTTTGGTAGAGGCCCTTGCGCTTCTTCCCGCGGATCTGCATGTTGAACTGGATATTATCGGCAAGTCTTCTTCCAGATACGAATTAGATCTTCTTGCCCGTACCCGCGATTTAGGCATCGCCGATCGGGTGCATCTGCGCAGTCCGGTTCCTGCCGATATTCTTGCCGATATTTTTCGCCGCGCCGATATTGTGGCTTCTCCTTCCTCGTCTGAATCTTTTGGGCTAGTGGCTTTGGAGGCGCAGGCTTCGGGGGCTGCGGTACTTGCTACCGATGCGGATGGGTTGCGTTTCGCTATCGAGAACCATAAAACGGGGTTGCTTGTGGCGCCGCGTACCCCGCAGCGTTGGGCGGTTGCGATCGAGCGGCTGGTGCGTGCCCCACGTCTGCGCTTAACACTGGGGGCGAATGCGGCAGCTCGTGCACGTTCTTTCAGTTGGGAAGCGACCGCCCGAAAAACCTTGTGCGTCTATTCCGAGGCGATAACCGGTCGTCATTTAGCACAAGAGCGGGCCGAGGGTTCCGCATAGTTTATTGCCGAATTACTCTGCTCTTCCCCAAAAACCTGTAGAACGTACCACAGCACGGTCTCGAAAGTTGTTCAAGCGGCTACACTTGACGTATGAGTTTTGCAATGACGCGCGACGAGTTTGCCGCTTATCTTGATTCTGCCCGCATCACGGGCGATGTTGCCACCCCACGCGAGAATAACCTTTCGCATATTCAAGGGTTTCTCGATCACAATGAGCACCTCGAATTCGGGGTTACATGGTCGAAGGATTGGACCTATGACGAAGTTTTTGAGGTCATGGTACTCCGTGCTGGTCTGAACCCTGACCGCTCGCATGTCCAGGGACAAGATACGATTGGTTCCGCCCAGTGCATTGATGCTCTCGAAGAGTATGCCCGTATTTTTGGCGATGCGGTACGCGCCCGCCAAAAGATCCTGTTCGCCACCGGTCATCCCGCCGGACTTTTCCCCATTTATGCTGAGCTGGCGCGCATCGCCGAACGCGCCGGAGCCACGGTGCTGCGTATTGAGCAGGGCGAGCGGTTCTTGGACGGCGATATTCGCCAGATCATGGGTGTGGTGATGTTTGAGCAGTACGGGAATCTGCAGCATACGCATTTCCCGGGGCCGATGCGCATCGCCCTCGCCCAGCTTCGTGAGCGCGGTGAGCTGCCCGATCTTGTGGTTTCCGATCACGGGATGGCGGGGTATGCGGCATCGCAGCAGAAGCTGCTGACGCTCGGTATTGCCGACTGTAACGACCCGGGATTGTTTATTGCCGCAGAGCAGGGTGATTTACCGGTGTGTGTTCCGATGGATGATAATGTTCCACCGAATCGTTACGAACCGCTGATTGATTTTTTGGTGAATCGCGCCTCATTGAAACAATTTCGGTAAAACTTTTAGGCTATGGTTTTTTATTCTTTCAAGGTATTTTATTAGTTTACGGGCATTAAAACTCTCTGACTAGTATATTTATTAAAGCTATTTACAATAGTAAACATCCACATTAACCTTTAATAATCGTGTCTTCAACACCTTTATGGCACATTAAGGTGATTGAATTCACTCTTTATCCTTGAAGTTTAGACAACCATTCAGAAGGACTAAACTCCTGGTTTAACCGTAAAATATAAGGACTGAGTAGTTTTGAAGAACTATCGTGAGAATCAGTTAAAGGCCAGGTTTCTCTTCCGGACTACCTCGGGGCCTCAAAGCTGGTTCTCGTTCTCTCTACTTCTCGCTCACACACTGCACACATCATTCATCTGTATTCCGATTGACCACCGGGCTGCGGGTCTCAAACTCGAGCATTCCGCGCATACGCCGATATGCGCGCTCACCACGACCGGGGAAGATAACTTCATTGAAAGCAAAAGAAAGACTCAAAAAAGTTTGGGGCACCACATATGTCGCCAAACGTGAGTGGCATCCACAGGTTTTGAAATCTCTTTACCTGGGCGACTTGATTGCCATTGCCATCTCTATTTTTGCTGCGCACTTTATTCGCTTCGGCTTCGTAAACGCGGATTTACCGCCTGTGAATGTCTGGCCGCTTAACCTGCTCGATCCTTCCGTCGCACCCATCGACTATATCTTCCTCGATATCGGCATGATCATAATCTGGTGGCTGACTCTGCAAGTCAACGGCTCACGAAATATTCGCGTTCTAGGAATGGGAACCGACGAATACCGTATGGTCACACGCGGCAGCACTTACTTTTTCTGCACACTCGTGATCGTGGCGTTCTTTCTCAAAATCGACCTGACCCGCATGTACCTGCTCATCGCCTACCCGTTGGGTTTAGGCCTCATCATGATAGAGCGCTGGCTACTGCGCCAAAGACTAGTACAGAAACGTTTGCAAGGGTATTCGCTAACCCGCGTCATGATTATTTCCGACGTTCCCACCGGTAAACATCTGTATAAGAGCCTCTCCGGCGCCGTCGCATCGGGGCTTTCACCAGCTGCGTTTTACCTGCCGGGAATCTACGCTGGTACCACGATTGCAGACGTCGATCTGCCCATTCTGGGTTACTCCACGAACCCTGACGATATTATGCAGGCCGTGCAGGAAAACAATATTCAGATGGTCGCCATCTCGAACGGGCATCAGCTGACCCCGGAACAGATGCGGATGCTCGGCTGGCGTCTCGCGGATGCTCATATCGCCCTGATTATGGCTCCCGCAACCACCGATATTGCAGGGCCTCGCATGCATATTCAGCCGCTCAACGGGCTACCGCTCGTGCACGTTTCTACCCCGCATATTACGGGTATCGCTGCACTGGCGAAACGCGCCCTGGATGTGCTCGCCTCTGGACTGGGGCTTCTCGTGCTTTCCCCTGTTTTCTTGGTGGTGGGTATCCTTATCAGACGCGACGGCGGACCTGCATTCTTCTTCCAAGAGCGCGTAGGAATGAACGGCGATGTTTTTCGCATGGTCAAATTCCGGTCGATGCGCACCGACGCCGAAGAGATCAAAGCCCAGCTTATGGAACAGAACGAAGGCAACGGGGTGCTCTTCAAGATGGTGAATGACCCACGCATCACCCCAATCGGCCGGTTTATTCGCAAGTTCTCCATTGATGAGCTACCGCAGCTCTGGAATGTTTTTATTGGCGACATGTCCCTGGTGGGCCCTCGGCCCCCGCTGGCGGAAGAGGTAGACCTATATGAGGATATTATGTACCGCCGCCTGCTCGTCAAACCCGGGATTACCGGGCTCTGGCAGGTCTCTGGCAGAAGCGATCTCTCCTGGGATGAATCGGTACGTCTTGACCTGTACTACGTCGAAAACTGGTCTATGACAACCGACTTTATTATCCTGCTGCGCACGGTACGAGCAGTCTTCGCCAAGGAAGGCGCCTACTAATTTTCGTGCCCGACTATGCCAAGGTCGGTATAGTCCAATACAGCGGTGGGGGG
>NZ_KV817383.1:94007-200967 GCF_001814655.1 Rothia sp. HMSC069C01
CCCCCCACCATACTATGTGTCTCGTTCTGGTTTTAATCGTCGAGAACGGCTTTCTCATCAAGAAGTCCCGCAATCGCCTGCGGTAAATACGCGGCCACTCGGCTGGGAGGAACCGGCCCTTTGCGTCCCTCCAACGATGCCAGCGCCGCACGATTATGCAGGTAAACCGCCAGTGCCGCAAGACTTGCATACGTGCATCCCTCGACCTGCTCATGACGTTCCTGCGCAGCCGCCATATATTGTGCCAAGAGAGCACCCAGAATACCGGTGAGGGTATCGCCGCTTCCGGCGGTAGCAATCCACCCGGTAGCCCCGTGCACGCTATAGGTGGCACCCACGGGGGCGGCGATAAGCGTCGTCGAGCCCTTAAGCATCACAGTTGCACCGCTGAGCTCGCATGCGGCACGAACCCACCGGAACGGCTCAGCGTTAATATCTTCCCGGCTGGGCACGAGAGCACCGTCGAGCATTTCTTCCCAACGCTGCGGCGAATGCTCATGAATGCGCCGCAGAAAACGTTCCAATTCTCCCGCATGCGGAGTCAGAATTTTATGTTCGCCTAGGCTGTGACCCGCCATTAAATAATCTGCGGCAAGGTCTACTGCACCAGCATCCAGAATTGCAGGTTCAGGGGCATTGAGCAGGTACCTGTTATGGTCCAGGGTTTCGGGACCGGTACCGCTGCCGCCAGCCCAGGCGTGCACATGCTCATGGGCGGGAGGCCCTGTAAAACACACCGTTTCCGGGTTTTGCCCAAGCATGAGAGTGCGCAGGGTATCGTCTTTCCCATTGAAACGCACCATCCCCACCCCGGTATTGAGGGCAGCACGCACACTCATCAGGGCAGCACCGGGATAATCGCGACTTCCCGTGAGCATACCAAGCACACCGCGATTGTACTTATGTGAGAATACCGAAGGCTTTTCGAGCAGATCCCGATAGTCCTCACGTTCCATAACGCGCAGCATCGGCTTATACCCCTTGAGAGCTTCGGGAACCCCTAAATCGTAGAGTTTAATAGTTCCGCAGTGCTCCGCAATATGGGTTCCTGCCGGTAGCTTACGCCCAATAAACGTGACCGTTCGCGCAGCCGCGAGTGAGGGTTCGTGCAGGGTGCCGCGTTCACTATCGAGCCCGGTCGGGGCATCACAGGCGAGCACTGGGGGTAATTTACCGTCTATCTGCACGGCACGGAGTTTAGCCAGGTACTCCCCCGCTTCCCCACGTGCTGCTCCCTTCGCGCCGGTTCCCAAAATACCGTCAATAATCAGGGAGTAGGAGGCAATATCGCGCAGACTTTGGGCGGTGTCAAGCACGCGGGTTCCTTCACCGCTTTCGCGGGCGAGCAGCTCCAGGTTATTACCGGTTGGGTCGAAGAGAACGGCCTCAATGCGGTACCCCTGCTGATGCAGCCGGGTGCCTGCATACACTGTATCCGCACCGTTATTCCCCGGCCCAACCAATAAGAGGATGCGCGTGTACTGGCTGTGCTGCCCCGCATCAGCAAGCATATCGTGAGCTTCGGCGGCGAGCGCATCCGCCGCGCGCTGCATCAAATACCCGTCGTAGTCCGGTGCCTCAAGGTAAGGACGTTCAGCGTTGCGAATTTGTGTACCCGTGTAGACGAGCTTCATAACTCCTCCTGATCAAATGCTCGCGTCGATGCGGCAGGGGGCTAGTCGGTGGGGTCTTCGGCGAGAACCGTCATACTGTAGCTTTCAGGATCGAACCTTTTCAGATGGGCAAGCTCTGTAGCGCTCAGATATTCCGCCGTGGCGATGGCAACGGCTACGGGTTCATCATGGGTTAGGCTCAGGTGCAGACGATTGATGCCGAGGGTACGGGCACGTTCGGCGATCGTTCCCGTAAGAATCAGGTATGGCTGCCCACTCTCGCTGCTGGCGACTTCGCAATCTTGCCAGTTGAGCCCATCGGGTGCCCCTAAGACTTTGGCGACCGCTTCTTTGGCGGCAAAACGTACGGCTTGAGAACGGATATTACGAGTGCGCTCATTCGGTGTGAATACCCTGCGCACAAAAGCGGGTGTTTCGGTGACGATTCGTTCAAAGCGCTCAATGTTGACGGTATCTACGCCGATTCCGATAATCATTTTTCGCCTTTCCTGCCAAAATGCGAGTTTTGTTTTAAGTTTAGCGAGGTTGGTACAGGGAAGACAGCACAGCGAACAATGTTAACGCATCATGAAACTTCCTCGGTCTCGCACTGTGGTGCGGGTTAACGAGGCGTGGGCGGTGCCGTCCCCTGAAGGGTAACGACACCGCCCACGCGAACGCATATGCGGGATGAGGATTACTCCACGGTCACCGACTTGGCGAGGTTACGGGGCTGGTCAACGTCCAGTCCTTTCGCCTCAGCAAGTGCACACGCGAAAATCTGCAGCGGCACGGTGGCAAGCAAAGGCTGCAGCAGAGAAGGCGCGGCAGGAACGGTGATCAGACGATCCGCATACTCCTTGACAGCCTCATCGCCCTCTTCGGCAATGACGATGGTGAAGGCGCCGCGAGCGCGCACCTCCTGAATATTGGAAACAACCTTGCCGTGCAGGGATTCACGCCCGTGTGCGGAGGGCACAATGATGATAACGGGCTGGCCCTCTTCGATCAGAGCGATAGGACCGTGTTTCAGCTCGCCAGCGGCAAAACCTTCGGCGTGGATGTAGCTGATCTCTTTGAGTTTAAGCGCGCCTTCAAGGGCAACAGGGAACCCAACGTGGCGCCCTAGGAAGATCACCGAAGAGGTATCTTTCATCTCGGCGCCAAGTTCTTTCACAAGGGTATCGTTGTCGATAACCTTCTGGATCTTAGCGGGCATCTTCTGCAACTCACCGAGGATGGCAGAGATTTCATCCTTGTACTTGTTGCCGCGAAGCTGCGCAAGATACAGACCCAGCAGATATGCTGCAGTAATCTGCGCCAGAAACGCCTTGGTCGATGCGACCGCGATCTCGGGACCGGCGTGGGTGTACAGCGCCGCATCGGATTCACGCGGCAGGGTTGAACCGTGGGTGTTGCAGATAGATATGACCTTAGCGCCCTGCTCGCGGGCGTGACGCACCGCCATGAGGGTATCCATGGTCTCACCGGACTGCGAAAGAGCCACAATCAGGGTCTTCTCGTTCACGATGGGGTCGCGGTATCGGAACTCATGGGCAAGCTCGACCTCGGTGGGGATACGGCACCAGTGCTCGATAGCGTAGCGCGCAACCTGACCCGCGTACGCTGCGGTACCGCAGGCCACCACGATGATCTTATCGATCGAGCGCAGCACGGAATCATCAATATTAAGCTCGTCCAGAACGAGGTTACCTTTTTCATCCATGCGTCCCATGAGGGTCTGCTCAACGGCGGTGGGTTGCTCGTGGATTTCCTTCTCCATGAACGAGTTGTAGCCGCCCTTTTCCGCCGCTGCGGCATCCCATTCGATGTGGAAGGGCTTGCCTTCGGCGGGGTTGCCCGCAAAATCAATAATGGAATAGTCAGTACCGGTGATGGTGACAATCTGGTCCTGCCCCATCTCTACGGCTTCTTTGGTGTGGTCGATAAACGCCGAAACGTCAGATCCTAAGAAATTCTCGTTCTCTCCCAGTCCAATCACCAGCGGAGAGTTGCGGCGGGTCGCCACCACACGGTCAGGGTGATCTGCATGAACCGCAAGAATCGTGAAAGCACCTTCCATACGGTTTGATGCTTCACGCACTGCCTCGGTCAGGTCTTTAGTACCCAGTTTGTTGTAGATACTTGCAATAAGTGCCGCAGCTACCTCAGTATCGGTCTGAGACTGAAACTCGACCCCTTCGGCGAGCAGTTCGGCGCGTAGCTCGGCAAAGTTTTCAATAATACCGTTGTGCACAACCGCTAGACGACCGTGATCGACTACGTGCGGATGCGCGTTATTGTCGGTGGGACCACCGTGGGTAGCCCAACGGGTATGGCCAATACCAATCTGTGATTCGGTGAGCGGCGAGTCCTCGACCTCATGTTCTAGGTTGATAAGTTTGCCCGCCTTCTTGCGGAATTCGATGCCGTCAGGGCATACGAGCGCAACACCGGCCGAGTCATAGCCGCGGTACTCCTGGCGGCGCAGACCTTCAATGACCACTTTGTATGCATCGTGGTCGAATTTATTACCGTCCGGAGCTGCGTCCAGACCTACATATCCTACAATTCCACACATAGCTCAAGTTTATCTTATTCACGCCTCAGGGCAGCTAACCCGGCGTCCTTTACACCTGTGGGCGGAATAACCCCTAGTCAAAAGGCATTTCTTTCAAGGTATAGCCCCAGCCTTTGTGCATTCTCAACCTAAAGGATGCCACATCTTGTTCGCATCTGACGCGCAAAATTCGTACACTTAGGGGAATGAGCTCCTCAAATTTTTCTGCCGCCAGCTCGCGTTTTGTCGAGCTGGAACGCTCACGATGGTCGCGTCTAGCGACCGAAATTTCGGTACCCCTCAGCGAAGAGGAACTCGAAGCGCTCCGCGGCTTAGGCGAACCGGTAGACTTCGACGAGGTGCGCCAGATCTATTTGCCAATCTCCCGACTTTTGAATCTGTACGTCAATGCGGCATCCTCACTCAACCACATGACGAATGACTTCCTTCAGGCATCCCACCGACGAGTTCCCTTTATTATCGGTGTAGCCGGGTCCGTAGCGGTCGGCAAATCGACGACGGCACGCCTGCTGCAGGCGCTCCTGAGGCGCTGGCCCTCAACCCCGAAGGTTCAGCTCGTCACCACCGACGGTTTTCTGTACCCAAATGCTGAGTTACAACGCCGCGGCATTATGCACCGCAAAGGCTTTCCCGAATCATACGACAGGCGGGCGCTGCTGCAATTTGTCTCCGATATAAAATCGGGGGTCCCTGTGGTCAGAGCTCCCAAATACTCGCATCTGTACTATGACATTCTTCCCGATGAACAGATTGAGGTCACGACCCCTGATGTGCTGATTCTTGAGGGACTTAACGTACTCGCTTCTGCTGGCACTGAAGGCCCCGAAACCTCAGACCTGACGCTCAGTGACTTTTTTGATTTCTCCATCTACGTCGATGCAAATACCAAAGATATTCAGCGATGGTACGTTAACCGGTTCCTCACCCTGCGCTCCTCCGCGTTCACGAACCCGGATTCTTACTTTAAGCGCTATGCTGAGTTAAGCGATGCCCAAGCGATTGAGCTTGCCACCGGTATCTGGAAAACCGTCAACGAGCCTAACCTCGTACAGAACGTTCTTCCTACTCGCGCTCGCGCGCACCTGATCTTGCAGAAAGGTTCCGACCATAAGGTGGCGCAGGTTCTCTTGCGCAAAAATTAGCGCATTGCCGTTGACATATTCCAGAATAAAGACCAGTTTCCCAAGGAGGTTCCCTATGGGTACATCAGTTTTTTCACGCCGAGCGCTGCTGACTGCAGCATCTGGGTCTTGGGTCTTGTCTGCATGCGGCTCTCAGGAACCTCAGACTAGCGGGAATACATCAGCTACTGCTTCCACTACACCAAGCGCGACAGGCACGACTTCTCCGGCAAGTGTGTCATCTTCACCCACCGCCACCCCGAAGGTTACGAAGAGTTCCACCCCATCGAACCCTACGATAAAACCTAGTGCGTCCCCGACGGCAAACGAGAAAATCCCAGAGACGAAACCGTCTGAAAAAGCTACCCCAGAGATTACGGCCTCAGAGTCTTCACAGCCCAAAGACCAGAAGTCACAACCAGAAGGCGGCACTACAGAAGAACCTTCCGCGCCCGAGAGCAAAAAACCTGCTGAGCACACATCGGTCGAATCGCATCCGGAATCGTTACGGTGCATCGTCAATAAAACTCGCCCATTCTCACCGCAAGATTGGGCCCCGCAGGATTTGGTGCCGTTTTATGGGCAGCAGTTACGTGCTGAGGCGGCTGCGGCGGCACAGTCCATGATGGATGCGGCAGCACGGGATGGAGTAACCCTCACGGTCAGCAGTGCTTATCGTTCCTTCACGGCACAGAAACAGACCTACCAGCATTGGGTGAAGGTTAACGGGCAGAAGACCGCAGATACGCTTTCTGCACGACCCGGATATTCGGAGCATCAGACCGGGCTGGCTATCGATTTCGGTTCCCCCGAAGGGTGCCTTCTACAAGAATGCTACCAAGATACTCGTGCAGGTCAATGGTTGGCGAAAAACGCTCCCGACTTTGGTTTTATCCTGCGTTTCCCGAAGAACCAGCAGCATGTGACGGGCTATATCTTTGAGCCCTGGCATTACCGTTATTTAGGTGTTGGTCTGACTCAGGAGTATCGAGCATCCGGAGCAAAGACTTTGGAGGAGTTTTTTGGCACCGGTGCGGCACCGGATTATCTTGGGTAGACTCAGCTACCTCTCATAGGTTTATCAACAGCTTACACCCCTAACTGTTCTTTAGACAGGGTTCTAACCCACAGAAACAAATATCTAAAATCAACCTTTAAAGATTGATATATGGTGTACTTGTGAAGAAAAATACTTTATTTGGAAGGTTTTTTGTTGGTTTTCCCTGAAAATTTACTGGGAAACACGATACCCTGGGTACATGCTTAAAGGTTTTAAAGATTTCTTGATTCGTGGCAACGTTATCGACCTTGCAGTCGGTATCATCATGGGTACTGCGTTCACCGCAGTTGTGACTGCACTGGTTCAGTCGGTGCTCATGCCCGCAATTTCCATGCTCTTCCATTTTCCGAACTTTGATTCTTTCCTCGTCTTCGGTCAGATTAAAATCGGTGTCTTTCTGACCGCTGTCGTAAACTTCCTGCTTATTGCGACTGCCGTGTACTTCGCCGTTGTTCTTCCAGTTCAAAAGCTCAACGAAAGGGTTACCCGCAACAGGGTTGAAGAAATAGAAGAAACCGAGCTTACCCTTCTCAAGGAAATCCGCGATTCCCTCGCTAAGAAGTAATCTACGGATCACTCCGATTCAAACATAACTAGTCATTCAACAAAAGCCGTGGGGCGCATCCGATTTTGGATGTGCCCCAGGGTATTTTTCAACTCGAATAAATCTGCCGATATGAGCTGAACCTGCGCTATAAACAAAATGCGTATCGTTGGCGAAATATTTCTATTTCGCCAACGATACGCATCACAATTTTCTGGAAAGCTTGTAAGACTAGAGAGCCAGTTCTTTCGCCACCACATCCGCAAGATGCTGAGCAACAGAATCGGCCTGCTCCTGCGTAGCGGCCTCAACCATAACGCGTACCAGCGGTTCGGTTCCAGAAGCACGCAGAAGAACACGCCCGCTCTCCCCCAGCCCTTTCTCGGCATCGGCCACAGCAGCATTCAGCGCAGCATTGGTTGAAACGCCGGCACGATCTACGCCCTTCACGTTAATCAAACGCTGCGGGGTGGGCTGCATCCGTGAGGCCAGCACAGAAAGTTTCTCCCCGCTACGCGCCACCTCAGCGGCAAGCTGAATCCCGGTGAGCACACCGTCGCCCGTGGTCGCATAGTCACTCATAATCACATGCCCGGACTGCTCACCGCCTAGGTTATACCCGTGCTCACGCATCTCTTCGAGTACATAACGATCTCCCACGGCGGTGCGCACCAGCGAAATGCCATGCTCACGCAGATAGAGTTCAAGCCCTAGGCTGCTCATCACGGTTGCCACCAGAGTGTTCTGGCTCAGGTGCCCAGCACGATGCGCCGCCAAGGCAAGAATAGCCATAATCTGATCGCCGTCTACCAGGTTCCCCTGCTCATCAACTGCCTGACATCGGTCAGAGTCACCATCGTGTGCAATCCCCAAGGTTGCGCCGTGTTCAACGACGGCAGCTTGAAGGGACTGCGGATGCGTAGAACCTACGCCATCGTTGATATTGGTGCCGTTCGGTTCAGCAGCAAGCGCTATAACCTCGGCTCCTAGCCGGGTGAAGGCCGCAGGAGAAGCTGCATAAGCTGCACCATTTGCGCAGTCCAGCACAACCTTAAGACCTGCGAGAGGCTTCTCGTCTTCTAGCGTGGAAACTAGGTGCTTAACGTATGCCTCGGTACCGTTCTCTAAGGCGCAGATAGAGCCGACCTCACCCCCGGTAGGGTACCTAAAGTTCTTTTCCCGGTACACGCGCTCAATGGCATCTTCGGTGGCGTCTTCAAGCTTTTGTCCACCACGCGCCAAGAATTTAATGCCGTTATCGGCGGCGGGGTTATGCGATGCTGAGATCATCACACCAAAGTCTGCATCCGTGTAAGCCACTAAGTAGGCGGCGGCCGGAGTGGGGACGATTCCCGCGTCCAACACATCCACACCAGCGCTGGTAAACCCGGCTTTCATGGCAGAGACAATAAAATCTGCGGATGCGCGTGAATCGTTAGCGATTACGGCGCGGGGGCGGGTGCCTTCGGCGACCTGCTCGTGTCCAAGTACAAGGGCGGCTGCCTGCGCGAGCTCAAGAGCGAGTGCCGGAGTGATAATCTCATTCGCGAGGCCGCGCACGCCATCAGTTCCAAAAAGTCGTTCAGTCACCTTACTATCTTACGCCGGAACCGCCCCCGCTTTGGTAGGCAGGGGCGGGTCTTAGTTATTTTCTTAGCAGGTTTATTGAATAAACCAACCAAAAGTTTTATTTATTGGATGACAGGGAAACCTTCGGGGTCACTGCCGCCTTCTTCTTCAAAAACATCCGTTGCAGAACGTACAATCAAAGGATCGCAAGTTCCCACGACTTCACGGTCTTTTGAGGTGTAGTCGAATTGTGAGAGCACGTAACGCATGGCTTCCAGACGAGCACGCTTCTTATCATTTGACTTGATAACGGTCCACGGAGCATCGCCGGTATGGGTGTAGAAGAACATGGCTTCTTTCGCAGCAGTGTAATCATCCCACTTATCGAGCGACGCCAAATCGGTAGGTGATAGTTTCCACTGACGAACAGGATCGGTGCGTCGTGAGGTAAAGCGTGCCAGCTGTTCCTGCTTGGTGACTGAGAACCAGAACTTAATGAGCTTAATGCCCGAGTTCACGAGCATACGTTCTAGGTCGGGTACTTCGCGCATAAACTCGAAGTACTGGGCCTGCGTGCAATAGCCCATCACACGCTCAACCCCGGCGCGGTTGTACCAGGAACGGTCCATCATGACGATCTCGCCACCAGAGGGTAAGTGCTTGATATAGCGCTGGAAATACCACTGAGTCTGTTCAATATCGGTTGGCTTTTCAAGAGCCACCACGCGAGCCCCACGGGGGTTCAGGTGTTCCGTAAAGCGTTTGATGGAACCACCCTTACCCGCAGCATCGCGTCCCTCAAAAATAATGAGGATTTTCTGCCCGGTCGATTTTGCCCATAGCTGGAGCTTCAGAAGCTCAATCTGCAGTGCGCGTTTTTCTTTTTCGTATGCTTTACGACCGAGTTTTTCATCGTAGGGGTAGCCAATCTTCCAGGCATCGCTCCTTGAGCTTTTCTTATTTCCGCTCAGAGCATGGGTGAGAGATGCCATTTCATCCAGTTCTGCCGCATAGTCTTCAACCACCGAGGTACGACGAACTTGAGGTTTAAGAGCTTCTTTAATCGCGTGCTTTTTCTCTGATACAGCTGGATCTGCAACATCGGAAGACTGAGGAGCGGTCTCGGGTACGGTGCTCTCGACCTGCTCCGTTGCGGGCTGAAGGTTCTTTTCTGTCATGAATTCTCTTTCCGTTCGTGTCTGCTTTGACACTTTAACTGTACCGAGAGTGAGAATGAGCGACAAATGTAACAGTTATCGCAACCTTATGCAGGTAAACCCCTTATAACGCACAAAGCCCCCGCGCTTCTTTGGGAAGTGCGGGGGCTTTGTGCAGCAGAACCAGCGATTAACGCTTGGAGAACTGCGAAGCCTTGCGTGCTTTCTTGAGACCGGCCTTCTTACGCTCGATAACACGTGCGTCGCGAGTCAAGAAGCCTGCCTTCTTCAGTGCGGGACGATTGTTCTCACGATCAATCTCGTTGAGGGCACGAGCGATACCGAGGCGCAGCGCGCCTGCCTGACCGGAGGGACCACCACCGCTGATGCGTGCAATCACATCGTAAGCACCCTCAAGTTCCAGGATCTTGAACGGCTGGTTCACATCCTGCTGATGCAATTTATTGGGGAAGTAGCTATCCAGGCTACGGCCGTTAATGGTCCAGTTACCGGAACCGGGAACCACGCGAACACGTGCCACTGCTTCCTTACGACGACCGACTGCAGCACCTGCAACAGTCAGTGCCGGACGGCTTGTCTGTGCAGCCGCCGCGACGGGGGCTGCGGATTCCGAGGTGTAGCTAGTGAGCTCTTCCTCGACTACGATCTGCTCTTCGTTCTGAGCCACGATTTCTCCTAATAGTTTCTTCGTAGGCCCGAATTACTGGGCGACCTGGTTGAATTCGTAGGTCTTGGGCTGCTGTGCCGCGTGCGGGTGCTCGGGACCAGCGTAGACCTTCAGCTTCTTGATCTGCTGTGCAGCTAGCTTGTTCTTGGGCAGCATGCCCTTCACAGCCTTCTCAACCGCACGAACAGGGTTGGTTTCAAGAAGCTCTGCATAATTGACGGACTTCAGACCGCCAGGGTAACCCGAGTGGCGGTATGCACGCTTCTGCTCAAGCTTTGCACCGGTCAGAGCGACCTTCTCGGCATTCACGATGATCACGAAATCGCCGGTGTCCACGTTAGGGGTAAAAGTCGGCTTGTGCTTACCGCGCAGCAGGATAGCGGTCTGGCTTGCGAGGCGACCGAGCACCACATCGGTGGCATCAATGATGTGCCACTGGCGCTCAACTTCGCCGGGCTTAGGAGTATAAGTGCGCAAAATATTGGCCTTTGTCTCGAAATGTACATTCGGCGCTTAGTTGGGTATCACGCCTATTACTACGTGCATGACGAATCCGGGTGAGGACCGAATGCTCGCCCGTTCTGACCCGTACTCTGCGACACCTTAACGTCCTGCAACTAGACAGTGCCGAGAGCGTGCTCGGGCAGAACACGCACAACTAGCAAAACTATACAGCAATTTAGGTGCTTAATCCACACCAAAACCCTTAAATGGCGCGGATTCCCCGTTAAAAATGTTGCTCTGCCGCATTGCCCGAGTAGCTCGTGCCTGCAGACCGTACTCTTCAGGCGCTGGATAATCAATGTGTGCAAGAGCTAATCCATGCGGGGGTGCCATAATGAGTGAGGCATCCCGCTGCGGGTTTTCTAGGCGTTCCCGCAGCCATGCTTGGGTCCGTTTTCCGGTGCCGTAGAGAACTAGTGCCCCTATAAGCGAGCGCACCATATGGTGACAAAAAGCGTCTGCCTCAACTGTCGCTTCAATAACTCCGTCATCATGGCGTGTTAGGTATATACGGCGGAGTTCACGAATCGTCGTAGCTCCCTCACGCGGCTTACAGAACGAGAGAAAATCATGTAGCCCCGTAAGTTCATGAGCAGCCTTGTTAAGATCTTCAAGGTCTAGGCTTTCGGGAATGCACCAGGCATACGCGCGGCGCAGCGGATCGGGGCTACTCCCCTGTCCATCCAGGATGCGGTACGTATACCGCCTGCCGGTCGCTGAAAACCGCGCATCAAAGTCCTGCGGCACGGGCTGTACCTGGTGAAGCACAAGAGATCCTTGAAGAAGCCCGCGCATACGCTCAGGGATTCCTAGCGTATGTTCTGCCTGCGCCAGGGTTCGTTTCAGGGCACCAGAAACCTTACGCTTGAGCGACTCAGCTGGATCTGCCAGCCCGTCACGCCCGGTAAGTTTCTGCCAGGTTTCGGCGGCAATATCAAGGTGAATAGTTTGCGCCTGTGCATGTACTCCGGCATCAGTACGGCCGGCGACCGTCACTCGGTGATGCGCGCGAAGCACCAGCTCCAGCGCATCCTCTAATACACCCTGCACAGTTACCAGATTAGGCTGCCTTGCCCACCCGCTAAACCACGTGCCGTCATAGGCGCAGTCGATACGTACCCGCTGCGTGCCCAGCACGTCCCCATCGCCAGATGATGGCTGTGAGTCCAGGTTGATCTGTGATGCCTGAGGACCAGGTTCTTGTAACTGATCAGACACAGTAGCTTTCCCCCTTTCGGCCTTCAACAATACCTGGTGAATTTGCCCAAGAATGTACGTCTGAAACACGCAAAATCCGTCGCCTATGAACCTAGGCGACGGATTTTGACGATACACTAACGCGCGTTAGCTGTGCTTACTCAGCAGAAACCTTCTGAGCTGCTGCACCACCGGCGGGTGCGTAACCTGCCGCCTCAGCCGACTCAGCGGAGTCAAACCAGATTTCGGCAATGGTGTTTGCATACCAGCGGGAGCCAGGCACGTGGTACTTCATCGAGTCAGCGTTACCCTTGACCTCGAATCCTTCGGGAGCCTCACCAGATTCTAACGGAGCGTGTGCACCTGCGGGCAGACCCTCGGTACCTTCAGACTTAGCGGGCTTAGCTTCTTCCTTAGGTTCAGCCTTTTCAGCTTTTGCCTTCTTTGCTTCAGCCTTAGGAGCCTCGGCAGCCTTCTCAGTAACCTTGGTAGCTTCTGCAACAGCACCCTTAGTTTCTACAGGCTCCATTACGAGTTCGATAACGGCCATAGGTGCGTTATCGCCCTTACGGTTACCGATCTTGGTGATGCGAGTGTAGCCACCGGGACGCTCGGCCATTGCCGGTGCGATTACAGTAAAAAGCTCGTGTACTACGGACTTGTCGGTAATGGATCGCAGCACGCGACGGCGAGCCGCCAAATCGCCCTTCTTACCGAAGGTGATGAAACGTTCAGCCACCGGGCGCATACGCTTTGCCTTAGTCAAGGTGGTGGTGATGCGCTTGTGCTGGAAGAGCTGCGCCGACAGGTTATTGAGCATTAGGCGCTCATGGGTCGGGGAACCGCCGAGGCGGGGACCCTTAGTGGGAGTAGGCATAGTTATTTCTCCATGATTTACGTTCCACCGCCCCAACAACGGGACTTAGGAACCACGTTTACTGATCCCGGAACAACCGGGTGAACTATTCGATCGAAATTTATTCGCCGGAACCGTCTTCGTCATCGTATGCACGAGCAACGGGTTCAAAGCCCGGAGGGGAATCCTTGAGAGCCAGACCAAGCTCATGCAGCTTAGCCTTGACCTCATCAATGGATTTAGCACCGAAGTTACGAATATCCATCAGATCCGCCTCGCTACGAGTCACGAGCTCGCCCACGGTGTGGATGCCCTCGCGCTTGAGGCAGTTGTAGGATCGAACGGACATGTTAAGGTCCTCAATCGGCAGAGCCAAATCGGCAGCCATGGACTCGTCGGCAGGCGACGGACCAACCTCGATACCCTCGGCAGCAACGTTGAGCTCACGTGCAAGTCCGAAGAGCTCAACCAGGGTGCTGCCTGCGGATGCGACGGCATCGCGCGGTGCAATGGCTTCCTTGGTTTCGACGTCCAAAGTCAGGCTGTCGAAGTCGGTGCGCTGTTCAACACGGGTTGCGTTAACGCTGAAGGTAACCTTCAGAACCGGGGAGTAAATAGAATCAACCGGAATACGGCCGATCTCTGCATCACCGGTCTTGTTCTGAGCTGCAGACACATAACCGCGACCGCGCTCAATAATCAGTTCGGCATTGAAGTTTGCCTTCGCATTGAGGGTTGCGATGTGCAGTTCCGGGTTGTGAATCTCAACACCGGCAGGTACTTCAATGTCGGCTGCAGTAAGTTCACCCTCGCCCTGCTTACGCAGGTATGCAACTACGGGCTCGTCATTTTCCGAAGAAATCGAGAGCTTCTTGACGTTCAAGATAATCTCGGTGACATCCTCGGTGACTCCGGGAACAGTGCTGAACTCGTGCAGAACACCGTCGATACGAACGCTGGTAACAGCGGCGCCGGGAATGGAGGACAGCAGGGTGCGACGGAGGGAGTTACCCATGGTGTAGCCAAAGCCCGGCTCAAGGGGCTCGATGGTGAAGCGCGAACGGTTCGGCGCTACGACCTCTTCAGTCAGAGTGGGGCGCTGTGCAATAAGCACTTTGTTTCCTTTCGGTGAGCTCCGCTATATGAGCCCACAAGTTTGGGAAAACAGATTTTAGGAAGCAGACGGGTGTCTGGACTCTTTGGTGTTATCTGTGAAGACGACAGCCGCAGAGGGATTAGGCATTCGCCTAATTAGACGCGGCGGCGCTTCGGCGGACGGCAACCGTTGTGAGCTACGGGGGTTACGTCCTGAATCGAACCAACCTCTAGGCCTGCTGCCTGCAGAGAGCGGATTGCGGTCTCACGGCCAGAACCGGGGCCCTTTACGAAAACATCAACCTTACGGACGCCGTGTTCCTTAGCACGGTTTGCGGCAGTCTCAGCAGCCAGCTGTGCGGCGTAGGGGGTGGACTTACGAGAGCCCTTGAAGCCCATATCACCTGCAGAGGACCACGAGATTACTGCACCGGTGGGATCGGTAATGGAGACGATAGTGTTGTTGAAGGTCGACTTGATGTGAGCCTGACCAGCAACGATGTTCTTGCTGACCTTGCGGCGGGTCTTGCGAGCAGCCGCGGCGCGAGTCTTGGGAGGCATTATTGATTCTCCTACAAAGGTTTTCTAATACGTTGGTCGATACTGATAGTTCGACAGAGCAACGTTGCTTACTTCTTCTTACCTGCGACGGTACGCTTCGGGCCCTTACGGGTGCGTGCGTTGGTCTTGGTGCGCTGACCGTGAACCGGCAGGCCGCGACGGTGACGCAGACCCTGGTAGCTGCCGATTTCAACCTTGCGGCGAATATCGGCTGCAACCTCGCGGCGAAGATCACCTTCAACCTTGTAGTTGCTTTCGATGAAGTCACGAAGTGCCACAAGCTCCTGGTCGGTGAGATCCTTGACGCGAGTGTCAGGGTTCACGCCGGTAGCAGCAAGGGTTTCGTGAGCACGGGTCTTGCCCACGCCGTAAATGTAAGTGAGAGCAACTTCCACGCGCTTTTCGCGGGGAATATCAACTCCAGCGAGACGTGCCATACTGGCTTCTCCTTGTTGTTTTCCAGAGGTCTGTAGCATCACTGCCCGGGTGTTTGCCCGGTCCCCGGCCTCTGAGTCCGGAGGTATCCGCATCCTTTATCACTCGATAAACAATGCGGAGCGGTGCCTATGACGATTCCGCCCGCAGGCGGTGTTACGCAGCTACCGTGGGCTTAGCCCTGGCGCTGTTTGTGGCGCGGGTTTTCGCAGATCACCATGACTACGCCATGACGGCGAATCACTTTGCACTTATCGCAGATCGGCTTAACGCTCGGCTTGACCTTCATCGCATTCCTTTTGATTGCAACTTGATAACTGGCGAGATAGGAGGTTCTTACTGGGCAACCAGAAGAACTATTTATCCCTATGAACACGACTTAAACGCCGCCGAAGCGACGTTTAATGATCGGGTTTTACTTATAACGGTAGACGATACGACCACGGGACAGGTCGTAGGGGCTCAGTTCCACTACCACGCGATCCTCAGGCAGGATTCGAATGTAGTGCTGACGCATCTTACCCGAGATGTGCGCGAGAACTTTGTGACCATTGTCTAGCTCAACACGGAACATCGCATTGGGCAAAGCCTCAACCACAGAGCCCTCGATCTCGATGACGCCGTCTTTCTTTGCCATATCCTCCGCTAACGTCGGTGCCCAGAGTTTATGCTCTGAACAGTTCTATCTTCTGATGCTGTATATCTTCACACACTGGTGAAGAGCGTTTTACACCTGCAAAAAAGGGCGCACTTAACGCTGGTACAAACAGCCAACTATCAACTATACGACATAGTTGCCTTTTAAACAACTGCAGAATAAGGGTTATTACTCGGTATGAGGCACCCCTATTCCTCTTCTTTGGCAGCGAGCTGGCCACATGCACCATCAATATCAGAACCGCGAGTATCGCGAATTGTCGTTGGAATACCGTGTGCCCGCAGACGCTCCACAAAATTCTGCTCCACGCCTTTACGCGATGCTGTCCATTTTGAGCCAGGAGTCGGATTCAACGGAATAGGGTTTACATGTACCCATCCACGACCGCGCTGCGCGAGCTTTTTCCCCAGCAAATCGGCGCGCCATCCCTGGTCGTTAATATCGCGAATAAGCGCATATTCAATTGAGATGCGCCGCCCGGTCGTGCGGTAATAATCGTATGCGGCATCCAGAGTCTCATCAACCTTCCACCGCTGGTTGATGGGAATAAGCTCATCGCGCAGTTCATCATCCGGCGCGTGCAGCGATAGGGCAAGCGTAATCGGCAGTTTCTCCAGCTCAAACTTGCGGATACCGGGCACCAAACCCACGGTAGACATCGTAAGTCCGCGCGCGGAGATACCCAGTCCCTCGGGAGCGGGATCGATCAGACGGTGCACCGCGCCCATCGTTGATTTATAGTTTGCGAGCGCCTCGCCCATTCCCATAAATACAATATTGGAGACGCGTAGCGGGCGGGTATCTTCCGACCCTCCATCGGCCTTGTCAAGACCCTTCATCTGTTTCAGATATCGTGCCCCAGCAACTACTTGCTCTACGATTTCTGCGGTCGAGAGATTGCGGGTGAGCCCCTGCTGCCCGGTGGCACAAAAGGGGCAGTTCATACCGCATCCAGCTTGCGAGGAAATACACATGGTGACGCGGTTGTCATACCGCATAATGACCGATTCAATAAGCGCCCCATCGAAAAGACGATGTACGACTTTGAGGGTATCCCCGCCGTCAGCTTCTAGGGTTCGCACGGGAGTTAGCAGCTGCGGCATTGCACGGGATACTATCTCGTCACGATCCTGAGCAGGCAGGTCTGTCATCTGCGCCGGATCGTTAACCAGTCGTTCGAAATAGTGCTTTGAGAGCTGCGATGCACGGAAGGGCTGGTATCCCAGTTCCTTGAGGAATTCACGGCGCCCTGCCATATCAAAATCGGCAATATGCTTGGGCGGTTTTGTTCGCCGGGGTGCTTTGAGCGCAATTTTTCCCGGTTCAGGGCGCACGCTTGAAATCTCCACGGGTACTTTGGTGGAGCGTGACGTGGAATCGGTTGAAGCTGCGGCGCAGCCTGTCAGAGTTTCGCTCATAGTTTTCCTTCGGGCGTTATAGATGCTCGATGATTGTCAAGGATGCACACCCCAAAATGGGCAGATGCTACTTAGGAATCGGTACGGGGATAATGCCGAAGCGTGCCAGTTCAGAGGCTCCCCCATCTTCTGCGGTTAGAACCCACAGGCCATCTCGATGCACGGCAACCGAGTGCTCCCATTGGCAGGCATCCGATCCATCGGTTGTAATGACTGTCCAGTCATCCTCAAGTACGGTGGTATCGGTATTCCCCGTTACAAGCATGGGTTCGATTGCAAATGCCATGCCAGGTTTAATTTTTGGACCGAGATCACGGGCGGCGTAGTTCAGCACGTCGGGCGCCATATGCATGTGGGTACCGATGCCGTGGCCTACATAGTCTTCGATGATACCGTATGTATCCCCGGTTTCGCTGCGCACGAATTCTTCGATCGCAATCCCTACCTCGCCGATTTTCTTTGCGTGTGCCAGTGCTGCGATACCGTACCAGAGGGCTTCCCGGGTTATATCGGATAGGTCTCGGCGGGCCTGTGAAGTATTTCCAACCAATACAGTTCGTGCAGAATCGCCGTGCCACTGCTTCTTAGTAGCCGGGTCAATAATATAGGCGCCTCCATCAATGGAGATAATATCGCCGTCTTGAAGGATATAGTCACCGGGTATGCCATGTACCACCTCATGATTCACAGAGGTGCAGATACTTGCAGGGTAGTCATAATAACCATAAAAGTTCGAGATTCCGCCTTGTTCTTCTAGACTGCGCTCGAAAACTTTATTGAGCTCTGCGGTACTCACTCCGGGCTTTGCAGCCGCAACTGCCTCATCCAACGCACGGCTGGTTATAATGCCTGCGCGCGACATGTGGTGTAATTCGGTATTAGTTTTGACCTCTACACGTGCCATAGGGTTCCTTCTCGTTCTGAGTCCTAAGAGCATTGCCGTATCACCATTACTGCGGCAGTGCGTTCATGCAACTGCGCCCCCGCACGATGACGGAGGCGCAGCTTATAATGTATATCCCTAAGATAGGGCTTTAAGAATACGTTCGGTCACGTCGGCAATCTCGCCTAAACCGTTAACCTCTTTGACGATACCGCGTTCACGATAAATCGCGATCAGCGGTGCGGTTTCTTCTTCATACACCTTCAAGCGATGGCGAATGACCTCTTCATTATCGTCGGTGCGCCCCTGCTCGGCAGCTCGGTTGAGCAGTCGGGCAACAAGCTCATCATTATCTGCAACGAGCAAAAGTACACGATCAATCTGCTGGTTTTTATCCGCAAGGATAGCATCAAGCTCGTGAACCTGAGCGATGTTGCGGGGGTATCCATCGAGAAGGAAACCGTGTGCCGCATCGGCTTCGTCGAGACGAGCACGCACCATATTGTTCGTGACGGAATCAGGCACGAGGTTGCCAGAGTCAATATACGACTTTGCTTCCTTACCGAGCTCGGTCTCTTCCTTAATGTTCTTCCGGAAAATATCGCCGGTCGAAATCGCGGGAATCTTCAGCTCCTCAGCAATCTTGACGGCCTGAGTGCCTTTACCGGCGCCGGGAGGGCCTATGATCAGAAGACGGTTCATCGAAGCAATCCTTCATAGTTTCGTTGTTGAAGCTGGGCGCTGACCTGCTTGAGAGTATCAAGACCAACACCCACCACGATCAGCAGCGATGCACCGCCGAACGGGAAGTTCTGGTTTGCGTTGAAGAGAACCAACGCAACAAGCGGAATCATGGAAACCACAGCGAGGTAAAGCGAACCCGGCAGTGTAATGCGGGTTAGAACATAGCTGAGGTAACGTTCAGTAGGCTTACCCGCGCGAACACCCGGAATGAAGCCGCCATATTTCTTCATATTGTCTGCAACCTCGACCGGATCGAAGGTCACCGCAACATAGAAATACGTGAATCCAAGAATCAGCAGGAAGTACAGAGCGATATACAGCGGATGATCGCCCCTCGTAAGGTAGGTATTTACCCAGTTCACCCATTCGGGGGGTGCTGCGCCACCCTGTGGGGTATTGAACTGCGCGATAATACCAGGCAAAGTCAGCAGTGAGGAGGCGAAGATGATGGGAATAACGCCGGCCATATTGACCTTGAGCGGAATATAGGTGCTGGTACCGCCAATAGTACGGCGACCAATCATGCGTTTAGCGTATTGCACGGGAACGCGGCGTACAGACTGCTCCACGTAGACCACCGCAAGCATCACGGCAAGGCCCACAAGGCATACGGACCAGAAGACGAACGGACCCTGCTGTTCCAGGATGGAGCCCAGAGCATTCGGGAACGAGGAAGCAATTGAGGTGAAAATAAGCAAAGACATGCCATTGCCTACGCCGCGCTCAGTAATCTGCTCGCCCATCCACATGATGACGCCGGTACCGGCACACAGAGTAATGATAATAACCAGGATGTGCAGCACATCGTCTTGCGGGATAATACCGGGGCAGTTCCCCAGAAGCACGCCAGAGCGTGCCATAGAAACAATCGTGGTCGCGTTGAGAAGCGCAAGAGCGATAGTGAGATAACGGGTGTATTGAGTGAGTTTGGCCTGTCCCTGAGCCCCTTCATCGTGTAGCTCTTGGAAACGAGGAATGACCACGCGCAACAGCTGAATAATAATGCTTGCCGTAATGTAGGGCATCACGCCCAGCGCGAAGATAGAAAGCTGTAGGAGTGCACCACCGCTGAACAGGTTGATGATGTCGTAGGCGCCACCGTGAGTTTGGTTGGCGTTAAGACACTGCTGAACCGTGCCGTAGGAAATACCGGGGGCGGGAATGAAGGTGCCCATACGGTACAGCACAATCATGCCTAGGGTAAACAGCAGCTTACGTCGCAGGTCGGCGGTCTTAATGACTCGCCCGAACGCGCTAAGCACATGTCCTCCTGAAGATCTTGGGGTATGTATTCGCTAACACAGATGTTAGGAACACGCTAAACACATACCTTCCAGTCTAGCCTGTTCACCGGCGTTGTCGATAACCACGGCGCGAGATATGTGTATTTTGTATTCTGTGAGCGTTATTTAAGATGAATTTTCTAGAATTTCTGAGACGTTAAATACATCATAAAAGCTTTGATGCAGACTCTTGCTGCTCAAAGAAGATGGCCCCCGCCTCATGTGCGGGAGCCATCTAGTGAGTCTGAAGACTACTTAACGGTTACAGAACCGCCTGCCGCCTCAATCTTAGAGATTGCGGATGCAGAAGCCTTATCAACCACAACGTTCACCTTGACGGTGATGTCGCCGTCGCCCAGAACCTTCACAAGCTCGTTCTTACGAACGGCGCCCTTAGCGACTAGGGCCTCGACGGTGACCTCGCCACCTTCGGGGAACAGTTCCTGAATGCGCTTCAGGTTAACAACCTGGTACTCGGTACGGAACGGGTTCTTGAACCCGCGCAGCTTCGGCAATCGCATGTGCAGCGGAAGCTGACCGCCCTCGAAGCCGGGACGAACCTGGTAACGAGCCTTGGTACCCTTGGTACCGCGACCTGCGGTCTTACCCTTTGAGCCTTCACCGCGGCCTACGCGGGTCTTTGCTTTGTGGGCACCCGGTGCCGGGCGCAGATCGTGAATCTTGATAGCGTCTGCCATCTTACTTGACCTCCTCAACCTTCACCAGGTGAGCAACGGTGTTAACCATGCCAACGGTGACGGGGTCGGCAGTGCGCACTACCTTGTTGCCCGGGCGCTTCAGGCCGAGGGAACGTAGGGTGTCGCGCATATTCTGCTTCTGACCAACATAGGATTTAACCTGGGTAATTTCCAGCTTTGCGTCGCTGGGCTGAATACGCTTAGCCATTACGCACCTGCCTTATCGGACTTGGTGTTGCGCAGGTAGCTGGGGATAACCTCATCGTTGGGCAGACCACGACGGGCTGCAACTGCCAGAGGCTCTTCCAGTTGCTTGAGTGCTGCAACGGTTGCGTGAACAATGTTGATCTGGTTCGAGGAACCGAGAGACTTCGACAGCACATCGTGAATACCTGCTGCTTCGAGCACTGCACGCACCGGACCACCAGCGATCACACCGGTACCAGCGGTTGCCGGGCGGAGCATCACAACGCCTGCTGCTTCCTCACCCTGTACGCGGTGGGGAATGGTGCGGTTCTCGATGCGGGGTACACGGAAGAAGTTCTTCTTAGCTTCCTCAACACCCTTGGCAATAGCTGCTGGAACTTCCTTAGCCTTGCCGTAGCCAACGCCGACCATGCCATTACCGTCACCAACAACGACCAGAGCGGTGAAGCTGAAGCGACGACCGCCCTTGACGACCTTGGACACACGGTTGATGGTTACCACGCGCTCGATGTACTTATCTTTTTCCTCCTCGCGTGCGCGGTTCTTACGATCACCGCGACCGCGACGCTCGCCGCGGTTGTTGCGGCGCTCTTCGCGCTGCTTAGAAGTCTCAGCGGTTTCAGCTGCTACTGCTTCGCTCACCTGAGTTTCCTTTACGTTCTGTTCGCTCATTAGAGTGCCAGACCTCCTTCACGTGCGCCATCAGCAACTGCTGCAACACGACCGTGGTATTTGTTGCCGCCGCGGTCAAACACGACAGTTTCAATACCGGCTGCCTTAGCGCGCTCTGCTACAAGCTCACCAACGCGCTTTGCTTTAGCGGTCTTGTCCAGATCGGTTGCGGCACGAAGCTCTGCTTCCATAGTGGAGGCGGATGCCAGGGTCACGCCCTTGACATCGTCGATAACCTGAACGAACATGTGACGGCTCGAACGGGTGACGCACAGGCGCGGACGCGCAGCGGTACCCGAAACATACTTGCGGATGCGAGCGTGACGGCGTGCACGCTGCGATGCCTTCGACTTGATAGCCATGTTTACTTACCAGCCTTTCCGACCTTGCGGCGGATGTGCTCACCTGCGTAGCGAACACCCTTGCCCTTATAGGGATCGGGCTTACGCAGACCACGAATGTTTGCTGCAACCTGACCGACGAGCTGCTTATCGATACCCGAAATGGTCAGCTTGTTAGCGCCTTCTACGGCGAAGGAAACACCTTCGGGTGCAGAAACGCTAATCGGGTGGGAGTAACCTAGAGCGAATTCCAGGTCGTTACCCTTCGCGGTCACACGGTAACCGGTACCAACAATTTCCAGCTTCTTCTCATAGCCGTTGGTCACACCGATAATCATGTTCTGAATCAGGGTACGAGTCAGACCATGCAGCGAGCGAGAAACACGCTCGTCGTTCGGGCGCGATACCGCGATTTCATTGTCGTTTAGAGCAACAGTAATGGGGGAAGCCACCTGGTGGCTCAGCTCACCCTTGGAACCTTTAACGGTCACCAGGTTGCCATCGACCTTTACCTCAACGCCGGCTGGAACCGAGATGGGGAGACGTCCAATACGTGACATTCTTCTCTTCCTTTCTCTTCTAACCGACTACCAGATGTAGGCGAGAACTTCGCCGCCCACACCCTTCTTCGCAGCCTGCTTATCAGTGAGCAGGCCCGAGGAGGTGGACAGAATAGCGGTACCGAGACCACCCAGAACCCGAGGTAGGTTCGTGGACTTTGCGTAGGTACGCAGGCCCGGCTTGGAAATACGACGCACGCCAGCGATGGAACGCTCGCGGGACGGACCGTACTTAAGAACGAGGGTCAGGGTCTTGCCAACCTTTGCTTCCTCTTCCTTAACATCGGCAATGTAGCCCTCAGCCTTCAGGATCTCGGCGATGCGAGCCTTGAGCTTCGAGTAGGGCATAGACACGGTGTCGTGGTATGCGGAGTTTGCGTTGCGCAAACGGGTCAGCATATCTGCGACCGGATCAGTCATAGTCATTTTGGGCTGTAGCCCTTCCTCGTTGCGGTTTCCCTAATCTGCGGTAACAGACTCTGGACCTGCAACGTAGTCGTTAGTTGGTCTTGAACGGGAAGCCCAGTGCCTTAAGCATGGCACGGCCCTCATCGTCGGTCTTGGCACTGGTCACCACGGTGATGTCCATACCACGCACGCGGTCGATCGAATCCTGATCGATTTCGTGGAACATGGACTGCTCGGTGAGGCCGAAGGTGTAGTTGCCGTTACCGTCGAACTGGCGATCGGAAAGACCGCGGAAATCGCGGATACGGGGCAGAGCCAGGGTAACCAGGCGGTCCAGGAACTCCCACATGCGGTCGCCACGCAGGGTAACGTGTGCGCCGATTGGCATGCCTTCACGCAGTTTGAACTGTGCGATGGATTTCTTGGCACGGGTTACAACCGGCTTCTGACCGGTAATAGCGGTGAGATCGCGGATAGCGCCGTCCATAAGCTTTGCATCGCGAGCTGCCTCGCCAACACCCATATTTACGACGACCTTAACGAACTTCGGGGTCTGCATGACGTTCTGGTATTTGAACTCTTCCTGCAGCGCGGGGACGACAACCTCAGCGTACTTGGTCTTAAAGCGGGGGGTAATCTTGGTCTCGCTCATTAGATATCCTTCCCCGAACGCTTAGCAACGCGCACGCGAACGGTACGCTGCTTGCCATTACGCTCTACAGTCTCTTCGCGGAAACCAACACGGGTCGGCTTCTCGGTCTCAGGATCAACGATTGCCACGTTCGAAACGTGAATCGGTGCCTCCACCTTCTGAATACCGCCTGCCGCGCCGGTTACGGGGTTTGCCTTGGTGTGCTTGGTGACGACTTTAACGCCCTCAACAATCACACGGTTTTCCTTGGGGATAACCTTCAGAACTTTACCCTGCTTACCCTTGTCTGCACCGGAAATAACCTGAACCAGGTCGCCGGACTTGATCTTAGCCATAAGTTAGAGCACCTCCGGAGCCAGCGAAACAATCTTCATGAACTTCTTATCGCGAAGTTCACGACCAACGGGACCAAAGATACGGGTACCACGGGGATCACCATCAGTGTTCTTCAGAATAACTGCTGAGTTCTCGTCGAACTTGATGTAGGATCCGTCTGCGCGACGGGTTGCCTTCTTGGTACGGACGACGACTGCTTTCACAACGTCACCCTTTTTAACAGTGCCGCCAGGAATTGCATCCTTGACGGTTGCGACGATAATATCGCCGATGCCTGCGTAGCGACGCGAGGAACCACCAAGCACACGGATGGTCAGGATTTCCTTCGCACCAGTGTTATCGGCGACCTTCAGTCGCGACTCCTGCTGAATCATATTTCTCCTGTCGTCTCGCCGGTTCCGACTCGCCTTCAGGCGCGAGCCAGCCTTGCGGAACATTTTTACGGGATTGATTGACGCCCCGGGCCCGCAGCATCATAAGGATGTGAGGGTTAGCGGAAACGCCTGGGGTAACCCATGCCAGGAGCATTTGGACCCGCGTAAGCGGGCGTATCCACCCGTTATAGCGGCATTATGCACTGGCACGAGAAACCCGTGGTTATGAGACTATATCTGGGTATAGCCACACAGTCTTAAAACTTTACCGGAATTTTCCTGATATTTCAAAGGATTTATCGTAAGGCATAGCGCATCATATCGGGCTTCAATGCATACATTCTCAGATTATTAGAAGACAGTGCGGGGGGGGTATCCACTGAATGGCACCATCTTGCGGGTTACCGCAACCGTCGCAGCGGGAGTATCACTGTCAGACTCTTCAGGTTCCCCTTAAATAAGTTCCTACCAGCACCATAACGCAACATACTCTATAAAACACCCGAAGCTCTGTACTTCCTGGATGAAACTGGCTTATAACACTTAAGACTCGTTTACCTGCATATTAGACACATTACGGATATAAAGATAGATAACTTCATGAATTAACAAGATTTTTTCTTTTTATTCGTGAACATGATGCAAAATCTAACATTTTGCATCATAATGGTTAAGACGCTTGCGTCATTTTACAGGTTCGGCTCTTATCAGACAGATTTCTTGGGTCCCATATTCCTTGCTAGTCCGTCTGCAGGAGCCGAACCGCTTTTAACTGTCAAATAACTCCGTCACCGTCGAAGGTCGCGGCGTTATTCTCTACTATTTAGGCAAATAGCAGCGGTACTCGCTCAAGATCATGGCTCTCTCATGCCCACATTCACCTGAGCAATGGATTTACCTCGAATACTCCAAATAACAGTAACAAGGCGGTGCTTACCCCACGAACATGGGGTAAGCACCGCCTCGGTAACTGCGTACTCGCTTATGTCGCCTCTTATTTATTTGACGGCGAATCGGTGGATGAAAGCCGCCATCGCAGCACGCTGAATAGGCTCGTTCGGACGGAAAGTGCCGTCACCCCAGCCAGTCGTGATGTGCTGGTCCTTAAACCAGGAAATCTCGCGGTAGAACGGATTATTGCGATCGACGTCCTTGAACTGAGGAGTCTGCGGTGCCTCATAGTTTGTCACCTTCGCATAACGGAAGAAGAAAGCCGCCATTGCTCCACGATCTACCGATATGCCGGGACGATAAGTTCCATCCTCATACCCAGTTGTAATGCCCTGCTGGGACATCCACACAATCTCCTTGTAGAAAGGATGCGACGAATCGACATCTTTAAAAGGTGAAATCTCAGGAAGTGCTACTTCGGGAGAACCCGCTAGACGGTAAAAATACGCCGCCATAGCCCCACGATCTACCGGCTGCTGGGGACGATAGGTACCATCAGCCCATCCAAAAGAAAACCGCTGATGCGCCAACCACTGAATATCGGCGTAAAAGGGAGAACCTTCAGGAACATCCGAGAAAACGGGGGTATCAGCCTTGGTTTGCGCGGGAACTGTGCTGGTGCCCCTAGGATATACAGCACCTGCTGTTGAAGTCGTGGCGACAACCTGCTGAGTCTGCACGGGATCGCACTGAGGAATATTTGGAATAGCAGTAAACGTCGGAGTAATTTTGACAAGGGAATTTACCGTGATCGGAGTATCTGCGCCGTTCTCACCCTTGGGTTCAGCGCTTGCCGCCTCTTTAAATTTACCGGTGGTGGGATCCAGCGTGTACCCCGTCGTCACGTTATCAGCAAACTTGTCTCTGACAACCGCGTAGACTTCGCCTTCGGGGGTTACGAGAACGTCGTTAGCTCCGCCTTCTGCACCTGTGCTCACCTCATGCGTGATGGAGCCGGTACGACCGTCAATAACGCCGATTTTTCCGGTGGCAAAATCGGTAGCGTAAACCACGTCATGCTCTTCGTCGGCAGTAATCGCCAGCGTCTGTTTCCCGAAATTAATGCTCTTCTTGTACTCGCCCGTCTTTAAGTCGTAAACCGTGATACCAGAGTTCTCCTTAGAAACTTTTGTCTCGCGGTCCATATCGCCCTGGGACGAAACATAGATTTCGCCCAAGGACTTATCAATCGTTACATCGGAGGGACGCAGCTGCGCGTCCGCCACTTCTTTATACAGCTCAATGGTCTGCTCAACAGCGAGAGTGTCGGTATTGATAGCCTTCAGCGTTCCCGAGTTCAGCGAAGGTACGTAGAGGCGACCACCTTCGGAATCCAGCTCCATATTCATGCCCGTATCAGCAGAGCCATCGGAACTAGTAAAGTTAATCTTCTGAATAACCTGGTGGCTCTTCAAGTCGAACACAGTAACGCCGCCAGAACCAGATACGAATGCTTTCCCTGACTTCGCATCAACCTTAACCTCACGAGGACGCGATACAGACCCGTTTTCCGGATTCTGCGCATCGTAGCTGGTCCACAATTCCTTCTTGGTGTACAGATCGTACACGGTTACCGAGTTGGTACGAGTCTGGGTTACCCAGATGGTACCGTGTGCATCATCAATCGCAATACCGTCAGGAGAAGCAAGTTGCTTACTTGTCGCTTCGGTCTGCCCGCTAGGTACAAAATCTACGGTTCCCGGCAGCATAACTTCATCGAGGGTTGGGATTTCGCCGTAGGTTGTCCACACTCCAACGCCGCCGGTGTAAATGGGCGGACGTCCATTTGAGAATGTTGTATAAAGGTTCCGGGTGTAGTCGGAATATGCCAGCTGATATTCGCCCGGAAGCCCCTGGTATCGATCAGCGGTGATCGCAATATTACGGCAACCAGAACTGTTGTCGTGGGGAGCGGGCTGTTGCTCGTTAGCGAACGATGCAGGCATCGCGCTTAACGATGCCATCACAAGCGATACGGCTCCAGCAGATGCTAACGCTCTCTGTGTGGGTCGAGATATGCCGTGATTAGATGAAGGATTCATGTCTGTGTTCCTCAGTATGCAGTGTGTCGGGGGCATAACGCCCTAGAAGCTCACTAATCAGCGAAACCACGTCAAATATAGGTTTTACTTAGTAAGCGTACCTTCGATAGTAAGCAATACTAGAGCGGATTTTCAACCATATTCAAAAAGTAAAGTTTTCATAAAGTACTGGAACATATTTCGTTTCATCATCTGCACATCTTTCATATAAGAGACGTATAGAACATAGAGGTAGGGCCTCTCCCCCACGGAATTATGGGGGAAGAGGCCCTACCTCGTATAGTGCTCAAGCAGAGTCCTGGGCGCTTACTTAGCTTTCTCTAGGATCTCCACGACACGCCAACGCTTGGTAGCGGACAGCGGACGGGTCTCTGCCAACAGAACATAGTCACCAACGCCGCAGACATTCTGCTCGTCGTGTGCCTTGATCTTGGAGCTACGGCGCATAACCTTGCCGTAGAGTGCGTGCTTCACGCGATCCTCGACCTCGACGACAACGGTCTTGTCCATCTTGTCGGAGACAACGTAGCCGCGGCGGGACTTACGGTAGCCGCGCTCTTCGTTCTTTACTTCACTCACTTGGACTCACCTTCGGTTGCGGGACGAATACCGAGCTCGCGCTCACGCAGCACGGTGTAGATACGTGCGATATCACGCTTGATGGTGCGGCGACGACCAGCGTTAGCCTGACCGGTGACTTCCTGGAAACGGATGTTGAAGAGTTCCTTCTTCGATTCGCTCAGCTTTGCAGCCAGCTCTTCGTTGGAGAGCTCTGCGAGCTTATCGATGCTCAGATCCTTGGATCCAACTGCCATCTCGCTTATTCACCACCTTCGCGACGCACAACACGTGCCTTCATCGGGAGTTTGTGGATTGCCAGGCGCAGCGCCTCGCGAGCCACCTCTTCGGATACACCGGCGATCTCAAACATGACTCGACCGGGCTTAACATTAGCGACCCACCACTCGGGTGAACCCTTACCGGAACCCATACGAGTTTCGGCAGGCTTCTTGGTCAACGGACGGTCCGGGTAAATGTTGATCCAGACCTTACCGCCACGCTTGATGTGACGGGTCATTGCAATACGTGCAGCCTCAATCTGACGGTTGGTCACATATGCGGGCGAAAGAGCCTGAATGCCCCATTCACCGAAGCTAACCTCGGTGCCGCCCTTTGCAAGACCATGACGCTTGGGGTGGTGCTGCTTACGGAACTTTACTCGACGGGGAATAAGCATTTATGCCTCACCGTTCTCTGCAGTCTTGGCTTCGGTGTTTGCCGAAGCATTCTCGTTGCGGCGTTCACGACGGGGACCACGGCCACCGGAGCGGCGGCGATCACCATCACGGCGGTTGCCGCGACGGTTGTTAGCTGCCTGCTGAGCTGCCAGTTCCTTGTCGGTCAAGTCGCCCTTGTAGATCCAGACCTTCACACCAATACGACCGAAGGTAGTCTTGGCTTCGAAGAAACCGTAATCGATGTTCGCACGCAGGGTGTGCAGGGGCACACGACCTTCACGATAGAACTCGGAACGGGACATTTCAGCACCGCCCAAGCGACCGGAGCACTGGATACGAATACCCTTTGCCCCTGCACGCTGTGCGGACTGGATTGCCTTCTTCATAGCACGGCGGAATGCAACACGCGCTGCAAGCTGTTCTGCAATGCTCTGAGCAACCAGCTGAGCTGACAGATCGGGGTTAGAAACCTCAAGAATGTTCAGCTGAATCTGCTTGCCGGTCAGTTTCTCAAGCTCGCCACGGATGCGGTCTGCTTCAGCGCCACGGCGGCCGATGACGATACCGGGACGCGCGGTGTGGATATCCACACGCACACGGTCACGGGTACGCTCAATCTCAACCTTTGCAACGCCCGCACGATCCAGGTTCTTTGCCAAAAGCTCGCGGATCTTCACATCTTCGCGAACGAAGTCTGCGTAACGCTCGCCGGGCTTGTTGGAATCAGCGAACCACTTGGAGACGTGCTCGGTGGTAATGCCCAGTCGGAAACCGTTCGGGTGAATTTTCTGACCCATTTAGCGGTCCTCCTCCTTCTCCGGGGTAGCAACTACCACGGTGATGTGGCTGGTGCGCTTATTGATACGGTATGCACGACCCTGCGCGCGGGGCTGAATGCGCTTCATGGTCGGACCTTCATTCACGAATGCTTCGCTGACGAACAGCTCTTCCTCGCGGAACGGCAGACCTTCCTGGGTCGCCTTCTGACGAGCGTTTGCTACTGCCGAAGCAACGATTTTATATACCGGTTCTGAAGCACCCTGGGGTGCGAATTTCAGAATCGCCAGAGCCTCTTCCGCTTGCTTACCACGGATCAGGTTGACGACACGGCGGGCCTTCATAGGCGTAACGCGAACAAAACGCGCTGATGCCTTGGCTTCCATTGCCTATCTCTCTTTCGTCTTATGCCGAAAAGGAAACGTTAACTGATCGGATTATCCGATTAGCGACGCTTGCCCTTACGGTCGTCCTTCACATGGCTGCGGAAAGTGCGGGTGGGTGCAAACTCGCCGAGCTTGTGCCCAACCATCGACTCGGTAATGAATACCGGTACGTGCTTGCGTCCGTCGTACACTGCGATGGTGTGCCCGAGCATATCGGGAATAATCATCGAGCGACGGGACCAAGTCTTAATAACATTCTTGGTGCCCTTCTCGTTCTGAGCCGCTACCTTCAGGTAGAGGTGCTGATCAACGAAAGGGCCCTTCTTCAAACTACGAGGCATGTGTCAGGCTCCTTAGCGCTTCTTGCCAGTACGACGGCGACGAACGATGAGCTTGTCGCTTTCCTTATTGGGACGACGAGTGCGACCCTCGGGCTTACCGTTGGGGTTAACCGGGTGACGACCACCGGAGGTCTTACCCTCACCACCACCATGCGGGTGGTCAACCGGGTTCATAACCACACCACGAACGGTCGGACGGATGCCCTTCCAGCGGTTGCGGCCTGCCTTACCCCAGTTGATGTTGGACTGCTCTGCGTTGCCAACCTCGCCCACGGTTGCACGGCAGCGAACATCCACGTTACGGATTTCGCCGGAGGGCAGACGGAGCTGACCGTACTTGCCTTCCTTAGCAACCAGCTGAACCGAAGCACCAGCGGAACGTGCCAGCTTTGCGCCACCACCAGGACGGAGCTCAACACAGTGGAGCACGGTACCTACGGGGATGTTGCGCAGGGGCAGGTTGTTGCCGGGCTTGATGTCGGCTGAAGGGCCAGACTCGACGATGTCGCCCTGAGAGAGCCTGTTCGGAGCGATAATGTAACGCTTAGAACCATCGAAGTAGTGCAGTAGTGCGATGCGTGCGGTACGGTTTGGATCGTACTCGATGTGCGCAACGCGTGCATTCACACCGTCTTTATCGTGACGGCGGAAGTCGATCAGACGGTACTGACGCTTGTGTCCGCCACCCTTATGACGAGTGGTGATACGACCGGTGTTGTTACGGCCGCCGGTCTTGTGAAGCGGACGAAGCAGGGACTTTTCCGGGGTGGAGCGGGTGATTTCAACGAAATCAGCAACGCTCGAACCGCGGCGACCCGGGGTCGTCGGCTTATACTTACGAATACCCATGTGAGATATTTCTTTCCTTCGTTAAAGTGGTCTCCGCGAGCCTTATGCCTGCGGACCGCCGAAGATGTCGATACGGCCTTCCTTGAGGGTCACGATGGCACGCTTGGTGTCCTTACGAGAGCCCCAACCGAAACGGGTGCGCTTCCGCTTTCCCTTACGGTTCATAGTATTGATGGAAGCAACCTTGACGTCCCAGATTGTTTCGATAGCCTGCTTGATTTCAAGCTTGTTTGAGTCCGGAGCGACCTCGAAAGTGTATTTGTCTTCGTCGATCTGTCCATAGCTCTTTTCAGAAACAACAGGAGCGATAATTACGTCGTACACAGACTTGGTGGAAACGCTCATTACTTAGCGCCCTCCTTCTTCTGATTAGCAGCTACAAACGCGTCGTATGCCGCCTTGGTGAAGACTACATCATCCGAAACCAGCACATCGTAGGTGTTGAGCTGATCTGCGTAGAGCACGTGAACTTTCTGCAGGTTACGTGCGGACAGTGCCAGCACATCCTCTGCACGATCGATAACGAACAGAACATTCTTGCGATCGGTAAGCTCTGCGAATGCAGCCTTAGCAGCCTTAGTCGAGGGAGTCTCACCAGAGATGAAGTTCTCCACCACGTGGATGCGGTCGTGACGAGCGCGGTCAGAGAGAGCGCCACGCAGTGCTGCGGCGATCATCTTCTTGGGGGTGCGCTGTGCGTAGTTACGCGGGGTCGGACCGTGCACCACGCCACCACCGGTCATATGCGGAGCGCGGATGGAGCCCTGACGTGCATTACCGGTACCCTTCTGCTTGAAGGGCTTGCGACCTGCACCGGAAACTTCACCACGGTTCTTGGTCTTGTGGGTACCCTGACGTGCGGCAGCAAGCTGTGCAACGACAACCTGGTGCAGCAGGGGTACGGATGCCTGCGCGTCGAAAATCTCTGCGGGCAGGTCTACCTTAAGGGTTTTGACAGCCATGATGTACTAGGCTCCCTTCACAGCGGTACGAACCAGAACAACGCCGCCCTTAGGACCGGGGATTGCACCCTTGATCAGCAGGACATTGTTCTCTGCGTCCACACCCTGGATAGTCAGGTTCAAAGTGGTGTGACGAGCTGCGCCCATACGGCCAGCCATGCGCATACCCTTGAACACGCGTGCGGGGTAGGATGCACCACCAATGGAACCGGGCTTACGGTGGTTCTTGTGCTGACCGTGCGATGCGCCAACACCCTTGAAGCCGTGACGCTTCATAACACCTGCGAAACCCTTACCCTTGGTCTTGCCAACGACGTCTACCTTCTGACCGGGCTCGAACATCTCAACGGTCAATTCCTGACCGAGGGAATACTCAGCAGCGTCTGCGGTGCGCAGTTCGACGAGGTGACGACGGGGAGTAACACCGGCCTTCTCGAAGTGACCAGCCAGAGGCTTGGTAACCTTGCGAGAATCGATGGAACCGAAACCGATCTGCACAGCGTGGTAGCCGTCAGTTTCCTGGTTACGGATCTGAGTAATAACGTTAGAATCGGCCTTGACGACGGTCACCGGCACAACTTTGCCGTCCTCGTCCCAGACCTGAGTCATGCCAAGTTTAGTACCCAGCAGACCCTTCACCTGGCGCTCGAATTTGTTAGTCATGAGATGCGATCCTCTACAGCTTGATCTCGATGTTCACGTCTGCCGGCAGGTCAAGACGCATGAGGGCATCAACAGCCTTAGGGGTCGGATCAACAACGTCGATCAGACGCTTGTGCGTACGCATCTCGAAGTGCTCGCGGCTGTCCTTGTACTTATGGGGAGAACGAATAACGCAGTATACGTTCTTCTCGGTCGGCAACGGCACGGGGCCAACCACAGTTGCGCCTGCACCCTTTACCGTTTCGACGATTTTCCGTGCCGAAGAATCAATGACCTCGTGATCATAGGACTTCAGACGGATGCGGATTTTCTGTCCCGCCATCTGTCGGACTCTCTTTCTTGATGTATTCCCTGTATCGGAGCTTGTGCCCCTTATCATGGCGCTTAAGGAACGCGATATATTCATCACGTGCGCCGCCCACCACGGACTGAATCCGGTAAAACCGGGTTCCTCACCCCGTATGGGCACCGACCCCCGAACTCGGGCGTGTCGCCTGCCGTAAGACAGACTCGTCCCTTCATTCCTCGGACCGGGTCATATGTGGGCTTATCTAGAACAGATAAACGCTTTTACAACGTCGTCCATTCTCTCAAAACTCACCATCTCACGCAAGCAGATTCAAGGGTTGTTGTTAAAAACACAGACATCTATGAAGATCTGCATTGTTGTTTCGCAGTCCTGCCTGACTCTCGTGCTGAGGTTCATTAATTTTTTTCATATCGTTTGAATGTCCAGAGAATTTATCAAGAGGAAATCTCGAAAACCAGAATTACTCCTTAAAAATGCGGTTATTTCGCATTCAGGATTCTCTCATTCTTTTTCCAGAAACCTCTATGCCGAATAAAGCATCAAATCAAAGAATCTATGCTCCGCATTCGTCTATGGTGAAAATAGGTAAATCATTAAAGGAGTAAATATCATGTCTACCCCCAACCACGAATTCCCCTCCGGCACTCAGCCGCAGGGTTCAGGGCAGTCTCCTCAGACACCAGCCGGGTATTCATACCCTCAGGCACAGATGCCTTGGCAGGGCCAAAACCCACAAACAACGTGGTATTCTGATCCATCACAGGTAACGATGCAGGCTCCCCAGCAGACCACCCGTTCTTTGACACGCCGCCGTGCTGAAGATCTTTTCCTCAATGTTTTGCTTTATTTGGGATCATTGCTCCTCATCGGTTCTGCGGCGCTGTTCATCACCTCAATCACCTCACAAGATAGGACCAGCGTTATTCTTCGTGTAGCTGGTCTAGGATTAGGTAGTTTACTTTTCTACAGCGCAGGTCTTATTACCTACAAAACCGTGGCACGTTTGCGCATCGCATCCTACTCATTCACCGCCACAGGCTTAGCACTTTTACCCCTTACCGGTATTGCTACCTATGTTCTGGGGCTTTGGAATGACGGAAGCCTCATCTGGCTGCTGGTCTCACTCGTTGGCACAGCTGCGATTATTCTGGCCTGCTCTTTTATGCGCAACAGGGTGATGGCTTATGTTCTTATTTCTTTCTTCGTCTCGGATGCGCTTGCCGCCACGAACGTGGCTGCTCTCCCCTTTGTGTGGTACTTCGTCGCGCTCACAGTACTCGCCATTATCCTGGGCCTGCTCATACGCCTAAATTCGCGCCTTGTACCTACTGGTTTGCGTGAGGGTCTTTTAGAATCCTCCCGTATTTTCGTTCCCGTCACAGCGGTCGTTGTGCTCTTCTTTATACCGCAGATGAGCAGCTCTGATATGGGCATAGTCTTCTCCGTTATGTCGGCTCACGCTTTCGTCTTTACCGCTCTGGAACGCAAGCTTGACTACTACATTCAGGCTCGCCTCTACCCGTTCATCGCCCTGATCAGTTTCGGCTGGGGCTTAGAGAGGCCCGTTACCGTCACGATAGTCCTCATGGGTCTATATGCGCTGCACCTTCTCGCAGTCTTGGTAGGATACCCCCTTATGCAGCGTGAAATGAAGACGAATCTACCCAAGCATCCCATCATGCGCTGGGATGTTCGGATTGATACCTATATAAGCATTATTTTTGCTGCATTCGTCACTTTTATCGAAATGCCACATGCACTTCTGACCAATATAGATTCTTTCCCAACTGGGCTAGAATTTATGCTGCTTGTGCATCTAGACGGTGTTACCTTTCCGCGTGCATGGGTATTTGCTGTGCTTTGTGTGGGTATTATTACTGCATACCGTAAATACCTCCCCGCGCAAGAATACGTATACCTGATCGCTGGAATAAGCGGCGGGCTAAGCCTGATGTTGCTAGGCCAGCACGAATCCGCTTTCTACCTGTACTTCGTAACAGCGGGTATTCTCATGCTCACCGCCCGCAGGCTTAAGCTACCTCAGCTCCTTGTATCGAGTACAACGAAGATATTCCTCTTCCTAGGTACCATGCACCTGCTCTTTACGCTTCAGCTCGGATGGGGCGTACGAGGTATCCTCCTAGCAGGTGCTCTCACCATTACCGCTCTTGGGTTGTTCGCCGCGCTCCGTTACGAGATGCTGCCCCAGAAACGTTCTCTGACAGCCTTCCGGGAAATTCTGGTGTACCTTGTCATGGCAGTTGTATTCTTTCTGCTGCGTTCGATCTTCACGTGGACTCCTCGCGAGGTTGTTGACCCAGCCCTTGATACCTTGCTCTATGTTGTCGCTCTTCTCGCGGTTCTGGCTCTTGGCTTCTTGACGCTCCGAGCATCGAGTGCGTATAAAGATCAAAAGATTGTGCCTCTCATCTGCATCTATCTCACGTTATGCGGTTTAGGCGTTGCAGCAACATCGATGAACTACCTCTTCCCCACTGGGGACTGGTGGGCAGTCGGGGTTCTGGTTCTGACCAGCATCTATATGTTTGGAATGTCTTACATTATTCCTCAGGAAACCTCGGAACGTCATATTATGTTTATGACGTCTAGGTTCCCAATGCTGTGGTCAGTCATTGTGCTGTGGGCTTCCAATAGCATTGCCTCTGATCAGGTGTTCCTCACTGCCTCTGGACTGCTCCTTATTCAAGGTCTGCTGAGTGGAATTCTGTACATGACTCGCCGCCAGCCACGCGAACGGACTGTGTTTTACATTATCTTCTATACAGCGTGCCTACCCGGTTTCATTGCTCCCTTCGCGTACTCAGACAATGCTCTGTTCACCGCCATCTTCTGCCCCCTTGCTGTTCTAGTGCTGTGGGGGCTCGGGGAGGCAGCAAACCTGGCTATGCTCCGAGTATGCGCCTCTATCGCGTTGCTTTTGATAGGTTATACCGTTACCAATCATATGCTGAACCTCAATCATGCACGGTTCTCTGAATATGTTATCTACCAGGGTCTTGTCGCTGCCCTATGCGGTGCAGTCCTCTATGGTCTAACAACTCTGCTGAAGCGCGAGATCCCCGGCAAGTATGATTCGCTTCAGCCTCTTAACGTGCAGTTGGAGAACTCAGCGAAAGTTATTCAGCTTCCGCTCCACGGGCCTGCCCGATCCTCGAAAAACTATTTGGTTTCTCAGCGCAATGACAGCACCCGATTCTACGGCCCGCACAACACCTTTTTGATGGTTCCAGCGATCATAGCTATCGCCTTCTGGACTTTTGCTTCGATTGCTTCTGAAGATACGGTACAGAGCGCCCTGCTGTGGGGTCTTACAGCTTTGAGCTTTGCCTCCGTCAGCACTAAACGCATGCTGCCAACAGCCATCGTTGCCGCACCGGTGGCATTTACTACACGAATCCTTCTGGATTTCTCGGTGACAGGATTCTTCCAGAGCCTGCTGGAAGCTGCGATCCTCATTCTGCTTGCTGTTGTGGCATCTAAGATACTCCGGAACCTCATCGAGAAACACCCCGCTCAGCAAAGTATCTCTGCGGCGTTGCTCTACACGGCTATAGGATTACAGGGGCTCCTCACCATCATGGCATGGGGCACTGGTTACCTTCAGCAAGGTGCGGTCATCATGCTCTTGGGCATTCTCCTGACTGCACTCATCAGCGTTGTTCTTGACCGTATCTGGGTATTTGTCAGCGCGGCTCTCGTTACGGTAGATCTTGCGCTTCTGCTCAACGGGCTCAACCCGCTCACGCTCATGATTATCTCGGTACTTCTCATTGCTGGTGTTGTGTGGCGTTTGCTGGCTCGCGATCAGGGGCCTTCAGCGGATAAGCAAGCTCCCGCTCTTCCGCAGAACCCGTATCAGGGCGCGCCTGCCGGATTCGTTCCTCCGAATGGCGCATCCGCACCTTATGGACAGGCGCCATGGGCAGGGCAGCAACCTTACCAAGGCTATAACCAGCCCAATGGTCAGACGCAGTATCCGGGGTACTCACAACAGCACAACAATCCGAACGGAAATATTCAAGCCTAGAATATTCCTGATGTTCTAGCTCCTACAAAAGAGCCTTGATGGTGAACAAAGTGTTGGAAACTTCGCTTCATTCACTATCAAGGCTCTTTTATGGAGAGGATAAGGGAGGCACGGGTAAAGTGAAGTAATGCAATCCCGGACTATTTACCCCGTTACCTTTTAGCGTGTTTTAGAAAAGCCTGCCCAAGCAGGACACGCTAAAAGAAGGTACCCAATCGCATGCCCTCCCCCAGCCGTGCTTATGGTTAGGGGGTGTACTGCCACTGGGGTTAGATGCCAAACATAAACTATCGCTCACAGAAGCGCCCTCTCTGCGGAGTGTTAAACGTAGAAGTCCCCCTGCAATGATGCAGGGGGACTTCTAAAATCGCTAGCGTTGAAAGAGCAAGCTGTTCAACGCATCATCAGCGAATCGTCGTTACTACGGCAATTACTTGATGATCTTGGTAACGCGACCCGAACCAACGGTGCGGCCACCCTCACGGATAGCGAAGCCGAGGCCTTCTTCCATAGCGATGGGCTGGATCAGCTCAACAGTCATCTCGGTGTTGTCACCGGGCATAACCATTTCGGTGCCTTCGGGGAGCTTGATAACACCGGTCACGTCAGTGGTACGGAAGTAGAACTGAGGACGGTAGTTCGAGTAGAAGGGGTTGTGGCGACCGCCCTCATCCTTGGAGAGGATGTAGACGTTTGCCTCGAACTCGGTGTGAGGGGTGATGGAGCCCGGCTCCACAACAACCTGACCACGCTCAACGTCGTCACGCTTGAGACCACGCAGAAGCAGACCACAGTTCTCGCCTGCCCATGCTTCGTCGAGCTGCTTGTGGAACATCTCGATACCGGTTACGGTGGTCTTCTGGATGGGGCGGATACCAACGATCTCAACCTCAGAGTTGATCTTCAGGGTACCGCGCTCTGCACGACCGGTCACAACGGTACCGCGACCGGTAATGGTGAAGACGTCCTCAATGGGCATAAGGAAGGGCTTGTCGGTCTCACGAACCGGATCCGGAATGTAGGTGTCAACTGCTTCCATGAGCTCCTCAACCTTAGCAACCCACTCGGGGTCACCTTCGAGAGCCTTCAGAGCAGACACGCGGATTACGGGAGCGTCATCACCGTCGAACTCCTGCGAGGAGAGGAGATCACGAACCTCCATCTCGACGAGGTCGAGAAGCTCTTCGTCATCAACCATGTCAGCCTTGTTCAGTGCCACCAGCAGGGTGGGCACGCCAACCTGGCGAGCGAGCAGCACGTGCTCACGGGTCTGCGCCATGGGACCGTCGGTAGCAGCAACCACGAGGATTGCGCCGTCCATCTGTGCAGCACCGGTAATCATGTTCTTGACGTAGTCAGCGTGACCGGGAGCGTCAACGTGTGCGTAGTGACGCTTCTCAGTCTGGTACTCAATGTGAGCGATGTTAATGGTAATACCGCGCTGGCGCTCCTCAGGAGCGCTGTCGATCATACCGAAGTCGCGCTGTTCGTTCAGGTCCGGGTACTTGTCAGCCAGAACCTTGGAGATAGCAGCGGTCAGGGTGGTCTTACCGTGGTCAACGTGACCAATGGTACCGACGTTAACGTGAGGCTTGGAGCGCTCGAACTTAGCCTTAGCCAAGAGTGTTCCTCCTAGAACGTATTGAAAACATGCACCCGGATCTTCGCTCCGGCGCAACCCGCAAAAAAACGGTCTAGCGTCTAGAATAGCGGATTACGCGGCAGAGATGAAACTGTCCATGCCTTCAATGGTGGATTTTTATTTAAAAATTTTAGTGAGGGGTCACGGGCTTCTCAACCCGCAACCCTCAGGAAAGAGACGGGAAATTACTCGCCGCGGCTCTTCTGAATGATCTCGTCAGCGACGTTCTTGGGAACCTCGCCGTAGCTGTCGAATGCCATCGAGAACACTGCACGACCCTGGGTCTTACCACGCAGGTCGCCAATGTAGCCGAACATCTCGGTCAACGGTACGAGAGCCTTGACGATCTTGACACCGGATGCATCCTCCATGGAACGCACGTGACCACGACGAGAGTTTAGGTCGCCGATAACGTCGCCCATGTACTCTTCGGGGGTACGCACCTCAACGTCCATCAGTGGTTCCAGCAGAACAGGGTTAGCGCGCTTAGCGCCTTCCTTGAAGACCATAGAACCAGCGATCTTGAACGCCATTTCAGAGGAGTCGACATCGTGGTAGGCGCCGTCGATCAGGGTTGCTTTCACGCCGACCATCGGATAACCGGCCAGAACACCAAACTTCATAGCGTCCTGAATACCAGCATCGACAGAAGGAATGTACTCGCGAGGCACGCGACCACCGGTCACCTTATCCTCAAACTCGTACAGTTCCTCGCCATCCAGAGGCAGCGGCTCGAAGGAAACCTGCACCTTCGCGAACTGACCGGAACCACCGGTCTGCTTCTTGTGGGTGTAGTCGACCTTCTCAACGGTCTTCTTAATGGTCTCGCGGTATGCAACCTGAGGCTTACCAACGTTAGCTTCAACCTTGAACTCACGCTTCATACGGTCAACGATGATGTCCAAGTGAAGCTCGCCCATACCACCGATTTCGGTCTGACCGGTCTCTTCGTTCAGCGACACGGTGAAGGTGGGGTCCTCAGCGGAGAGCTTCTGAATTGCGGTCGACATCTTCTCCTGGTCGCCCTTGGTCTTAGGCTCAATAGCCACGAAGATCACGGGAGCGGGGAAGGTCATCGACTCAAGCACGATCGGGTTTGCAGGATCGCACAGAGTATCACCGGTAGTCGTATCTTTCAGACCGATTGCCGCATAAATGTGACCTGCGGTAATTTCCTCAACCGGGTTCTCCTTGTTGGAGTGCATCTGGAAGAGCTTACCGAGACGTTCCTTCTTACCCTTAGTCGAGTTAAGAACCTGCTGACCCTGAGACGCGTGCCCAGAGTACACGCGGGTATAGGTGAGCTGACCGTAGAACGGGTGAGCTGCAACCTTGAAAGCCAAGGCCGCGAAAGGCTCATCAACGGAAGCCTTACGGGACAGTTTCTCTTCCTCATTCGAGGGGTTCGAGCCCTCCACATCGGGAACATCCAGAGGGGAAGGCAGATACTCGATCACAGCATCCAGCATGGGCTGAACACCACGGTTCTTGAATGCGGAACCGCAGAGCACGGGGAATGCCTCACCGTTGATGGTCAGCTGGCGAATACCAGCCTTGAGATCATCAATCGTGAGCTCTTCACCTTCGAGGTACTTCTCCATGAGTTCCTCGCTGGACTCAGCTACAGCCTCGATCAGTTCTGCGCGGTACTCTTCAGCCTTAGCCTGCAGATCAGAGGGGATTTCCCGAGTTTCGTACTCTGCACCCATGGTCACGTCGCCCTTAGCGTCGCCGGGCCATACGTATGCCTTCATTTCGAGCAGGTCAACCACGCCAACGAAATCGCTCTCAGCACCAATGGGTAGCTGAATAACGATCGGCTTAGCGCCCAAGCGGTCGATAATAGTCTGAACGGTGAAGTAGAAGTCCGCACCCATCTTGTCCATCTTGTTAACGAAGCAGATGCGGGGAACGTCGTACTTATCAGCCTGACGCCACACGGTCTCAGACTGAGGCTCAACACCTTCCTTACCGTCAAATACCGCTACAGCGCCGTCAAGCACGCGCAGCGAACGCTCCACCTCAACGGTGAAGTCAACGTGACCGGGGGTGTCAATAATATTGATCTGGTTGTCTTTCCAGAAGCAGGTAGTAGCTGCGGAGGTAATAGTAATACCGCGCTCCTGCTCCTGAGCCATCCAGTCCATAGTTGAAGCGCCATCGTGAGTCTCACCGATCTTGTGGTTAATACCGGTGTAGAACAGGATGCGCTCAGTAGTAGTGGTCTTACCGGCGTCAATATGCGCCATAATACCGATGTTGCGGACCTTGTTCAGGTCAGTGTACACATCAAGTGCCACGTTTTTCTCCCTAAATGAGATACTCCGAAAGCCTGCCAGGCTCCATAACCTCGACAGGCTATGAACAGAGAATTACCAACGGTAGTGTGCGAAGGCCTTGTTGGACTCGGCCATCTTGTGAGTGTCCTCGCGGCGCTTGACAGCGGCACCGAGACCGTTGGAGGCATCCAGGATCTCGTTCATCAGACGCTCAGTCATAGTCTTTTCGCGGCGCTGCTTCGAGAAGCCAACCAACCAGCGAAGAGCCAGAGCGGTGGAACGGCCGGGGCGGACCTCGACCGGAACCTGGTAGGTTGCACCACCAACACGGCGGGAACGAACCTCAAGCGAGGGTTTGATGTTGTCCATCGCCTTCTTCAGGGTGACGACTGGATCAGAACCGGTCTTCTTCTCAACACCCTCAAGAGCACCGTATACGATGCGCTCTGCCACGGACTTCTTGCCGTCCAACAGGACCTTGTTAATGAGCTGGGTAACCAGCGCAGAACCGTAAACAGGATCGTTTACGAGGGGACGCTTGGGAGCGGGACCCTTACGAGGCATTACTTCTTCTCCTTCTTAGCGCCGTAGCGGGAGCGAGCCTGGCCGCGACCCTTAACACCCTGGGTATCCAGAGCACCACGAACGATCTTGTAACGAACACCGGGGAGGTCCTTCACACGGCCACCGCGAACGAGCACAATCGAGTGCTCCTGCAGGTTGTGACCCTCACCAGGAATGTATGCGGTAACCTCGATACCACCGTTGAGCTTGACACGAGCGACTTTACGCAGTGCCGAGTTCGGCTTCTTCGGGGTGGTGGTGTACACACGGGTGCACACGCCACGCTTCATAGGGTTGCCCTTCAGTGCGGGCGCCTTGGTCTTAACGACCTTGGGAGTCCGGCCCTTACGGACCAGCTGCTGAATAGTAGGCACGTTTTCTCCGTTACTATGTGGACTTATCTGTCTTCAAGTCCTTGGGAACTTACTGGCATTTTGTGTTGCCACGAAATGCTCTCGGTTACAGAAGCCCGTAGCCCATCTAGGCACACGGGTTCTTGCTCTCAGCGAGATTTAAACTTATTTCTGATGAAAAAGTTTTTGGGCACACTTAAAAGTGGCATTTAGGTGTCAGCACACAGGCAACACCAAAGGACGGTATCCATACTGCCATTGATTCGTTGACCCAAGACCTCACGATTAACTATCACAAGGAATCACGGTGGTGAATTCCACGCCGAGGCTAGGTACTTCGGATAAAGACTATACAGGTTAAAATCCTGTTAATCTAGCTGAACTCGGAGAGAACACCGCCCAGCATAGTAAATATATTATGGTATTCATCACTTAATACTGGGATAGGATGTTCCTCTCCCCTAGCTAACGTCAGGAGGCGGTCTCGGGAAGTTCCCGAGACCGCCTCCATCATTTAGGACACTAGGCCCGATTCACGATCGAGTTTACGAACCCATTATGTGAGTCTTACTCAAGACCACGACCGTACTCGTCCAAGGGAACAGCCATGTAGCCGCTGTTGGCGTAGGGGTACGGATCTTCACCCAGCTGGGTAAACGCGCTCTGGTAGCCGAAGCCATCAAACGCCTGCATCTGCTCCTCACGCGCCTTCTGGCTGGGCTCAACCTCAATATCGTTGTAGCGAGCCAAACCGGTACCGGCAGGAACCAGCTTACCGATGATGACGTTCTCTTTCAGACCAAGCAGCGGATCGGTCTTAGCCTCCATCGCAGCCTGGGTGAGAACGCGAGTGGTCTCCTGGAAGGATGCGGCAGACAGCCAGGACTCGGTGGCCAGTGAAGCCTTGGTGATACCCATCATCTCAGGACGACCAGCGGCAGGTTTCTTGCCCTCAACGAGCGCCTTACGGTTAGCCTTCTGGAACACGATGTTATCCACGAGTTCACCGGGCAGCAGCTCGGTATCGCCAGACTCAATGACGGTCACGCGGCGGAGCATCTGACGCACAATAACCTCAACGTGTTTATCGTGGATCTCTACGCCCTGAGACTTGTACACGCCCTGAACCTCGCTCACCAGGTGCTTCTGCGCCTCACGAGGACCACGAATACGCAGAACCTCCTTCGGATCAACCGCGCCAGCAGCCAGCTGATCGCCCACCTGAACGTGGTCGCCGGTCTGCAGCTTCGAAGCCGCACGGCGAAGAACCGTGTAAGACTGCGGTTCGGAACCATCATCCGGGGTAACGACGATCTTGTACGACTTCTCGGTATCCTCAATGGTCACACGGCCGGAAACCTCAGAAATCGGTGCCACGCCCTTGGGGGTGCGAGCCTCGAAGAGCTCCTGAATACGGGGCAGACCCTGGGTAATATCGTCAGCCGATGCAACACCACCGGTGTGGAAGGTACGCATAGTCAGCTGAGTACCGGGCTCACCAATGGACTGAGCCGCGATAATACCTACAGCCTCGCCAATATCAACCAGAACGTTCGATGCCATCGAGCGTCCGTAGCACAGGGCACATACGCCGATGCTGGACTCGCAAGTCAGCACAGAACGAACACGCAGTTCCTTCACGCCAGCCTTGAACAGCTTCTCGATCAGCACATCCGAAACATCCTCACCAGCGGATGCGATAACGTTACCGTCAGAGTCCTTGACATCAATTGCCAAGGTACGACCGTGGATAGAAGTTTCAACATCCGGGTGGAGGTTGCCGTCGGCATCGATCAGCGGAAGCACCAGACCACGGCGAGTACCGCAGTCGTGTTCACGCACGATCACATCCTGCGAAACGTCCACCAGACGGCGGGTCAGGTAACCCGAGTTAGCGGTACGCAGCGCGGTATCGGCAAGACCCTTACGAGCACCGTGAGTTGCGATGAAGTACTCCAACACCGACAGCCCTTCACGGTAGGAGGACTTAATCGGGCGGGGCATAATCTCGCCCTTCGGGTTAGACACCAGACCGCGGATACCCGCAATCTGACGAACCTGCATCCAGTTACCACGTGCGCCGGAGGTCACCATACGGTAGATGGTATTCAGACCACCGTTGTCGCTCAGATTCTCACGCATAGCTTCAGCGACCGTATCGGTAGCTTCGGTCCAAATCTTGATGAGCTCTTCACGGCGCTCGTCGTCGCCAATCATACCGACATCAAACTCATCCTCAATCGCGGAGGCCTGCTTTTCATAGCGTTCCATAATCGCGGGCTTAGTCGCCGGGGTCGCGATATCAGAAACGGCGACGGTCACGCCCGAACGCGATGCCCAGTAGAAGCCAGCGTTCTTGAGGTTATCCAGGGTACGCGCCACGATATCCATCGGGTACTTCTCAGCAAGATCGTTAATGAGCTTGCCCAGTCCCTTCTTATCTGCAATGTCAGAGAACCACGGGTAATCCTTCGGCAAAGTCTGGTTGAACAGAATCCGACCAACGGTGCACTCCAGCAGAATCGGATCGCCAGGCGTGTAACCCTCAGGGGCTTCCCAACCCTCGGGCGCTACAAACTCATCGCCAGAGAGACGAACCTTAATCTTGGTGTACAGCTCAATATCGTGACGATCCATCGCCATCAGAGCTTCAGCGATCGACGAGAATGCGTGGCCCTCGTTCTTCTCACCTTCGCGTGTGGTGGTCAAGTGGTACAAGCCAATGATCATATCCTGCGAAGGAACAGCTACCGGACGACCGTCCGAAGGCTTCAAGATGTTGTTCGAGGAGAGCATCAAGATGCGTGCCTCAGCCTGAGCCTCGGGCGAGAGCGGCAGGTGAACCGCCATCTGGTCGCCGTCGAAGTCAGCGTTGAACGCAGAACACACGAGCGGATGCAGCTGAATAGCCTTACCCTCAACCAGCTTCGGCTCGAACGCCTGAATACCCAGACGGTGCAGGGTAGGTGCACGGTTCAGCAACACAGGATGCTCGGTAATGATCTCTTCGAGAACATCCCACACCTGCGGGCGGAAACGCTCAACCATACGCTTTGCACTCTTAATGTTCTGCGCGTGCGAAAGCTCCACCAAGCGCTTCATGACAAAGGGCTTGAAGAGCTCCAACGCCATCTGCTTCGGCAGACCACACTGATGCATTTCCAGCTGCGGACCAACCACGATTACGGAACGGCCGGAGTAGTCCACGCGCTTACCGAGCAGGTTCTGGCGGAAACGACCCTGCTTACCCTTGAGCATATCGGAGAGCGACTTCAGCGGGCGGTTACCGGGACCGGTCACGGGGCGACCACGACGACCGTTATCGAAGAGCGAATCCACAGCTTCCTGCAGCATACGCTTTTCGTTATTCACAATGATCTCGGGAGCGCCAAGCTCCAGCAGGCGCTTGAGGCGGTTGTTACGGTTGATCACACGACGGTACAGGTCGTTCAAGTCGGAAGTCGCAAAGCGACCACCATCGAGCTGAACCATCGGGCGCAGCTCCGGCGGAATAACCGGAACAACATCCAGCACCATACCCAGCGGGGAGTTATTAGTAGTCAGGAAGGCGTTTACAACCTTCAGACGCTTAAGCGCGCGGGTCTTCTTCTGACCCTTACCGGTCTGAATGACCTCCTTCAGGGCCTCAGCTTCGGCCTCTAGATCGAAGGTTTCCAGGCGCTTCTTGATAGCCTCAGCACCCATTGCACCCTCAAAGTACAGACCGTACTTATCGATCATGGAGCGGTAGAGCGCCTCATCACCCTCAAGGTCAGCAACCTTCAGGTTCTTGAAACGATCCCAGACCTTCTCCAGGTGCTCAATTTCACGGTCGGCGCGCCTGCGAACAGAAGCCATCTGACGCTCTGCATTATCGCGCAGCTTACGCTTTTCGGCTGTCTTCTTGCCGCCCTCAGCCTCAATACGAGCTAGTTCCTGCTCAACTTCGCGGGAAATAGCGGCAATATCGGCGTCACGCTGAGACTCCAGCTCACGCTTTTCACGGTCGTGTGCCGCCTGCAGGTTCGGCAGATCCTCGTGACGAGCTTCCTCATCCACGCTCGTGATCATGTAGGCGGCGAAGTAGATGACCTTTTCCAGGTCTTTCGGTGCCAAATCAAGCAGGTAGCCCAGGCGTGAAGGAACGCCCTTGAAGTACCAGATGTGGGTGACGGGTGCAGCCAGTTCAATGTGGCCCATGCGCTCACGGCGCACTTTAGAGCGGGTCACTTCAACGCCGCAGCGCTCACACACAATACCCTTGAAGCGCACGCGCTTGTATTTACCGCAGTAGCACTCCCAGTCCTTGGTGGGACCAAAGATGCGCTCGTCGAAGAGGCCTTCCTTCTCCGGCTTCAGGGTACGGTAGTTGATGGTCTCGGGTTTCTTGACCTCGCCGTAAGACCAACGACGGATATCGTCGGCGGTGGCAAGACCAATTCGCATCAAACCAAGCGAAGATTCGTTGGACATATCGGTCCTAATCTCTTTCTGTAGTTTCGAAGACTTGGGGTTGATGGGCGGGGCGAAAATCATGCGTGACTACGCCCTGCCCTCGAAGGAGAGGCTGTGATTAGAGCTCGTCCACGGAGCTGGGCTCCTCGTGGGTTAGGCTCACGCCCATATCTTCTGCTGCCCGGAAGCCTTCTTCCTCCGAGTCGCTCATTTCAATGGTCTTCCCGTCGGTAGAAAGTACCTCGACGTTCAGGCACAGTGACTGCATTTCTTTAATAAGAACCTTGAAGGATTCGGGGATACCCGGTTCGGGGATATTCTCGCCCTTGACGATCGCCTCGTAAACCTTCACACGACCGGCCACATCGTCAGACTTGACGGTCAAGATTTCCTGCAGGGTGTAGGCGGCGCCGTATGCTTCCAGCGCCCACACTTCCATCTCACCGAAGCGCTGACCACCGAACTGTGCCTTACCGCCCAACGGCTGCTGGGTAATCATCGAGTAAGGACCGGTGGAGCGAGCGTGAATCTTGTCGTCCACCAGGTGGTGCAGCTTCAGGATGTACTGGTAACCCACCGAAATCGGGTCAGGGAACGGCTCACCCGAACGACCGTCAATCAGACGTGCCTTGCCGGAGCGAGTAATCAGACGATCGCCGTCACGGTTCGGATTCGCGTGATCCATCAAGTCGAAGAGCTCGTCCTCATGAGCGCCGTCGAACACGGGGGTCGCCAGGCGGGTGGGTCCGGATTCCTTCGGGAAGTTCGGCATATTCTTCAGCCACGCCGGGTCACCCTCAATCTTCCAACCCTGCTTAGCGAGCCAGCCGGTGTGAACCTCAAGCACCTGACCGATGTTCATACGACCGGGCACGCCCAACGGGTTCAGAATGACATCAACGGGAGTACCGTCTTCCAAGAAGGGCATATCTTCGACCGGCAGGATCTTGGAAATAACGCCCTTGTTACCGTGGCGACCTGCAAGCTTGTCGCCGTCGGTAATCTTACGCTTCTGCGCAACGTACACGCGCACAAGCTTGTTAACGCCCGGGGGCAGATCGTCTTCATCGTCGCTTTCGCGGTCGAAGATGCGAACGCCGATCACGGTACCGGATTCACCGTGGGGAACCTTCAGAGAAGTATCACGAACTTCGCGGGACTTCTCGCCGAAGATTGCGCGCAGCAGGCGCTCTTCAGGGGTCAGCTCGGTCTCGCCCTTGGGGGTTACCTTACCGACCAGGATGTCGCCAGCCTCAACCTCGGCACCAATGTGGATAATACCGCGGTCATCCAGTGCAGAGAGAACTTCCTCAGAAACGTTGGGAATATCGCGGGTAATTTCTTCGGGACCCAGCTTGGTGTCACGAGCGTCAATTTCGTGCTCTTCGATATGAATCGAGGTCAGCACGTCCTCGGAAACCATGCGCTGGGAGAGGATAATCGCATCCTCATAGTTCAGACCTTCCCAGGGCATGTATGCCACGAGCAGGTTCTTACCCAGAGCGAGCTCACCGCCGTCGGTCGAAGGGCCGTCCGCGATAACGTCACGCTCCTCCACACGCTGACCGGCCTTCACCACAACACGCTGGTTGTAGCAGTTGCCCGGGTTCGAACGGGAGAACTTCATGATCGGGTACGAGCTGGTGGTGCCGTCATCGTTGCGGACCAACACCAGATCGGCCGATACCTCGGATACCACGCCAGCCTTCTTCGCCAGCACGGAATCGCCGGAGTCAAGCGCAGCGTACTTCTCCATACCGGTACCAACGACGGGAGCCTCGGATTCCAACAGCGGCACAGCCTGGCGCTGCATGTTAGCGCCCATCAACGCACGGTTTGCGTCGTCGTGCTCAAGGTAGGGAATTAGAGCGGTTGCCACAGACACCATCTGACGCGGGGAAACGTCCATGTACTGCACAGCGCCAGGGGCAACCAGCACGGCCTCGCCAGAACCATCGCCTGCACGGCAGAGAACCTCGTCCTCAGCAAAGGTACGCTCGTTAGTCAGCGGGGCGTTTGCCTGCGCAATAATAACGCTCTTCTCGTCGTCGGCAGTCAGGTAACGCACCTTGTCGGTGACCTTACCATCTTCAACCACGCGGTAGGGGGTCTCGATAAAGCCGTAAGAGTTGATACGCCCGTAGGTTGCCAACGAACCGATCAGACCAATGTTCGGACCTTCAGGGGTTTCGATGGGGCACATACGACCGTAGTGCGAGGGGTGCACGTCGCGCACTTCCATGCCCGCGCGGTCGCGGGAAAGACCGCCGGGGCCCAGCGCCGAAAGACGACGCTTGTGGGTTAGCCCAGCCAGCGGGTTGTTCTGATCCATGAACTGCGAAAGCTGCGAAGTACCGAAGAACTCTTTAATCGCTGCCACCACAGGGCGGATGTTCACTAAGGACTGCGGGGTGATGGAATCAACGTCCTGAGTGGTCATACGCTCACGCACCACACGCTCCATGCGGGAAAGGCCGGTGCGAATCTGGTTCTCAATCAACTCGCCCACAGTGCGGATGCGGCGGTTACCGAAGTGGTCAATATCGTCGATATCGATCTTAACGGAAATTTCCTTGCCGTCACGCTTACCGGGGATGCTGCTCTCCTGAGCGTGCAGGGCGCACAGGTAGTGAATCATCTGAGCGATGTCGTCCTGGCTGAGTACCGATGCCTCGGGAGAATCAAGAGGAACATCTACACCGAGCTTACGGTTCACCTTGTAACGACCAACCTTCGCCAGATCATAGCGGCGCGGGGTGAAGTACATGTTGTCGAGCAACGCCTGTGCGGCCTCCACCGTCGGGGGCTCGCCCGGGCGGAGCTTACGGTAGATATCGAGCAGAGCCTCGTCCCGGGTTGAGACGGAGTCCTTCTCTAGGGTTGCACGAATAGAATCATAGTTCCCGAACTCGGCAAGAATCTTTGCCTCGGTCCATCCCAGAGCCTTCAACAGCACGGTCACGGACTGCTTACGCTTGCGGTCCAGGCGCACACCCACCTGATCGCGCTTGTCTATTTCAAGCTCAAACCATGCACCGCGCGAAGGAATAACGCGTGCTGAGTAGATGTCCTTATCGGAGGTGCGGTCGGGTGCCTTCTCGAAGTATGCACCGGGTGAACGCACCAGCTGGGAAACGACCACACGCTCGGTACCGTTAATCACGAAGGTACCGGATTCGGTCATGAGCGGGAAGTCGCCCATGAAGAGGGTCTGCTGCTTAACCTCACCGGTGGTCAGGTTCATGAATTCAGCTTTAACGTACAGGGGTGCCGCATAGGTTGCGTCACGATCCTTGCACTCTTCCATGGTGTACTTGGGATCAGAGAATTCCGGATCCGAGAAGGACAGCTGCATGGTTTCCTGGAAATCACGAATCGGGGAAATCTCCTCGAAGATCTCAGCAAGACCGGATTTCTCAGGTACAGAGGTGTCACCTGCTGCCTGGGCGTTTTCCAGACGCTTTGCCCAGCGTTCGTTACCCACGAGGCGGTCGAAGCTGTCGGTCTGGATAGCCAGCAGGTTGGGAACCTTCAACGGTTCACTAATTTTTGCGAATGAGATACGACGGTCGGAATTGTTTTCCGCACCGTTAGCGGCGTCATGGTTAGAGGTGCTCGAAGCGACCAAAATGGGGATCCTTCCACAGACATGTCTGTTAGCAATCTGCCTCCCGGCGACAGAGCCGTAAGACATCATGATGAAGACCCCGAAAACGGTGTGCAAAGCTAGTAGATGTCGAACGGTTTAACGTCACCTTCAGCCCGTGCCCACCGCTATATGAAGGCACAAAGGTCAGGGAAAGCGTAAATATTAACAATACACTATGCTCGCGCGTTTGTCTACCACACCCGTACAGCAGATGCAAGCGCCGGATTCAAGTGAGCTTTTTATAGCCCTTCCGGAAGTTTCCGCAGTATATCTCCTAGGCTTTTGAAATAGCATATGAGCGCACTCTTACGCTCCCCTGCTAAGCCTATTCTTCGCGCAAGAAAATACTGCCGTCAGGGTTGGTGTAAGACTCAACCGCCATACCCACTTTCACCAGTTTCGTGCCGTTTTGGAGCACCATCATCATACCGTGCTCAATATCCCACTCGGTCTCGGCTTCCACTACAATCAGCACATTGTTATTGTCCCAGGCAACCGTGCACCGATCCCAGATGGGATCCACAAGAGTCCACACCTGAGATTCGGGAATATCCGGCAAGTATTGTTCCCAGTCGTACTCATCCGCCATATCAAAATACATACGGTAGAACTGGTACACATAAGGGGTTGCCTGGGCAAAAATATCGGTATCGGGTGAGCGGAGGTTGTCAATCGCGGCACGAATACGCTGCCAACCCGGCAGAGTCAAGAGCCTTCATATCGAAACTAAACGTTACCGATGCCTTCTTGGGCGCAGGCACGTCCACCGGGTCACTCACATAGAGCATGGTACCAACAAACGGTTGGGTGGGAGACCGCCAGTCTTTCGCCGTACCGGTAACCGCTCGACCAGTGTTCTAACCGACTGCACAATAAAGATAAAGAAAACGCTCGCCCCGAATGCCCCTGCGGCTTCCGGGCGAGCGCTCCCCTACCATTTTGGAGCTAACATTCCACCACGTTAACCGCCAGGCCACCCATTGAGGTTTCCTTGTAACGGTGTGACATATCCATGCCGGTTTGGCGCATCGTTTCGATCACTTGGTCTAGGGAAACACGATGCGCACCATCACCGCGCAGCGCCATGCGTGCCGCCGTGACTGCGTTCGACGCGGCCATCGCGTTGCGTTCAATGCACGGAATCTGCACCAACCCGCCCACAGGGTCACAGGTCAGCCCCAGGTTATGCTCCATCGCAATCTCTGCGGCGTTTTCAATCTGCTCGTTCGTACCGCCCAAAACCTGAGCAAGACCGGCGGCGGCCATCGAGCTGGCGCTGCCGACCTCTCCCTGGCATCCCACCTCGGCACCGGAAATTGAGGCACGCTTCTTATACAGCACCCCGATCGCGGCGGCAGCCAAGAAAAAGTCGATCACCGCATCCTCACGCTTGCCCCGACCGCAATGCCGTATTCCGGGCGTATAGTTCATCGCATAGTGCAAAACCGCCGGAATAATGCCGGATGCACCATTCGTCGGCGCCGTCACCACGCGGCCACCAAACGCATTCTCTTCGTTCACGGCGAGCGCGATTAGGTTCACCCAGTCGATGGCGTATTCGGGTGATTTATTGGGGTCTTCGGTCATTAGGTCGCGGTGCCATGCCCCGGCGCGGCAACGTACTTTGAGGGGCCCAGGCAGGTAACCAACACGCGATAGTGAAGACCCGATGCATTCCTTCATAACCTTGTAGATGTGCAGAATTCCTTGGCGTACCTCAGCCTCGCTGCGAAGCGAACACTCGTTTGTCATTTTGAGCTGGGCAATACTCATCCCGGTCTCGTTCGCCATGTCTAAGAGCTCGGCGCCGGAACCGAACGGGTAGGGTGGGCGTTCTAGGGATGCTCCCCCGGTTGCGGGCTCGTCACCTTCGACAATAAATCCACCACCGATGGAAAAATAGGTGCGCTCCAAAAGCATCTTCTCGCCCTCGAATGCGGCGATCTTAATACCGTTTGTGTGGCGCGGAAGCACTGTTAGGGGACGCAGGGTTATATCGAGTTCTCGGTAGTTCAGAACCGGTCCGTAAACTTTGCCCTCCTCGCCGCAGGGAGCCGTCGCACCGTACATACTGGAAGGATACCCGGCGAGCGGCAGAGTGCCGTCCACGCTATTACGCTCGATCATGGCGTCTGCCTCGGTGAGGCAGATAGTTTCGGGCACATGCCCGCACAACCCTTTGAGCGCCGCGCTCATGGTGCCGTGCCCTGCCCCGGTTGCGGCGAGTGATCCATACAGGTCGATATGCACTTTCGTGATGCGTGAGAGCAGGTTGGTGTCAATAAGTTCGGCGATAAAACGGTTGGAGGCGCGCATCGGCCCTACGGTGTGGGAGCTGGAAGGACCTATGCCGATGCTAAAGAGCTCGAACACGCTGATATCGTATTCGAGCGCTTCGGCTTGTTTTTGCACACTACTTGGAACGCCAGTATCTAGTGCCACATTATTCCTTCATCTGTGTGAGTATGCGCTTGCCCGCCAGGTTTTATATGCGGCGGTTCGTCCGTTTGTTGGGATTAGCTTCTGGGAGTACACCTGTAGGTTCTCCCGATGTAACCGCCCGAAGACGGTATGCAGCCTTCATTGTCTGCTGGTTTTCCCTGAGGTTTATGCTCACCGAGCATCTTGCAACCTGCTGAGTTCATCCTAGCTTACTTCAAGTCATGGATAAACTAAGGCGACATTATGTTTGCGTGCGCGCCCGGGCTTTTGCCTGGACGATAAACTTCGAGTCGATATACCGACACAGGCATGCTGAAGGGCGGGTAAATATACTTCAGCACATTCACCCGCCCTATGCCTCTTGCTCGGGTTACCTGAGATGAAGCAGTATTTACTTCTCGCGCTTGTAGAACGGAAGCGAGACCACGTCGAAAGTTGCACGCTTACCGCGAATATCCACGTCCACCTCGGAACCGACCTCGGAGAATTCGCGCTTCACCAATGCCATTGCTATCGGGTAACCCAGGGTCGGGGAAGGAATACCGGAGGTTACCTCACCGATTTGATTACCCTCGGCATCGACGAGGAACGAACCCGCACGTGCCGGGCGCTTTGCCTGGGCTTTCAGTCCAACCAGAATACGCTCCGACGGGGACTTCGCCAGTTCGGTCAGGGCGGTACGACCCACGAAATCGACGGCCTTCTTCTCCAAAGCGATCTCAACTAAACGGCCCAAACCGGACTCGAAGGGGGTAATGTCCAGGCCCAGCTCGTGACCGTAAAGCGGCATACCAGCTTCCAGACGCAGCGAATCGCGTGCCGCCAAACCTGCCGGGGTCAAGCCGAAGGGCTCACCTGCGGCGGAGAGCGCATCCCACAGTTTCACAGCGTTGGCGTTCGGTACGAAGAGCTCGAAACCGTCCTCGCCGGTGTAGCCGGTACGTGCCAGAAGTACATCTACTCCGGCGATGGTGACCGGAACGGAAGCGTAGTATTTGAGCTCACGTACCGCATCCTCATCTGAGGCACCAGCCGCAAGCAGAATTTCTTCGGCACGCGGTCCTTGCACAGCAATTAGGGAGGTGTCGTCAGATTCGTTGACGAACTTCACATCAAAATTACCCAGACGCTCGCTCATGGCCGCAAAATCGTTATCAATGTTGGCGGCATTGGGCACAACCAAGAATTCTTCGTCGCCCAAGCGGTAGGTGATAAGGTCGTCAATCACGCCGCCCTTGTCGTTGGCGAGAATCGAGTACTTGGCGCGACCGGGCTTGAGTACGGACATGTTGGAGACCAGAGCGTAGTCGAGGAATGCAGCGGCATCGGGCCCGGTGATGCGGAACTCGCCCATGTGGGAGAGGTCGAAAATACCGGCGCGGGTGCGCACAGCCTGATGCTCGGCAACATCGTTGGCGTATTTGAGCGGCATATCCCAGCCGCCGAAGTCGGTGAATGCGGCTCCTAGCTTTTCGTGGACGGGGTAGAGTGCGGTCTTCTTGGGTGACATGTTTCTCCTTAGTACTTAGTACATAGTCAGATACACTGCTTTGTGCCAGAACGGTTTATACCAGAACGATTATTCTTGTTTTTAAGAACATTCATTCTATTTTATGTGTGTACGGTAAGCCTTCCGGGCGCCCCGCTCCCCCGCCTCCTAACAAACAGGCGAAAAACGCGGGACACACAGAAGTTCATCGAATCATCGAAGCTACTCGGCGTGAGCTTCAAGATCGAATGCCTCCATCGGAGGGCATTCGCAGACAAAGTGACGGTCTCCGCCCGCACCGTCAATACGACCCACAGGTGTAAAGTACTTATTGGCGCGAAGCGAAGGAACCGGGAAGGCAGCCTGGGTACGGCTATACGGGCGGTTCCACTCGTCGGCAGAAACAACATCCACCGTATGCGGAGCGTTGCGCAGCACAGAATCTTCCACTGCGACCTTGCCTTCGGCAACCTCAAGAATTTCGCCGTAGATAGTCTCCATCGCCTCAATAAAGCGATCGAGTTCTTCCTTCGACTCCGATTCGGTCGGCTCCATCATCAAAGTTCCCGGAACTGGGAATGCCAGAGTAGGCGCGTGGAAACCGAAGTCCATCAGACGCTTACACACGTCTTCGGCGGTCACATGGGAGCGGTCGGTAAGCTCACGAATATCTAGGATGCACTCGTGACCCACCAGGTTTGCGTTGCCGGTGTAGAGCACAGGGAACTTATCGTTGAGCTTTTTCGCCACGTAGTTTGCGTTCAGCACCGCGTATTCCGAGGACTTTTTCAAGCCCTCAGCACCGCTCATAGCAATGTACATCCAGCTGATGGGAAGCACACCAGCAGAGCCAAAGAACGCCTGCGCAATCGGAAGTGCCGCACCGCTAGGCAGCTTGCCTTCGGCATCCGCAGTCGCGGCATCGCCGGGAAGGTACTTCGCCAGATGCTCACGAGCAGCAAGAGGCCCAACACCGGGACCGCCACCGCCGTGTGGGATGGAGAAGGTCTTGTGCAGGTTCAGATGGGAAATATCGCCGCCGAACTTACCCGGCTGTGCGAAGCCCATCTGCGCGTTCAGGTTTGCACCATCCAGGTAAACCTGACCGCCCGCGGCATGCACAAGCTCGCAAACCTCAGATACCTGAGGCTCAAACACGCCGTGCGTCGAGGGATAAGTAATCATGATGCCAGCGATCTTATCGCCGTACTTCTCGATCTTCGCCTTCAGATCATCAACATCAATCGAGCCGTCGGATGCGGTCGCCACACCCGCAACCTTAAGCCCGGCAAGTGCTGCGGACGCGGCATTCGTGCCGTGCGCCGAAAGCGGAATAAGCACGGTATCACGCTCGTGATCACCGTTAGCCTCGTGGTAGGCACGAATAGCACGCAGACCACCATACTCACCGGTTGCACCGGAGTTCGGCTGCAAAGACACGACATCGTATCCGGTGATAGCGACCAGCCAGTCGGAAAGTTCCTTGATGAGCTTATGCCAGCCCTGAGCCTGATCGGCGGGTGCAAGCGGGTGAATATTCGCAAATTCGGGCCAGGAAATCGGTTCCATTTCCGCAGCCGCGTTGAGTTTCATAGTGCACGAACCCAGAGGAATCATCGTGCGGTCCAGAGCCAAATCCTTATCAGAGAGGTGGCGCAGGTAACGCATCATCTCGGTCTCGGAATGGTACCTATGGAAGACGGGATGCTGCATATACTCATCGGTACGGAGCAGATTTGCGGGAATGCTGAACTTGGCATCTGCCTCGGAGGGAAGTTCTGCGCCAAATGCCTTTACCAGACGCTCCAAAACCCGGTCATCATGAGATTCACCGACCGAAATACCCACGCGGTTCTCGTTGATACGGCGAATGTTAATACCAGCCTCAAGCGCCTTGGCAACGAGCTCATCTGCGCGAGCCGGTGCATCAATCACCACGGTGTCAAAGAAATGCTCATAGGCAATACCGTATCCGGCGCTTTCCAGGGCTGTCGCTACACGAGCCGCGTTAGTATGCAGACGTTCGGCAATAGCGCGCAGCCCCTCGGGACCGTGATACACAGCGTAAGCACCGGCCACAATCGCCAGCAAAGCCTGAGCGGTACAGATATTACTGGTAGCCTTCTCGCGACGGATGTGCTGTTCGCGGGTCTGCAGAGACAAACGGTAAGAAGGCTTACCGGCGGAATCCTGCGACACACCGACCAGACGGCCCGGCATAGTGCGTTCCATGCCCTTATGCACAGCCATGTAGGCGGCATGCGGACCACCAAAGAAGAACGGCAGACCAAAACGCTGGGTATTGCCCACGGCAATATCGGCACCGAGTTCCCCCGGAGACTTCAGCAGGGTGAGCGCCAGAAGATCGGCATCCACGGTCACTAGGGCGTTACGTTCCTTAGCCGCCTTCACCAGCGGTTCAATGTCACGAATTTCCCCGTCGGATGCGGGGTATGCAAGCACCACACCGTACAGATCGCCCTCGGGCAGCCCCTCCGAGAAATCGGTGACCACAAACGGAATGTCAAGAAGTTCGGCACGACCGCGTACCACAGCAAGAACCTGCGGCAGGCACCGAGAATCAATCGCGAAGAAACCATTCTTAACCTTACGGTTGGCGCGGTGCATCATCACAACCGCCTCCGCAACCGCGCTTGCCTCATCGAGTAGGGAAGCATTCGCAATATCCAGGCCGGTGAGTTCCATAACCACGTTCTGGAAATTCAGCAGAGCCTCCAGACGACCCTGCGAAATTTCAGCCTGGTAGGGGGTGTACGAGGTGTAAAATCCGGGGTTTTCAAGAATATTGCGGCGCAGAACGGCGGGGGTTACGGCATCGTAATAGCCTTCGCCAATCATCTGTGTATAAACTTTGTTCTCGGCGGCATACTCGGCGATCTTGGCGAGTGCATCCTGCTCTGTCAACGGATCGGGAAGATCAAGCTCGCCGTGAAGGCGAATCTGAGGCGGGACAGCGTCGTCCATCAGAGCTCCCAGGGAATCGTATCCCAGGGCTTTGAGCATATGCTCAGCGTCTGCGGAACGGGGGCCGAGATGACGGTCAATGAAAGACATAATATCTTCTCCTATTCGGCGCAAACCGTTAGCGGTTCACAACGGTGCTGTTGTGTATATACAGTACTAATTTTCCCATATTGTGTGCTCAAACTTCTAGCTACATATGCCCTGTGACACGCATGTTATAAGGGTTTATCGGGCGTACATGCGATCACCCGTTACGGCACGGCGAATGATTTCTTACCGCCACATACCAGGAGCGTCATCCCCCACTCTGGCGGCAGCCGTCACAGGAAAGAGCATCTGCCCATTAAAGTAGCTGTTTACGGCGGCGTCATAGGCTGCACCCATCACCAGCGGCGGGAAGAACCCGCCCAGACCACCGGCGGCAGCCAAAACCTGCATCGTAATCAATAAATTAGAGGTATCTAAATTCAGAGCCATCTGTTCCGAAATTGTGATCGCCACCCCACAATTTGGTTTTAGGGTACGAAACTCACGTAAAAAGCTCTGGCCGCTCCCCCAGAGTAGGGAACGGCCAGAGCCATGGAAACAAGCAATTGAGTGAAAAACTCAGCTACTACTTCGCTGCGGCATCAGCCTTATGATGTTCCGGCTTACCGCCATGCTTGACCAAGAATGCCGAGGCAAAGGCCACAGCTGCAGTTACAGCCAACAGAGTTAGACCGATAAAGTAGTTACGATGTGCGGCATCGTAGGTTGCACCCATCACCAGCGGCGGGAAGAAGCCGCCAAGAGCGCCGGCAGCAGCGATCACGCCGGAGACCGCACCCACGTTCTTCGGGTCAGCCGCGCGGCCAACCCAACCGAAGACCGAGCCGGAACCCAAGCCCAGCAGAGCTGCCATCGCCAAGAAGATAGGACCATAAACATGCTCAGCATCCGGTTGGAATGCGGTAACCAGAGCCAAAGCCGATACGCCACCCAGTGCAATGAAGGTAATGATCTTCGGACCAAACTTATCAGCCAAGATACCGCCGAAGGGACGAGCGATCACGGCAGCCGCCGCGAAGCCTGCGGCACGAGCACCAGCATCTTCAGGGTTGAAACTGTAGATATTGTTCAGGTAGGTGGGCAGATAGTTCGAGAACGCCACGAAGCCACCGAATACTACCGAGTACAGGAAGCACAGCTGCCAGGTTGACTTCACCTTGAACGCCCGAATGATCTTCGGCATCAGCGGGGTAACCTCGCGGTTAGCGGTAGCCGGTGAATCACGCAGGAACAAGAACGAGATGACGGCGGTTACCGCGCACAGAGCCGCAATGATGTAGTGGGTATTCATATAACCCACGAGGTTCATCAGGCGCGGGGTAAAGAACGCCGACAGAGCGGTACCGACCATACCAGCACCGAAAACACCGGTTGCAAAGCCCTTACGAGCGGGCGGGTACCAAGCGGAGCTGAACGGAATACCCACCGCGAACACGGTACCGGCGATACCCAGCAGGAATGAGAAGACCAACATCAGGGGGAACGACTTCATCGAACCGGCAACACCGACCAAGAGCACCAGCGGAGCGCTGACGGCAAGTACCAGGCTCATCATGATGCGCCCACCGTACTTATCGGTTAGACCACCAACCGGAATACGCCCAATCGCACCAATAAAGATAGGCATAGCAACCAGCAAACTCGTGGTTCCCGGGTTCAAATGCATCTGATCCGGCTTGGCGTAGTACTTCGCAAGCGGACCGACAATCGTCCACGCCCAGAACCCAACGGTCGAGGCGAAGGTAACCAGCAGCAGGTTAAAAAGCTGCCCCTTTTTTAGGTCGTAACTCTCAGCAGTGGGAGCACTCATGATTCCTCTTTGTGTTATGTGTTGTGTGTATATTGTTAGCGATTGACGCGCTCACGTGGGAGCGCCTCTTGCGGGTTGTCCCAACCACGACGTGCGCCCACGCGCTCATTGCCGCGAGAACGGTAGATGGTGTAGGGACGGAACAGGTAGTGCAGCGGCACAGTCAGTGCATGCACCAAACGAGTGAAAGGCCAGATAATGAACAGCACCATAGCCACAATGATGTGAATCTTGAAGGCGACAGGCACATTCACCATCAGCGCTACCTCCGGGTGGAAGTAGAAGATAGAACGGAACCACACCGCAATGGAGGTGCGGTAGTTGAACTCCACCTCATGCCCGTTAACCGGGGGCAGACCGCCTGAGGGGTCAAAAGCGGAAATCAAAGTTGCGGCGGTACCCGCCAGAATGACGGCGACCAGCACAAAGTACATAAACTTATCGTTCATCGTCGTTGCAGAGAAAACCTGTGCGTTACGACGACGACGCCACAGAAGCAGGAACAAACCAAGAATAGTTGCTGCAGCGGCTGCGGAACCGCCCAACAAAGCGACAATGTGATAAGTGTGGTCGTCCACCACGAGGTCTGTGAGCATCTTAGGTACCACTAGGCCGCCCACGTGTCCCATAAACACGGCGGCTAGACCATAGTGGAATAGAGGCGATCCCAGACGCAGCATCTTGGATTCATAAATCTGTGATGATCGAGTGGTCCAGCTAAACTGATCGGTACGGTAACGCCAAATAGTGCCGCCGATCAGAACAAGAATAGTGACATAGGGAAGCACGCCCCACAGGAGGGTGTCTACAATCCCCGGCTCGCCGACAGGCACCGCATGTGCTGCGTGCTCGGATGCGAGTGCGTACACGATGTACTCCTAATTTGAGGGGTCTAAATATTATTAGGGTTAACTTGGGTCAGCCGCGGATCGGCATACCCGCTCAGACCAACGGTCTCAACGGGCGGGCCATAACCCGCCATCTGCTGCACCTGTTCCTGAGTCTCGGGAGAGACACCGGGGAGGGTATTGCAGATACTCTGTAATAACCCGTAGTGTGGGAGGTTTCCGTCCCGAAGCGCTAAACGAAGCAGCTCCAATGAGGGACGGTATGCTTGAAGCGCTGCGCGACCCTGGCGACGATCCACCAGCGCCGCAAACTCCAAGACGAGAGGTAAATAGTCGGGAAGTTCCCCGTTAAGGCGGGTGAGCATCCCCGAATCGCGATACATTTTCTTAAATCGAAGAAGGGTTTCGCCGCGACGGCGAGTATCGCCATCCGTCCAGTAAGAAAGGTGCAGAGCGTGCCTGCGGGAGAGGTCGTATTCCTGCACGTAGTCGCTCTGAACTTCTTCAAGCTCGCGAGCCGTAAGCCAATCCGCAACGGTTTGCACGGCCTGCACGAAATCGGGATTCTCAGTTGCCTGCGCCAACCGCGTAAACTCCGGCAGAAGATCAAGAGTTTCTTCCGTCGGATAGCTCAACAGCATGCCGCTGACCTGGTAAATCACCGAGTCTCGGTCTTCACCTGCACCATAGTCACGATCAAACGGATCAATGTCATCGCGCGCGGCTTGCGCCGATTCCGGGGTATTCCCGGAATCGGCTTTGCCCATAAGCTTGGAAAAGAATCCAGCCACTACTTACTTCTTTCCGGTGGTATTCGGGAACAGACCATCCGGACGCGAGTTCCCATCCCAGCTAAAGAGGCTCACCTTGTTAGAGCTCTCATATACGCCAGTCGAAACGGGGGTCGGGCGACCTTCCATGTCATTGAATGCGTCACCGTACATGCCGGGGCCACCATCAACGCTCAGCGAGCATCCCATCTCTTCGAGGTTGTGCGCATCTTCCATATGAGCCGGAGGAATCACATAACGCTCGTTGTACTTAGCAATCGCCATCAGACGGTACATTTCGTACATCTGTGCACCGGTCATACCTACCGAGTTTGCGATCTCCTCATTGCCTTCGCCGCCCAAATTAATGTCACGCATGTAGGCGCGCATTGCGGCTAGGCGCTTGAGAACAAAGGTCACGACCTCGGTATCGCCAGCGGTAAACAGCTCAGCAAGGTATTCAACGGGGATGCGCAGCGCCTCGATCGCGCCGAACAGGTTCTGGCTGTTCTCAGCATCGTGTCCCTGGTCCTTGAGCAGATCCACAATCGGCGACAGCGGCGGAACGTACCAGACCATCGGCATGGTGCGGTATTCGGGGTGCAGTGGAAGCGCAACCTTCCATTCCTTCGCCAGCTTGTACACGGGCGACTTCTGGGCTGCGGTAATCCACGCCTCGGGAATATCGTTCTCGCGTGCCAAACGAATAATCTCGGGATCCGAAGGATCGAGCATAAGCGAAAGCTGCGACTCGTACAGATCCTTCTCATCGGCAACGGATGCTGCTTCAGTCACGCGGTCTGCATCGTAGAGGAAGATACCGATGTAGCGCATACGACCCACGCAGGTCTCGGCACATACGGTCGGAATACCGGCCTCGATACGGGGGTAGCAGAACGTACATTTCTCTGCCTTACCCGTCTTGTGGTTGAAGTACACCTTCTTGTAGGGGCAGCCGGTGATGCACTGACGCCAGCCACGGCAGCGATCCTGATCGACCAGCACGATGCCGTCCTCGGCTCGCTTGTAGATAGCGCCGGAGGGGCATGCCGCCATACAGGACGGGTTCAGGCAGTGCTCACAAATACGCGGCAGGTAGAACATGAAGGTCTGCTCGAACTCGAATTTAATCTTGTCCTCAGCCTTCTTGCGCACCTTCTCCACAAGCGGGTCAAGGTGACCGTGCTCGGGGGCGCCGCCCAGGTTATCGTCCCAGTTCAGGCCCCATTGAATCTTGGCGTCCTGACCGGTAATCATCGATACCGGCTTAGCCGCAGGGAAGTCATCGCCTAGAGGTGCGGTGGTGAGATTCTGGTAGTCGTAAGTCCAGGGCTCATAGTAGTCGCTGAGCTCGGGCTGAATCGGCGAGGCGAAAATGGAGAAGAGCTTCTGGAAGCGGTTACCGCTCTTGAGCTCCAGACGACCGCGCTTGTTCAGCACCCAGCCGCCCTTCCACTTTTCTTGGTCCTCGTAGCGGCGCGGGTAGCCCTGACCGGGGCGGGTCTCAACGTTGTTGAACCACACATACTCGGTACCGGAACGGTTTGTCCATGCCTGTTTACAGGTCACGGAGCAGGTGTGGCAGCCAATGCACTTATCAAGCGCCATCACCATTGCAACTTGTGCCATAACACGCATTAGAATGTAACCTCCTGCGACTTGCGACGGCGAATGTACGAGACAATGTCACGCTGGTTGCCGGTCGGTCCGAGATAGTTGAAGGCGAATGCCTGGTGTGCGTAGCCGCCAATCATATGGGTCGGCTTGAGTAGGATGCGGGTCATCGAGTTGTGAATACCGCCGCGTTTGCCGGTGGTTTCGGTCTTCGGCGTCATCATACGCTCCTGAGCGTGGTGCACGTAGCACACGCCCTCAGGCATACGGTGCGAAACAACCGCACGACCCACGAACACACCATTGGTGTTCACACATTCGATCCATTCGCCGTCCTTGACGCCGATCTTCTCGGCATCCTGGGGGCTCATCCAGGCAGTCTGACCACCGCGGAAGAGGGTCAGCATATGCTGGTTGTCGAAGTACTGGGAGTGGATAGCCCACTTGTTGTGCGGGGTTAGGTAACGCACTGCAACCGAAACGCCGTCGGTAGTACCGATTTCGGGTTCCTTGAAGAGCCCGGTCATATCCAGCGGGGGACGGTAAATCGGCAGTGCCTCGCCCATTTCGTGCATCCAGTCGTGATCCAAGAAGAAGTGCATACGACCGGTTAGGGTATGGAACGGCTTCTTCTTTTCAATGTTCACGGTGAACGGCGCGTAACGGCGACCGCCGGTTTCCGAACCGGACCACTCGGGAGAGGTTATCACGGGCTGTGGGGCTGCCTGGGTCATGGGGAAGGTAATCTTACGTTCCTCGTTACCCTCGGCAAGATCCATCAGGTGCAGACCGGTCTGCTTCTCAAGTTCCTTGAAGCCCTTAAGGGCCACCTCACCGTTGGAAGTACCAGAGATGCGCAGAATCGACTCGGCGAGCTTGGTGTCGGTATCCAGTGCAGGACGACCCGCGCCCTTACCGGAGTCCATCACACCAAATTCCTTCGCCATCTGAGCGACTTCGTCCTTCAGATCGTACGTCACGTATTTGGTGGTGGCACCAACCTTGTCGAAAAGCGGGCCTACAGAGGTGTACATATCGTACATCGCGCTGTAGTCGCGTTCGACAGTCATGAAGTTCGGCATGTTCTTACCGGGAACACCTGACATGCCGGGAGTGCTCTTCCAGTCGGGTGCATGACCGCCGGGCTGCTTGATTTGACCGGGGGTATCGTGCAGGAGCGGAACCGAAACAATATCCTTGCGGGTGCCCAGGTGCTTCTTGGCCTGGCGTGTGAACTCGTATGAGAGAGCCTTGAAGGTATCGTGATCGGTTCGTGCTTCCCACGGCGGGTCGATAGCAGGCGAGAACGCGTGCAGGAAGGGGTGCATATCGGTCGAGGAAATATCGTGCTTCTCATACCAGGTAGCGGTGGGGAGCACAACATCCGAAAGCAGGGTCGTGGTGGTCATACGGAAGTCCGAGGTGACCAGCAGATCGAGCTTGCCTTGCGGTGCTTCCTGGTACCAGGTGACCTCACGCGGAATGGATTCCTCGTGATCGGCGCCCTGCACGTTGTCCATGCTGCCGACAAGGTGCTTGAGGAAGTAGCTCTCACCCTTAGCGGAGGAGCCAAAGAGGTTCGAGCGCCACAGCATCAGGGTACGCGGCCAGTTCACGGGGTTATCGACGTCTTCGACAGAGAATTCAAGGTCGCCGGAGTTCAGGCGCTGTGCCACATAATCGGCATTATCCTTAGCTTCTCCGCGTGCTACCGCCGCCTCTGCCTTATCGGCGAGGTCGAGCGAGTTCTCGGGGAACTGCGGGTAGAACGGCATCCAGCCCATACGGGTGGATCGCGCGACAACATCCGCAGTGTGTACGCCTTTGAGCTCGCCAGTGCCCAGCGGGGACTGCAGGTAATCGGTGGAGTAACCGTCCTGGCGGAACTGGTCGGTATGCATGTACCAGAAACCGGTGCCGATCATATGACGCGGCGGGCGGCTCCAGTCCAAAGCGTTTGCCATATTGGTCAAACCGGTGAGCGGACGTGCCTTCTCCTGACCCACGTAGTGAGCCCAGCCGCCGCCGTTGCGGCCCTGGCAACCGGTCAGGTTCAGCAGAGCCAAGATAGCGCGGTAGGTTGTATCCGCATGGTACCACTGACAAATACCGGCACCGAAGATAATCATAGAACGACCGTGAGAGTCAATAGCGTTCTGCGCAAATTCGCGCGCCACGCGAATAACAGCCTCCGGCGGAACCGAAGTAATCTGCTCCTGCCATGCCGGGGTGTTCTGAATCGACCAGTCTTCGTAATCCTTGGCCCAGTCGCCGGGCAGTCCGGGGCGACCGATACCGTAGGTAGCAAGCATCAAGTCGAAGACGGTGGTAACTTCCTGACCCTCAACATAGGTGACGGGCACGCCGCGGGTCATGATGTCGCCGTGGCCCTTGGGGTTATCGAAGGTCGGCATCTTGATCTCGACAGCGGCGGACTCGCCCTGCGGCAGATCGCGAATCGAGAGAATGGGTTTGCGCCCGTCCAATTCAAGGTTCCATTTACCCTGATCGGATTCGGAGTAGCGGTGACCCATCGTACCGTTGGGAACAAAGACCTCGCCGGTTTCGCGATCCATCATGGCGGTCTTGAAATCGGCGTTTTCCTGGTGCTGCTCCCCCGCCAGGTATGCGGCGGTCAGGAACTTCGAGGGAACCTTCGTGCCGTCTTCACGAGTTTCGAGGGTAACCAAGAAGGGCAGGTCGGTGTAAGTCAGGGCAAAGTCTTCGAAGAACTCCACGCGCTGATCCACGTAATTTTCCTTGAGAATCACGTGACCCATAGCCATTGCGAGCGCAGCATCGGTACCTGCCTGTGCGGGCAACCATTCGTCGGCGAATTTGGTGTTGTCGGCATAGTCAGGGCTGACCGAGACAACCTTGGTGCCGCGGTAACGTACCTCGGCAACCCAGTGGGCATCCGGGGTACGGGTCACGGGAATGTTCGAACCCCACATGATCAGATAGGAAGCATCCCACCAGTCACCGGATTCGGGTACGTCGGTCTGATCGCCGAAGACCTGCGGGGAGGCCACGGGAAGGTCGGCGTACCAGTCGTAGAAGCTGGTCATCACACCGCCGATGAGCTGGATAAAACGCACACCGGCACTGAAGGAGACCATCGACATTGCGGGAATCGGAGTGAAGCCGGTGCAGCGGTCGGGTCCGTAGTACTTAATGGTGTGCACGTGGGCGGCGGCTACGATTTCGAGCGCTTCCGCCCAGGTGGAGCGCACCAATCCGCCTTTACCGCGCGCGCTGATGTAGCGGTTGCGTTTGACGGGGTCGGAGACGATGGAGTGGAATGCTTCAACCGGGTCGCTGTGCAGGGCTTTTGCTTCGCGGTACATTTCGAGGAGCAGACCGCGTACATAAGGGTATTTCACGCGGGTCGGCGAGTAGGTGTACCACGAGAATGCAGCGCCACGGGGGCATCCGCGCGGTTCGTATTCGGGGCGGTCGGGACCGACTGTGGGATAGTCGGTCTGCTGTGCTTCCCAGGTGATAATGCCGTCTTTGACATACACCTTCCATGAGCAGGAGCCGGTACAGTTCACACCGTGGGTTGAGCGAACTTCTTTATCATGGCTCCAGCGGTCGCGGTAGAAGGTATCGCCTTTGCGACCGCCTTCACGGAAAACCGCACGACCGTCATCAGTCTCGTCCCAGCGAGAGAAGAACTTACCGAATTTGATCAGCTGATCGGTAAGGGGTCCATCCGGACCTTTGGTCTGTGATGCTTGTTCCATACAGCCAATATATCGCAAAAATTGGTATGCCAAATACGATATAAAAATATTCTCTAATCCAGGAAATTCATAGGGTTATTCAGACTGTAAGCCATCCGGAAATTCCACCTACTAAAACACGCACGGGAGTATCTGTAGCGGCAGCAATATCCCGTGCTGCCTCCAACGCCCGTGTATATCCCGTGCAGTAGACCACAAGATATTTCGATGCGGGGTCAATTTTTTCGCGGATTTTCGCGGCAAGACGACCTTCGCGGGCAGCTTCCAAGATTTCTGTCAGCGGCAGATTAATTGCCCCATCAATCGCAAAAGAAGAAAACTCGATAGCTTCACGAACATCTATAAGGGTCATTTTTTCGTGCTGTAAAAGCTGCTGGGCTTGAACAGGGGTTATGTCTTCTAACTTTTGCGTGTGATGGTTACCCGTCAATTTTCCTGAATTATGACGAAATATTAAGTGATTTTTAGTGTCTTGACTCTCTTGAGGGTGAGTTTCTACCGATTTCTTAGGTTTTGCTTGCATCGAAGCTAAGAGAGGTATATATTCCCATTTTCCTGTTAACGCGGAGTATAGCCCAACCTCACCTAGCAGCGGCTTTCCGGAACCCGTGATGACCTTAATAGCCTCCATTGCCATCGCTGAGCCGACTACACCGGCGAGCGCCCCAATAATCCCGGCGGTACTGCACGAAGGAACGCTTCCCGGTGCGGGAGCCTGCGGGTAGAGGTCCTCATAGACCGGCCCGTGACCTGCCCAGAATACGCTGAGCTGTGCGTCGAAACCCAGGATTGCCGCCCAAATATGTGGGATGCCCAACTGTTGTGCCGCAGCCGAAACCGCGTAGCGGGCCTCAAAGTTATCGCTGCCGTCAAGCACCGCATCCGTGCCAGTGAGGAGAGTCAAAGCGTTACTGTCGGTGAGGCGTTCTCGGATAACGGTCACCGTGATGAAAGGGTTGAGCGCGCGCATCGTTTCGGCAGCCGACTCTGCCTTCGAGTTTCCCGCCCGTGCGTAGCTGTGAATGACCTGCCGGTGCAGGTTTGAGACCTCAATGGAATCATCGTCGATGATGATAATCTCGCCTACCCCGGCTCCCGCAAGATAGAGCAGGGCGGGGGCACCGAGCCCACCGGCACCGAGCACCGCAACCCGTGCTACCTTCAGCTTCAGCTGCCCCGCCATGCCGATCTCGGGCAGAATCAGCTGACGTGTATAGAAGGCACGTTCGGCCGCGCTCAACTGAGTTACGGGATCCGGCGCGGTTTCGGGGTCTGGGATAAAGCTCATCCTGATGGTATCTTTCGCGGGAATATATGTTGAATCTCTAGGTGTCTATGCCTACCCATTCGGTGCTGCCGTCTGTCAGCTCCTGTTCTTTCCAAATGGGAACCTGGGCTTTCACACGGTCGGCCACCGCCTCGCAGGCTTCGAAGGCCCGCCCACGATGTGCCGCAGCGGCAAGCACGGTCAGCGCGGACTCTCCTATAGCGATAGGACCGACGCGGTGAACTGCCCACAGACGAACCCCCTCCAGTTCATCCGCTACAGACTGCACAACACGCGCGATATATTCTTTTGCCTGCGGATGCGCACTATAGGAAAGCCCGCGCACCGCACTGCCGTGATCATGGTTGCGTACAATGCCGTCGAATACAACAAGGGCGCCCATGGCCTCTGTCATGACCTGAGCCTTCACGGCGGCGGCAAGTGGTTCTAAGGCTTCCTCGGTAATATCGGTGAAAATGACAACCGAACCGGTGGGCTCAGCGCCGTGCGCCCCGCTGTGGTCGAGACCCTGCGGCTTAGTGGTCATGATAGTCCTCCATCTGGCGGCAAATATGTTCCACGAGTGGGTCCAGGGTTTTCACTCCATCTTTAACCCCGCCGCGCGACCCGGGCAGAGTCATCACGAAGGTTTTATCGATCACACCCGCAACCCCACGTGAGAGCACGGCGGAAGATACGTTCTGCAGGCCGTTCGCCCAGAAAGCGTGCATGATTCCGGGGATTTCCTTATCCAGATGCGGGCGCACCGCCTCTACGGTCTGATCGTCCGTGTTCAGCCCAGTACCGCCGCTGGTGAGAATAAACGTGGGCAGGTTATTATTCTTCTTCCCATCGGCAATGAGGGAGTTGAAGTAGTCGATAATCTGCCGGTCTTCGATCACGACGGCGTCCGGGGTCTTAAACCCGCGTGAACGCAGCCATTCAACTGCGATAGGCCCCGATTTATCCTCATAGATACCGCGGGCGGCGCGAGTAGACGCCACGATAACAAGCCCGGTCAGATTCTCGGGAAGCTGGATTTCTTCTGCACTCACGATGTGCTCCCTCTCGTGCTGTTGTTCATAGGTTTTCCTTCTGGGCTTCACAAAATAGCAAAGTGGGGAACGCTAAACAGCCCAGTCACCGGATTTTCCGCCGGATTTCTCTAGTACCCGAATAGTGCTGATCACGGCGTATTTATCGACCGCCTTAATCATGTCGAAAATCGTCAACGCTGCGGTCGAGACCGCGGTCAGCGCCTCCATCTCAACCCCGGTAACGCCCCGGGTTTTCACCGACGCCACAATGCGTACAAAATCCTCGCCACGCTCAAAATCCAGGGTAATTTTACCCAGCGGCAGCGGGTGGCACAGCGGAATAATATCCGGGGTGCGTTTAGCGCCCATAATACCCGCTACACGTGCAACCGGCAGGGCATCACCCTTAGGCAAATCGGCATCAAAAATCTTGGCGATCACATCGGCGCGAGTGTGCACGGTTCCCTCAGCGAGCGCCGTGCGTGTGGTGACGTCTTTCAAGGTCACATCAACCATATGGGCCGACCCATCGGCGCGCACATGAGTCAAGTCTTGGGCTGGCTGTGCCGCATCGGGGTGAAGATTCTTCTCAGTCACGATATGTCCTTAAGATCTGTGTTGGGGTGAGGGTTCAGCCACGTTCAGTTATCCGTAAGCCGGATGCGGTGGTACCGCACCGCTTCTCCCCCAGTGTACGTGGTGCCCGGCGCCAGCTCGATGAGCACATCGGCGGTCGCAGCGTGATGCAGCAAATGCGATCCGGGCAAAACATCGGGGTATAGCTCCACCCGATAGGTTCCCGGTTCGGATTCAACCATCGCCAGGTTACCGCGCAAAAATTGGCGTTTATTGGCCGGTGCCGTCAGCGGTTTATCAATGACGAGCACGCCGCGCGGGGCATTTTCGAGAGTCGCCATGCGCGAGGCCACCTCGTGCGGGGTGCCGTAAGGTCCGCCCGCACGCAGGTAGGGGCGAAGCATCAGCACATAGGAAATAAGGGTACTGACGGGGTTGCCGGGGAAAGAAATCATGGGCAGGCGATGCCCGTTGAAATCCAGCACGTTCACGCCCTGCGGTCCGCCGGGCTGCTGGCTCACATGTCCGAACCAACTAAGCGGAATTGGCAGCCCCAAAGACGGTGCCATAGCGATGGCATTACGCACAACCTCGTATTTGCCGTGGCTGATCCCGCCGGAGGTGATAATAATATCCGGTGCGAAAGTCTCATATTCTTCCCGCAAGTGCTCGATCAGAAGCTCCGGATCGTCTCCGATCGAGATGCGCCGCACCACGGCGCCGTCCTCGACCAACATTGAGGTGAGCATGGGACCGTTAGCATCATAAATCTGGCCGTAGGCGAGCTCTGTGGCCGTATCGTCACCGTCTTCGGTGAGGGTGGGGCGAATCTCGTCGCCGCCGGTGCACACCAGCACGCGCGGTCCGCAGGCAACCGTCACGCGGGTATACCCCTGCGCGGCGAGTGTACCCAGCAGTGCGGGGGTCACGCGCTCGCCAGAGCGCGCCATGATTTGCCCAGCTACCACGTCTTCGCCACGGCGACGTATAAACTGCCCTTTGGGCGCCTGAGGGAGCCTAATTTTTTCGCTGGGACGCCCGAAGGATTCGGGTAAGTCTGGGTATTCGATGCGCTCAGAATGCTCAACCGGCACCACCGCAACATATCCCTTAGGAATGGGGGCACCAGTCATAATCGGATAGGTTAAATCGTCGGATGCGCGCGAACGCTGCAGCGGCCGCCCCGCCGGAATTTCACGCCCCACCGTAAAGATGCGGTTCTCACGGCTGGCGCCCTCGGCGGTTAGGGCGTAACCATCCATCTGGGAGTTATCGAAACTCGGTACATCAAGCCTGGCCAGCACATCCTGCGCAAGGATACGGTCGGTAGCACGCGCCAGCGGCAGGTTTTCGGCGCGACCAATAAAAGTATCACGCAGTAAAAGCGCCAGATAGGCGCGATACTCTTCGGTGGTGGGGGTGCCATCGAACTGGGGCTTGTGCATCTGTACTCCCAAATGGTGATGAATTATCTACTAGCTATTGTAAGAGGCTTTGGCACGCAGTTTCTTCACCACGGAAAATAGGCCAAGCAGCCCAAAGATGCACACGTACAGGCTTATGAGCATGAGGGCGTTACCCAATGCGGAGCTCATGCTTCCGCTGGCAATCGCCAATTCGATACCGAGCGGAATAGTTTCAGTTTTGCCCTGCACATTACCCGCGAAGGTGACGGTGGCACCGAATTCGCCGAGCGCACGTGCGAAGGAAAGTAGGAAAGCGGTGGCAATTCCCGGTGCTGCTAAGGGAAGGAGCACCCTATAGGTGATTTCGGAGGATTTTGCCCCTTCCACCCGAGCTATCTGCTCATATTCTTCAGGAATAGCCTGCAGGGTTGTTACGGCGGTCGCCACGAAGAAAGGCAGAGCCACGAAAGTTTGGGCAAGAATAACTGCGGTGGGTGTAAAAGGAATTATGATGCCCAAGTGGTACAGATGTTCACCGATCATGCCCTTACGTCCCCAGAAGAAGAGCAGTCCCAAACCCGAAACCACCGGGGAGAGGATCACGGGCGTATAAATAATCGCGTACAGTACTCCCCCAAATTTTTTCAGGCGAGAGCGGCTGAGAACTTTAGAGAGCACCAGCGCTAGGGGGGCGCCTAAAAGCCCGCAAATCAGCGTCGAAATACTGGCAGTGGTGAGCGAGAGACGCGCGGCGTCGAGAACTTCTTTGTCGATAATGTCGTGCAGGCGCATCCAGGGGATGTTGTACAGCAAACCCACAAGCGGACCCAGAATGAGCAGGAAACCCAGGAGCGCGGGAACGACAAAGTAGCGGGGAACGGCGGTGAAAGCGGTATGTTTTTTCACGGGTACGTCTTTCGGAATCTGCGGCGACGCAGCCGCCTCCTGTAAGAATCTCGCATGGTTCTTTCAGGAGACGACCGTTACGTGACAGCTGTTGTGCGCTGAAGATTCTAGTTTGTCTGAGGAGACTCGAAGTCGTACTTCGCCAGAATCTTCTGGGCTTCATCCGAAGAGAGCCATTCGTTAAACTTCTTCGCAGCATCGGAGGAAGAACCCTTGGTGGTCAGTGCTGCGGGGTACTCGTTCCTGGGAACATCCGGCAGGTCTACCGAGCCCAGGTTTTTGCCGTCTTTCTTAGCGGCGGCAAGGTCGGTCGTATAGATGAAGCCAGCATCCGCGTTACCAGTAGTGACCTTGGTGGTCACCTCGCTCACGTTGCCTTCGGTGGTCGCGTTCTTAAGCTCAATATGGTGTTTCTTGAGCTCTTCGTCCGCCAGGGTACCGCAGGGTACGTTCACCTTGCATACGGCGACAACGCCTTCGCTGTTCTTCAAGTCGTCCAACAAATTGATCTTGCCGGGGTTACCCTCGGCGGTGACCAGCACCAACTTGTTGGTGGCGATAACCTCGCGCTTGGCGTCCTTGAATTCGTCGAGTTTAGCCGCCTTATCCATATTCTGGGTGTCGGCGGTAATCAGGAGATCCGGGCTTGCGCCCTGCTCGATTTTCTGCACCAGCTTGGAGGAACCTTCGAAGGAGTAGGTGATCTCAACGCCGGGGTTTTCCTTCTCGAATGCTTCCTTCAGCTCAATACCCGCATTGCGCAAGGAAGCAGCCGCATAGACCTCAACCTTGCCAGACACGGATCCAGATGCTGCCGAAGAAGCAGAGGCAGACGCATCGGTGTTAGAGGAGTTGGAACCGCATCCGGTCATGGCGACAGAGGCAAAAAGTGCCGCGCTGGCACTGGCAACCTTCACCGAAGTTTTCATAGTGTATGTCTCTTTTCTGTGGTGTGATGACGCACGATAACGTGCATTCCCGCCGCGATAATAATGTGCCGTACGTTTGCGCTCGATGTAACTTAAGGTACGCACACTATCACCCATACCCGCAGACATGGAATAATCTAATTGTCACCTCTAATATACGAATTTTCTTTGAGGTCATTCCATGGCATACACCGCCGGTTCAGGCCGGACACAGCTTATTGCGGGTCCCGTGTTACGCACCTTAGCTTCTGAGCAGGATGCGAACACGGCTTTTGTTACGCCCGAAAATTCTGGTGACGCCCAAAAGCCCTTACATAAACCCGCACGTAAGACCCCATATATTACAAACCGCGGTCCGCTCTTAGATAGGTGGGGGCGCATCGCCACCGATTTGCGGATTTCACTGATTGATAAATGTAATCTTCGTTGCATTTATTGCATGCCTGCCGAAGGTTTGGAGTGGCTGCCTAAAAATAATCTGCTGACATCCGCTGAAATTGCACGCCTTGCCGACATCGCCATTCGTGAACTTGGAGTCGAAGAAATTCGTTTTACCGGCGGGGAGCCCTTGGTGCGCGCAGACCTCGTCGATATTATCGGGCGAATTCACCGCGAACACCCCACGATTCCGCTGGCGATCACCACCAACGGCATAGGACTTGAAAAACGTGCGCAGGCGCTCGCCGATGCCGGGTTGAGCCGTATTAACGTCTCGCTCGATACCATCTGCCCCGAAACCTTCGCCGAGTTGACCCGCCGCGATAAGCTGGGGTCGGTTCTTAAAGGTATTGACGGCGCGGCAGCAGCGGGTCTAAAACCCATCAAAATTAACGCTGTGCTCATGCCCGGTATCAACGACGCTCAGGCCCCCGAACTTCTGCAATGGGCACTTGACGGCGGCTATCAGCTGCGGTTTATCGAGCAGATGCCGCTAGATGCCGATCACAAATGGACGCGTGAAGGAACGATTACGGCGGCACAGATTCGCACGATGCTCTCCGAACACTTCGTTCTGGGCACGGTCGCCGAAAAACGCGGCGACTCCCCCGCCCAGCTTTGGGAGGTCTACCCGCTGGGTACCGCCCTCGACAGTGCCGGGTTCCCGCGCGAAGATACCGCTTCGCTCGGGCGCGTGGGCATTATCGCCTCGGTCACCGAATCATTCTGCGGAGCGTGCACCCGCACTCGCCTGACCGCCGACGGCAAAATCCGTTCCTGCCTCTTCTCGGATTCCGAAACCGACCTGCTCGACCTGCTGCGTTCGGGTGCCAGCGACCGCGATATTGCCTTGCGGTGGCGCGAAGGTATGTGGTTCAAGCCGCGCGCTCACGGCAAAGAAGACGCTGATTTCGATATTGAAGAGTTCGCTCAAGCAAGCCGCTCCATGAGCGCTATCGGAGGTTAAAACGTGCAGATACATTTCTTCGCTGCCGCACGTGCCGCATCCGGCGTTGCCGAGACACAGGTGAGCCTTACAGATTTGGTCGAGCCGACCCTGCGTGCGCTCGTCGAAAAATTGGGTGAGGCGTTTACCGGGAAAACTGCCTCCGGCATGACCCTCGCGCAGGTTATGCACCAGTGCTCGTTCCTGATCGACGGTACCCGTTCCGAGCTCGATACCGTGCTCACCGATAATGCGCGCGTAGACGTTCTGCCGCCCTTTGCTGGCGGGTAAACTCAGACTTATGGGCTGTCGTTCGCTTTTGATGGTTGCTTCATGTTTTCCGCCAGGATGCGCACCACGCTACCCTTGCTGCCATCATCCCGGAAGGTCTCACCTCTGTGCACACACCGCATGACCCATTACGTGCGCCGGATAACGGTACACGAACCCAGCATTCGGTGACCCGCGCCGCCCAGATTCCCGCGTTCTGCGCCATTATTGTGGCGGGCGGTAAATCTTCGCGTCTCAATCACACCCCGAAGGCCGGACTTTCCAATGGTTCCCACACTCTTTTGGAACGCGCGCTTGATGCCGCCGGGCGGGCACAGCTGCGCGTAGTCGTAGGCCCCGAAACCTTGCCGGTGCCATCGGATGCACTGCATACGCGCGAAGACCCTCCCTATTCCGGTCCTGCGGCGGCGCTTCATGCCGGACTCGAAAAACTCGCGGCAGCCTATGCGGCGCGCGAGAAGGCCCCTCCCGCGTGGTGCCTTATTTTGGGGGTAGATACCCCGCAGATAGCGCCCGCAGTGAAGAAACTTCTCGCGCACACAGTAGATGCATCAACCGAAACTCTAGGGTACTGGGGTGTAGCGGAGGGAGTCTTCCAACCGCTCGTTGGCATCTACCGGTTCGCACCCCTACGCGAAGTCTTTGCAGAGGGCAGCACAAACGCCTCCGTGCGCTCTTTCGTGAAGCGCCTTGCCCCGGTCGCCGTCGAGCTCGATCCCGCGCATACTGCCGACGTCGATACCTGGGAACAGGCACACGAACTCGGCTACAGCACTCCGCGCTGGCTCGACTACTAATAACCCATCAACTTCAGCAGAGGATTCCATGTCTCACCACCATCCACCCGCCGTTTCCTGGCATGAAGCACGCGAACTGCTTCACGCCGCCGCGAGCGCGCTCACCCCAACGCTGAGCACCGAGGCTCTCCCCCTGCAGGCGACCATCGGCAGGTATGTAGCGGAAGACCTGACGGCGCGTATGCCTGTGCCGCACTATAGTTCTTCGGCGATGGACGGGTATGCGGTCGCCGGTGCACCGCCTTGGCGTCTCGTATCGCCGGATTACCCCGAGGATGCGCGCACAAACGTTCACCGTCTGGCGGTGCCCATTACCGCTGGGGAGGCAACCCCGATTCTCACGGGTGGGCTTCTGCCCGAGGGGACCGAGGCGATTGTGCGTGAGGAGCATTCCCACCGGTACGAGGGTGCTGGTGCACTCGGTTCGGGAATTCACTATCTTGACATGGCGGAGGGTTACACTGCCCCGAAGCCCGGAACAGATATCCGGTATGCGGGCGCGGAGCTTTCTCCCGGAGCGATTCTAAGCTCTCGCGGCGATCTTATGACGGCGCAGCGCGCGGCATTCTTGGGAGTCAATGGTTTTGACGAGCTTCCCGTGCTTAAGAACGTTCCGGTTCGGTGTGCCTTCACGGGGAACGAGGTTATTACCTTTGGTATGCCCTCTCCTGGCCAGGTTCGGGATGCGTTCGGAGGTTTTCTGGAAGTCTCTCTCGCCGCCGCCGGGTGCGAGGTGCGTCCTTCCGCACGACTTGCGGATATTGCCGAAGAATTCCACACCTTTGTGACGACTTCGACCGCGCGCATCCTGATTTTTACGGGCGGGTCGAGCACGTCCGGGGTAGACATGGTGCGGCAGACGCTTACCGATATTGGTGCCGAGTATATTTTCGAGTCGGTGCAGGTGCGACCGGGGCATCCAGCGTTGGCGGCAAAGATTCCCGCGCCCGCTGAGGGTATGAATGCGGGACAAGAGCGTTTGGTGCTGGGTCTTCCCGGTAACCCGTTAGCGGCGTATACGGCGTTATATTCGTATCTTCCCATAATCCTGGCGGGGCTGCGCGGTCTGCCGATTCCGGCGCTTGATCGGGCCGAACTCGCTACAGATATTCCGCCTCTGCGCAAACGTTCTCAGCATCGTCTCATGCCGGTGCGGGTTTCTGAGGGTAAGGCGTATCCTCTGGACGCTCTAGCCTCTCATATGCTTTCAGGGCTGGCTCAGGCGACCCACTTCGCTCTCGTGGATGCGACCGGCCAGCGGGCGGGCACGCACGCAATTCTCGTGCCTGTTTTCTAGCCCGCACATCGTTCTGCTGTACGGGCCGCGTTACCTCAGTACCCCGATCCCCGCTCAGTAAAAAACTTGCCGCACGAGGGAAGATATTCCGTACTGTAAACACGTGCTCGCACAGGGTTCTCGGTGCATCCGGGAGGCTGTATAGTGTTGGGAGATTATCTGACACGCGAAAGGACGCGCTATGGCACAGCCCAAACTCGGCGATGTTGCCGCCCGTGCCGGGGTTTCGCCCACGACAGTCTCGCGAGTGTTGAATAACCGCGGCTATTTGAGCCAGAAGACTCGTGATAAGGTTTTTACGGCTATCCGCGAGCTAGGTTATCGCCCTAATGCCATTGCCCGTTCGCTTCAGGAACGGCGTTCGCATATTATCGGGCTTATTTTTCCGACCGTGGCGCATCCTTTTTATGGGGAAATGGTGTACCGTTTGGAGTCGCGTTTGGCGAACGCGGGTTACCGGGTGATTCTGTGCAATAGCGATGAGCAGCCAGAGCTTGAGCACCGTTATTTAGATATGCTTTTTGCCCATCAGGTGGACGGAATTATTACCGGCTCTCATTCGCAGGCCGTCGCGCAGCTTCCTCAGGTACAGGCGCCGCTGGTGGCTATTGATCGCCCCGAAACCGGTCCTTACCCCAATATTCGTTCCGATAATTATGCGGGCGCACGGCAAGCGACCGAGCATCTGATCGGCACTGGGGCGCGGCGTATACTGCACATTACCTCGACCCTAAGTGAACAGAATTTGCGGCAGAGAGGTTATGCGGATGCACTCACCGCCGCCGGGCTATCACCGGATTTTCTGGAGCTTGGATTTCACGAGTCAGCGGAGCATCAGCGCAAAATGCTGTACGAATACCTTGATGCGCATCGCGGCGCCCAACCCGTTGAGGCGGTTTTCGCATCGAATGATACCTATGCGTCGCTCACCTTGGCTTGGGCTCAGAGCCGCCGGGTGCAAGTGCCCGAGGAATTTCAGGTTATAGGTTTTGACGGCACGGATACGGTTCACACGCTTCTGCCCGAACTTGCGAGCGTGGTGCAGCCGATTGATGCTCTTGCCGAGCGTGCCGTTCGGCGTTTAACGGAGGCGATCGCAGCCGAGACCGAGGAAGATGCAGAACCCGCAGATGCTAGGGGCGGTGAGGATATTCTGCCGGTAACCCTGCGGTTGGGCGGCACGGTGCGACCTGCACGAGATTGAGCGTTGTGCATACGCCGTATCACGTGTCTAATATGCCCAAACGACCGCTCAAGCTTTAAGGTATTTCCTCTCAAATATTTCAGATAAAAATACGTGTCTTGAACCCTCGCAACGTCAGAATTGCGAGTGCTCAAGACACGCGGCGATGAATTGGGTACGTTCTATGAGGAGGAGCCGGCGAGCTCCCGCATCATGAAATGTCCCTCGTCGTGAGAGTCTTCTTCACGGACAGATACGCTGTGCTCGTCATCCTGAGCGGTTTCAAGATTCATGGGGTACAGCATGCCCATATAGGGGTCTCCCGAGGCGAAGGTGCCCATAGGAATGAACCCAAGACGCTCGTACAGAGCGGCACTGCGTGGGGTGGATGCCTCCAAATATGCGGCGGTACCGTCAAAACGGTCAATCGCGTGGCGCAGGAGCTCCGTTCCAACCCCAAGACCCTGAGCTGCCTTTCGTACCGCAATCGTGTGCAGATACCAGTGCTTAAACTTCGGACGGTACTTGTGCAGTTCACGATTCTCAGCCATCACATGCCGCATAGTACGTGGTCCCAAGATCCTCATGAACTTCGCGTTATCTCGAAGCTCTTGTTTGACATCGGTCTGCTGATTTTCGGGGGAAAGCCACAGGGCAGTACCCATAATCTTTCCGTCGAGATCAACGGCGACGTCTACACATCCGCGAGGCAGATAAGTGCCTTCGAGCTGGACTTCAAAACGTGCGCGCAGTTTATCTTCCTGCGGTTTTTCGCCCAAGACCTTGTACATATAGGGGTCGTTCAGGAACGCCTCGGTGAGCGTGTCAAGAACCTGCGATATTTCTTCTGGACGAGCTTGGCGGACGGTGTACGGGGTGGTATTCATGATGATCACCTTTCATGTGGTTGGGTACTGGCTATCGGCTGGGATGGGTTCTCAATCCCCTCTCAATCTCTGCATTTTTATGCAGAAAAAACTGACATATATAACGTTATCTAACTCACCAGAAACGAACAAGGAGGTACGACACATTTCCCTACAGCGTCACACCCCATTCAATGTAACGCGGAATTCTGCGAAACCATTGTCACCACAACGAAAAACGTGGCACCCCATCAGAGATTTTCGTGATGGGGTGCCACGCACTTTATGCACCTCTAAGCGTAAATTTATGTCTCGCTCAGTGAAATCTATGCCGAAGTTTTCTCTTTGAGGCCAACTTGAAGCAGGTTTTCACCGGCAGCAACCGAGGCACCCGAAGTCTGTGCATCACGTACGGCGGTGGTGAGTTTCTTCGCGTTGGTGATGACCAGCGGGGTCACCAGCACATACCCGGCATCCTTGATGGCGGGAATATCGAACTCGGCGAGAACATCGCCGCGTTTGACGGTATCACCCTTAGCAACCTTAGGGATAAAGTGCTAGCAGTCCAAAAGGAGCCGCCGCGCGGATGTTGTCCACGCCTCCGACATCCTGCAGCACGCGCTCTGCCACTGATTTGTGGTCCACGCTACTCTCCTTTGGATTGGCACCCCGAGGTGCTGTCTGTGTTAAAGGCGGTGAAAAATCACCGTTTCGTGATATGTCAATCGCTTGACATGTTAGCATGCAGTATACCCAAAGATAGGAGCCTGGGACCATGAAATCCCAGGCTCCTGCACAATATATTTTTTTACTTATGAAACTCCCTAATGGGGCTAGTTTTTCCGAGCATACTCCAGCGAAAGAACCTTCCCGCCGGTCAGACGAACACGGCGTTTCTCACCCTTGAAGAAGGTGCGGGCGCTAAATACCTCTGCACCCAGCGAAGCCGCAAGCTTACCGCCCACGAAGAGTTCGGCGGCCGAGCCATCGACGAGCAGCTCGAACTGGCGGGTCTTAGCGCGTTTGAGGGTACGGCGGCGCAGGCTGCCTCCCTCGGTGTAGCGGGTTCCGCCACGATCCATCTGCACGAAATCCTGATCCAGTACGATACTCAGCGCCACGCCGTGCGTATCCTTAATCTTAATTTTCACGCGCTCATCGGCAACGTTCAGGCGGCCGCGCAGACGGAAGACGCGCGCATCCTTAAGTTCTTTGAGCTTGCCTTTCTCGTCTGGCTCGATTGGCTGAAGCGGCATGGCGTCGTCAAGCTGGGGCACAGGATGCTGATAGAGCTTACCGTCGCGCAGATGCAGTTCGCGGGGGAAGGTCATCATATGCACCCAGCGTTTCGACCAGGACGGCTGGTCGTCCTGCTCGGCATTGCCGAACCAGGCGATCATCACAGTTTCGTCGTGGGGCGCGTCCTGAGCCGCTGAGATTCCGGTGCCCGAGATAGTCTGCGGGGCGTAGAATTCGAAGCCCGCATCCAGCTCGGTAAAGGGGGTTTCTACCTTGAATTTGAGGGTTTTCGGGTTGAACTTACCCACAATATAACCGCTCTGGTAGATGTTGAGGTACTTCTCCCCCATCGGTTTTAAACCCTGCGGGCTGAAGATGAGCACATCCCGTATCTCGCCGGTGACTTCGTCACGCAGCTGCAGCAGAGAGGGACACTCGAACATGTAGCATTTCTCAAGCTCTTTAGCCTTGATGCCCAGCTCGCCCTTGAATTTCCAGTCGCGGCGATCTTTCGAGGCGTACACAACCACGGCACCGGTCTTATCTTTGCGCTGCGCGCCGATGACCATCCACCATTTTCCGTCGCGCTCAAATACGTGAGGGTCACGATAATGAGCAGTGTAACCATCGTGAGGACCAGAAATAAGCGGCGGAAGCTGGCGAACGGGGCTCGCATCTTTACCCGCGGTGGCAAGAATCTGGTAGGCTTCACGCTTATTCTTGGAGTCTTTGACGTTGCCCGTGTAGAAGAACTCGAAACCGCCCTTCACGCGAATACCCGAACCCGAGTAGCATCCGTGGGAGTCGTAGCGGGTATTCGGAACCAGCGCGGTCCCTACGTCTTTCCAGTCTACGAGGTTGGTGCTCACGGCGTGGCGCCAGTACACTTTGCGTTCAGGGTGAAGCGGCGAGTACTGGTAGAAGGCGTGGTAATTATGCCCGTCATAGACCAGTCCGTTGGGGTCATTCAGTCTTCCTACCGGAGGCGCTAAATGCAGCGCCGGATAGTCGCGGTCAGATCGAACAGCAGCGCCGAAGGTATCCAGAACGTCTTGTGCCTCAAGGGCTAGGTCTCGTTCGGGGCGCGCTTTCGATGCCTTCTTTGAGGTCTTGGTTTTCTTCGGGCTCATGGTCTCGATCTTTCCAACTCTCAGATATCTGTGCTCTGCTCCCCCGACTGTTGGCAATATACCTCTGAGTGGGGGTTCAAGCGTTATCATACCAGCCCATGAGCGCCCTCCCTAGGGTCATGTGCCTTTTATCGTCTGATGTACAGGCAGACTCAGCATCGCCACAGCTGGCGTACAGCTTAAAGGTTTTCCGGGGTTAGATTCCTTCCTGCATATTGTAAGAACAACACGTTTCGTGTTTAAGGATTAAAAGCCGCTGGGCGGCGCATCCGTAGTGGATGCGCCGCCCAGCGTAATAAGAATCGAGAAGAAATCGATTACTTGAGGGTAACGGTTGCGCCTGCGCCCTCAAGCTGCTCCTTAGCCTTCTCAGCGTCTTCCTTGGAAGCGCCTTCGAGGATGGGCTTGGGTGCGCCGTCAACGAGGTCCTTTGCTTCCTTCAGTCCGAGGGAGGTCAGGGCACGAACTTCCTTAATCACGGCAATCTTCTTGTCGCCAGCGGATTCGAGGATAACGTCGAATTCGGACTTCTCTTCAGCAGCGTCGCCGCCGCCAGCGCCGCCTGCTACAACTGCAACGGGAGCTGCAGCGGTAACGTCGAACTCTTCCTCAAATGCCTTAACGAACTCAGAAACCTCTACGAGGGACAGTTCCTTGAAAGCTGCAATGAGTTCTTCGATGGACAGCTTAGCCATGTGTGGCTCCTTCACTATCAGGTGCGGGTCTTGCCCGCGGTCTGGTTTATTAGTACCCTGCCCGGGCGGGCGGGTTGAAGTTTTGGTACGTTTTCACGCGATGAGGTGCGGGGAGCTTATGCTTCCTCCGAAGCCTCCTCGGCTGCAGCGGGGGCTGCGCCTTCCTGCTCTTCCAGCTTGACGCGCAGTGCATCCACAGCCTGGGCAACGCGGGCAATAGCAGCCTTTGCACCACCGGCAACCTTGGACAGCAGAACCTCGCGAGATTCGAGGTCAGCGTAGCGCTTCACATCGTCCTCGGTCAGGGTTTCACCCTCGTAGTAACCGGTCTTCACGATAAGCTGGGGGTTTGCCTTGGCAAAGTCACGCAGTCCCTTAGCGGCATCAACGAGGTCACCCTTGATGAATGCCAGCGCGGAAGGACCCTGAAGCTGGCCCTCAAACGAGTTGATGCCAACTTCCTTTGCTGCAATAGCAGCAAGCGTGTTCTTCACCACGGCGTATTCGGTCTCAGCACCGAGTGCGCGGCGCAGCTCCTTGAGCTGTGCCACCGTGAGACCGCGGTATTCGGTCAGGATGACTGCGTTCGAGGCTTCGAAGAGTTCCTTCAGCTCGGATACTGCAGCGATCTTTTCCTGAGTCGCCATGGTAGTTCCTTCTTCCGATTCTTGTAAGGTCGCCGAATAAGTGCAGTATTTGGGGCAATAAAAAATGCCCCGACGCACAGGCGTACGAGGCAGACAGCATGAAAATGCATCCACGTAGGATGAAACTGTCACATCGGGCACCTGCGCGGGCGGCGATTTCCCGACAGGAAATCTGCTCTTATCAGAGATTAGGCTGTGTTCTCTTACGGCAAGATACCGAAATTTGCACAGCACATAGCTCTAGACCGGCGGTCTTTGGTCTAATCATCATGACAGGTTAAATCGGCAAAAGCAAGTTCTTCCTTCCCAGAAAGCATACCTATGCGAAAAATCATTCTTTGGACTGTCGTCCATAAAAACAATTTTCTGACCAGGCCTGTTCTGGTCGCTTTAGCTCATTATGTCCATGAGGCCGGTGAAGTTCTAGGACCTTGTGCTTTACAGATAGTGCCGCATGCCGTCGGCAAAGATAAAACAGTGATGCGGAGGAACCTGAACCTGTACCCGTTCCCCCGATGCAAGGACGGGCAGGGCGAGCGCATCCGGCTCAAAAAATTCGAGGGGCTGCCCACCGGAAACCTGCAGAGGAACTCGCGCTGAACCGTCATGCGACGCGGCATATAAAGTCACCTCTGCCTGCGTTACAGCACGGTAGAGTGTACCGCCCACCTGCGGGAGTACCCCCTGAACCTGCACCGGTATCGTATTCTCCACGGGATTCTCAGCTTTGACCTCCACGCGCCGCAGCGAGGTTGCACGCACATAGAGTGAAGCCCCTTCCGGAAGATGCTGCCCCTCCGTGAGAGTCAGTTCGTTCAGGGCTGGCGATGCTGTCAACCGCGCCGCCTGCAGCGTGTGCGGATTTGCCAGCAAATGCTCGGGGGTATCGACCTGCACCAGGTACCCGGCATCCATGACCGCCACGCGCTGCCCAAACTGCAGCGCCTCATTCTGATCATGCGTCACGTACAGCCCCGTGAACCTGTATTCGGCGTGCAGACGCGCAATATCCGCCCGAATACTTGCGCTCAGTTCTTCATCAACACTCGCCAGCGGCTCATCGAAAAGAACCACAGGTGCTTTGCGAATGAGGGCGCGCGCAATACCCACACGCTGCGCCTGCCCGCCTGAGAGTTCCTGGGGTTTGCGGCGCTGAAGCTCGCCAATCTGGAGCGCATCCATAAGATCCGTATAGTAATTTTTATCGACCTTTTGGCGGTAGCCGCGCAGGGTAGTTGGAAAAAGAATATTCTTACGAACCGACAGATGCGGGTACAGAATCGGGTGCTGAAAAACGAACCCTACCTGCCCGGCGCTCAACGGCTGACCCGCATAGGTAATACGCCCGGCGTTGGCTTCCTCAAGCCCCGCAATAATGCGCAAAAGCGTAGATTTACCGGTTCCGGATGCGCCCACCAGCGACACCATCTCGCCCGGCTCCACCTCAAGGTCGATCTCACGCAGAACGTGAGTATCCGTCCCAAAACTCTTCGCGACACCACGAATCTGAAGCCCGCCGTGAGTCGTCGTTGAGGAAGGTTGAGGTGTTGAACCTTGAGTTGTCATGCTTCTATTATGACCTCCCGGCGTTCTACCCGAAAAGCAGTGCTACAGCCCGCACGTTCCTGAGGACCTGAGGATCTGTGTTCGATGAAACTACCGCACTAAAAGCCTGCCGCGTATCGCCAGCATCAGCGTCCCGAGCCAAAGCACCGCGATCAGTGCGGTGCCAAGAATCCACAGCGCCCAGCCAAGCTGCACGAGCTGAGAAACCGCGACCAGATGCATTCCGGCGCCCGCCATAGCGCCCAATCCGAAGGAGAATCCCCACAGGCTCATGGTGTACCCGGCCTTGAGAACCCACGGCACTAAGCGAAGCAGGAACAGCAGCTGAAGCACCCCGTAACCCGTGAGCACTAGGAAAACCCAGTCCACGTGCCCGCCATTAGCTGCCAGATAGGCATTACCGCCCACAAACGGAGGGGCCAGCTGAACCCCTATAATGCCGCGTACTGCAGGATCCAATGCAGGTTCGGTGCGCAGGCGGCTCAGGATTGCAGCCTCCACGCTAAACCACGAGAGAAGACCCATACCGAAGAACAGCATCGCCCAGTCGCGGTGCCCCAGCGCTCCTAACCCGGACGCGGAGGCAAAGTTCGCGGCCACCGTTGGCAGGTAAATGACCGGAGTTGTCGCCGCAACCGTATGCGTTCCACGCCAGAGTCCGGCGGTGCGGTACATCGAAAATGCCAGCTGCCCCAGCACACCGATAAGAATCAAAGCATACCCGAGCGGTGCCGCATAGGGGTACGCGGATATCCCGACCTCAATGGTGGTGACCGGAACCAGCGCCAAAAAGCAGCACATCACGAGGTCGCGAAGTTCGCTCTGGAGCGCATCGCGACGGGTTATAAGTTTGATGGCAAATGCTGCGATCAGTGCCAGCCAGGTTGCCGAGGCGAGCGCCAGTATACTCTCCCCCACCCAGGACGGTACCAAATTTGCGGTGGCACCGTACCGCCACGACAGCCCCAGCGCACTCGTTCCCAGCGCTACCGAAAAATAGCTCGTCGGAATAGGGAACGGTTTTGTGGTGGTAGGCGTACCCAAAGGTACGGGATGCGCGGCGGCGGTACTCATGTAATCCTCCCGGGGTATATGCACAGTATACGGCGGCGCTCGCCCCTCCGAGAGCGATGCGAAGATCGTGTGTCAGCGTTTTAACGCCACGAAACATAAGAGGAAAGAAGCTCCGTTTATTCCCGACGGTTTTATGCAGAATAGATATGTCGGCAGAACCGCTGGGAAATAACATGGGAGCGGAAATGTGGAACGGAAGCGTGTTGCTCTAAGCCTGCTTCAAGCTGGGTGGTTCTTCTACAAATCTTGAGGGATACGGTGCCAGAATAAAGAAAACCCGCCGCCCGTGCATACAGTACGCATGGGTGGCGGGTCTTTCACGTCTGAGAAACCCGCAGGCTTCCTAGAATCCCAGCCTTAGGCTGCAGCCGAAACTACGGATGCGGGATCAACCGGAATGCCGGGGCCGAAGGTGGTCGCAACGGTAGCCTTCGAGATGTAGCGTCCTTTAGCCGAGGAAGGCTTCAAACGGTTGATCTCTTCCAGAGCGGCGTTGAAGTTCTCTTCCAGCTGCTGAGCAGAGAAGGATGCCTTGCCGATGATGAAGTGCAGGTTCGAGTTGCGGTCAACGCGGAAGTCGATCTTGCCACCCTTGATGTCTGCAACAGCCTTCGCAACATCCATGGTCACGGTGCCGGTCTTGGGGTTCGGCATGAGGTTACGGGGACCCAGAACCTTACCCAGGCGACCAACTTTACCCATCATATCGGGGGTTGCAACTGCCGCATCGAAGTCGGTCCAGCCGCCAGCGATCTTAGCGATCAGTTCGTCCGAACCCACGAAGTCAGCACCCGCTGCCTCAGCTGCGGCTGCCTTATCGCCAGCCGCGATAACAACCACGCGAGCGGTCTTACCGGTGCCATGGGGCAGGTTCACGGTGCCGCGAACCATCTGATCGGCTTTACGGGGGTCAACCGAGAGGCGCAGAGCCACCTCAACGGTTGCATCAGTTTTAGCGGAGGAAGTCTCCTTCGCCAAGGCTACTGCCTCAGCGGGGGTGTAGAGTTTACCCTCTTCAATCTTGGCTTCAGCCGCCTTGTACGCCTTGCTGCGCTTTGCCATCTGCTTATCTCCTTATGCAGTTGTGGTCTCGTGAGCCGCGCTCGACTCTGCCACATCCCACGCTCAAACGTGGGCATTTACAAGTTAAAATGCGGAAAACCGCGGTGCCGAAAACGGCTTAATTACTCGACGGTAATACCCATGGAACGAGCGGTACCGGCAACGATCTTAGTTGCGGCGTCTAGGTCGTTCGCGTTCAGGTCGGGCATCTTGGTCTCAGCAATTTCACGTGCCTGAGCCTCGGTAATAGAACCAACCTTCGTGGTGTGGGGAACAGCCGAGCCCTTAGCAACGCCAGCAGCCTTCTTGATAAGCTCAGCAGCCGGAGGGGTCTTCGTGATAAATGTGAAGGAACGATCCTCGTATACGGTAATTTCAACGGGGATCACGTTACCGCGCTGCGATTCGGTAGCAGCGTTGTATGCCTTGCAGAACTCCATGATGTTCACGCCGTGCGAGCCCAGTGCCGGGCCGACGGGCGGAGCCGGGTTAGCGGCGCCTGCCTGGATCTGCAGCTTAATAAGGCCGGTGACCTTCTTCTTGGGAGCCAATGTTAGGTCCTTTTCTTAGCTGGGAAACTGACGTACAGGAGCGTACGCCAGCAGACGGTGACCGTGGCGCGGTCACCCGTGCGGGCGCATGAAAGCGTGAGCATGCGCATACACAAACGAATATTCTAGCGTTAAAGCCGCTTTTAATCCACTGGATTTTCTTGCGACGACCCTTTTAGCCGACGGCTCGCTCTCTAGGGTGCAGAGGCGATGTGCGCACCTGACCTGGTTAGCTTGGAGTGCACGCAGGTTCAGGAAAACTCTTGGTTATCACAGAACTCGAAGGTGTACCGTTTTTGCGGACAACGGTACACCTTCGTATCTATGAGCATGATGTTACGACTAAAGCACGGTGAGCGTGGAAAAATGGGGCTTCCACTACTGCTCACGATAACAGCTACCCGGGGTTATTTTTAATGTTCTGCAGTCGAGAAAGCATATCTGCACGTTGTTCTTCGGTCAAAGGAGCGGGAGCATTTCCGCGCTGAGATTTGATGGTATTTACACGATTAATCAGCTCTGGAATGCGGGGATAGTACACACCGGGGCATAGCCTGCTGACAACATCCCGATGCCCGATGATATAGAGCGTATGCCCAATCTTGGTTTCAATATCTACGATAAGTTCGGCAAGGGTTGCAAAGTCATCGGAGTCGGCCTCAGGGCGATTCTCGACTCCGATTGAGGCAACGTTCATATTCCAGTTACCTGCATGAAGCGCTACATCCTCGTTTTCTGCGATCTGCGCTACGCGACCGCCCTCCGAAACATAATGTGCGGAAACTTTGTTGTTATTTTTGCACAAAAAATTCACATTGCTATCAAAAGACAATCCTTTTTTATCATCCCACCAGTGAACAACAAGGAAGAAAATATCGTTGACCTGGCGGTAATTTTTATGACGATTCTCGGTTTTACGGTTCGTCAAAAGCTCATAACTCATCTATTTCTCCTTATCTCTGTCCGCTCACATGGCGAAGCGATTTTCAAGGCGGGAGTATTCTCTATGGCAGACACTACCCACCCTGCCATTTCACCCTTCCAGATGCAAGGAATTTATCATGCTAATATATAACGTTTATTCGGTGAGTATCCTAAATTTTTAGAGTTCTCTTAAACATAATGAAAGGCTCTTTATTCAATATAAAGAGCCTTTCATATAGTGAAAAACAAAAGATCAGATCTTTTCGATCTGGTTGAATTCCAGGGTTACCGGAGTATCGCGCTCGAAGACCGAAATCAGGGTTACGACCTGCTGCGACTCCGGCTTGATCTCGGAGATAGTAGCATCCATGCCCTCGAACGGGCCGGACTTCACGCGCACATTCTCGCCCACCGTGTAATCGGATTCCACTACGGGCTGCGGGGTCGGCAGTCCCTTGCTCTGCTGCTCTTCCTCGAACACGGGCAGGAGCATGTCGAAAACTTCATCCATGCGCAGCGGCACCGGGTTGTATGCATCCTGACCTACGAAACCGGTTACGCCGGGAGTGTGGCGCACCACGCCCCACGAGTGGTCGGTCAGATCCATACGCACCAGCACATAACCGGGAACACGCACACGGCGAATAGTCTTCTTGACCGTGTTCTTGTATTCGACGACGGTCTCCATCGGAACCTGAACCTCGAAAATTTCGTCCTCGGCCTCAAGGTTCTGGATGCGGGTCTCGATACCGGTTTTCACCTTGTTCTCGTAACCCGAGTAGGTGTGCACCACGTACCAGTCGCCAATCTGGCGGCGCAGCTTCGCTTTGAACTCTTCGAGAGGGCTTACAGTGCTCTCATCGGGTGCGTTCTCGGCAGCGACGGGCGCATCGGCGGTTTCTGCCTCAACAGACTCGGTATCAACCGCAGCCTCGACTGACTCAGTCTCTTCAAGTTCGGGTACCTGTTCCTGCTCGGACACGTCGCTCCTACTTTCTTTACATCGTGAATCTAACCCCACACCGGGGGCTCAATAAATAGTACGGGTATAAGCGCGGATGCGCCTTATGAAGACTATCGCCCGCCTTGATTAGGTGACAGAGTTCCGTTACCGAACACCCAGAAGGATCCCTGACCGAAAACCCAGTCAAGCCCCGAAATGAACAAAATCATAAAAACAACAAAGAAAAGAACGCCAAAGAAGTAAATGGCGAGTTCTTTGCGAGTGGGGGTGGTAACCTTTTTCAACTCCGAGATAACTTCGCGGAGGAAACGGAACATACGACCAAAGACGCCAGGTTGAACGTCATCAGAAATATCTGTATCTGTGGTCTTCACAGTGGCAGTTTTAGCCATTTTCGCTGCCCCTTTCTACGTCTAGTTGCGCATCCTATACGATGCCAGAACACTTCATCGAGGCACTAGCAGGGCGGACAGGACTCGAACCTGCAACCTGCGGTTTTGGAGACCGCTGCTCTACCAATTGAGCCACCGCCCTTCGAAGCATAAACTTCGTCGGTCGTGGATTACTCCACTTGTTTACATCCTCGAATGCCTCGTAGCCGTGGGCCCACGAGGAGGCAAACTAAAACACCCTCATGGGGTGCTGACATAACTCTATCCTAAGCCTCGCGTCTTTGGCAACTTTCTACACAGTAATGGAGGCAATATTTTGCGCTTTTCGGGCTTCGCACTTAAAAATCTTGCATATACACTTTCTCCACCCCCTCAATGTTCTCTATGCTTATAAGAAGGGCTCGACGTGCCTCACACACGCACCGCCGAGTTTCACTTTAGGAGAGATACTTCACGATTCCGCCTGCCGCGTAGAGCCCTCTCGAAGGCGCACGGCGGAATAACTATGAAAGCGAGTACATTCACATATGGCGCGCATATCCAGCCGTATCGGCGCAATTGCACCCTCAGCAACCCTTATCGTCGATTCCAAAGCTAAAGCACTCAAGGCAGCCGGACGTCCCGTAATTGGTTTCGGTGCCGGTGAACCCGATTTTCCTACGCCCGCACATATTGTTGATGCTGCCCGCGAAGCCCTCAATGATCCTAAAAACTTCCGCTACTCCCCCGCATCGGGTCTGCCCGAGCTCAAACAGGCTATCGCGGATAAAACCCTGCGTGATTCCGGCGTTAAGGTCGATCCTTCTCAGGTACTTATTACAAACGGTGGTAAGCAGGCGGTCTATGAAGCCTTCGCTACCGTGATCGATGACGGCGACGATGTTCTGCTCCCTGCCCCGTACTGGACAACCTACCCCGAGTGCATCCGTTTGGCAGGCGGCAATCCGATCGAGGTTTTTGCCGGAAGCGACCAGGACTATAAGGTCACCGTCGAACAGCTGGAGGCGGCATACACCCCAGCTACGAAAGCGCTCATCTTTGTCTCGCCTTCTAACCCCACCGGCGCGGTGTACACCGAGGAGGAGACTCGTGCGATCGGTCAGTGGGCGCTTGAAAAAGGCGTTTTTGTGCTGACCGATGAAATTTACGAACACCTGACCTACGACGGCATTGATTCCGTTTCTATACTCAAGGTTGTTCCCGAACTTGCCGATACATGCGTTATTCTCAACGGTGTGGCGAAAACCTACGCTATGACCGGCTGGCGCGTGGGCTGGCTTATTGGGCCCGAAGATGTGGTTAAGGCGGCTTCTAACCTTCAGTCACACCTGACCTCGAACGTGAACAATATCGCACAGCGTGCGGCTCTGGAGGCTCTCACCGGATCGCAGAATGACGTTGAGGAAATGCATGCCGCGTTCAACCGCCGCCGCACCAAGATTGTAGACGGGCTAAACGCGATCGATGGGGTTCACTGCCCTAGCCCCAAGGGCGCCTTCTACGCCTACCCGGATGTGCGCGGGCTTCTCGGCAAAGAAATTGCGGGCAAACACCCCCAAACCTCTGCCGAACTCGCCGAGCTCATCCTTGAAGAGGCGGAGGTTGCGGTGGTTCCCGGTGAGGCCTTCGGCCCTAGCGGTTATCTGCGCCTCTCCTACGCGCTGAGCGATGAAGACCTAATGGAGGGTATCTCTCGTCTGCAGAAGCTACTCGGTTCCGCACGCTAAACCTAGGCGTTTTTGCGGTCCTCAAGAGAGTAGTTAAGCACTTCTGATCGCACCGCATACATCTCATGCATAAGGCACCCGTTCTGACGTGTACGCAAAGTCCGACGGGTGCTTCGCATATGCATTGTAGGTTCGGGGTGAGGAGCTCAAGGCTTTTACTGAACGTTTTCTCATGATCGAGATTATTACCCGAGCTTTGGTTATCCCATGGAGCGAACAGAGAAATGGCTTTCTTGCCTAATGTCTTGCTTTTCTGGGTTACACCCCAGATACCACACACTTTCTCGGCAGCATTGAGCTACCACCGCACATATGGTTCTCTCCCGATAAGACGCTTTTCCGCGCTTTGAGTATTTAAAACCTGAACTTTAATGCCGTTTCGTGGCAAAACACAAGTAATTCCACAGCTACCCACATAACCCAAACGCGGCTAAAATAGTATCTAAGAGGACGGTCTCCCGAGCTCGCGCATCCATTGCACGACGCTGGCGGAGACCATATTTTTACCCACGCGCAGAACACCCAACACGCGCAGACATAAGGAGCCATCATGAAAATCGGTCTGCTTACCTCCGGAGGCGACTGCCCCGGTCTCAACGCCGTTATCCGCGGCGCAGTTCTCAACGGTGTCAAGAAGTACGGCTACGAATTCGTCGGTTTTCGTGACGGGTGGCGTGGCGTAGTCGAAGGCGACTTCATGGACCTTCCGCGGCAGAAAGTACGCGGTTTGGCGTCCCGCGGCGGCACTATTATCGGCACCTCGCGCACCAACCCCTTTGATGGACCTAACGGCGGACCCGAAAATATCGAAATTATGATGGAACGTCACGGGATTGACGCCATTATTGCTATCGGCGGTGAAGGCACTCTTGCCGGTGCTAAGCGTCTGGCGGATGCGGGTCTGCCCGTCATCGGTGTCCCCAAGACCATTGATAACGATCTGCGCGCCACCGACTACACTTTCGGTTTTGACACCGCTGTTTCTATTGCGACCGAGGCTATGGACCGCATTCGTACCACCGGCGAATCACATCACCGCTGCATGGTCGCCGAAGTGATGGGCCGCCACGTAGGCTGGATCGCACTGCACTCCGGCATGGCTGCAGGCGCGCACGCTATTCTGATTCCCGAAGTCAAGGTTTCAATGGACGAGATCTGCCACTGGGTGAAAGAAGTGCACGACCGTGGCCGTTCCCCGCTTGTCGTGGTTGCCGAGGGCTTTATTCCCGAAGGCTTTGACGAAGTTCTAGCCAATAAGGGCACGGAAAAGGACGGTCGCCCCCGCCTGGGCGGTATCGGTGAATACCTCACCCAGGAGATTGAGGAACGCACCGGTATCGAAACCCGCAACACTATTCTAGGCCACATTCAGCGCGGCGGCGCACCCACCGGCTACGACCGCGTGCTGGCAACCCGTCTGGGTATGGGCGCCGTCGATATGGTGCACGAAAAGAAGTGGGGCATGATGGTCTCGGTTCAGGGCACCGAAATCAAGTACGTTCCCCTTGAGGAGGCTCTGGACGGTCTCAAGTCGGTACCGCGAGAGCGTTGGGACGAGGCTGCGGTTCTCTTCGGCCGCTAAGGGTTCGGCGGCAGTCCGCCTATCACAGGCAGAACGCAACGGGTGCCCGGTCAGAGTGTTTCTGGCCGGGCACCCGCGTTTTTATACGCTCGAAGGTTCGTTAGCGCTTGAGGAAGTCTTGCCCCGCAAGGGATTTGCGGGCGATTTCGCCGGCCTCGGGAGAGACGATGAGGGTCTGTGCTGCGGCATATTCGGTCGCAGTGGTTGAGGATTCATCGCTTGAAGCCTCACTGGTATCTACCGCACGCAGAGGTGCCGCAGGGTCCACGGCCCGCTTGATGACGGCGAGCGCTATGGGACCCGCCTCATGGTGCAGCGCCACCGAGGTGATGCGCCCCACCGCACGGGGCTTGCCCTCTACGAAGAGTTCGCTGCCCGCTGCGGGCAGGGTGTGCTCAGAGCCGTCAAGGTCGAGAAAGACGAGGCGGCGCGGCGGGTGTCCCAGGTTGTGCACACGCGCGACGGTTTCCTGTCCCTTGTAGCATCCCTTCTCGAAGTGCACGGCGGTGCGGGTGTAGTCCAGCTCTTGCGGAATGGTTTTATTGTCGATTTCGGTGCCTGCGCGCGGGCGCCAGGCTTCGATGCGCAGCGCCTCCGCCGCCCAGACGCCCGCCAGCTGGGCGCCTTCCGTGAGGGTGGTGAGCTTTTCGCGGGGAATAATACTCAGGTACCGTTCGTAGTTGGTGCCGGGATGCGCATCAGGCGTTGCGCTGTAATGGTAGCCGCCTTCGACGAGTGCCGTCCACGGGTCGCGCCAGATCAGCGCATCCGCAAAGACCGGATGGATAGCGCCCTGTTCCCCGCGCGGGTTTCGGGCAGTCTCGATAACGGCGTACTCTCCGCTCATATTCTCAATATCAACGCGAAGCATGAACTTCATGCGGTTCAGATAGTCGGTCAGCGGCTCCGCCTGTGCACCTTCGACGATGAGCCAGAGCGCCTGCCCGTCCTCGACAGCGGCTGGTGCATATTCGATGCGTCCCTGCGGGGAGAGTAGTAAAAATTCTCGGCTGTCCCCCGGGTTCATGTCGGTCAAAATCTGGGATGCGAGGGAGGTGAGCCAGCTGGCGTGGTCGGGCCCCGAGACCCTCACGACACCAAGAGAGGAACGGTCCACAACTACGGGGTCCCCCGTTGTGGCTCCACGATCGCGGACTAAAGCACGCTGTTCGGCGAGGGGATTGCCGTAATGCGCCGCGATGCCCGCATCCGGGCCGTCTGCGGCGAAGGCACCGTGTACCTGCATGAGTGGGCTGAGTGTGGGGGTGTATTCGGGCGCATCGGCGGCGGTATTTTCGGTAGTGCCCATGATGTTCCTCTCGTGCTGTTTTTATCGTGAGTGGCGGCCAGACGGTCTGCAAAACCCGCACACCGCAGCGGAACGGCGGGTATGCGGGCTTTATTTTGCGCTGTGTAGTCCTAGTTTTCGGCGGATCCTTCTTCTGCGCCGTCATCAAGGGAACCGAACATGCCTGTGCCCAGCGAATCACCGCTCATGGAAGAGGTCTTGCGCAGTTCCGCCGAGGCGTGCTTATGCAGGTTGCCTTCCTGATCGGCGATCTCCCAGTCCCACATGAGGTTGCCGTTTACAAGGCCCCACAGACGCACGGATCCGGCGTAGTCGTGCGATATTTCGTCGCGCAGCAGGTTACCGGTCTGCATGCGCACAACCGGTCCCTTAATCATGCCTACGTAGTTTTCACTGATTCCGCCGGGGTGCGCGATGGTGGCGATCAGATTGAACCCATCATCTTCGTTGCGCAGAGTTTCAACCGATTCCGCATCGGCAAAAGCGGGGACGATATCTTTGGGTACCAGCCCGAACCCGCCGTCGGCATCCGTGAGGGGACGGTCGATCTGCCAAAAACCGGTCTCGATAGTGATAGGACGCAGCTTTTGCCCGTTATCGTCGAGCAGGAAAGACTCGGCGCGGTATTCAAGGTAGGGCAGACCGTCTTGGGTGAAGTTAATAATCTGCCCGAAGGGGGTATTCTCTTGTCCTTCGTACCACATGGTTCCGGTACCTTCCCAGGTACCCAGAAGCCATGCAAAGGGAACGAGCTCGGGGGTTAGGTTGGTTGGAATTTCAATTGCCATTCCCCTATTCTAGGGGTTTTGTGTGGCCAGCAGTTCAAAACGTGGGCTATTTCGCTATAGGCTGGGATGCACGAGAGCCGGGTATACAAAAGCCCCCGGCACTGTCTGCGCACCCCGCCCGGGGTGCCTCAGCGTTAACCGGGGGCACCGTGAGCCTTCCTCGGCTCAAAAAATTTTACGCTCTACTTCTGCCCTGCGAAGAGACCCTTAAGTACTGCGTATGCACCAACGGCGATGCATACCGAGATGAGAGCCATCAAGCAGATGAAGAAGATCTCTAAGTACAAGATGTTGTCCATGCCTTAAAAATACCATAGATAGCTGAACTAAAGCACGGATCACGGCGCTTTCTCCTGGGTAAAAATAACTTTAACGCGCACCGCTGCTGCGTGTTTTAGCTCCGTTGAAGGTACTGTGCCCGAAGAGCACACAAAGGCATGAGTAAAATAGTACAAAACCGTGCGAGTAAGGATTGCAGATTCAGGAGGGTGTATGTACCGCATTGCGTTACTGAGCGATGCGCCACGAGCGCAAGAACTCATTCCTGCCCTCAGCCTGCTCAGCCACCGTGTGATTGAGCTTCCCCTCGATTCGCCCCTGAGTACTATCGGCACGGAACACGATATTGTTATTCTGGATGCGCGCCAAAATCTGCTCAAAGCACGCAATACCGCCCAACTTCTGAAGACTGCGGGGATCACTATCCCGCTCATGATTGTCCTGACCGAGGGCGGAATGGCGGCTGTTTCCGCCTCGTGGCAGGTGGACGATATTGTGCTGGACCAGGCTTCGCCCTCCGAAATGGATGCTCGCCTGCGCCTGTTGGTTACGGCGCCCGAGCTCAAAGATACGGACGATCGCAGCCAGCAGATTATCCGCATCGGCAATCTGGTCATTGATGCACAAACCTATTCGGCGCATCTGAACGGAGCGGCACTCAACCTGACCTTCAAGGAATTTGAGCTTTTGAAGTTTGTGGCTCAGCATCCCGGGCGAGTATTTTCGCGGGCGCAGCTACTCTCGGAGGTCTGGGGCTACGATTCGTACTATGGCGGTACGCGCACGGTCGATGTACACGTTCGCCGACTGCGTTCAAAGCTCGGTTCTGAGCACGAACAGATGATTACCACGGTGCGCAACGTGGGATATTCGTTCCACGCGCAGAATACGCATCATGATCCTTCTGCAGAAGACTAACGGCGCGGCGAAATACTTTTCTTTTTCTGGTGCTTCGAAGATTGTGCTTATTGCATCAAACCGGTTCAAACGCAGGCTTTCACCCGGTAGAGTTAAACAGTAGGCAATGTGAAAGAAGGCGAGAATGGCGGCATCACCCGAAAACTTCACCCTCGACTCTGGGCACTACGAAAATATGCCCCTCAATGCTGAGTTTCTAGAGCATTTCACGCAGTTCGCACGCGCCGTACAGAAGCACGACGGCACCCCGGCTTTCTCCGAGCAAACTCTGGTGGAGCTCTCGAAAGCGGTGCGCGGTGAGAGTCTGGTTAAACCGCAAGTTTTCGCATTCACTCCGGCCGCTGATAATCGCGAGTTACAGGCTGTACTCGTTGCCGTTCCCTCCCCCGAAGACTCCGACGAGCCCGGTGTACTTGAGGCAGCCGTTCACCCGCAGATGCGCGGGCAGGGGCTCGGTTCTGCCTTCTTCACTCGCGTTATTGAGGATTTAGGAAGCGAGGCCGCCAACTACAATCTCTGGGTACACGGAAGCGCAACCGACACCGGTATTGAGAGTCCCACCAATGAGCTCGCCGAAGCCGCAGGTTTCACCCCGGTACGCGTGCTGTACAAAATGGTACTTCCGCTTGACGAGCAAACCCGTGAGAATCTTGCCGAGCTCTCAGATGCGCGCGCCCTGCCCGACTCGCTTGAGCTGCGCACCTTCACCCCCGCCGACGAAAACTCCTGGCTTCGCGTTAACGCGGAAGCCTTCGCCGAGCACCCCGAACAAGGTCGCCTGACTCTCGCGGACTTACGCGAGCGCACCGGCAGCGACTGGTTCCGCCCGGAGGGGTTCTTTCTCATCTCTGAGCGGGAAGACCCGCATAATATTGCGGCGTTTACGTGGACAAAAATTCCCACCGCTCAGACCGAGCCGGGGCAGCCGCTCGATGATCTGGTGCCTGCGGGTGAGATTTATGTGGTGGGGGTCAGTCCAAACGCCCAGGGTAGCGGTCTGGGGCGCACCGTGACCCTGCGTGCCCTGGCGTATTTGGCGCTTGCATCCGACGAAAACGGTGAGCCTCTGCACGCGATCGAACTGTATGTGGACGCCGATAACGCCCCTGCGTTGAAGCTCTATGAATCGTTAGGGTTCGCAGTTGCGACCGTGGATCGCATGTACGCCCCCGAACGCGGGTCCGGCAAGAGTTCGTCTAACGGTGTGGATGCGAGCGTGCTCTCCGCTGTTACCACAGCGGTTATCTCGACCGGCAGCATCTAGCGTTTATTCGGGGTGGGGCGCGGGTTCTTTACCGGCTCATACCCGTACCGAACGTTCTTTCTGCGTTGTGCTCGATGACGAGCGGCGCATCGTAAACTTAGTCCCTCAACATAGTAAGGAATAGCCTGTGGCACCCCACCCGCATACTAAAAAGAATACCGAACCGGCACCGATGACCGGGTTGATTCACATCGGAAACGATATCTCGAAGATTGAGCGTGCCGATACCCGTGCCGACCGCATTGAGGCGGGAGAAAAACTCGATCTACCCAATATCGAAGGCGATTTTGGTGCCGAGCGTTTTCTCGACCGTGAAAGCAGCTGGCTCGATTTTAATTCCCGGGTGCTGGAGCTTGCCGAAGACCCTGATCTGTACCTGCTGGAGCGCCTGAATTTTCTGTCTATCGTGGCCTCGAACCTTGACGAGTTCTTTATGGTGCGCGTGGCGGGGCTCAAACGCCGCATCGCTACCGGACTCGCGGTACCTTCCGCCGCAGGGTTGAGCCCTGACGAACAGATGGAGGCGATCTCGACCGCCGCTCACAGCCTGCAGAAACGCCACGCCCAGGTTTTCCATGAGCAGATACTTCCCGAGCTGAAAAAACAGAACATTCATATTGTGGGCTGGGATGACTTGGATGCAGACGCTAAAACCCGTTTGCGCCAAGAATTCCTGCGCGATATTTTCCCGATTCTCACCCCGCTCGCGGTAGACCCGGCGCACCCCTTCCCCTATATTTCGGGGCTTTCACTGAATCTTGCGGTGCTGGTGCGTAACCCGCAGACCGGCAAGGAACTTTTCGCGCGTGTGAAGGTGCCCGATCAGCTTGACCGCATGATTTCGGTGGATGGTCCCCGCGCCGCCAACACGACCGGCAAGGAATCCCGCTATATTCCGCTAGAGGTCATTATTGCCGAGCACCTTGACACGCTCTTCCCCGGCATGGAGGTTGTTGAGCACCATGTCTTCCGCGTAACCCGTAACGAAGACCTTGAGGTTGAAGAGGACGATGCCGAGAACCTGCTGCAGGCCCTCGAAAAGGAGCTGCTGCGCCGCCGTTTCGGTCCGCCCGTGCGTCTTGAGGTTGAAGATACGATCAACCCCACGATCCTCGACCTGCTCATTTCTGAGCTCAATATCGACGACTCCGAAGTATACAAGCTCCCCGCGCCTCTGGATTTGCGTGGTATGGGCGCGATCGTGCGCGCCAACCGTCCCGCGTTGCACTACCCCAAGCATATTGCGCATACCTCCCGCTGGCTCAACGCCGCCGAAACCGCCAAAGAGGCGGACGTGTTTGCCGCAACCCGCGATCACGATGTACTTTTGCACCACCCCTACGATTCCTTCGCCACCAGTGTGCAGGCGTTTCTTGCGCAAGCGGCGGCCGACCCGAAGGTACAGGCTATCAAGCAGACCCTCTACCGCACCAGCGGCGACTCCCCCATTGTCGATGCGCTGATCGAAGCCGCCGAAGCAGGCAAACAGGTTGTCGCCCTCGTTGAAATTAAGGCCCGGTTCGACGAAGAAGCCAATATCTCCTGGGCGCGCAAACTCGAACGCGCAGGCGTGCATGTGGTCTACGGTCTGGTCGGACTGAAAACCCACTGCAAGCTCTCCTTGGTAGTGCGCCGCGAAGGCAACCAGCTGCGCCGTTACGCACACATCGGCACCGGCAACTACCATCCCTCCACCGCACGGTTCTACGAAGACCTCGGCATTATCACCTGTGACGAGCAAATTTGTGAGGACGTCTCGCGCCTGTTCAACCAGCTCTCCGGGTACGCACCGAAAACCACCTACAAATCGCTGCTCGTCGCCCCGCGTTCGCTGCGCAGCGGGCTCATCGAGTGCATCAACCGCGAAATTGAGAACCATAAGGCTGGTAAGGAAGCGCGCATCCAGATCAAGTGCAACTCCATGGTGGACGAGGCGATTATCGATTCCCTCTACCGTGCCTCGCAGGCGGGAGTTCCCGTCGATGTGGTCGTGCGCGGTATTTGCGCCCTGCGCCCCGGTGTGCCTGGCCTCAGCGAGAATATCCGGGTGCGTTCGGTGCTTGGGCGCTTTCTAGAGCACTCGCGTATCTTCGCGTTCGAGAACGCGGGCGAGCCCATCGTCTATATCGGGTCTGCCGATATGATGCACCGCAACCTCGACCGCCGCATCGAGGCGCTCGTAAGGGTCAAAGACCCCCGCCATATCAAGTACCTGCTCGACATGTTCACGGTCTACATGAGCGATGAATCCCGCACCTGGCATCTCTCGGGTGACGGCACGTGGAAGCGTTTCGATACCGATGCCGACGGCAACCCGCTGCGCGATGTGCAGTCCTATTACCTGCGCTCGCGCTCCCGGAAGAACCACGACAAGATTTAGCGGTTTTCCCCTTCCGTAACTTCTGTATGCAGGTGGCTTTCAGGCCGAAAAGTAGCACTATAGTGAATTTTCGGTCTGAAAGCCACACTATATGCCCATAATTGCGCTCCGCAGGGCGCCAAGCCACGTAACATTCGGATTTTTACTACGAAGGTGAACACAAGGTTACGGGACGGTGACGCCTCTGAAGATTTTTCCCCTAGAATGGGAGTACACCGCATCATCACTACCAGCTCGTAGAGGATCCCGTGACCACCGAATCAACGTACTATTCCGCCCACGTATACGATAATTCACTCGCCATCACCCGCACCCGCGAAAACACAGCGCCTGTCGTTGCCGCAGGTGCCCTCGTCTGGCGCTTGCACGGGGAAAAACTTGAAGTGCTCATGATTCACCGGCCCCGCTATAACGACTGGTCTTGGCCCAAAGGCAAACAGGATGCGGGCGAATCGCTCGTTGAAACCGCCGTTCGTGAGGTAGGCGAAGAAGTCACCCTCAGAATAACCCTCGGCGTGCCGCTGGCGGTCACCAACTATATGGTCTCGGGGCGCCCCAAGGATGTGTTCTACTGGGCCGCACAGTTGCCTGTGGGTGAGCATCCCCGCGCTGACGAAGGCGAAGTTGATGAAATCCGCTGGGTAACCCCCAAAGAGGCACGCAAGCTCTTGAGCAACAGCACCGATCACGAGCCTTTGGATGCGCTCGTTGCTCACCATAAAGCCGGTACTCTGCACACTCGCCCGGTCGTCATTATGCGGCACGCCAAGGCAAAACCACGGTCTAACTGGACTGCCGCCGACGACGAGCGTCCGCTCGCGGGAACCGGTAAACGCCAGGCGCTTGCGCATAGCCACCTTCTGGAGGCATACTCCCCCACCCGTTTGCTTTCGTCTCCATGGCTGCGGTGCATGCAGACCGTGGCGCCCTATGCGAACGACCATGCAATCGCGATCAAAGAGAAGAAGTCCCTCTCAGAGAGCGGCGCGGCAGGGCATCCTAAACGCACGGCAAAAGTGACCGAATCGCTGTTCGTAAAGGAAGTTCCTTCGCTGCTATGCACGCATCGCCCCGTTTTTCCGCTGGTTTTTAAAGCTCTTAAAGGCCACCTCATGAAGGGTTCGGCGAAAATTCTTCCCACCGAAGACCCCTATATGGAGCCAGGGGATGCGGTAATCCTGCAGGTCTCAACCGCCGAGCACGGTGGTATCGTCTCGGTTGAGACCATCCGCCCGGTTATTGATTAGCACCAGAACTTTCGCGGTTCATGCGCATGGAAGTGCGCGAGTTTTGAGCCCCCTCGAAAACTTTCGAGGGGCTCAAGTATTCCAGATGACTAGACAGGCTCATGCAACGCCTCAGACCCCTACAGGATGTGCTCATATCGGGGGTTCACATCTGGTAACATAAGTTGAGCTTCAACCTTTCACTTAGGTTCAGCATAGTTTCCAGCCACGCATCACGGAAGATACATAAACTATGGGCGAATACGACAACATGCACGTTCTAGAGCGTGATGTTGAGTTCGATTTTAATCATGCCGATATTCTGCTCAGTATATTCAGATATTTAAAAAGGAAGTTAGAAATACAGCTTCCGGAACGGCAGCGGTATATTGGCATAGCCCAACGTGAGTTTAAAGGACATTTCGCACGAGTTTTTGATCAGAACTGTAAATATTCCATCTCTGAATGTAAAAACCTGATTACAGCCCTGGGCGATGCCGCTACCGACCTGCAGAAGTATATTGATGCTGCACACCAAGAAAATGAGAATCGTAAAAAATTCCGTGAGGCTATGGCAAACTGGGAGGAAGAAAAACGGAAGATCAGAGATAACATTGAAAATGATAATCGAAATACATTTATAAGTTTTCAGAAAGATCCCGCTGCTCATTACCCTCCCCAACCACAGCCTAATCTAGATAACGAAGGTCCCAAGTTCGACGAACGCGCCCCGATTATCAAATCCCGTAATACGGGCAGAAATGCAGAGGTTATTGGGCGCAACCGTACGCATCGCGCCGAAAAGAGAGCTCGGGACGCCGCCCAGGATGCTACCGAGACTACCTCGGCTATTCCCGGCAACCTCGTGACATTTGCGCAAAAGAACTCTAAGTCAGATCAAAGAATTGCTGAGCTTTACTCCAATATCACCAAATGCTACAGCTCTTTCGCTGAGCATACATCATGGGGTGTTTTTGATGCCGTAAGCCTTTTTAACTCGATCGCAAAATGGGTTGATGCCAACCAATCTGATGTTCGTTGGATTCTCACTGTTGCGGAAGCTTTCGCGACGGCTGGTTCTCAAGGAATGTTAGGCCCTATTTATTCTGAAGCAGATTTTTTGGATTATCCGCAGTACCTTAATACGGGGTATATCCGGAATTATCTGAAGGAACAGAAAATTTCTACAGATCGTCCGAGTATTGACGTTTCTCGTGCGACAATAACCGGCGCGGTATACTCAGCGGGATATGCGCTTGATCCCGTAAATGTTGCCACAGGGAATTTCATTGAGCATGAGTGTGATCTCTCCTTCGAGCATGCTCCTGCGGCATCGCTCATCAAGCTTGAACGTATGTACAACAGCGTTGCCGTTACCTATCCCGAAGAAGCCCCTTCGGGCATCTTTGGTCTCGGTTGGTCTTCTACGCTTGATACTCAACTTACGTTGAGTAACACGGGCGCTGTATGGCACACGCCTGATGGTCGGACTCTTGCATTCCCTCGTATGGGCGACGGTTTTGGTCGTGTTCCTTCCGAATCATATTGGCTTAGCAAAACTGTTCCCGGCGACGAGCTTTACAGCTATGTTTCCACAGCGACGACAAAAGCAATCAAGACGGCAGAGAACGCTGGGCGCAAGGTCAGCGCACCTACTGCACCCGCATATTATTGGGTTGTTTACAACTCCAAGCACGTTCGATACTTCTACGATCCTTCTGGTGCCTGGACAGGCGTGATGGAGGGGCATTATGCAACCTTAACACTGCCTCTTTACTCATCGGATTCCGCAACGGGTGCGTTAGAGCTGACTGACATTGTTCACCCGGCCTCAGGTCGAGGTCTTCAGATACGCTACGGCAACTCACCCCGTTATAACCGTATTCGCCCTGAATCTGCCAGCACCTACCTTATAGATCATGATGTGCAGATACTTGATACCGTCACCTACATTTATGACGATGATGATCTGCTAGCAGCGGTTAACCGTCCCGACGGTATTCGTCGTTACACCCATAACGCTAAGCGCCTTATTGAAGAAGTGTGGGACGTGAACGGCCACCGTGAAGTCACTAATACCTATGACGGCCAAGGACGTGTGGTCCACCAGCTGACTGAACATTCCCGTGAAGTGTCTTTCGTCTATGCTCCGGGCATTATGACGATTGTTGCTGACGCGATAACCGGCGACAGCTCTAATATTTGGCGCTCGGATGAACACGGACGTCTTAGCTCTATGACGGCTGCTGATGGCAGCCGCCAAGTCATGCGCTACGATAAGTTCGGCAACCGCATCAGCGTTACTGAACGCGATGGTTCTACGATAAGCCGTTCCTACGACTCTCACAGTCGTTTAGCGAAACAACTTACCCCCGAGGGCGCACTGTCTAAGTACACCTGGGACGAACATAACCGCCTGCTCACGACCTCTGTATGTGATTTCCGTGATCGGCTCAACCCCGGTGATCCCGTGGTAGTGTCATATACCTACGAATCAACAGGTGCAAACCCAAACCCCATCACTATGACCGATGGGAATGGGCATACTACAGAATATAGCTGGGATGAGTACGGCAACCTTCTAAGCGTTACTGACCCCACCGGTGTACGTACCACATACACCTATAACGCACGTCAAGAACTGATCAGCATAACAAACGGCGTTGGCGATACAGTCCATCTAGAGTACGACAAACACGGTCGAATAGTGCAGGTTAAGGATGCTCTAGGTCACGTAACCGCTACGCATTGGAACTCCGCCGGGCAACTCGCCTCGGTTACGGATGCTGCCGGTTCACGCTGGTCCCTCACGTACCCTGAACTTGCTCCCGAAGAGCTGGATGTTCCTGCTTTTGTACGCCAAAGCGACACTCACCGTGTACGCGATACATCGCGGCCTATAGGTCAGCTGCCCGTTTCTTTGACAGATCCTTACGGTCATGTCACACACTTTGAGTACAATAACGGCAACCAAATCACCGCTGTCACCGATCCACTGGGTCGTACCAACCGCGCAGTATTTGATGCCTGGGGCAACATGGTCAAGACTATTAATGCCCTCGGTGCCGTAACCAACTATGAATACGATGGCCTGTCACAACTTATTGCGGTGACAGATCCTCTGGGTGCCCGGAGTGAGTTTGACTACGACTTGGCTGGCGAAATCAGCCAGATTACGGATGCTACCGGTGTTGTTACGCACCGCACTGTAGACCGTAGAACGGGCAAAGAAACTACGTCCTCCGGCGGAATACTCGGATCTTCATTCCGTCACGTCGATTATCTGGGACGGGTGATTATTGAGGGCGAGAACAATACCCAAAATTTCGCCTCTTCGCAGCCGGTTAGACGTGCATCTCAAAACTCAAAGTCACCGAGTGCGTCCCCAAGAAACAGCGAAACTGTTACCGAGTTTACAACCTATGACGCCGCAGGCAATCCTGTTGAAACTCTTGATGCTCATGGCGGACTCACCCGCCGCACCTACGATGCGGCAAACCGGCTGATACGCGAGGTATCTGCGGCGGGACGCACCCAAATATTCGACTATGATCAAGCCGGGCGGCTGCGGCGCATGGGCGTGGGGCTAAGCGTGCCCAAGCAGAAGCCGACGGTGGGCGAGAACGTGGAGTGGGAAGAACCTACCGCTTGGGCGTACACAACGCTAACCTACGACGCCGCATCTCGAATTATTGCCCGAACCTATCCTGACGGCACAACTGAACATACGACGTACGATGCCCTTGGCCGGATCGTACGGGTGCAGCATGGGGCTCGCACGGCAACGTATGCATACAACCGGTGCTCACGCCTGATCCGCATGAGTGATAACAGCGCTGGTAACCGCAGATTCATCTATGATGCAGCCGGTCAGCTAGTGACTGCTGTAGATGCCTTAGGGTATCGCACCCATTTCGAGTATGACGCTGCTGGGCAGATGGTGCGCACCCTGGATGCGACCGGCCAGGTCACCACGTATATTTATGACGCCGCAGGTCAGCTTATCCGCACCGTTAAGGGCGCGGGTTCTACGGCAGAGATAACATCTACATACACCTACGATGCCGCAGGTCGTCTGCTGTCTGAAAATAATGGTGAGCGAACCCGTGCATACTCCTACGACTATCAGGGTGGCGGTCTGCTTGCGTCTTTGAGCGTCAATGGTGTGTGCGCGGCGGAGTATTCGTACTCCCCCGGAGTATCATCTGTTGGTCATCGAACCGTGACGGTGCGTGACTACGCCTCAGCTTCTGCACTCAGGGACCGCGATTCTTCCGCCTTTGCGGGTACCGAAAAGCCGTACCTTGAGCATCGTTTTGTCTATGATTCCTCCGACCGTCTGATTTCTCGCAGCCGTTCAGGATTCCTAAGATCGGACGAGCAAAGCAACGCTCATGCAGACGATGATATACACGAGCGTCTTCACGCTTTGAATGCCTTTATCAAAACCGGCGCATATACGCTGACGTACTCGTATGATGCCGATGGTTATCTGATCACGTCAGTAACCCCTTACGCAAAATCTACACGCACCGTAGATGGCGCCGGTCGAACGGTAGCTGTAACAACACACGCCACGGGACAGCCCGCTCACGACGTTATCTCTTCAGTATTCTCCTACGATCCTCTGGGACGTCTCACGCGGATTCGGGTGGGAGATATGGTGTCTTCCTGGACGCACGAGCGCACTACCGGGCTAATCTCAGACTATGTGCGGGAACAGGTACTCGCCGATGTCCGAGGGCTTGAAGAATCAAAGGTTCTTGAACGCACACAAGTGATCCGTGACCATAACGGCCGTGTGATTGGGCTGGATTCAACGGGATCTGATACTTCACAGGATGGTCTTGTGCTGTACTCCTATGACGATGCCGGGCAGCTTGTGGGCGCCCGTTCAGCATCCCACGTGTGGGAGTGGGAGTACAAAGCCGGAGTCATGATGCGCGAGCGCGTCTTTGCTCTCGATACTTCTAACGGATCTGAACGCTCGGCTGCAGACTCTCGTGTTCTGGAGGGTGAGCGTATCTTCACCCATAACGAAGCGAACCAGTTAGTCACCGTTGAAGCTCGCGCATACGCAGGTGCACGAGGCGACGCTGGGGAGCTTGCCGCTCACAACATCACGGAATACACCTACAATCTGGCAGGCGAACGTAGTGGTGAAGTCACGACCGATAAGCTCACCGGTGCCTCATACTCTCGCGAATATAGCTGGGGTGCCTACGGCGGCCTGACATCGGTAACAGACTCTGTTTCCTCACGTGTAGGTATTTCACGCACTTCACTGATTTCTGACGCGGTGGGTGAGGTATCCGCTGTTTCTGATGGTGAGGGCATTACAGTGCCTCTCATGTGGGATGCCAGGTCGGATATTCCGCATCTTCTGGGTGCTGGGGCAACGAGCGCGCCCAGCTCTGACGGCGGCTTTTCACAGGCGGGCATACCCGGCGGAGTGACACCTTGGCATACCCTCAACGTCCCCGGATTGACCGGCAACGCCCTCGATTCGGCATTAGGTAGCACACCCGGACTGCCGACAGACTGGGGCGTGCCCTCTGCAAGCGCTACCCCGGTGCCCGGGATGCCCACCGGTTTCGAGTTCACGGGTGCAGGGTCGCTACGCGTAGCCGGTCTAGATATGCTAGGCGCTCGCGTCTATGACAGCCCTTCACGTCGTTTCCTCTCAACAGACCCGAAGGCCGCAATAGCTGGTTCATCCTGGTTTGCTGACGTTTACGCATATGCAGGCAATAATCCGCTGGAGTATGTGGACCCTCGGGGTGAGCGCCCCATGACGGTTGCAGATTACCGTAAGTATCAGAGCCAAGAAGGCGAACGTTTCATGCAGCAGAGTCTGCGCCTTCTGGCTCTTGTAGGTGTTATTGGTTCCCTGTTCATAGCGCCGACAAGTATCCTCTTGGCCGGCGGTGTTGGTTTTATTTCTGGTGCCGCCAACGGTGCCGCTGATGGCATGGATTTCCACACCCCCGACGGCAATATCGACTGGGATAAAGTGCAGGCTTACGCCCTTCAGGAAGGCGGGAAAGAAGCACTCACAGCCGCACTCATAGGGATGCTCTTCAAAGCCGGGCCGCCCGTAGCACGCGCCACCGGCAACCAGGCGATGAAAGTCCCCGTTATCTCCAGAACGGTTGATCGGGTTAAGACGTCCCCTGTTGTCATTAAAACCCAAAACACCGTTAATGCCGTCAAAACCCGCATCAACGGAATCCAAGACCGCATTGCCACATGGACGCGCACCAGCCTGCTGGGCATCGAGCACGTAGTGCCCAAAGTGCATCCCACGCCGCACAATAGCCCACATCAGATAGACATACCCAACGGACCCAAACCTACCCATACCGGATCTCTCGACCACAGGACATCAGGAACAGTACACGAACCCAATGTGCAGCTGAAACCTGTGGAGGGACCGAAGGTTGAGAACCTGCCTCCGGCGAAAGGTGCGGCTAGTGATTCTCCATCATTAGAGAAACCTGCTACAGATGGTAAACATGCATCTTGGGTGGAGCATCCTCCGGGTTCTAAGCTGCAAAATGGTGATCAGACGGCCACATATCTCGCTGGTGATGACTTCAAAAAGACTCTTGTGAAGAATACTAAGGACAGCTCTCGGTATGTGCCTTCTGAAGAGCCTGGAACGTACAACGTGTACGGGGTTGATAAGGCTCGCGAGCTGCGAGAAGAGTACTTTAAAACGCGTAAAGGACAAGGATCTTCTGCTGACTTATCGAAAGGTAGGCCTGAATTTGCCCTGTGGCGTCCTGAAGTTAGTGAGCCTAATCTAGATACAGCGATGACTGGTTTTAGGAATGTTACCCGACATGGTAATACGGTTGAGGCTCAGGTTGGTTCTCATAAATTTATGGTGACTGATCTGGATGAGTATACTGGGACAATCCCTGATGATGTGGTTCCAACCGCTAAATCTCTTTATGAAGATGGGAAAGTATACTGGAAAAATAAGGATCATAAGCCTGAGGGTTTTGGGAATGTGCCGGATCCTCTGCCTTTTGATAATAAGGAAGCTCGTATCCTTCCCACGCATGATTACGCTGGGAATGAGATAGATTATACAAAGTACAAGGTTAGGAGGCGGTCACGTGTTCCTAACCAGATAAATGCTGCTGGTGAAGAGCGTTTGATTGTCGGTTCTGATGGGAGTATGTATTACACTCCTGATCACTATAAGACCTTTGTGCGAATTTTCTAAAGGAGATCATGATGACTTACGAAAAAAAATATAAGGATGAGTTCATTGTTCCGGTGTTCACTCAGGAGAGCGGGTACTGGGAGAAAATCATGAAGCCTCGTTTGCAGGACCAGGGGTGGTATATCGCTGAAGTAGACTGTGCGAATGTAGAGGATATTGAGGATTGCGGCACAAGGCTTCTACGTGAACTCAACTTTAAAGTTCCTGAGCATGGATATATTAATGCTATGGGGGTCAAAGATAATATCACTGATATCTACGGTATTAATATACGCAAAGGCCTTTTTGTTTTTTATAAGAATTTTGAAGATATCTTCTCTACCCATCCGGATTTGCATCAGGGGTATGGGGCTGAGTTCATGCTTCAGCTAATCGAACGTATAGTTCATCATTATTCCAGGCTACGTGGAAATATCTATGAAGAGTTTCCTGTAGTGGTGGGGTATGGCGTTGGTCTTCCCACCTCGTATATTCCGCAGTTTGAGGAACTGATGGGTGCTGAGAACGTGATGATTGCCGGTGAGGGTGTGCGGTATCCATGGTCTGATTTCGAAGAAGAGCAGCGCAGGAACTTCCCGAACGGCGCCCCGGACC
>NZ_KV817383.1:201067-202328 GCF_001814655.1 Rothia sp. HMSC069C01
GCGGGTACTGGGAGAAAATCATGAAGCCTCGTTTACAGCAGCAGGGTTGGTATATCGTTGAAGTAGACTGTGTTGGTGTGGAAGATATAGTAGATTTTGGCAGGAGGCTTCTACGGGCACTTAATTTTAGCGTTGGTGATAACGAATATATCAGTCCGATATGGTATGAAAATCTTGTCAGGGAAATATCTGGAGTATCTATGCGGCAAGGTTTTTTTATCTACTATAAAAACTTTGGAGACTTTTTATCTATGCATCATGATGCAGATCCAGAGTCTTCAGCAATATATGCGATCAAGCTTCTTGAAAATATGAGCTATCACTATTCTGATCTTCGTGGGTATATTTACGAGCAGTATCCTGTGGTGGTGGGGTATGGCATTGGTCTTCCCACCTCATATATTCCGCAGCTTGAGGAGCTGATGGGTGCAGAAAATGTGATGATTGCCGGTGAGGGCGTGCGGTATCCATGGTCTGACTTTGAGGAAGAACAGCGCAGGAACTTCCCGAACGGCGCCCCGGACCCTCTATACGATAAGTATGGGGAGCTTTTTGGCGTTACTACCCATAGTTCACAGACTACGGGCATCTATGTTGATGATCCTCGATATTATCCTGAATCACCATTTTATGACCCTGCTCTTGCCTCGAAAGTGCACCTAGTGCATAGTGAATTTGACGATCCCGAATAATCGATCATGTTCTTTCTTGAGTTTAGTTGTCTGTAACTTATAGCGAAGTTACGGACAACTAAACTTTTTATATCTGTCGTTAAGCAAGAAAGCTATAGAGGCTGTTCTGCCGCAACTGCTGGTAAGGGGAACCCTATCACCTATACGGAAATGGATTTCATGGCACCTCAACCGAAGATTGGTGAAAACGGTAAAGTTGAGTTGAAGCCTAACGGGAAACCTGAGACGACTCGTGGTGATGACCGGTTGATAGTGGGGAGTAATGGCAGTATCTATTACAGCCCGGATCATTATCACACGTTTATCCTGATAGTAGAGTAAGGGAGAAAAATAACCATGGCTTATACACCAGAAAGGCCGAAATCTTTTGTAGCTCCTTTGTTTATCCGTGAAGATGGGTACTGGGAGAACCATATGCTGCCCTATCTGGAAGCGGAGGGGTGGGCTGTCATTACTGTTGATTGTGCTGGGGTGATATCGTATATGGACTTCGCCAAGCGGTTCGTTAAAACTATCGACCCCACCTACAGTTTTCCTGAAGGTTTTAATATGCGTTGGGCTGCTGAAGA
>NZ_KV817384.1:0-5445 GCF_001814655.1 Rothia sp. HMSC069C01
TGACCGGCTGATGATGACTCTGATTGTGTGTTGTTGTTGGTGTGGTGTGTTGTTTGAGAACTCAAGAGTGTGCTTTGTTCAATACGTTTTAGGCACAACTGTGTGTTGTGTTGTGATGATGTGTATTGGTGAAACGGGATGTTGTGACAGTGCGCTGGTGCCCTTGTAGTGGGGGTGTTGGTGTGCGGGGTTGATACCGTATATGTTTTTTGATCTTATTGAGGTCATGTTTTTTGGTGTGGTCTTGTAGTTCTGAAAAATTTTGTTGTGGTGTCTGCTGGTTGGGACATTCGTGTGGGGCGCAGAGTATGGGGTGCGTTGGTGTGCCTGGTGTTTTGTGTCCTGATTGTTTTTTGTTTTGTCAGTAGTTCATTGTTTTTTTGAGAGTTATGGGATCATGCGTTTGCTTTTTGTTTTTGTAACGGAGAGTTTGATTCTGGCTCAGGACGAACGCTGGCGGCGTGCTTAACACATGCAAGTCGAACGATGAAGCCTAGCTTGCTAGGTGGATTAGTGGCGAACGGGTGAGTAATACGTGAGTGACCTACCTTTGACTCTGGGATAAGCCTGGGAAACTGGGTCTAATACCGGATACGACCAATCTCCGCATGGGGTGTTGGTGGAAAGCGTTATGGAGTGGTTTTAGATGGGCTCACGGCCTATCAGCTTGTTGGTGAGGTAATGGCTTACCAAGGCGACGACGGGTAGCCGGCCTGAGAGGGTGACCGGCCACACTGGGACTGAGACACGGCCCAGACTCCTACGGGAGGCAGCAGTGGGGAATATTGCACAATGGGCGCAAGCCTGATGCAGCGACGCCGCGTGAGGGATGACGGCCTTCGGGTTGTAAACCTCTGTTAGCATCGAAGAAGCGAAAGTGACGGTAGGTGCAGAGAAAGCGCCGGCTAACTACGTGCCAGCAGCCGCGGTAATACGTAGGGCGCGAGCGTTGTCCGGAATTATTGGGCGTAAAGAGCTTGTAGGCGGTTGGTCGCGTCTGCTGTGAAAGGCTGGGGCTTAACCCTGGTTTTGCAGTGGGTACGGGCTAACTAGAGTGCAGTAGGGGAGACTGGAATTCCTGGTGTAGCGGTGGAATGCGCAGATATCAGGAGGAACACCGATGGCGAAGGCAGGTCTCTGGGCTGTAACTGACGCTGAGAAGCGAAAGCATGGGGAGCGAACAGGATTAGATACCCTGGTAGTCCATGCCGTAAACGTTGGGCACTAGGTGTGGGGGACATTCCACGTTTTCCGCGCCGTAGCTAACGCATTAAGTGCCCCGCCTGGGGAGTACGGCCGCAAGGCTAAAACTCAAAGAAATTGACGGGGGCCCGCACAAGCGGCGGAGCATGCGGATTAATTCGATGCAACGCGAAGAACCTTACCAAGGCTTGACATATACTGGACTGCGTCAGAGATGGCGTTTCCCTTCGGGGCTGGTATACAGGTGGTGCATGGTTGTCGTCAGCTCGTGTCGTGAGATGTTGGGTTAAGTCCCGCAACGAGCGCAACCCTCGTTCTATGTTGCCAGCACGTGATGGTGGGGACTCATAGGAGACTGCCGGGGTTAACTCGGAGGAAGGTGGGGATGACGTCAAATCATCATGCCCCTTATGTCTTGGGCTTCACGCATGCTACAATGGCCGGTACAGAGGGTTGCGATACTGTGAGGTGGAGCTAATCCCTAAAAGCCGGTCTCAGTTCGGATTGGGGTCTGCAACTCGACCCCATGAAGTCGGAGTCGCTAGTAATCGCAGATCAGCAACGCTGCGGTGAATACGTTCCCGGGCCTTGTACACACCGCCCGTCAAGTCACGAAAGTTGGTAACACCCGAAGCCGGTGGCCTAACCCTGGTGGGGGGAGCCGTCGAAGGTGGGACTGGCGATTGGGACTAAGTCGTAACAAGGTAGCCGTACCGGAAGGTGCGGCTGGATCACCTCCTTTCTAAGGAGCTCAACTATTGTTTGGTTGGCCATGCTGCTCGCGAGTGTCGGGTGGGTGGTTTGCTCATGGGTGGAATGTCAGCCCCTTTTTTTTGTTGTTTGTTTTGTTTCACGGTGTTGTGTATACGTCATCATTGTTGTTGTGTTGTTCGGGTGCGTTCTTGGGTTTTCGGGTTGCACGCTAGGTGTGGTCTGATTTGGTGACTGGCTGGTGCTGGTGCTGGGTTTGTTCTTGGTGTTGGTGTTGGTGTGGTTTGTTGTTTGAGAACTATATAGTGGACGCGAGCATCTTCTGGGAACTGCACGGTTGTGTGGTTTCTTGATTCTTCTTTTTCTTGATTGTGTGTAAGTTGTTAAGGGCACACGGTGGATGCCTTGGCATCAGGAGCCGATGAAGGACGTGTGAATCTGCGATAAGCCTCGGGGAGCCGATAACTGGGCGTGGATCCGAGGATTTCCGAATGGGGAAACCTCGCTCATCGTTTTGGTGGGTGACCGCTGGTTGAATGTATAGGCCAGTTGGGGGGAACGCGGGGAAGTGAAACATCTCAGTACCCGCAGGAAGAGAAAATAATAATGATTCTGTTAGTAGTGGCGAGCGAACGCGGATGAGGCTAAACCTGTGGTGTGTGATAGCGGTTAGGTGTTGCATCATGGGTGTTGTGGGAGTTGTTGTGGTGGTTCTAACTGGTCACCGGCGTAGTGCATGATGGTAGGCGAACTGGCTTGGAATGGTCGACCGTAGTGGGTGAGAGTCCCGTAGTTGAAAGTGTTGTGTGTGCGTTGACAATGTCCCGAGTAGCACGGGGCTCGTGGAATCTCGTGTGAATCTGCCAGGACCACCTGGTAAGTCTAAATACTTCCTGATGACCGATAGTGGATCAGTACCGTGAGGGAATGGTGAAAAGTACCCCGGGAGGGGAGTGAAATAGTACCTGAAACCGTGTGCTTACAAGCCGTTATAGCCCCCTTTTGTGTGGGGTGGTGGCGTGCCTTTTGAAGAATGAGCCTGCGAGTTAGTGTTTTGTCGCGAGGTTAACCCGTGTGGGGTAGTCGTAGCGAAAGCGAGTCTGAATAGGGCGTTGTAGTGGCAGGATCTAGACCCGAAGCGGAGTGATCTATCCATGGCCAGGTTGAAGCACGTGTAAGAGCGTGTGGAGGACCGAACCCACCTAGGTTGAAAACTGGGGGGATGAGCTGTGGATAGGGGTGAAAGGCCAATCAAACTCTGTGATAGCTGGTTCTCCCCGAAATGCATTTAGGTGCAGCGTTACATGTTTCTTGCTGGAGGTAGAGCTACTGGATAGCCGATGGGCCCGTGAGGGTTACTGACGTTAGCTAAACTCCGAATGCCGGTAAGTGAGAGTGTAGCAGTGAGACAGTGGGGGATAAGCTTCATTGTCGAGAGGGAAACAGCCCAGACCATCAACTAAGGCCCCTAAGCGTGTGCTAAGTGGGAAAGGATGTGGAGTTGCTGAGACAACCAGGAGGTTGGCTTAGAAGCAGCCATCCTTGAAAGAGTGCGTAATAGCTCACTGGTCAAGTGATTCTGCGCCGATAATGTAGCGGGGCTCAAGTACACCGCCGAAGTTGTGGCAATCAGCTTTTTGTGGCTGGGTGGGGAGGGGAGCGTCCTGCACGAGGTGAAGCTGCCACGGGAGTGTGTGGTGGATTGTGTGGGAGTGAGAATGCAGGCATGAGTAGCGAATCACGGGTGAGAAACCCGTGCGCCGGATGATCAAGGGTTCCAGGGTCAAGTTAATCTGCCCTGGGTTAGTCGGGGCCTAAGGCGAGGCCGACAGGCGTAGTCGATGGAGAACGGGTTGATATTCCCGTACCAGTGAAGGACCGTCCATACTGATATTGTGATGCTAACCATGCCGATCACGGTGTCATGAAGTTTTTCTTTGTGGTGTTGTGGGGTGTGTGGGACCCAAGCTTTGGAGGTAAGCGTGTTAACAGGTGTGACGCAGGAAGGTAGCCAAGCCACGCGGTGGTTGTCGTGGTCTAAGCGTGTAGGATGACTGGTTGTTAAATGCGCCGGTTGTGTGTCTGAGACGTGATGGGACCCCTTGTTTGTGGGGGATTTGGTGATCCTATGCTGCCGAGAAAAGCATCGGCGTGAGGTTTTAGCTGCCCGTACCCGAAACCGACACAGGTGATCAGGTAGAGAATACTAAGGCGATCGAGAGAATCATGGTTAAGGAACTCGGCAAAATGCCCCCGTAACTTCGGGAGAAGGGGGGCCCTGAGCGTGATCTGCCCGTGCGGTGGGGAGCGTGTAGGGGTCGCAGAGACCAGGGGGAAGCGACTGTTTATCAAAAACACAGGTCCGTGCGAAGTCGTAAGACGAGGTATACGGACTGACTCCTGCCCGGTGCTGGAAGGTTAAGAGGATTGGTTAGCCCTGTGTGGGCGAAGCTGAGAATTTAAGCCCCAGTAAACGGCGGTGGTAACTATAACCATCCTAAGGTAGCGAAATTCCTTGTCGGGTAAGTTCCGACCTGCACGAATGGAGTAACGACTTCCCTACTGTCTCAACCATGAACTCGGTGAAATTGCAGTACGAGTAAAGATGCTCGTTTCGCGCAGCAGGACGGGAAGACCCCGTGACCTTTACTATAGTTTGGTATTGGTGTTTGGGTTGGCTTGTGTAGGATAGGTGGGAGACTGTGAAGCTGTCACGCTAGTGGTGGTGGAGTCGTTGTTGAAATACCACTCTGGTCAATCTGGATGTCTAACTTCGGGCCATGATCTGGTTCAGGGACAGTGCCTGATGGGTAGTTTAACTGGGGCGGTTGCCTCCTAAAGTGTAACGGAGGCGCCCAAAGGTTCCCTCAGCCTGGTTGGCAATCAGGTGTTGAGTGTAAGTGCACAAGGGAGCTTGACTGTGAGAGTGGCGACTCGAGCAGGGACGAAAGTCGGGACTAGTGATCCGGCAGTGGCTTGTGGAAGCGCTGTCGCTCAACGGATAAAAGGTACCTCGGGGATAACAGGCTGATCTTGCCCAAGAGTCCATATCGACGGCATGGTTTGGCACCTCGATGTCGGCTCGTCGCATCCTGGGGCTGGAGTCGGTCCCAAGGGTTGGGCTGTTCGCCCATTAAAGCGGTACGCGAGCTGGGTTCAGAACGTCGTGAGACAGTTCGGTCCCTATCCGCTGCGCGCGTTGGAGAATTGAGAAAGGCTGTCCTTAGTACGAGAGGACCGGGACGGACGAACCTCTGGTATGTCAGTTGTACCGCCAGGTGCATGGCTGATTGGCTACGTTCGGGAGGGATAACCGCTGAAGGCATCTAAGCGGGAAGCCTGTTTCGAGATGAGTTCTCCTGGCACCTTTTGGGGTGTGTGAGGCTCCTTAGAGATGATGAGGTTGATAGGCCGGGTATGGAAGCGTTGTAAGGCGTGGAGTTGACTGGTACTAATAGGCTGAAGACTTATTCACATTATAGTTGTTTGTGGTGTTTGCGTTCGCTGTATAGTTTTGAAACAACAAGCCTG
>NZ_KV817385.1:0-3833 GCF_001814655.1 Rothia sp. HMSC069C01
GCTCATCGGATAAGAGGAAGTGCCGCCTCCTGAACATATACTGGCTGCTCGAGCGCCGCAAACGGGCCGAGTCCGCGCTGATCACGGTGGTCGCCGACGCCTACCTGGCCGGGGTCTCCACCCGACGCATGGACAAGCTGATAGGTACTTTGGGCATCAACTCGCTTTCGAAGTCACAGGTCTCACGCATGGCGGCCGAGCTCGACGAGCACGTCGCCTCCTTCCGCAACCGGCCCCTGGGCGACGCCGGCCCCTTCATCTTCGTAGCGGCCGACGCCCTGACCATGAAGGTCCGCGAAGGCGGTCGCGTGGTCAGTGCGGTGGTCCTGACAGCCACTGGGGTCAACGCCGACGGACACCGCGAAGTCCTGGGCCTGCGGGTAGCCACACCTGCGAGAGCGGAGCAGCGTGGAACGAGTTCCTCGCCGACCTGGTCGCCCGAGGCCTGGGAGGGGTACGACTTGTCACCTCTGACGCCCACACGGGTCTGGTCGAGGCCATCGCCGCGAACCTGCCCGGAGCGACCTGGCAGCGCTGCCGCACCCACTACGCCGCCAACCTGATGACAGTGACCCCCAAGAGCGCCTGGCCGGCCCTCAAGACCATGCTCCACTCGGTTTACGACCAGCCCGACGCAGCAGCCGTCGAGGCCCAGTTCGACCGCCTCCTGGACTACACCCGTGACCTGCTGCCCGAGGCCGCTGACCACCTCGACGCCGCGCGAGCTGACCTGCTGGCCTTCACCGCCTTCCCCGTCGAGGTATGGCGGCAGATCTGGTCCAACAACCCCCAAGAACGCCTCAACAAGGAGATCCGCCGCCGCACCGACTCAGTGGGCATCTTCCCCAACAGGGACGCCATCATCCGCCTGGTCGGCGCCGTCCTGGCCGAGCAGACCGACGAATGGGCTGAGGGCCGCCGCTACCTCAGCCTGGACACCCTCAAACAGTGCCAGACCACCAACAAGCTCCAGGACGGCCATCCAGACACGCCCCCGACACTGACCCACTGACCCCTAACCACGAAGGGCCCCTACACCACTACCAGGGACTTGACTTCTGTCGCCGCCGCGCCTACGTTAATGATGTCAGCACGCAATAGGAACATGATGGGACGGTTTTATGACTGCACACAATTTTGTCATCGTCGGCTTCGAGGAATCTGCAAACGCCTACAAGGCGCTGAGCGTCCTGCGCGGAGCGGCCGCCGAGGGGCGGATCACTATCGCCGCGGCCGTCATCGGGGAGCGCGGCGCCGACGGCAGCCTGCGCCTGGCCGAGGGTGAGGATGCCGTGATCGGGAGCGCGACCGTCGGCGGGGGCCTGATCGGCATGGCCGTTGGCATTCTGGGGGGCCCACTGGGCATGCTGCTGGGATGGGGTGCCGGCTCCCTGATCGGCGGTTTCGCCGACGCCGACCGCGTGGATCTCTCCGAGACCGCCATCGGCGAGCTCAGCGGACGGCTGCCCGCGGGCACCACCGCCATCCTCGCCGAGGTCGAGGAGTACGCCACCGAGGTGCTCGACGGCGTCGTCTCCCCGCTGGGCGGCCAGGTCCTGCGGCTCGAGGCCGACCAGGTCCTCGGCGAGCTGGAGGCCGCCGAGGCCGCCGCCATCGCCGCTGACAGGGAGGCCGCCCGGGTGCTGCGCCAGGAGCGCGGGCAGGAGCGCAAGCAGAAGTGGGAGGATCGCGTCGACTCCCTGCGCGAGAAGCTCCACCGCAAGAAGTGAGTGTAAGAGCGGCTATCTGCTGAGGGCCCGCGGACGAGTTTCCGCGGGCCCTCGGGGTGCAGATGGTTGATTCCGGGGGCGCGGGCCGGGCGGGCGCCTCGAACCGATCTCAAGCCGGAAGTGAACCGATCCCGGTGCGGAGATCTACCGATCTCGACGAGAAGAAAGCGCGCGTGAGTCTCTCATGCCGCCCTTCCCGGGCCAGCAGCCGAGGCGCTCGGCAATGGGACGGACGATCTCCACCGTCCGGTGCGCCAGGACCTGCTGGGCGGTCAGGCGAAGCGGCGTCATGCCGTGCCGCAGGAGCCACTGGTCGCGGCGGCGGTCCTGCGTCCAGTCGGCCAGGGAGGAGTGGAAGGCGTGGCCGTCGGTCTCGATCGCAAGACGCTGTCCCAGGACGAGGTCGAGTTCGCCGGTGGGCGTCTCAACGGCGACCTCCGGCGGAGCGCCGGCCTCCTCCAGCTCGTATCGGGCGATGGTCTCCAGGATGGAGCGAGCGCGCCTTCGGGTCGGCGCGGGCGAGCAGCGCGCGCATGGGGCCGTTCCTCGGTCCGCGCAGTCTGGCGAGAAGCTGGGCGCGGGTGACCAGGCCGCCGCGCAGGGCGCAGTCCAGGGCGATGAGCGCGTCCAGCTCCGATGTGCAGCGCATGAAGGTGAGGATGGCGGTCTCCTGGTCGGCGAACGGCGAGCCCAGCGGGTCGATGGGAGCGCCGGCGTTCCTGTGGATGATGACGCGCCCGATGCCGTCTACGGGGTGCTGGTCGTAGGGGGCGATAATGTGGAGCCGGCTTCCGGGGCTCTCCTGAAGGGCGATGCCGTAGTGCTCCATTGCGTGCGCGCAGGCGATGAGACCGCCCAGGCGCCGGGCGATAATGGTGGGCCGTTCCGTTCCCGGCAGGGCGATGACGTGCTGCGGGTGGCGGACGACGATTCCGTCGGCCACCATGCGGCCCAGAGTGCGACGGCAGTGTTCTGAGGTGGCCAGGAATCGCTGTTTGGCCGCCCCGTGTGCGGCTGCCAGCGCTCGCAGCATGGCGTCCCGCCGTTCGGTGTACCGCATGAAACGAGCATCGACCGGCGGGGCCGCCGGTGACAAGGTTTGCGCCACCCTGTGGATAACGTGGCCGGCCGCCGGCAGGCGTCCACAACTCCACGTGCGCTTCCGCACCCGTCTGCGGGGCCCGCAGTTGCCCGTCTGAGGGGTCCGAGGCGTCACAGACGTCTGCACAGGTGCGTTCGGGCGCTTCCGGCTGTGTTTCCGCGTCGAAAAAGGTGGCTCCTACGCACTTTTAACGTTCGTGTCTCATCTCCGCCTGCTGCAGAACCGCGGAATTACGCCAAACTTCGCAACCCGCGACGGTGCCGTGCACCGTAAAAGTGCGTAGGAGCCACCTTTTTGAGCGCAAAGGCGCTCGATGGGACTGCCGGGTGCGTGCGGGGTCCGGTCAAGCGCTCGGCAGGGCGCGCCGCCTGACGGGACGCGCCGGTCAGCACAGTGCGCCGCCCGCCCCTTCACCGATCTCGACGGGACCGGCCTTCGGCCTGCTGTACGGCTCTGGCTCCGATGACCCGCAGGACACGTCCTAGCCGATGAGGCCGCCGGGAGTCTGGTCGCCATCGGCTGGCGCCCCGGCCGGGCGGCGGTGGTAGAGCAGGTAGGCGCCGATCCGGCTGCGCCAGGAGGGGCGCACCGTGTGCGGCCAGCGCTGCGACACGTAGGTGATGGCGTCATCGATCTCAAGGCGCTGGGTGGAGTTGCCCGCCCGCACCCACAGCTCTCGCCCGCCCCGGCCCTTGGGGCCTGACAGGTAGACGGGCACCGACTCAGTGGGCATCTTCCCCAACAGGGACGCCATCATCCGCCTGGTCGGCGCCGTCCTGGCCGAGCAGACCGACGAATGGGCTGAGGGCCGCCGCTACCTCAGCCTGGACACCCTCAAACAGTGCCAGACCACCAACAAGCTCCAGGACGGCCATCCAGACACGCCCCCGACACTGACCCACTGACCCCTAACCACGAAGGGCCCCTACACCACTACCAGGGACTTGACTACTCACCCACGGAAAAACTACGAGTCTCTTTCGATGGTGAAGTACTTCGAA
>NZ_KV817386.1:0-6168 GCF_001814655.1 Rothia sp. HMSC069C01
ACAACACACAATCAGAGTCATCATCAGCCGGTCAGTGATACTGCCACTCCATTTTGAGTGACAACCTATGCAACTATACTCGCTTTCATCAAGAAACACAAGTTAGAAACTTTATGCCTCACATCACAAATATTCAAAATTCATTCAATTTCTCATGGTTGTAAAATTACCGTGCGAACGTAAACATGAATTTCAAATTATGCACTGTATAGTTTGTTTTGCCGCAAGATCTCGGGGTTTTTACCTCCCCTCGCCGCGGCGACTCATACAACTATACAGAGGCTTTCCGTGCTTTGCAAACCAGAATAATATGCAGTACATCACATAATATTTTGGGTGTTTACTTCCATGAAAACCTCATTCACGAAAGCTCCTTTATACTCCGAAAATTCTTAAAGACTCAAGGCGCTGCCCTCCCGGTAAAATACCGGTCAAGCAACGCCTTTCTTACGCTCAAATGCGCTAGAATCCGCTAATACTGCTGCGGTGGAGTTTCAGAAGCCATGTTATTAAACCGCGAGTACTTACCGCTAAATGCCAAGGGAATAGTCTTCGTTGGGCCGCCACGATGCTTCGCAATAATCATGTCTGCTTCGCCCACACGATCGCTATCGGGGTTGTACATATCCTCACGATGCAGCAGAATCACCATATCCGCATCCTGCTCAATCGAACCGGACTCACGCAGATCAGAGATCATCGGGCGCTTATCGGTGCGCTGCTCCGAACCACGGTTCAGCTGCGAGAGCGCAATGACCGGAACTTCAAGTTCCTTCGCCAAAAGTTTGAGACTACGGGAAAACTCCGAGACCTCTTGCTGACGAGACTCAACTTTCTTACCCGAGCTCATTAGCTGCAGGTAGTCCAGCACCACAAGCTGCAATTGATTGCGCTGCTTAAGACGACGGCATTTCGCACGAATCTCCATGAGCGTCATGTTCGGCGAATCATCAATAAAAAGCGGTGCACCAGTTATTTTCCCCTGCAGGGTCGCCAGGTTGGTCCATCCCTCCTGGTCAAGATCTCCCTTCTTGAGGCGGCCCATCGAAATGCGGCCCTCCGCCGAAAGCACACGCATTGCAAGCTCGGTGCGACCCATTTCCAAAGAGAAAAAGACCGTCGTCATATCATGATGAATCGCGGCAGAACGAGCGATATCCAGTGCCAAAGTCGATTTACCCACGCCGGGACGCGCGGCAACCACAATCATCTGTCCCGGATGCAAACCACCGGTGAGCTCATCAAACTCAATAAAGCTCGTGGGCACGCCATAAACGCCATCCGGGCGGTTCGAGTTCGCATCGATCTCGTTCATCGTGGCTTCTAAGGCATCTGAGAAGGTAACGTAATCCTCTTTCGCGTTGCCATCTGAAATTGCGTAAATCTCAGATTGTGCCTGATCAACCAGCGAGTCTACCTCGCCCTCGCTCGTGTAACCGAGCTGGGCGATCTTAGTGCCAGCCTCTACCAGACGGCGCATGACCGCGTGTTCCTTGACGATCTCAGCATAATACTGGGCATTCGCGGCGGTTGGAACCGAAGCGATGAGCGTATGCAAATATGTTGCCCCACCGACTCGTGTGAGTTCACCGCGGCCCTTGAGTTCATCCGCTACCGTAATCGCATCGGCGGGGTTGCCGTGACCGTACAGAGAAATAATTGCCTCATAGATCAGTTCATGCTGCGGCTTATAGAAATCTCCCGCATGCAGAGTCTCTACCACATCGGCAATAGCGTCTTTAGAGAGCATCATGCCGCCCAGCACCGACTGCTCCGCGACATCATCGTGCGGCAGGGTGCGAGAACCATAATCGATGGCAGTTTCAGACATGCTTTTTCCTCAAAATCGCGTTTTTATCCGATGTTTATGGCGTTCCAGAAGCAATTTCTGCAGAACTTCTATGCTAGTTTCTCATGAACGCTTGTTGAAATGTACACCGCCTTATAAATTCTGTGTCTGTTCCCGGCAGAACTCTCGAAGACTATTCGTTCTCGTCGGCTCCCCCACACAATCATGCGTTAAGCCCCACAGCATAAACGATAAAGTATCGGCCACGCGCGGTTTGATAAGGCCGATCCCCTTCATCACACCGTCTGCTAACCGGGGCGGGATAACTGTGATCTTCGCGGGGCGTCCCACCGCCTCAAAAGCGTACTGTGCTACCTCGCGCCACGAGAGAACCTCGGGACCACCAATATCGTAGGATCCTTCTTGAGCAGATTCCACCTTATCAAGACAGTATGCGGCAACATCCGCCCCGTGAATGGGGTTAAGCCGCCCTTGCGGTCGCAGAAGATACACCCGGCCGCGGCGTGCCATCTGCGCTATAGCGCTCATATCCGAGAAGTATCCACTCGGGCTCACCACCTGATGCGCTAGCGGCGACTGGATCAATGCCTGCGCGAAAGCCATTTTCGCGCGCGTGAGCTGCGAACGAATTGACTCGGCGTGTATGGCGTTCACATAGCAGAAACGTGTGACATCATGGGCGCGCGCAAACTCCAATATATTTAGGTTCGCACGGTAGTCAATATCCCAGGGATCGGCCTTCTGCCGAGTCACCCCTAGTGCCGAAATAACCGCATCAACGCCATCGCACACCCCTGCTGTCAAGGAACGGTCGGTTACATCACCAACCACTCATTCATCTACCCTATCCGCCAGCGATGGTGCACCCCACACCCCGGCGTTCTCAGCCCGAGCCTTATCGCGCACCACAGCACGCACCCGATGCCCGCGACGATGCGCCTGCTCCACAATATGACGCCCCACATAGCCCGATGCTCCAACAACCAAAATATTCATCGTTTCACCTCGCTGTGGTTCTGTGAACAAAGTTTCGCACCCTTTAGGCAGGATTACAGTCTTTGAGATAGCCCTCAATCACCTCGACGGCGCGGGTTGGACCGTCCATGCCGCGCATTGCCTTGCTGAGCTGTCGAGCCTTGGCGCGCATGGTCTCATCTGAAAGTAAACGATCCAGAATGCCGTGCATCTGACCTCGGTGCACACTGTGTTTCGTGAAGCGCAGGGCGTTGCCGTACCGTGCACATTCCTCAATATTCCAGCGTTGCTCAGCCTGCATTGCGATACCCGCGAACGGTACCCCCGCCAGACACGCTGTCTGCACGGTTCCTTCACCACCATGCGTGATTGAGGCGTCAATGTGCCCGGCGAGCAGATGAGCCGGGACAGTTCCCGCACGGTGAATATTGTCGCCCAGTGAGCGCGCATCAGCATCCGATAACAGCACCCCATCACCGACCAGCACATCTACCGGTACCGTTGAAAGTTGCCGCAGCACCGCCGCCAAGATATGCGAAGACCCGGACGAGCCCATCCCCACGTAGATAAGTGGTCGCTTTTTAGGTTCCTGAACAATCTGCGGAAGTTCACCGGGAGCACGGTAGTAGATAGGTCCCACGCTGATGTCTGGAGCTGTTAACGAATCGCCGCGCAGCTCGGTAAAAAGAGAACAGATAAGGTTTACGTCAGCGCTGAACATATCGACGGTACGGCGCGGGAGTTTGATTCCATGTTCGCGGGCTACACGAGTGAACGAGGCTGGTTTATAAGATATTGTCCGAGCCAGTGCGCGTAACCATCCCGGTGCTGCGGGGGCTTCACCGGCAGGTTTCGCAGAAAAATAGGTCGTTGAATATGCGTAAGGGCGCGCATAGAAAATAGGTACACCGGCGATGCGCGCGGAGATCAGCATAGTTGGGTTAGAGCCGATCACCACGGCATCTGCGTTAAAGTCACGAATGGCCGCAAGTTCTACGGTAACCCTCTGGCGTACTTTCTCGGTGGTGAAGGGATGCCGCACTCCCCTGCCTTGGTCAAGCGCCATGAGTTGTTTCGCTTCGTCATCAGTCATGATGGGTTCACGAAGATGCACGGGAAGCCGCGCGCTTTCCAGCAACCCACGGTATTTGGGCGAGTATATATGGAAGAGGACTTTGTGCCCTCGGTCTTGGGCAACACGCGCTATTTCGATGCCGCGCGTGGTTTCACCCATATTAAAGCTTTCGGGAGAGAAAAGAATACGGCTCATTGTCTTCTCCAGCGAGGGGGGCGTACACATGCTTGAGTGGGATCTACGCCTCATATATATCTAGTGTAAAACGGAGCCTCAGTAATCCTCCCACTGTATCGGGAAAACTCAGGCTCCGTTTTCTGACCGCGCAAATCGTAGTTATTTCTTCCGTAGAACCAGACCGATAGCGCCTATATGGTCGGCGTGACGGCGAAAAACACTGCGCATACCCAGCACGCGCTCACGAATCTGCGGTTTGCGTGCAAGGTTGAACATGATCTTGGCGAGTCCGCCCACCCCTTCATCGGCAATCATGCGTTTGGGTTCTAAAAGAGCCATCTCGGTTTGATATACGTCTAACACCTCAAACCCGGCTTCTTCGGCAAGGCGGGTCCATTCGGCAACCGTAAGCGGGCGTGCGTTCACGCGAATGCTTCGTGCCAGGTCCTTCTGAATTTCTTCTTGAACCTCAGGGCGCAGGTAGTCGGGGGTTAGCGATAGCTCGTGAATGGCGTAGTAGCCGCCCGGCCGTAGGATGCGCGCCGCCTCGCGCATAATTTCCAGCTTGTGCTTGTCGGTTTGCATGGTCAGCATAGCCTCGCCCACCACCACGTCGTAGCTGGAATCGGGCAGCCCGGTCTCCTGCGCCCCGGCGTTTACGACCGTGTAGTTGGGGTTGTTTCCGATGCGCCCGCGCACGATTTCAGCCGCCTTTGGGTCAAGATCTACACCGGTGTAGGTCTTGGGGCTGCGTTTGACGATTTCGAGCGCTGTAATGCCTAGTCCGGGGGCAAATTCGACTACGTCAATCTGTCCGCCGAGTGCACGGCTGAGCAGCCAGTTTGTAGTTTCGCGCCCACCGGGGCGGAGGACTTTCTTGCCGAGTTGGGCGAGCAGCCAGTGTCCGGCGGCTTTTTCGGCGGGACGATCGGTACCGGGAACGTTCGGGGTTTTAGGCACGATAACTCTCCTGTGATAATTCGTATTTAATATGCAAGATTTTTATGCTCTAATTCTACACTCCATCATGAGGTAGCCGCATTTTTCTTATGCTGTATCTTGCAAACCTCCTGTCACGCCGGCACTAACCGTTGTTTTCTGTGGCTTTATGTGCGGAATGCAGACTAAGGATTAAACAAAACTGAGACCGAACCCGAAGATTCGATCTCAGCCTCAATCACACACACATACATACGAAAATCAGAGCCACTTCCGCTAAGGAAAGTCCAACTTTCAGATAGTCCTCTCGAACTACCTGACATAACTATGACCCGTCAACCTTTATTCCTCGTGAGTTAAACCTTGGGAATATCTGTGAATACGAGGTGTCATGTGTGCTTTAGACACAAGGCCAGGGGTCAGAGCTTCCTTACAGGGCATATATCGCAGAGAATTACACGCTGTATCCGGTGCCGTGCATGAGGTTGTAATAGCCGCCCGAAAGAAGGCGAAATTTTTAAAACTGAAAAGCGAGGCTACTGTGTAGCCTCGCTTTTCAGTTCCACGAGAGCATATTCGCTCTCTGAAACACACACATTCACATCGCAGTCCTCTCGAACCAACACCTCTAGTTAACCGTAGTTACCTTGAGGAACCTTGGGGTTTGACTGAAAAACACCTGAAAGTCCCCGCAAGAAATACTGGGAAGAGCGTCAGTCCGATACCTCAGCATGCAGAGCGCAATCCCCGCGCGACAGTAATTTAGCCGTTAGAGTTCAGAAGAGCATCAGCCAAAACCACGGTCACCGGGTTTATCAGCACCGATACCGCCGCCAATACAATATTTGCAATGCGATGGCGCACAAACCGAATAAGCCCCACTATGGCACAGATAAAGGCGATCACAGAGGTAAAACTACCCACGATTATCGTGATATAAAACAGGATGGCATTCACCGTGAGCGAGGGAAAAGGAATAAAAGCAAGTATCACAAGTACAACACTTACTGCCTCGAAGATGATGCCGACCCGCAAAAGTTGAGTGCTGGGGGGAAGGTGATTGAAAGATTTTTTCGCCATATATCTAGCCTAACCGAGAGTAGCTCACAACAGTGATCCTTGATGTAACAGCAAGTGCCGCCTCCCAGCCAGTATATATTCAGGAGGCGGCACTTCCTCTTATCCGATGAGC
>NZ_KV817387.1:0-98760 GCF_001814655.1 Rothia sp. HMSC069C01
AACTATACACACCCACACCCACCACCGCAACCCAGTGGGTGATGAGATAGAACACCAATAAAAATACTAGTCAGATATCTATAAATTCTACAGTGCTGGTTGGGGGTGCGAAATACCCCGAAGCTATGAAGCTCTTCACTGTTCTTAAAAAGCGCGTATTCCCGTCATGCCACCTCAAAAACTCGAATCGCTAAAATATACTTTTCTCTTTAGGCCGCCGCACTGAAGATATAAATGAAGGGTTCCCATACATCGAACTGTGTGGAAACCCTTCAAGATCCTGTGGTAAACGGGAATAGTAAACCCTATACTACGGTAATCGCGCCCTGGTTTTTCTTGCCCCGACGCACGATTGCATACTTACCGTGCAAAAGCTGCTCAGATGAGATCAGGGCATCTTCACCTTGAACCTTCACACCATTGACAGATGCGCCGCCTTCTTTCAGGATACGTCGCGCCTCAGACTTGGAAGAGGCAAAACCAAGCTCCGTAAGCGCAGTAATCAGATCCAGCCGATCCGAAGAGAGCTCAACCGAAGGCAGCTCATCCATTACAGCCTGAAGAGTGCTCTCGTCCAAGGACGCAAAGTCTCCCTTGCCAAAAAGAGCTTCCGAAGCCGCTATGGCCTGTTCCGTAGGCTCAACACCGTGAACAAGGGTCGTAACCTCATAAGCAAGCCGTTTCTGTGCTTCACGCTTGTACGCTTCGGCTTCGACCTTATGCTCGTATTCGCCAATCTCCGCACGAGTCAAGAAAGTGAAGACCTTCAAACGATCTATTACATCCGCATCAGCGGTATTAAGCCAGAACTGGTAAAAAGCATATGGAGAACACATCTCGGGGTTCAGCCAAATTGCGTTGCCTTCGCTCTTACCAAACTTCGTGCCATCAGAGTTTGTAATCAGAGGGGTTCCAATAGCATGAACGGTTTTTCCCTCGACCTTGCGAATCAGCTCGGTGCCGCTGGTGAGATTACCCCACTGGTCAGAACCACCGGTTTGCAAAGTGCATCCGTACTGACGGTTAAGCTCAAGATAATCTAAGCCCTGCAAGATTTGGTACGAGAACTCAGTGTAAGAAATACCTTCTTCAGAGTTTAGGCGTTTAGCAACAATTTCCTTCTTGACCATCGTACCCACACGAAAATGCTTACCAATATCGCGCAAGAAATCGATAGCCGAAAGCTGCCCGCCCCAATCCAAATTATTCACCATACGAGCCGCGTTCTCACCCTCAAACGAAAGAAAACGCTCAATCTGAGACCGTAGAGATTGAACCCAATCAGCAACGACTTCTCGGGAGTTAAGTACGCGCTCCGATGTCTGCCGGGGGTCTCCGATCAGACCAGTAAAACCGCCCACCAGACCTAGGGGGTAGTGCCCGGCAAGTTGCAGACGACGCATTACCAAAAGCTGCACAAGGTGCCCCAAATGTAAGGATGCGGCGGTAGGGTCGTACCCGGTATAGAATGTAAGCTTTTCATCGCTCAATGCTTTTTCAAGTGCCTCTTCGTCAGTACTCACATGCACGAGTCCGCGCCATTTGAGCTCCTGCCAGATGTTCTCGAACGTGTCGTCATTGTGCTGCGCATTAAGGATGTCGGCAGACATGGTTCTCTATGTTCTCCGTTCCATGACATACGGTGTAAAAATATTTGATGCGCAGAATACAGCCTGCACATAGTAAGTACACCCAGGATTGATAGTTATAGCCTAGCACTACGTCGCTACCTGCGATACATGCCAACACTACTTACGGGTCTACTTTACGACTGGGCAGATCCGGCTGCTTCAGCACCTAGACCTGCGGGCATTGAGGTTCCTACCAGATGAAGCCGCTGTGTGGGGCGAGTCATTGATACATATAGATCACCTACAGCACCTTGTGCATCGTCAAGAAGCTGCTGCGGTTCCACGATGATGACAACATCAAACTCAAGCCCTTTAGCTTCCCAAGGAGTCAAAACAAGAACCTGATTTTCGACGGCGTCCTCAGCGGTTCCTGTACGATCCGCATGTGTTTCCATAACTGCACGCGCCACCTGTGTGTACTGGGCGGGGGAACAGACTACTCCGATAAGAGCCCCATCTCCTAGGGCAACCTCATCACTCACGCACTGGACAGTCTCAGCAACCACGTGTTCCTGGGGCACCCGATGGATAAAAGGTGCCCATTGTCCTTCACGCACAGCACGAGGTGCTGACACTTCATACCCGGCTTCGCGTGCAACGGCGACCGCCGCATCCGCAATTTGTGCCGGGGTACGGTAGTTAATCGTCAATTCATCAAGAGTAAACCGTTCCCCCACAAAAGGTTCAAGAGCCTGAGACCACGATGAAGCGGCAGAGGCTGAAGACGCCTGCGCAATATCTCCCACTACCGTAAACGATTTCATGGGGCATCGTCGCATCAGCAAACGCCATTGCATAGGCGAAAGCTCTTGCGCTTCATCCACAACAATATGCCCATAGGCCCAGGTGCGATCCGCCTGTGCCGCAGCTGCAGCAGTCATACGATTGATACCTACCTCGTTGAGAGCGGCGATCTGCTCGGCCGTAACAACGCCGTCTGCACCAATATCGGCGAGTGTCTGATGCACATTCTCAAGTGCTTTTGACGCATTCTCAAGGTTAGCTCGATGCTCAGCCTCTGCGCGCGCTGCTGCCGCCGCACCCGTGACCCGGGAGAAATCACCGAGAAGCTCCGCAGCTTCATCCAGTAAAGGAACATCAGCCTCAGTCAAAGGAGCATCGGCAAGGCGTTTGAGAAGTTCCCTTTCTGCCTCAGTAAAACTCTGAGTTGCAGACTCTAGATATTGCTGTTTCGAGAACAGGGAACGCACCAGCGTTTCAGGTGAAAGCGGCATCCAGGCAAGGTTAAGAGCACGTCGTACATCCAAAGAAGCACGCACATCATCTTGTAAATAAGGGCGGTCCACAATGCGACCGGCGGCTTTATTAAGCTGATCGTCCAGCACGCTCGTCAGTTCCTTAAGCAAAATTTTGACGAACGTCTCGCGAGCTTCATTATGTGGTTTTCCAGTAGCACGAGCCCGAGAACGTGCTGAACGTACCATCTGTGGAGTAAGAACAACATCAGTGCCCTCAACGTTGAGGCGCTGTTCCCGCTCAGGAACTTTTTGGCGATCTTCAACTGCTTTCTTGATTACCTCTACCATGCGCAAATCACCCTTAAGCGCAGCGATACGACGATCGTTCTCGGGTACAGCGCGAAGCCCAGGGTACAGTGTTGCCAAGGAAGCCATGACCACTCCGGTTTCGCCCAGAGAAGGCAGAACACGCTCAATGTACCACATGAATGAATGCGACGGTCCTACCACTAATACACCCGCTTTAGCGAGGCGTTCTCGATTTGTATACAGCAAATATGCCGCACGGTGCAGAGCAACTGCAGTTTTACCGGTACCCGGTCCGCCCTGAACAACCCGAACGCCTGGCAACTCGGAACGAATAATCGCATCCTGCTCGGCTTGGATGGTCGCGACGATATCATTCATCCGCCCGGTACGTTTCTTATTTAAAGCCGCGAGAAGCGCACCTTCACCATGCAAAGTGTCGCTATCCTGAAGCAATTCGGAGTCGAACACTTCATCTTCGATGTTGGTGACGGTACGTCCCTCCAGCATCAGATGCCGCCGACGCTGAACCCCTAACGGATTAAACGCCGTAGCCTGATAGAACGTGCCAGCCTCGGGGGCACGCCAATCCATCAAAAGCCGCTTCTGGTCGCTATCCATAATTCCTAAACGGCCGATATACCGAACCTCATCGGCTCCGTCTTTTGTAAGGTCAAGACGACCAAAAACAAGCCGCGCATCCACTGCGTTAAGCTGGGCCAGGCGATCTTCGTAATGGGTGGCAAAAGAGTCCCGTTCGGAACGGTTTTGATGCCCACCAACCGCCTGATTCTTGCGAACATCCGCGAGTTTTTGTGAGGTTTCTTCCCGTAAATCATCTAGTCGTGCATAGATTTTTGCAACATGTTCGCGTTCTTGGGCAAGCTGCTGCGCAAAGACACGTGTAGCAACATTCTCGGAAACATTCTTAGATGTTTCTGCGGGCATAAAAACTCCTTTAACGGCATAACGCCGATTAACTCACGATTTACGGCGATGCCGAAAACAGAGTATCTATTTTACAGGGTTATATGCACGCTCAAAAGCTATGTCTATGTGCTTTGAGGCAGGACGTTACTCAGAAACTACACTTAAAGTTTCTACTCGGTATTGCGCCAGAGCTTCACGCCCGCCCAAACCTTTGAGCTCCAAGAGAGTGCCAATTCCTGCTACTTTCAGCTTCGCACGTTCAATAAGCTTCGTGGCAGCCACCAGCGTGCCACCGGTTGCCAAGATATCATCGAGTAGAAGCACGCGGGTTCCCGGTGCGAAATCATGACAGTGAATCTCGATAGCTGCAGTACCATACTCAAGCTCATATTCTTCGCGGTATGTTTCACGGGGCAGCTTACCGGCCTTACGTACCGTCATAATGCCTTTGCCGGAGGCATAAGCAAGCGCTGACGCCATAAGAAAACCACGGGCTTCTACACCAGCGACAACGTCATAAGTACCTTCAAAAAGCCGTGCTATCTCGTCAATAGATGCTTTAAAAACCTCAGCGTTTGCAAAGAGAGTGGTGACGTCGTAGAACAGGATTCCCTGATGTGGGTAATCCTGAATGGTTGCGCATGCCGCTGGAATAAGCTCTTGCATGGATGCGAGCGCAGAAACGTTCATTACTCTCTCTTTCGGAGGTCAGCGGGTTTTGGGATCAGTCGATGTATGTTCGCCGCAGAATTAATGCGGCACGGTGGCTTTGACAGCCTCAAGAATTCTACCTTTTTTCGATAAACATGGCACGTAGTTCATGTTTAAGGATTTTTCCAGTGGGCCCCAACGGCATGGAATCTACAATTCGATAATGGCGCGGATACTTATAGGCAGCGAGTTTCTCACGCGCGAGAGTATCTAATTCTTGAATCAGCGATTCATCATCCTTGTGCCCGCGAGAGACGACAACAGATGTAATCTCCTCGCCAACGAGCGCATCATCAAGACCAATAACGGCAACGGCTCGAACCTGCGGATGCGCTTGAAGAACATCCTCTATTTCACGAGGGTAAACGGAATACCCATTACGCAGCACCATGTCTTTAATGCGGTCCACAATATAAATATTGCCATTGTTATCCAGACGAGCTATATCTCCGGTGGCAAACCATGTACCGTCGAAAACCTCGTCTGTAGCCTGAGGGTTATTCCAGTATCCCGCCATGATATTTTCGCCCGAAACCCAAAGCTGCCCATGAGTTCCTGCAGGTAAAGATCGACCTTCATCGTCACGTATCTGCACCTGCACTCCCGGAAGCACACGTCCGACGGAGCCAATTACGTGCCCAAACTGGGCCTGATTAAAACTGACAACTGGTGAGGTTTCGCTCAGCCCATACCCTTCATATATAGGACAGGAAATTAACGCCTCAAATGCACTATGTGCAGACGTGGGCAGGGGCGAGCCTCCAGAAATACCAAATCGGATGCGTCCTTTCAGCTGGCGAGCGTTAGACGGGTTTTCTTCGAGTGCGGCTATAAGCGCCACATACATACTGGGTACTGCTGCAAGAACCGTCACATCGGCTTGGTCGATGAGTTTGATTGCCTCTTCGGGGGTGAACCTTGGCAAAAGAGCGATGGTTGAGCCAGCAGCGCATGCCGCGTTGAGGGTGACTGTTTGCCCAAAAGCATGAAAAAGAGGTAAGCCACCAAAAATAATATCTTCAGCGGTAAATCCGAACACTTGAGCACAGCTTTGGGCATTGCTCATAATATTAGCGTGCGTTAGGGTTGCACCCTTGGGCTTTCCCGTAGTTCCCGAGGTATAGAGAATAAGCGCCGGATCCGCCGGGCTTACGGGGCATAATTTGAGTTCTGGTTCAGACGGATGGTCTGTTCCAAAGGGAACTAATGAAGATTGAGGGTCTGCACTCGTGCCGCCTAATATCTCAAGATGCACGGTTCCGTCACACACGAGGGGCACTTGGTGTGCTTCAGCTGCTAGGCGGGTTCCTTCCCAGGCAAAGAGCATGGTAGCGCCGCTATCCTGCAGATGATGTTCAAGCTCGGCACCACTCAGCAGAGGGTTTAACGGAACACAGAGAGCACCGCTTGCCAGAATGCCATAGTATAGAGCGGGCATCAGGGGAACATTAGGCAAAGAGAGCGCTACTCGATCGCCTTCCTTCACACCACATTTTCGCAGATATGCCTGTACCCGAGCCGCCGCCTGCCCCAGTTTTCGATATGTCACCGTAGCGATATTCGAGGAGGCTGAAAATACTAGCGCTGGAGTGTTCTCGTGTATGCGGCTTGCGAGCAGATGTGCAATATTGTGCGATGTTGCCGGTTCAGGGGCGGAGGCATTCTCAACAGTAACGGGCATCGTTTCTTTATTCCTGTTATATGTTCTTGCGTAGCATGAAAAAGCTCTAACTCGGGGTAGTACTAACAGCACAATATGGCGTTTGTTTAGTCTTCTCCATTCTAAACCCGTCAATCTCAAGCAAAGTTTACAGCATACCTATAAACCGAGCTTTTTACCTGTCACATTTATTCAACAAATTTGTATTCTGATAAATTCGTAATAGTATTTATGAATAAATCAAAATAAACGATAATCTCCTATGCAGGAAGCCTCCATGACCGATAACTTTTCACCATCATCTCAGGTCTCCCCCGAACTAAAAGACCAAGAGCTCGAATTCCTCAATTCGATCTTCGACCTTGCCCGCAATAATAAGCCTATTGCGCTCCAGTCGCTCCTCGATCAAGGCATACCGGTAAATCTCACAAACTCCCACGGAGACACCCTCCTCATCCTTGCCGCTTACCATGAGCATGAAGAAATCGTGCGCGTTCTTCTCAAAGCGGGCGCAGACCCAGATCGTCTCAATGACCGTGGGCAAACGGCGTTGGTCTGCGCGGTATTCCGCGATAACCTCACTATCTCTCAGTTACTTCTTGATGCTGGCGCCAATGCGTCTTTAGGTACACAAACCCCTGCGGATGTTGCTCGGTTCTTCGACCTACCGCGTATGCAAGAACTTCTCGCTGCGGCAGCATCAACCACTGAATAGCACACAGAGGCAGCGGGAACAAACCATCACGTCTCAATTTTGCGCCCACCGCCTCGTGCAAACCATAGCTTTACACGGCATTCAACGTATCTGAATATTCAATAAAGTCTTTTATTAGTTTGTAGACCATGCCAAGAAACTAGCTGCAAGTTCCTGTCCACCAGCAGGATCGCGGGATATTACCATTACGGTATCGTCTCCAGCTATTGTGCCAAGAATTGCCTCTAAGCCGCTCTGATCGATAGAGGACGCTAGGAATTGCGCGGCACCGGGTGGGGTACGCAAAACCGCAATATTGCCCGAGCCTTCCGCCGTGATAAGCAGCTCTTTAAAGAGCGAAATCATGCGTGCATCGGGAGCTGCCCCTCCCCCACGACGCGCAGGATAGTTTGGAACAGCATATATGAGACCAGCGCCCTCATCACGAATACGTTCAGCACCAATTTCTACAAGATCACGTGAGAGCGTAGCCTGAGTAACTTTCATACCGTCATCGGTAAGATATTGCGCCAGCTCAGCCTGAGAACGTACACGGCGGGTCTGCAACAATTCCACGATACGTGCCTGACGCGCGATTTTTGTCGAGGGGAAAGGCATTTTGTCTTCTACTTCCTTCGGTTCCAACCACAGGTTGAGTCTAGTCACGGACCCCACGAGGTACCGCACCGCTCTCAATACTCAAAGATAATACATATACACATAATTATGCGACCTAAATATCGATTATGCGCAACTTTATTTGAAAACTTTTACGTTTCTAGCATACTTTGTGGACTTTATATCCTCTATTCCCGCATACAAAAGCGGAACCTGACCTCGCATATTCTACAAGGTCAGGTTCCGCCTACTACTGTGCTACTTTTGCCGCGACTCTACATCGTCCTGTGAAGATTCTTCCTCAACGATGTAGCCCTCATCGTCCTCTTCATAGTCGTCAGATTCCTCGAATCCGTCGACATCTACATAATCAACACGAGAGCGGCGATTAGACCATATGCCAAAAGCGCATCCACCGATCAACACAACAAGAGCTAGCGCAAAACTACCCCAGCCAACGAGGTACTGCTGACCTACACTGCCCTGCTCAATCGCTTTAACGCTTCCTTTTTCACCGGTACGCACAACCTCAATCTGGTGGTCAGAGGTCTCTGCGACTAAAGCACTTACCTCACGGGGGAAATCCTGCGCATAGGTTCCAGTCTGCGTACCACGAAAATCGATATTTTCACCCGCATGGACCTCATAGGTGTCCTTCAGGTTTGAGCGATATTTCATGCCGTCGATGCGGTTATCTTTCGGCAGATTACCCTTATATTGCGCTACATTGGAGTCTGTTTCTAAATCGGGGGTCAAATCAACGTAACTGCCTTCAATAACCCAGCTTTTGCCCTCGTATTCCGCGTCCTGATTCGCGGAGAAAAGCGCACGAACACCCACAACGCACAGAACGATTGCAACCACGATAGCCAGAAGTACGCTAAATACCGATACCCAATTGATGTGGGGTCGTTCTTCGTAGTATTCATCGTCGGCATCGCTCATGCCGAAAAAATCATCCCTGGATTCTTCAGTACCCTCGTAATCGACGTCTTCGTATTCGTCATCACGCTGTGTCATGCGCTCTCCTTATCGTGTTTCCTGTACTAGGGTACCGGTGCCTTAGCCTTACGGAAAGTTAAGACGTGATAGAACCTTCACAGAGTGACGATTTTCTAACGCTCACCTACAGCTTGGCAAGTACATGACTCGTATGAATACATAGCTAACGCCCCTTCTGATCCGTGTAACGGCGAAGGGGCGCTAGTGATGAACTATGCCATAGTGCGTCTACACACGCGCCACAGCCCCAAAGCGTTCCGCGGCAACAGCAACCGCTGCCTCACGCGAAGCGCTTGCTTCTTCAGCAGTGAGCGTGCGATCAGGTGCTCGGAAGCGCATAGCAAACGCCAATGATTTTTTACCGCTCTCGACACCCTGGCCACGATAATCATCGAAGACTCGCAAATCTTCGAGCAATTCCCCGGCGCCATCACGAAGAGCCTGAGCTACCTCAGAAGCAGGAATATTCTCATCGACCACAAGAGCAACATCCTGAGTAGCTGCCGGATAACCGTAAATAGGCGATGCCTGAGGCACACCCAAGCGGGAAGCAAACAGTTCAGTAAAGTTCACCTCAAAAGCACAGGTACGTTCAGGGAGATTCTCAGTCTGCAGGAGCTTCGGATGCAGCTCGCCAGCATAACCGATAGTTTGTCCGTCCTGTGTGCGGAGCTGCGCGGTTCGTCCAGGATGGAATGCCTGATGGGTTCCTTGGGCAATCACAATCTCAACACCTAAAACATCCGCTATGAGGCGCGCCGCATCCAGCGCATCGCGCCAGTCATAGGCACGAGCCTGAGTGCCAGGCATTGGCTCGTGCTCGGCGCCAGCAAACAGGCCACTAAAATACACAGGCTGCTCGGGGATACCCGCATTCAAATCCGCAAGAACCTCATCACTGGGCCGTTCACCCAAAGGAGGGATACTAGCGGAGCCCTGTCGTTCACCAGGAATAAAAACGCGGCCAGCTTCAAAAATCTTCAAGTTTTTGAAACCGCGCGAGAGATTCCGCTGCAAAACCTCTGTTAAACCGGGCAGGAGCGAGCGACGCAGCCATCCCTCAGCAGAAGAAATTGGGTTCGCTAACCGTACCGAGTTCACTTTTTCGCCGGCGGTTGGCGAAGACCAAAGATTATTCGCTTCCTCCGAGACGAAGGGATAAGCGAAAACCTCGGTCAACCCAGCTGCCGCGAGCGCATTAGCAGCTCGCCGACGGGCGGCTTGTTCTGGGGTATATCCGTGACCTGCGGGAGCGACGGGTAGAGTGTACGGAATATTCTCGTATCCATCCAAACGAGCAATTTCTTCCGCTAGATCTTCCGGAGCCAGCAAATCATTACGCCACGAAGGAGCTTTTACGGTGTATCCCGTCGCGGTCGCCTCAACCTCACATCCTATTTCTGTGAGAGTATTGACGATCTGTTCGGGTGAATACTCCACCCCGATACGGTTCGCCACGTAATCCTGGGGAAGGTCGATGACCACCGGCTCGCGAGAAATCACGACATCGGTCACCCCCGCATCTGCAACTCCTGCTGCGAGCTCGACAAGCAGCTCAACTGCACGCTGGGCAGCCGCTGGCTGAAGTTTCGTATCTACCCCGCGTTCAAAACGCTTAGACGCTTCAGAGATAAGCTTATGACGGCGCGCGGTACGCGCAATGGAAACTTCATCAAAGCGTGCCGCCTCAATCAGAATATTCTTTGTCTCGGTCGTGACCTCGGTAGAAGCACCACCCATGACACCAGCAAGGCCGATAACGCCAGAATCATCGGTAATCACAATGTCCTCTGGATGCAAGTCGCGTTCAACGCCGTCCAAAGTCGTCAGCTTCTCCCCTGCGACTGCTCGGCGCACCACGATTTCTCCCTGTACCTTATCGGCATCATAGAAGTGCAGCGGCTGACCAGTCTCAAGCATCACGTAATTGGAAATATCAACCGGCAGCGAGATAGAACGCACACCCGCTAAGCGCAAGCGTGAAGCCATCCACGTGGGTACTGGCGCGGTTGCATCCACACCATTAACCTGGCGCATGGTGAAGCGTATAGTTGCCGGGTTATCGTGAATTGGCGTGGAATCCTCTAGACGTACCGAGATGCCTTCAGAGTTAGCCTTGGGGGCGCGAGCGCCGTATTCCAGAACGAAGTCGTTAAAAGAAGTTCCGGTCGCATGCGCATATTCACGGGCAATACCGCGAATCGAAAACGCATATCCGCGATCGGGAGTCACATTAACCTCTGCTGCTTCGTCATGCAGACCCAAAAGTTCCAACGCATCGGAACCGAGGTCCGGGTCAAGACCCAGCGTAGAGAGCACCAAAATACCACCGTGATCTTCACCAATCCCCAGCTCTCGGGTAGAAGCAATCATACCGGCAGACTTATGTCCATAGGTTTTACGGGCGGTAATGGCGAAGTTTCCGGGCAGTACGGCGCCAGGAAGAGTTACTACGACTTTGTCGCCGACCTTGAAGTTATGGGCACCGCAGATAATACCCTGCACGCCGGATTCTTCAATGCCTTTGCCGGTGAGAGTCTGTGTTTGTCCTTCGGGAACTACGCGCACCTGGCACCAATTCACTGTCTTGCCGTTGGAGTGAGTTTCGGGCTCCAGTGAAAGCACCTGACCGACCACGATGGGGCCGGAAATCTCATCGGTAGGACGATGCACATCCTCTTCCTCTAGACCTACCTTCACGAGAGTTGCAAGAACGTCCTCAGCCGAGGCATCCGCAGGGACAGGCGCAAATTCGCGCAGCCATGATAGGGGTATACGCATAGTGTCTAAATCTCCATCCCGAACTGCTCAGAGAAACGGATATCGCCCTCAATCATGTCGTGCATATCAAGGACATTATTACGGAACATGAGGGTACGCTCAATACCCATGCCGAACGCAAAACCCGAATATACATTGGGGTCAATGCCTGCGGCACGTAAAACATTGGGATGCACCATGCCGCAACCGCCCCACTCAATCCACTGGGGCCCGCCTTTCGCGTGGGGGTGCCATAGGTCGAGCTCTGCAGAAGGTTCCGTGAAGGGGAAGAAGTTCGGACGCAAACGAATCTTCGCTTCTTCACCGAACATTGCACGCGCCATATATTCGAGAGTTCCCTTCAGATCAGCCATGGTCAGTCCCTTATCGACTGCCAAGCCTTCAATCTGATGGAATACCGGGGTATGCGTAGCGTCAAGCTCATCTGTGCGATAAACCTGACCAGGGCACACAATGTACAGTGGCAGCTCACGGGTAAGCATGGAACGCATCTGTACCGGGGAGGTATGGGTACGTAAAAGAAGATGCGTTTCTTTAGGCTCTACATAGAAAGTATCCTGCATCTCGCGTGCCGGATGATCTGGCTTAATATTCAGGGCATCAAAGTTGTACCACTCGGACTCTAGTTCCGGTCCATCGGCGACTTCCCAGCCCATACCCACGAAAATATCGGTAAGTTTTTCCTGCATCAACGCAACAGGGTGACGCCCGCCTAATGAATGGCGTGCTGTGGCAGCGGTTACATCTACCGCTTCTTCCGCAAGGATGCGCGCCTCGCGCTCTGCTTCAAGTTCTGCGGTACGGGCCTCAATAGCCTCGGTGAGTACCGCACGCGCCTGTCCTAAAAGTTTACCGACCGGCCCCTTATGCTGGTTTTCAAGGTCACGCATCTGCCGGTTGGCAAGGCTTAAGCTGCCTTTATCGCCAAAGAACCCAAGACGTACTTCCTTGAGCGAGTCAAAGTCTTGCGCGTGCTCACGCAGAGCTTTCTGCGCGCGTTCACGTTCTGCCTCGAAGGCTTCTCGAACGGTTTCTAAACCGTTCTCAGGGTTCTCTTTTAAAACCTCTGCAATACGGGCAAGAATGTGCGCTGATTCGGGCGCGTTCTCATGTTCCTGCACGGAATCGGTCATAACTACTCTTCTCTGCATTTGTGCATTGTTCTCACCAGGCGGGCGCGCCGCAGGGCACGCAGACACGCGCTATCTTTCTAGTTTAGTGCAGTTGGAGTCTTCTTTCACGATAGCTTGTGTCTATAGGCCCTAGGCATGAAAAACTACGGAACATTTTTCCGATCAGAGTAGCCGAAAGCCTTCCACAAAATCTCAGCGCAACCAGCGTTAAATTTAAATAGATCCTGGCCGCATCACCTCTGTGAATGCAGCCAGGAATTATGTCGTCATTTATGTATTTAGACGAGGAGCTCTTTAACAGCGGGGTCAAAAGCGGAACGAATCCATAGGACGTTCGTGATAAACCAGCCAGCATAGATGGGAACAAGACCGTAATGCTGGGAGTTAAGAATATTGCCGATCATCGACATAATAGCGATAAAAGCGCCCAAAATCGCAAATATCAGTCCAAAAGTAAGACCGATGCGTTTACCTTTCTGAATGGTGAAATAAACCCATAGATAAACGACCGCTGCCACGGCTAGAAGCACGAGACCGCCCCAAACCCCAAATTCCGGAAGGCCTTCAAGCGGTTTGAAGTTGTTTGGCGCAAAAGCTGAGATAACACCATGAAGAAAGCACAAAAGCGCCGATACAATCATGATTTCTTGAAGACGGAAAATTTTAGGGTGTTTCGATGGTGAATTAAATAGGCTGTCGTGCGATTCGCCGCCTTCTTGGATGTAAATCGCTTGAGTATCCGAAGGGGCTGAATCACGTCTAAAAGTGTTCGGATCGTACTGAGGTGCTGGAGTAGTCATCATTGTCTCCCACGATGTATATGTGATTTCTAGCTCAATAGTACCCTGAGGGCTTACGGAAACAAATTAAATTTCCACAATATGACGCATAGCGGCTGGCCAACGTCCGCTATATGAACGTAGACCAGCCGCTAAAGGTTGAATACGAAGCTTAGTTAAAAAGTTTTGATGCTATAAAATCGTTCTCGTCTTTAACTCCTGCCGGAATAGCGAAGACCGCGCTCCCGGTATGCCGCAGATACTCACTCATAGCATCCGATGCCATCATGGTACTGAGCAAAGGAATAAAATGCGTGCGAGGGTCACAGATAAAAGCGATAAAAAAGAGACCGGCATCCAGGTGCCCCAGCCCGTCAGAGCCATCCGTGTAGTTATACCCACGACGAAGTATCTGTACCCCGTTGTTTTGGTCTGGATGCATCAGACGCATATGCGAATCATCGGGAATAATGGGACCGTATTTGCCCTTCATATTAAAATCCGGAGCGGTAAATTCTTCACCGCCTGACAGCGGCGCGCCTGTTACTTTGGTGCGCCCCACGATTTCTTCTTGTTCCCGTAGCCGGGAGCGGTCCCATGTCTCGATAATCATGCGGATGCGGCGTGCCGCAAGGTAGGTGCCGCCGTCCATCCATTCGGGGTGCCCCTCCGAATTAGATTTTGAAGCCCAGACATGCTTTTCCAACAACTCTGGATTCTGAACCTTAATATTGTTGGTACCGTCTTTGAACCCGAAGAGGTTGCGCGGGGTATCCTGCGTACTTGACGTGGATGCGGTACGCCCAAATCCGAGCTGGCTCCACGCTACAACGGCACGACCCGCCGCAATACGCACTAGGTTTCGGATAGCGTGAAAAGCCACCTGGGGATCATCAGCACAGGCTTGAATACACAGATCGCCGCCGCTTCGCTCGGGTTCTATGACATCCCCCGCCATCTTGGGAATGTCTACCAAGGCGGGCGGAAGTTTATCTTTAAACCCGTACGTATCTTTGCCTTCTGAATCCACGAAAAACGATCGCCCCAAGCCAAAGGTGATAGTTAGATGCCCAGCAGAAAGGTCCATAGCTTCGCCGGTATCTTTTGGAGGTGCTTCATAGGAGGAGTCCTCCCCCACGAATTCTCCCGCCATGAGTTTACGCGATGCTTCTGACCATTCTTTAAAAAGCTTCTTGATCTCATCCTTCGATGTGGTTTTAAGAGTGAGAGCCGCGAAATACATGCGGTCTTGGGCATCTGTCGAGATACCACTCTGATGCTCACCAAAGAAAGAATATGAGTCTTTAACAGCAGACTTACCCGAGGCCTCAGCATTTTTTTGGTCTTCTGCGGAACATCCAGCAAGAGCGCCTACAGTTGCCACAGAGGCAGCCGCTATACCTGCGCCCGTCATCAGAGTCCGTCGACTGGTACCACGAGATACGTCTGACTGGTCAGCAGTGTGGGATTGCTGAACCTGTGTCGTGGGTGTTTTTTCTTCACGCATGAGATATTCTCCCTAAATATTTTGGAGATTATATGACAACTGTGTGTCAGTTGAGTATTTGAGAACCGACCGCCCGCAAGTGTCTCTGTATCCGCGATTATCTCGCGAATGTAGAAACGCTCACGGACGGCTCAGCGTCTAGGCAGCATCTCTCAACGCCATCAATCCCCTGTGTGATCAGGATCTGTACGTTGAAATGCTGATACGTTACTTAGCTGTTGCCGATGAGGTACCTGCCGCTGGCTCGGAAGCATCCTGCGAAGCTCCAGCGGAGGACTCAGATGACGCAGCCGGCTTCGAAGAAGAAGTATCATCGCTCTTGCCCTCAGCGGACTCACCGCCTGCCACGGTCTCAGTCATCTGCGAGACAGGCTCTGCGAGCGCAGTCACGGCATCGGAGAGCTCACGGACTTCTTCTTTGCTCAGCTCGTCATAGGGCTTGAAACCGTCGCCCTGCTTGTACTTATCCAGGATCTTCTGCACGGCGTCGAATTTCTCTTGCAGAGTCTTGGCAAGCTCAGGGTTCTTCTTCTGCAGAATCGGCAGAAGGTTTTCGTAGTCCACCTTCGCACCATCTACGTTACCCTGGAAATCGGAGAGGTCAGTGTGTGACCAGTTCTCTTCCTCACCGGTCAGTTTGGTGTTGACAACCTCGTCCAAGAGCTCTTTCGCACCATTGGAGATCTGGAAAGCATCAAGCTTAAACTTATCCGAATGCACGTAATCGTACAGCTCTTGGGTGTCCTTCACGAGCGTTTCGCTGACTTGTTTACGTTCTTCAGTGGTAAGCGGCTTGTATTCCTTTCCGCCGTTGGCGTCTGCCTTAGGCTGCCACAAGTCTTTCTCGATCTTGTGCCAACCGGTCCACTCCTGAATCTTACCTTCTTCAAGGTCGGTTTCACGCGCATCCAGCTTGAGGTCTAGGGTCTCACCGTAGCTTTCCGCAATGGGCTCGATGCGCTCGTAATGTATACGGGCCGCCGCGTACTTAGCCTTTGCCTCCTCGTTCTTGCCTTCTTGGTAGAGCTTGGCGAACTCGTCAGTATCGGTTTTAAGCGCCTCGACCTGGTCTTTCACGTATGAAGAGTATTGCGTAACTGCGGTATCGCGCATAGCCTGCTCATCAGCAGAGATGGGCTGAGCGCTCTCGTTCTTGACAACTTTAAGATCACCCTTGATGCCGTCGCCAACCATACCGGGCTTGCAGGCTGTCTTATACGAGCCTTCAGGAAGTTCAACAGTGAGATCACGAGAAAGGTTGGGACCAATGTTTTCGACCTCAGAAATAATGCGCAGTCCGTCGGAGCCTAGTACGTAGAACTCGGTCACTTTCGAGCCTTCGTTCTTTACCTTGAAGGTAACCTTACCAGCTTTAACTTCGGTGGCAGAAAGCTTGCACTCGGTATCGGTTGAAGTAACCGAGATGGAACCGTCAGCGGTTCCGCCAGAACCACCTGAGGCGTTATTCGCGCTATTGGGCGTGCACCCGGTCAGCGCAATAGCGCCGACTGACAGCAGGGCACCTGCGGAGTATAGGGACTTTCGCATTGTGTTTTCCTTTGTTCGGGGACAGAGAAATATGAAAAATCAGTTATCCGGCATCGGAAGTAGGGGTCTTAATACCTGCAGAGTTGGAGGAAGAAGCAGTTTCACCAGTGATTTTATTAGCCACCTTCGATACGTGCACCATGCCAGATGCTTGAGGCGCATCAGCAGCTTTACGCGAAGGGGTGTGACCTCGCTTTTGTTTCCAGAAGAAGAGGGGCATAACGATACCCACGTACAGCACCCACGCTATAGCTTCGACCCACGTGGTAGTGGTTGAAAGGTTAAAGACTGCTTTCAGGATCGTGGCAAGGAAACCGCCCGGTTCGATAAAGTCTTGAGAAGCGAATGCTATATTGTTCAGTCCCGGCAGTATTCGTGCTTCCTGTAGATCGTGAATACCATAGGAGAGCACACCAGCGGCAATAATAATGAGGAAGGCGCCGGTCCAGGTGAAGAACTTCGCAAGGTTGATCTTCATAACGCCGCGCATCATAGCCCACGCGATGAGTACTGCCGTCAAGATACCAACAATGGCACCAATGACGGGGAGCACCGTACCAATCTCAGTACCTTGGGTAGCGGCGCGAGTGGCAGACCAGATAAAGAGCGTGGTTTCAAGACCTTCACGCCCTACCGAGAGAGTCGCAAGAACTATCACGGCCCATGAGCTAGTTTGAACCGCATCAAGTTTTCCGTGAAGTTCCGCAGAGAGGGCGCGAGCGTTTTCCGCCATCCAGAACACCATCCAGGTGACAAATCCAACCGCAATAATCGAGAGGGAACCGCCGATGGCTTCTTGAGCTTCAAAGGTCAGCGTTTCAGGTCCAAAGGTCAGGATTGCTCCGAAGATGAGCGAAACAGCGATGGCGGCTGCAACGCCAACCCAAATAGGTGGGAGAAGGTGATTACGCTTGGTCTTGTGCACATAGGCAATAAGGATACCCACGACAAGCGCGGCTTCTAGCCCTTCCCGTAGACCGATGAGGAAGTTACCAATGAATATTCCCCATGATTGTGCATCAAGACCCATAATTCGTCACCGCGTTAGATTAGACAAAATTTCTTTTCTTTAATTTAACTCTAAAGGTTCCCTGGGTTACACGCCCCATCAGGATCGTGTGAGACTTAGCACACCATAAGTGTAGTGTTGGGATAGGCATAGTTTACCTACAGAATGTCTGCATAATAACAAGGGACCCAACGCTTGTTCAGAAAGAAATATCCGTCAACCTTTCATTTTTTACAGAAATAACGGATACTTATGCCTTTACGCTCTGGAAATGCCTCACAAGACGCACCGTTATATTTCAGCTCTGATGGAGTATGCTCAGCAGCTCCCGCACTATAGGCAAGTCGGCAGGAATCCAGGGTAAATCAAGAATATCTTGACCGCTCTGCTTCTTCACCGAAACCCATCGAAGTTCACGATGATCTTGGAGTGGTAAAGGCTCACCCCTGCTAATCTCGACAAGGAACACCCGCATAGCAGCCTTCTCGTTTAAGACCCAGCCTTGCGGATGATCTCCCTGTACCTCAGAACCAAGATGTACGCTCACACCAAGTTCTTCCATCAGTTCACGTTCCAGCGCCTGCTCGCAAGATTCCCCCGACTCAACCTTGCCACCCGGAAACTCCCATAAACCCGCAAGGGATTCGGGTGCAGACCGCTGCGCAACAAGCATCCAAGAGGGTGATTCAAGGCTGTCTACAATAGCAGCGCCCACCACTTGAACGGAATATTCCGACATCTTTTCCTTTCGAGAATAAGCATTCCAGCAGACCAAGAAGATCTATAAGTCCGGGATTTCTACCGGCTAATGGGATACGCTCGTGGAGTCCTGCGCTTCGGGACGGTAAACATCCGGTTCCAGATATATAACACGTGCCGCCGGTACCGCCTCACGAATACGTTCTTCAGTTTTGTCGATCTCGTTCGCAACGGTAATTCCCGTATCAGCATCATGAATGCGAATCTTAGCCGCAACTAAAATCTCTTCAGGTCCCAGATGCACAGTCTTAATATGAATAACACGACCCTGATCCCCGTTTTCGATTGCAGCACGAATTTTCGCGAGATCCTCCGGGGAAGCAGCCTCCCCCAGAATCAAAGACTTCATCTCAGAAGCAAGGAATATAGCAATAAAAACCAGAAGTATACCGATAGCCAAAGTTCCGGCGGCATCCCACAGACCGTTGTCGGTCAGCAAAGTCATCGACACACCGAAAAGAGCCAAGACCAAGCCAAAAAGTGCGCCCGCATCCTCCAGCAGAAGTACCGGAAGCTCCGGATTCTTTGAGGTACGTAAGAAACGAAGCCAGCTCTGCTGTCCTTTCATCTCGCGCGATTCTTTAATAGCAACGCGGAACGAGTTACCTTCCAGGAGAATAGAACCTACAAGCACCGCAACCGGTACCCACTGCCATTCCGTAATTCCGTGAGGGTCATGCCATTTCTCGTACCCTTCATATAGCGCGAAGAGGCCGCCAAGCGCGAAGATAATAATAGATACGATGAAGGCATAGATATAGCGGTTACGCCCATAACCAAAAGGGTGCTCTTCGTCTGCTTCTTTTTGCGCTACTTTGCCGCCTACCAGCAGAAGTAACTGGTTACCCGAGTCTGCCACCGAGTGAATAGCCTCGGCCAACATTGAAGATGAACGGGTCAGAAGGTAGGCAATAAACTTAAGAACCGCAATGCCTAGGTTCGCGCCTAAAGCCGCAAAAATTGCGCCTGATCCGGTGTGACCAGAATGAGCGGACATTCTTTCTCCAATACATGTCTGTGTTTCAAAAGTTCTTATTTTAGTGAGCCAATAGGTCCGGAAGCTATCGAGTCTGGTGTTGTGCCATTGCCGAAGCATAGAGGCATATCGCTGCAGCAGTACCCACATTCAGCGATTCAGCCGCGCCGTACACTGGAACTGCAATGCGCATCGTAGCCGCAGATTTCTCCTCAGCACTAAGCCCTTGAGCTTCATTTCCAAAAAGCCATATAGTAGGACGAGAAAGGTCAAACGCACCTTTCACCCCCGCCGGAGCTTCACTGTCAAGACCAGCGCGAAGAACTGCCGCGTGGTCAATAAGGTCTTGAAGATTTACAGTACCGTACCCATCGGCGGCAAGCACAACGGTTCCCTGAGATTTTACATCCTCGGCAAATTCTTCCAGCTCAACACCTTGAATAATGGGAACGTGAAAGAGAGAACCTGCCGTTGAACGTACTGTCTTGGGGTTATAAAGATCAACTGCCCCCTTCGTGGTGATAACGAGATCGGCCCCTGCCGCATCCGCCACACGCAGAATAGTACCCGCATTCCCAGGGTCCTGAATCCTGGATAGTACAGCGATAAGTTTAGGGTTGAGAGCGTTTTCACCCCATAAGACAGAGAACGAAGTATCCACCATGAACGAAATGGCAATAATACCTTGCGGGGTTACGGAATCCGCCATAGCCGCCAAGACTTCATCGGTCACGACACGCATAAAGACACGGCGGCCTTCCTCAGGTGTAGGGGTACCGTGCGCTTGTTCCAGAAGTTCAGCAATATCGGGGTGACGCTTATAAGCACTTTCCGTAACGTACACGGCGTCTAACACCGGCGATTGCAGATGAGCTTTCAGCGCCTCACGCACGGCTTGGGGTCCTTCGACCATGAACTGTTTTTTCTTGGTACGACCACGACGAGTGCTCAGCTTGGCGATGTCACGTACACGATCAGCATACGGATTCGACATCACGGTTGGGGAACTTATGCGTTCTAGAAAATTCACCCTTTAAGGGTACAGGCAAAAGGTAACCGATGCGCTCCCCCGCGCACACTGAAGTGGGGCTGCGTTTTACAGGATTTCTATGTAAGTAAAAAACGGTCGCCGTCATGAGACACGGCGACCGTTTACGCTTTAATACCCGCACTGCTGCAGATATTACCTGGCTCTCAGTTACGCTTTAGGAGCCGAGGTATCCTCAGGTAGGTTCTTCTTAGCGATCTCAACCAGAGCGTTGAAAGCTGCTGGCTCGTTCACAGCGAGCTCAGCCAGCATACGGCGATCAACCTCAACACCGGCAGCCTTAAGGCCCTGAATGAAACGGTTGTAGGTCAACCCCTGTGCACGGGATGCAGCGTTAATACGCTGAATCCAGAGGCGACGGAAATCGCCCTTCTTCTTACGACGGTGGTCGTAACTGTATACGAGCGAGTGGGTGACCTGTTCCTTAGCCTTACGGTACAGGCGCGAACGCTGACCGCGGTAACCGGATGCACGATCGAGAATAGTACGGCGCTTCTTGTGCGCGTTAACCGCGCGCTTCACACGTGCCACGTGTGTCTCCTTCGTCTTATGTCCTGAACGGCCATCATGTTATACCGTGCAGGAGCGAGTCTTGGTCTGTGATGCGGGTTTTCCCGCTTCTCTAGGCGAATTGTAAGCGTAGCTTACTTACCCAGCATCTTCTTAACAACCTTTGCCTGGCCACCAGTAACAATCTGGTCGGATGCCAGACGACGGGTCAGACGAGATGACTTGTGCTCCAGGTAGTGGCGGCGGTTCGCCTGCTGGCGCTTAACCTTGCCGCTACCGGTGAGCTTGAAGCGCTTCTTAGCACCAGAGTGGGTCTTCTGCTTCGGCATAGCTGCCGTTCTCCTTACATTCATCCCCGCGCGAGCGGAGTAGCTTGAGGGGGAAGAGTGCCCTCCCCCAAGGACGAATTACGATCGGGGATTAACCCGCCGTGCCAAACTCAAAGTTCAAGGACGCCACCTCCACGAGGGGCGCCCCCAAGCTGTGTTTCGGCTCTATTACTCGGCTGAAGCCTGAGCTTTCAACTCGGCAGGCATAGCATCTGCCAATGAGTTACTAACGGGCTTCGCCGTAGTCGTGTCGAGACGCTCGCGACCCTTGCGGTTGCTTGAGTTCTGTCCACGGCGCACTTCTGCTTTACCGCGAAGCGGTGCCAGAACCATCACCATGTTGCGTCCATCCTGACGAGGACGAGACTCAATGGTGCTCACCTCAGCCAGTTCTTCTGCCAAACGCTCAAGCAGACGCACACCCATCTCGGGGCGCTGCTGTTCACGACCTCGGAACTGAATCATGGCCTTGACTTTATCCCCACCGGTCAAGAAACGACGAGCGTGCCCAACCTTGGTTTCATAGTCATGGGTATCAATCTTCAGACGGAAACGGATTTCCTTCAGAACGGCGTTAACCTGTTTCTTGCGGGATTCACGAGCCTTGACCGCAGCTTCGTACTTGTACTTACCGTAGTCCATGAGCTTACAAACGGGCGGTTTCGCGTTCGGGGCAACCTCGACAAGGTCGAGTTCGGCATCCTCAGCAAGACGCAAGGCATCTTTAAGAGGAACAACGCCTACCTGCTCGCCACCGGGGCCAACAAGTCGGACCTCCGGAACGCGGATACGATCGTTTATGCGTGGTTCGCTAATGAGTAGCTCCTGTGCTCTGTGGGTTTCCCCGTGAATATTATCCGTGGCGAGCACTAAAAAAGCCCTCGCCGTTTACAAGCGAAGGCACACATCGAATACCGAAAATTCGGTTATCTAACCCGTCTGCCTCACACCATATGCGGGCGGATGCGGGTGGGAGTAGACTCCACTTGCAAACAGTACATTAGTCTACCGGGTTTACAGCTAATTCACAAGAAAATGCCAAGAACGATAACCTTCTTCGTCATATTCCCGTTTTATCCCTGTGAAGCCGGTCAGTCAGCCCAGTAAACCTGCCGTGAGGGGCAGCTACGATTATGCGCATTACGCTACCCCGCACAAGGCAAAATCTTATCTGAAAACCTGTGTAGCGAACATATGAAGATTTACATTCACGGATCGTTCAAGGTACTTCAGCACGCAGAATTAGTACACAGGACCGGTAAATTTCTCGCCAGGCCCTTGCCCCGGCTCATCTGGGATTGACGATGCTTCCCGAAACGCCAGCTGTAACGTCCGCAGCCCATCACGCAGCGGGGCGGCATGCTGCGAACCAATTTCCGGCGCCGCCGCCGTCACAAACCCCGCCAATGCAGTAATAAGTTTGCGTGCTTCATCCAAGTCCTGTAACTCCGCAGCATTATCTTCGGCAGCCAGACCGCATTTGACGGCTGCAGCGCTCATGAGATGGACAGCCGCAGCACCGATAATCTCAACGGCTGGCACATCGGCAATATCCCGCATCTGTTCACTAACGGCATGCATTTGTTCATCAGTTAGCTCTGTACCGCCGTGTACAGGTACAGATTCATTTGATGATGCGCCAAATTGAAAACTATTCGTCATATTACTCATGGTTCTAGAATCTCACACTCTCTAAAGTTCACCAAGACATCATCAACTGAGCCTACACAAATCTATGAAGCAGAAAGAAGCTTAATCTGCACAGAATCAACCACCTGTGACATAAGGTCGCTGCTCGCCAAACTCCGCTGAAAATCCTGAATTACCATATTGAGCTGTTCGCGGGTAAGTCCGGGAAGAACAGCAAGTTTAATCGCAAGTTCAGGACCGGCACCTCCGCCCCTTAGGATCTTCCCCGTGCCTGTGCGTGCCTGTACGCCATCACCAGTATCACACTGAATATCTACCAGAGCGGGTTGTGTAGAGATAAGGCGTTTTAGTTCATTTAGTACCTCGTCGTTGAGATACGAAGGGATCCACGGTTTCCCCTGCGCCAAAGACCAAACAGCGGGGCGACGTACCACAAAGGTGAGGTTCTGACCAGGATTCACAACAATGAGTTGGTTATCATCTTCCACAGCACTCAATGCCGTTTTACGCATAGAGGCTGCAACCGGGCGAGCCTGTGGGTGCCACTGCGTCAAAGCATCAACACTCGTAAAAACAGGAAGAGCTTTTCGACCGTCGGGAGCCTGCAGGCTGACTAATGCCATGTCAGCTTCTTTATCAGATACCAGACCATCATGGGTTATATGAGCTTGTGAAAGCTGAGCAACAATCGGAGCAAATATTCGCACTTCACTCAACGCTTCAACAACTGTTGCCTCATCAACTTCATCAGCTTCAAAAGAGGTCAGAACCCGCGCTAAATCTGGGTTCGTCAAGCCATCGTCTCCATAGTATTGATGGGTTTGTGACGTTCCCTCTCCTAGGTTCCTCCCTTTCCAGGGCTGTCCGCCAGTATCAGTTTGCCTCCCAGCGCTGCGCAATTGAGCCGCAATATGCTCTGGCAACGCGCGCCGTGCAGCTGCACGCTTTTGGGGTTCAGACAGATTCCGTTGTTCTTGTGGGTTATGAGGCATCATCATTAGCCGCCTTAAGAGCCTCCTCAAAAGTAAAATTGCCGACGTACAGTGCCTTCCCTAGGACAAGACCTTCCAAGCCCTGATTCGTCAGCGCACGAAGAGTGCGAATATCTTCCAGAGAAGCAACACCTCCCGAAGCCACAACGGGATGCTCAGTGAGACTGAGAACTTCACGAAGCAGCTGTAGCCCAGGCCCTGAGAGAGCACCATCTCGGCTTACATCTGTCACAATATACCGGCATGCTCCCGCAGTTTGCAGCCATCGCACTGTGTTATGCACGGAATCGCCACACCATTCGGTCCCACGTGCTACAACGGTTCCGTTGCGAGCGTCCAAACCCAGAGCTATCCGCTCACCATAGTGCCCTAGTGTTTTCTCTAACCATGCCGGATGCTGCAGCGCCGCCGACGTCACATTGATGCGATCGGGTTCAAGACTCAAGGCGAATTCCAAAGAACGTTCATCTTTAACACCGCCACTGACCTGTATTTTGATAGGATTCTGAGCTGTCGCACGAACTCGATCAATAACCTCTCGAAGAATGCGGGTGTTGTTACCACGACCAAACGCCATATCCAGATCAACAAGGTGAATCCATCGTGCCCCCGCGCGGCGCCACGATAGAGCCGCTTCCACTGGATCTGTACCCTCACTCTGTTGGGAGAGGCGACCGCCTACGGGACGCACTGCACGCCCCTGAGCAATATCGACTGCGGGAAGAAGTTCTAGAGTACCCATATTCTTATCCCTGTGACCCGTATACGAAAGTTACATATGCCCCGTACCCAAAGAGGGCTAAAGCAATAATCCACAGCACAATCTGCGCGCCAAGAGATATGCCCTGTTTACGGAAAGATATACCCCCACCGGCAAAGAATGCCCCAACAGTCATAAGAATAAGTCCGGAGTATAGAGGTGACATGTGATGCTCCTTCGCAGTTTTTCGTAAAATTTATGATGCTACAAACGGTTCATGACGGGAAGATGCGCAACCCAGCGGCGAAGAAATTCTTCACCTGCAGCACCCGAAGCTACCGGACAAAATTGAATTGCTGTGAGAGGACCGTTCTCGACAGCTGCAATATAACGCGGATCTGCATCAGTCCAACTGACAGCAGGCGGCTCCATATAGTCTATACTCTGGTCAAAATCCCAGGTAAACACGGCATCCTCTGCCTTGAAATTCAAGGGTTCAGGAAGATCCTGTAAAAATTTACTGGACGCAGCAGCCTCAACCCTATAGTGTCCTGGATGAGCCCCAGCGGTGGCCAGAGCTTGTGCAGCACCCGGCCACTCTCCCAATGCAGAAATATCAAGGTCTCCAAGATCTGGGTTCACGGTTCGGATAACTTCAAACAGCATCCCAAAACCAGCCCCCGCAACAAGGACAGGACGGCCGCCTGCAACACGCCTGCCAAGCACCCGATCACCGTGGAGTTTCCGCACAGCCTCGTATGTTTCAAGAGATTTCTTATGACCAGCAATCACCATACCATCAGCGTCTCGTAGAGAATCGAGATCTGTGGTAACGAACGCTTGGGCACCGACACGCTCGCACGCTTGCTGGAGCTCGCCATATGTGCCGAATTCGCCAAGTATAGCTACGGTGGGACGTGTGGTCATAGAGACTCCTTAGTTCCGCTCCCGCCGGATTCCAGACGAACAACCGGGCGAGCATACAAACGTCATGTATCTCTAGGGTACAAACTCCAAGGTTTCTGTCCCTAATCTCACGCTATCATCGCATACCGCATGTTACGTCGCCTGTATTGAGCACCATATGTCAAAAAGACTCTACGCGATACAGATCCTCTCTCTTCTAAAAGCTACCTGCTAATAATCACACATTAGTCAATGAGAGCAGAGAACCGCAGCCCCTACAACGCATGCATACAGTCACAGTTTCTAGGAGCTCAAGAGACAGCTACACCTGCTATTGCACGTTTGGAACCTCTAGACGCTGCCCGACTTTGACAGTTGAACCCTGCAGATCATTAAGTTTACTGATCTGCACCATGGTGTCGCGTGGATCAGTCTTCGGGTCTACCTCTTGTGCAATATCCCAGAGCGTATCTCCAGATTGAACGGTCACGTATCGGGTTCCTGCACCATGAGATTCATTTCCAGCGTTTGCTGTATGCGGCGATATAAGAATGAGCGCCCCAAGAACGACAAGGGCCGCCAACGTTATCAGCGGAATGCCAAAAACCCAATTTTTCAGAGCCCTAGAGCGATGCATAGCACGTGTAAAATATGAGGGATTGCGCTTATTAACCACCGACACACCTTTAAGTTTTTCTGGAACCCGCCGCTGTCCGCTTGATGTTTTACCGTTTACGCTCTGCTGAGTCTGAGAGGAAGATGTGACGTTCACTTTCTGTGGTGTAGCCGAGAATGAAGTCTCGTATACAGCACGTGATTGGGAAGAAGTCAGCCGAGGATGCGACATACGGGAACGGCGTGATGAAGCATAGTGTGAACGTGTTTGATAAGAGTCCTGTCGAACACGAGCTGGGTGAATAACGGTTAACCCCGCCGGAATTCGGGAGGAAGAAGTAGCCGCTGCCATAGTATTTTCCTTTCCGCTGGTGTGTGACCAGTTCATATCCTCGCCGTTACACACCATTCTCAGTGCTCATAATGCGGTTGACATGAGTTCATATTCCTGCAGAAAGCACATATTTTGCTTTCGGATTCTCTCAAGATGCTCTAGAAATACCGAAGTACTTCGAAGACCAATAATCCCTGCATAGCAAGAGCTTGAACTAGAACACCTCACCGAAAAACCTCAACTTTTATCGAATATGTCTTCCGTAGACACCAACTATATCGAATCTAGTTTCGATAGTCTAGTAGAAAGTTACTAAATATTTCTTCGATTATATTCGAGGGTCATAGAATATTTGTTTGAAGTTTTCCCTCTGATGCTTTAGACTGAGAACGAGACGGTTCATCGTTATGCTTACCTGGATCCAGTCAATACTCCAGGAACCATGGCGTGCGTAAATAGTTAGAAAGAAGGCTCCGCATGACACCCGAAGCTCAGCGCCCTCCGCTGACTCCGCGTCAGCAGAAAATTTTGGATGCGATTCGTACAGAAATCGAGCAGAAGGGATATCCCCCTTCGATGCGTCAGATTGGCGATATCGTTGGATTGGCTTCACTTTCTTCGGTGACTCATCAGCTCGGTCGTCTTGAGAAGATGGGATATATTCGCCGCGATCCAAAACTACCGCGTGCCATCGAGATTCTTGACGATATAGAGTCTGAGGGCGCTTCAGCCCATTTTCCGGAGCTGCCTACATTTGAGGTGAGCGATGAGGATATGGTTCCCGTGCCCCTCGTAGGTCGCATTGCTGCTGGTGGTCCTATTACGGCTGAGCAATCCGTTGAGGATGTTCTCTCTCTCCCCCGCCAGCTCGTGGGCAGTGGGAAGCTTTTCATGCTTCGCGTCAAAGGGGATTCGATGATTGACGCCGCCATATGCGACGGTGACTGGGTTGTTGTACGTGAACAACACACCGCCGATAATGGAGACATTGTTGCGGCTCTTCTTGACGACGAAGCGACCGTCAAAGTATTCCGCCAAGTAGATGGTCATACCTGGCTACTCCCCCGAAATTCCCAATATGAGCCCATACTCGGCGACCGCGCCACGGTGATGGGTAAAGTAGTTTCTGTTCTGCGAAGCATCTAACGGGGACCTTCTGACCTGCGCGCGTTTTTCTCAAAAGACACAACGCTAGAGGTTCCTTTCCTGCGTATTCAGCCGTCTCATGTCCAGAAGGAATAACAGCACAATGATTGACCGTGAGATCGTTTTTATTGTCTATGTATCGGATATCGAGGCCTCAGTGTCCTTCTATACGAGCATTCTAAATCTTGAGGTCAGTTTTACCTCGCCACGCTATGTCACCATGGATTTAGCGCCGGGAGTCTCGCTAGCGTTGTGGACCGGAGCAAGCAATACTCTTCATGAAACTTCAACACGTACGTCTGAGGTATGTATAAATCTCAAGGGCTCCGATGCAGAAATCCTCAGACAGTACCAAGCCTGGGTGGAACAAGGGGTTGTCATATTGGAAGAGCCCCATCGTGATGTATTTGGGATGACTTTCGTAGCAAGTGATCTAGATGGGAACCGTATCCGAGTTGCCCCGATAGACTAACTAATTACTATAGGCAGCCATAAGCGCAAAATACATCAGGGAGGGTACCGTCGAACGGTACCCTCCCTTTCCCACATTACATCTATGGACGCTTCGCTACGTTCATGTCTCGGCACCAGTACCGGAATACAACGTGTATTAAAACCCGCGTATCTTATTGTTTTTAGTCAATACTCTGGTAAAGCCGTTCCAAAGCGCCTAAAACAACATTCTTATCCTGGGTGGTCCAAAGGTTAGGCATCGCCCGCATCAGGTACCCGCCGTATCGCTGAGTCGCCAGCCTAGAGTCAAGGATCGCCACTACCCCGCGATCGTGGACGGAACGTATCAATCGCCCTGATCCCTGAGACATGCGGATTGCCGCATGATATGCCGAAACAGCCATAAACCCATTCCCGCCTTTTTCTGCCACGGCACGGGTACGCGCTTGAGCGAGAGGATCGTCTGGGCGCGGGAACGGTATACGGTCCATCAGTACCAGACGACAGGAATCCCCAGGAACATCCACTCCCTGCCAAAGGCTCATGGTGCCGAAAAGACAAGCATTTATATCTTCAGTAAACTCCTCGACAAGAGCCCGCAATGAGGACTCTCCCTGCAAGAGAATATTCAGATCCGTGTGCTGACGTACATATTCAGCCGCCTGTTCGGCACCTCGCTTCGACGAGAATAACCCCAGAGCCCCACCACCAGAAGCTTCACATAATTCGCGTAATCGTTCGAGCTGCTGAGGATTCACGCCAAAGCTCGGTTTGGGCAAATCGGAAGCCACATACATAATGCCCTGCCGCGGATAATCAAACGGAGAGCCTACATCAAGACCTTCCCAGCGCGGAGCCTGCGGCCCAGCCAGCCCCAGGGAGCCGGCTACTGCATCGAAGGATTCCCCCACAGTAAGCGTTGCGCTCGTAAGAATAACGGTACGATCCTCAAAAAGCCCCTCACGTAAACGGCTTCCGATATTCAAAGGAGCAACGTGGAGTGTGGCGGGATCCTGATCAGAAGCTGCGGTATATCGTCCGTTTTCCCAACCGCCCTGGCGTGATAACCACAGCACTTCGCGATGTTCAGCAGATTCTAAAATGCGCGTTGCAGCATCATGTACCTCAGAAACACGTGAACGAGCCATCTGAAGCCCGGCATCCGCCTCTTTATTGTCGCTCTTAGAGTCGGAAAGCGCCGCCCGTGCGGCATCGGCTACAGCCGCGAGTGCGTTCAGAAGTCGCCCTTCGAGCCTTTCTATTAAGCCCTCAGAAACACCTTCACATGCGGTTTCTAAAGAACCGGCGGCTTGTTCGAGCGCGCTGGAGTCTGCTTTGGAGTTCTTGCGGATATCGCGAGCGGCACGTCTAATTAAGGAAGCAGAAAGGGAATCCGTCACCGCGCCAGTCACGCGATCTGCGAGCTCATGCGCCTCGTCAATAATAGCGATATCGTGTTCGGGAAGTACACCTAAACCTTCAAAAGCGTTGATGGCAAGCAGCGCATGATTAGTAATCACGAGATCGGCTTCATATGCTTCTTGGCGCGCCCGCTCACTAAAGCACTCCTCAACGAGGGGGCAGCGTTTTCCCAAACACTCTGAGGCGCTCACGGATACCTGCGCCCAGGCACGATCCGATACACCAGGTTTAAGTTCATCGCGGTCGCCGGTCTCGGTTCGTTCCGCCCAGGACCTTAACCGCAGTACCTCTTCACCGATGCGAGACGTACTACGCTGAGGCATGTCGAAGAGAGTATCAGGTTCCTCTTCGGGGTATCCGCCGTCGAGTTTGTGCAGGCACAGGTAATTGTTCCTGCCTTTGAGGATTGCGACCTGAGCTTCAGATTCGGGCTCAGAAGAGAGCGCCTCCATAAGTTTTGGAAGGTCTCGTTTTACGATCTGCGCTTGGAGGGCTAGGGTTGCGGTTGCCACAACAATGGGTTTTGTGCTTGCACCCGCATGATGCAGGGCTGGCACCAAATATCCGAGGGATTTACCGGTTCCGGTGCCTGCCTGCACGAGGAGATGCCGCTCGAGGTCGAAAGCTTGCGCAACATGGGCTGCCATCCTACGTTGTCCGAGGCGTTTTTGCCCGCCCGTTTTTTCAATCGCACGATCGAGCAAATCTAACACGGGTTTTGCACCGGGCAGAGTTTCAAGCTCCATCCCGGTGGGCGCAGTAATATTATCGGTCACGGGCACTCACGCTCTCATTACGCGAGTTCACAGACGGCTTCTGGCTCAGAGGCAGAGTCTTGAAGCTCCAATTCAAGCACTTCAAGGAGCTCGCCGTCGATCACATAGTCGGAGAGTTCTGCGGCGACATCCTCACGCACCAAAGCGGTGACAAAGGTTCCATCTGAGACAAACGCAGTACTTTTAATCTCAGCGTCCCAGGCATGAAGACGGGAAATAACTTCACCGTGGTTGTAGGGGATCAGTAACTTAACTTCAAGCGATGGGCGCGGAATTGTATCCGCGATCTTCTGCTTGAGTTCGTCAATGCCCTCCCCTGTGCGCGCCGAGACGATGACGTGGTTCGGTTCGCGCTGTCGCATGCGTTCGAGGATAAAGGGATCAGCCGCATCCGCTTTATTGAGCACAATAATCTCGGGTATACGACGAGCATCTAAATCTGCGATAACCTCCCGCACGGCGCGAATCTGCCCCTCAGGGTCTGGGTGAGATGCGTCTACCACATGCAGAATCACGTCTGCATCGGCTACCTCTTCGAGCGTGGAACGGAATGCTTCCACGAGCTGGGTGGGTAGCGAGCGCACGAATCCTACAGTGTCCGAAAGTGTATAGCCGATGCCGTCCGGAGTCTGTGCTTTGCGTACGGTCGGATCCAGGGTTGCGAAGAGTGCGTTCTCCACCAGAACACCGGCATCGGTCAGACGATTCAGCAACGACGACTTACCTGCGTTCGTATACCCCGCGATAGCGACCGAGGGTACCCTGTTGCGTTTACGGCTTAGGCGTTTTGTTTCACGTGCGGGCGCCATAGCGGCTATTTCTCGCTTGAGCTTTGCCATACGGGCACGCAGACGGCGGCGATCCATCTCGATTTTGGTTTCACCAGGTCCGCGTGAACCAATGCCTTCACCGGATGCTGCACGCCCGCCTGCCTGGCGTGACAGGGATGCGCCCCAGCCGCGCAGACGCGGGAGCATGTATTCGAGTTGGGCAAGTTCGACCTGTGCTTTGCCTTCACGAGACTTCGCGTGTTGAGCGAAGATGTCTAGAATCAGGGCGGTACGATCGATCACTTTGACTTTGACGATGTCTTCGAGGGCTCGTCGTTGTGAGGGTGCTAATTCAGAGTCGACGATCACGGTATCAGCACCGGTTGCCTCAACAATGTCTTTGAGTTCGAGGGCTTTTCCGGAGCCAAGAAAAGTTCCGGGGTCTGGTTTGAGGCGGCGCTGAACTAGCCCGTCCAGCACTTCAGATCCTGCGGTTTCGGCGAGTGCGGCGAGTTCTCGCAGGGAGTTCTCGGCATCTTCGACGGTCCCTTCGGTCCATAGCCCGGCGAGAACCACGCGTTCTAGGCGCAGCTGACGGTATTCGACTTCGGTCACATCGTCGAGCTCGGTAGATAGCCCGGCGACTCGGCGTAATGCGCGGCGTTCGGCGAGGTCTTCCTGCTCGCCGTCAAATTCTGAGTGTTCCCGCTGATTATCGGAAATTTCTCGGGCACGGGTATCGAGCACGCGGCGTTGTGCGGTGCTACCGGTGCTTTCGGGGTAGATAGTGGTCTGTGCCGCTGCGTCTGCACGACCCAGGACTCGTTCTACGGTTCGGCGTAGCTGCTCATCACTGGGCAACTTTTCGCTGGAAAAAGAGGTATTTGTTAATTTCATATGTTCCTCTATTTTAGCGGTCGCATGCCACAGTTGTCGCGGTTTTCGGGTATCTCTCGCTGTGGGCGCATCAGCGTAGCAGCGATGATGCGGGGCACATCCAGGTACACTGGATTCATGAGCGAACAGCATTATTTTTCCTCGTCTCCCGAAGCCGAGTTCAAACCTCGAACGGTTCAGGTTGAGTTGGCGGGTCGTCAGGTTTCCGTGACGACCGCGAACGGTATTTTTAGTCCTTCGGGAATAGACAAGGGAACTACGGTTCTTTTCGCGCAGGTACCTGAGCCGCACGGAAAATATATGCTCGATATTGGATGCGGCTGGGGACCCATCGCGTTATCTTTAGCTATGCTTGCTCCGCAATCTGAGGTTTATGGGATTGACGTCAATTCCCGGTCGCTTTCGCTCACGGAACAGAATGCCCGCGCTTTGGGGTTGCATAACGTCTCGGTGAGCACCCCCGATGAGATAGATCCCACGTTACGTTTCGATACTATCTGGTCCAATCCTCCGATTCGCGTGGGTAAAGAGGTTTTGCACAATATTCTGCTCACGTGGCTTCCGCGGCTAGCCCCCGGCGGCGCGGCTTATCTGGTCGTTCAAAAGAATTTGGGTTCTGATTCCCTGCAAAAATGGCTGGATGCGCAGCTCACCGAACGTTTTGGACCCGAGTTTTCGGTATCTCGATATGCCATGTCGAAGGGTTTCCGTATCTTGGAGGTTGTACGTTCTCCCAAAGGTTCTTAAAGGCTTCAGGTGGATGCTCACGCGATAATGCCCGCCAGCTTCTTCGCCTCAGAAGAAGATTGACAGGCATAAGTTCTCAAAAATCCTGGGTTAGTGGAGCTCAATCTTGGCAACCGTCTGAGCTGGCCCTGCTAGAACGACGTGTTCGAGGTCGTCGGGGCCTAGAACGAAGGTTACTGCGAGCGTGCCGCCGGGAACATGAACCAGCCATTCATCGGGCGCCTCTTCGCCACCCCAAAAACGGGTTGCCGCCGCAGCCGCGCATGCGCCAGTCCCGCAGGATAGAGTCTCACCTACGCCGCGTTCGTATACGCGCATCCTGATGGCTCCAACGTTTTTATTCTCGTCAGACGTTTCTAGATCAACCGGAACCACAAACTCAACGTTAGTCCCTTTTTCCGGGGCTGGATTTACCTGTGGCTGGCTGTTCAGATCGAGTCCGTCCAATTTGCCTTCCTGACCCAGCATCACCACGGTGTGGGGGTTACCCATCGAAATCGACAGACCGGCTCGGGGAGTCATCAGTCCACGCGCCGAAACATGCGAATCTTCACCACTTTCGCGTGCTGTGTCTCCATGGATAAAACTCCACGGACCCATATCAATGGCATATCCTTCTTCAGTGCGCGCCACGATTTTGACGCCGCCTCGCGTAGCAATCTTGACGGTCTCACCCACCTCAAGGTCAATCATCCCTTCAGTACGCAAGTAATCGACGAATGCACGCACGCCATTCCCGCACATTTCAGCGATCGAGCCGTCGCCATTACGGTAATCCATAAACCAGATAGCGTCTGGATGCTCTTCCAGCAGATTCTGCCCGGTCCTGAAATTTTCGGTATACGCTGCACGGATAAAGCCGTCGGCACCGATTCCAAAATGACGATCGCAGACACGCGCGATGAGGTCAGCATCGAGCGGGATCTCAGAGGCTGGGTCGGTCAGAAATATAAAGTCATTACCCGTTCCATGCCCCTTTGTCAGAGTACGCCCGGCTAGTTCTCCCCACGTGGATACGCCATCGGTCATGCTCGTTCTCTACCCTTCGTTCTTCGTGACTAAATCTCTGTAAATTCTACCGGTTTACCGCAGAGGATGCGCTGCTTAAGCGGGTTTCGGTCCTTTACAGCCTTGGCTCGCCTGGTGCACGACCTCAAGCGCTTGGCTGAGCAGGTTCTTCGATTCGGCGTCAAACCAGTGTACGCGGTCGTCCCCGCGAAACCAGGTTATCTGACGGCGCGCAAATTGTCGGGTTGCCGTCGCGGTGTCTTCGATCGCATCGTGCAGAGTATACGTCGCACTCAACGCGGAATCGGGGTCGGTGGACTGCACATCCAAAACCTTCAAAAACTGGGCGTACCCGATGGCACGTGAGGCAGTCTTTCCCTCGCGTAGACCATGCTGTTCCAGCGTTCGTACTTCGTCTAAAAGCCCTAATTCTGCCATGTTCACCACCCGCCGGTACAGGCGTTCGTGCAGACGCTTACGATTCATATCCAGCCCAATCTGTATGGCGGGTGAGACATATTCGCGTACTGGCATGAAGGCAGAAAAGGGACGCCCCGTCACCTCAAAAACTTCGAGGGCACGGATAACGCGCCGCTCGTCGTGAACACGCGCCGCAGAGTCAGGATCGACCTGAGCCAGGCGTGTACGCAAAACACCGATCCCCTGCTGGGCGGCTTCCTGCTCCAACCGAGTCCGAACCGCCGAATCCATACCGGGAAATTCGAGTTTATCGAGAGCCGCCCGAACATAGAGACCGGATCCGCCCACCAGAATAGGGTGCTTACCGCGCGCTCTAATATCCGCAAAGAGCTGCCGAGCTTGATGCTGAAATTCCGCTACCGAAGCCTCCTGCGTGATATCCAAAATATCGAGCAGATGGTGAGGAACCCCCTGCATTTCCTCAGCGGTAATCTTGGCAGTTCCGATATTCATACCGCGATAGAACTGCATGGAATCCGCGTTTACGCATTCACCGCCAAGATGCCGGGCAAGAGCAGTTGCGAGCGCACTCTTACCGGTACCAGTGGCACCGACAATAGCGATAATAGGAGGCTCTAAGGGGTACGTCATGGGTCTATTGTACGGGTCTACAGATAATATGAGGCCGCGCGCACACCCTACGGTATCTAGGATTTAGGTCCAAGAGTGGGCATGCCAAGTCCCACAGGACCGCCCGAAGCCTGAGTAGTTCCGGCACCGCAGGATTCAGCCTGTGAACGGTCCCAGGCATCCCCGGCTCGGGTGCGGCGAAGCTGATACTGCTCAGCGGTGGGATCTGAAATCAGATGGAATGACCCTGCCTCAGTGATAGGAACGGTTACCATGTCGCCAGGGCGAGGCTCTTCGCACCCAGCAGGTACTGAGAAATGCACGAGGCGCTGATCCGGTCCGCGGCCCGCCAGACGATGCGTCTGCTGCGCTTTACGCCCAGACTCGGCGACAACCATCAGCTCAACGGTTTTACCCAACTGTTTACGGTTCTCTTCACCCGCGATACGGTCCTGCAGAGCCACTAAGCGTTCGTAGCGCTCTTGCACAATATCTTTTGGAATCTGGTTTTCCATAGTCGCCGCCGGGGTGCCGGGACGAATTGAGTACTGGAAGGTAAACGCTGACGAGAATCGGGCCTGCTCCACCACGCGTAGCGTATCCTGGAAGTCTTCTTCGCTCTCACCAGGGAATCCCACAATAATATCGGTGGTAATGACAGCGTGCGGAATGCGCTCGCGCACCTTCTCTAAAATACCCAAGAATTTCTTGGATCGGTATGAGCGGCGCATGTCTTTGAGCACCTTATCCGATCCCGATTGAAGCGGCATATGCAGAACAGGCATGACGTTCGGGGTTTCTGCCATCGCTTCTATCACATCGTCGGTGAACATAGCCGGATGCGGTGATGTGAACCGTACTCGTTCCAGTCCCTCAATATCACCGCAGGCGCGCAATAGTTTGGAGAATGCCTGACGGTCCCCAAATTCCACGCCATAGGAGTTCACGTTCTGCCCAAGCAGAGTTACTTCGATCGCACCGTCATCGACGAGCGCCTGAACTTCAGCGAGGATATCGCCAGGTCGGCGGTCTTTCTCTTTACCGCGCAGTGACGGCACAATGCAGAAGGTACAAGTGTTGTTGCATCCTACGGAGATTGACACCCAGCCCGAGTACACATGATCGCGTTTAGTGGGCAGAGTCGAGGGGAACACCTCAAGCGATTCGAGCAGTTCCGCCTGCGCTTCGTGATTGTGGCGGGCGCGTTCAAGGAGTGTGGGGAGCGAGCCAATATTGTGGGTACCGAACACGACATCTACCCAAGGGGCTTTTTCGATAATAGTGTTCTGGTCTTTTTGGGCCAAGCATCCGCCTACAGCAATTTGCATGCCTTCGTGGCGCCGCTTCACGGAGGCCAACTGTCCCAAATGCCCATAGAGACGATTTGATGCGTTCTCGCGCACCGCGCATGTGTTAAACACCACGAGGTCGGGTTCTTCTCCCTCGGCGGCGCGTACATACCCGTTCGCTTCTAGCAAACCAGACATACGTTCAGAATCGTGAACGTTCATTTGACAGCCAAAGGTGCGAACTTCATAGGTTCGGGGAGTTTCAGCGGACGTTGCGGATTCAGCAGAAAAATCATTTAGGGTCATGCTCACGCCATTAGGGTAGCGGATGGTGGATAATGGCTCTATGCAGGTATCCCTTAGTAATTCTTCCGGCCAGTATCCTGATGATCCCCTCGCGACTATTCTTGAGCGTGCCATCGCGGAATACCATCCCGCGCCCACGCACTCCCCCGCCGATTCTGAGGCGTTCCGGGTCAGTGTTCTCAAGATGCTTTCGTGGGCGGCAACCCTACCGGCTATCGGAGATCGGATTCCCTTCTCGCTGACGATTCTCTCAACCGGAATGCGCTCGGTAGTGCTGCGAGTACGCTATGGATCTAACCCGCATACGCCCTGGCAGCCCGAATCTGTCATCTTAAAACGTTATCGCCGCGGAGACTCGGCGACTAACGCAGGCGGTTTTGGATACCTTCGGGAAAAATACGGTGCGGTTGCCCTCGATGAAATGGTTCCAGATATCTACCCTGCCCTCTACGGTGTTGATGATGATCTACGCTGCTTAGCACTCGAAGACGTGGCTTTTGAAGGGTCGGTACCCGTTGCAAACTCCCTCATAGCTGATACCTCCACGCAGCTTTTCAACCAGAACAATACGGCACGCGCTTTTGCGGCTTACGCGGCAGTATGGGGTGAATTCGCCCGACAAGGAATTTTTGACGACACCGTCGATCAATATCGCGCGTCGCTCGCGAAGGCGGACCGCAGGGCACAGTTCCCGGGGGCAATGCCCTCCCCGAAACTTGCCGAGAAGGGGCTTCAACGCCTATATCCCGATCTCCCAGCAGAACGGAGCGAAGATGCCGAAGAACCTACAAACGATCTCCAAGAACTAATCTTCCGGTTCCATCGCATTACTCAGCCATTTTTCCTCAAACGCCCGCCAGTACCCGAGCAGTTTAAACGTAGCCGCGGGCAGGTCTATATGCTCTCGTCGGGAGATTTTTCGCCGCATAACGTGCTGTACTCCCCGGCCGATACGGCACCTTCTCGCGGTATGGGCACCCGCGCCTTTGATACGGAGGGAACCTGTATTCACCATCGCGGATTCCCTTTTGTGGAGGCGATGCTCGGGTTTCCCTCGTCGCCCCAGTACCCGCTTTACCGGGTAGATAGGGAACAGGAGCTTCCTAAATTTTATACGGTCCTCTTCGGTGAAATACCTTTAGATGCCAGGCTTGCAGAAGACATCGCGGTGTGCGCAGCTATTACGGTGTGTACGCTTTTGGAACTTTACGCTGACGGAGCTCGGGCGCGGGTTCTTCCCCGCATTTGCCGCCAGGGTGTTGAACTGATGCGCATCCTGCTTACTCTTGGGAACACTCAAGACCCCGCGCTTTACGATCTCATCCAGCGCCTTGGCGATTACGGCATGAACCTCGAAAAATAGATTAGACGGCACGTCCAGTTGCCTCACCGACGGCAAGCGTAAAATCCCAACTAATTCCGTTCCAGGTGAGAATCTGCGGACGCAGTTCCTCACGCAATGCGAAACTCTTATCGGCGTACCCCAGCAGATACTCGTCAAAGGCCGGGAGACTAAGCTCGCGGTTGAGCGCATCTCTGAGCTCCGAACGGGTAACGCCTTCTTGCCAGGAACCTACCGCATATTCTTGTCCACCCAGCACAATAGTCTGGGTACGGCGAGCATGTTCAAATGCATACCGGGCATCGGTTATTGTAATCCCAGCCCACCAGCGCAGATCCTCCGCGGTCACCGGCCCGTGACCGCATATATAACGTGTACCCAGTTCAGCCAGTGCCTGTTTTCGCTCGTATTTTGTGCGGGGCACAGGTATGGAGTCACGGTGCACGAAGCTTTCTTCTTTTTCCCGAAGCGGCCCCTGGAGAACCGTGCCCTCACCGCCGTAGAGTCGAATGAGGTGGCTGCGCCGCGATCTTGGCCCGCTATAGCCGTATTCGCACAGAATGGTGTAGAGATCAGTGCGGGTGAGCGGCTCAAGATGTCCCCTGGTTTGTAAAGCGTCATGAAGGTGCTCACGCCACCGTTCGAAGTCTTTGAGCGTAAAGTTACATTGACGCATATAGGCGGGCTGAGGCTTCGCGCCTCGGCCGGCGACAGCAGCATACAGCGAATCTGCACTATTGAGAGTCAAAAAGTGGAGTGTCCCGCGCATGGGCCACGAACGCACAATGCTGTAGTCGTGAATGCCTTCAAGAACTGTGTCAGTACTGCACCCAGCTCGTAGTGCAATGGCGCGCACACCGGCGTTATAGTTTTGCCCCTGAACAGCGTAGAGATGGTCTAAGGCATATACCGCAGCGTTCGTCTCTTGCCGCAGAGTGTCAGCGTCTACCCCTATATCGCGATGCGCTGCGCTTGGGGCGAGGAGCTGGGCGATCATACGCCTGGCACGAAGTTCTTGTAACGGCTGCATAGATGATCTCGTATCGGTCACGGCTCTTGTGAGACAGCTCAGCTGTCTTCTTCCCACTCGCTGCAGTACCTCTCGATTTCTTCTTTTACCACCGAAAACGCTACGGATGAAGAATATCCTCGACGTGCCAGCATACCTACTAGCCGACGCATGATTTTCTCCTTCTCGGTACGATCTGAGAAATTCATAGAAGGACGCAGTTTTTTGCGCACGAGCTCCGCCGCGTCCTGACGCTCATCTTCGTCCGTGCGTGCAGCGAGCGCATCTTCAGCAATTTCTCCGGTAATTCCTCGCTCTTTGAGTTCACGGCGCAGAGCGGTTCGGGAAAGTTTCTTATGTTTTCCCCGCTGTTCCACAAAGGAACGCGCATACTCGGCATCGTCAATCAGGTGAGCCGCCTCAAACTTATCGAGTAGCGGCTCTATAAGACTTTCTTCAAACCCTTTATCAGCAAGTTTTTTATGCAGCTGCGCGCGGGATTTAGCAGAATACGCCAGTTGATTGTAAATCAGAGTCTTTGCTTGCGTGTACGGATCTGGCTCTTCACGCTGTTTCCAACGTCCTGAGCGATTGGTACCCGGAACATTCGTCTTTTCTTCGGCAGCGATACCTCGAATAAGAGCTTCTTCTTCTGTGCTCAAAGGTTCGTTGAGGGCACTCCCCTCACGAAATAATGGACCTGATAACCGTTTCTTCTTCCGTACTTTTTCTGTATGTTCTTCCTCTGCACGATGAGCCCCAATAGCCGGGGCGAAGGGCGATTTTTCGGTGTTCTTGGGGCGCCGGAATCCTTTTTTCCAGTCCGGGTTTCGACGCTTCTTACGGGCGCCCGATGTACGCTCTACTGAGGTTTTTGATGAAGCGTTTTGTGTACGGGGTTCTGCATCATGTTGAGCTGCCGCCCCTCCCCCTCGTGTGCGTGGGAACGAGCGCGATGAGGAAGAACGATAGGGTGCAGAATCGGGGTCGGGTTTGTCTTCCACGTATCCGTGTGCGGCGGGATGCCAATCAGAAAATCCTGTGGCTTTGTCCTCTGCAGCATCAGAAATTGTTTCAGCGTCAGAAATCGCAGGGTCACTCAACGGGTTATCACCCCAGGCATCCGCCAACCAATCGTTACCCATGCCGCCTTCCTGTGCTGGTTCGATGCTGTAATCCTGTAGGTACAACGCCTCAAAAGGCGTAGAGTTCTCAGATATGCTAGAGCGTGTGTCGCGTATCCTCAAAGCTAAGCTATTGTGGATGCACGGCACACGCCATCTTATTTAGAATTCTTCTGCGAGCTCGTCGAGAGGATCGGCTTCAACCGGTGTGGCTTCAGCTTCTTCCGAAGATTCCTCGCCTTCAGGATCGATAATTCCGAGTTTTACGAGGACCTTATACTGTAGTTCCTCAGTCAATTCAGGGTTATCCTTGAGCAGTTTACGCACGTTCTCGCGCCCCTGCCCCAGCTGTTCGCCATCATAGGTAAACCAGGCGCCAGACTTCTTGACGATGTCATGCTCTACCGCGAGGTCAAGAATACCGCCTTCAACGGAGATACCCTCACCATACAGAATGTCGAACTCGGCCTGTTTGAAGGGAGGAGCCATCTTATTCTTCACGATCTTGGCACGAGTTTTATTGCCAATGGGGTTCGCCCCGTCCTTTAAGGTCTCAATACGTCGAATATCGATACGCACCGAGGCGTAGAACTTCAGGGCCTTACCGCCGGTCGTGGTTTCGGGAGAACCAAAGAACACGCCGATCTTCTCACGAAGCTGGTTAATGAAGATTGCTGTAGTGCCGGTGGACGCCAGGCGACCCGTAATCTTACGGAGAGCCTGGCTCATCAAACGCGCCTGCAAGCCCACATGAGAATCACCCATATCGCCGTCAATCTCGGCGCGGGGAACGAGAGCCGCTACAGAGTCGACCACAACGATATCTACAGCACCGGAACCAACCAGCATATCCATAATTTCGAGTGCCTGTTCCCCAGTATCGGGCTGCGATACCAAGAGGGCATCGGTGTCAACGCCGAGTTTGGCAGCATAGACCGGATCGAGCGCATGTTCAGCATCAATAAACGCCGCGATACCGCCCGCTTTCTGCACATTCGCTACAGCGTGCAGAGCGACAGTGGTCTTACCGGAAGATTCAGGACCATAAATTTCGATCACACGGCCGCGGGGCAGTCCGCCGATACCGAGAGCAGCATCCAAAGCGATAGCGCCGGTTGAAATAACCTCCGTTTTCACGGTCTCTTTATCGCCTAGACGCATAATCGCGCCTTTACCATAATCCTTGTCAATTTTAGCCATCACGGCTTCGAGTGCCTTGGCACGGCCTTCTTCAGGAACACGAGCGACGCCCTGTGCCTTGCTGTTCTTTGCCACGGTTAGTTACCTCGTTCTATCAATAGAAGGTCTCAATGATTCTTCGGGAGGTGCTTCTCGCCACCCTCTGCACACTACTCTACGAAGTCCGCCTGACACTTTAAGACCGGCGGCGGAAGAATGTGGAAAAATCCCCCAGAAAGTACAGATATTTTTACTCTGTGGATAGATTAGCATGACTCGAACAAAAATCCTATAAATCGCACAAATTTTCGGCAAATTTTTTCGAATTTATGCTCGCCGTGTCCATCTCAGGTTCTCCCCATGTGGTATCTCAACAGCCCCTAACCGGGCTTATCTCGCAGCAATTCATGGATTCCGGCTACCTGCGCGGCTCACGGTCGGGTCCCAAACGGCGAACCTCCGGAATATCCTGTGTCTCACAGACCGCAAGCCAAACATCCTTCGGCGCAACCCCAGCTTCAAGTGCCTCTAAAGCCGTCATATTCCCAAGCGACCCAAGCACCAAATCTCCCGCCAAAACTCGGGCATACCCAGCACCGAATTCGTAGTCCATATTGGTCCAAAACTCACTGAGTTTCATCGTCCCTCCTTACGCTCTCCTGTTTCAGAGCACATCCGAGAAAAAATCATGAGAACGCTTCATCAGAGTCCCCTACGAAAGTAGACCCCTACCGTTGTCAGTGCACAAAAAAGCGAACCGCGCATCATAACGGATGCGCGGTTCGCTCACATAGGTCTCTTAGAGCGAAGCCATCATGTAATCGTTACGGTACTGCTCAGCAAGCTCGGCGGGAACGGTATCCGGAACGTGTACACCCTCTAGAATTGCCATACGATCGGCAACTTCACGGAGCATCTGGTACATCGGGATATCAAGCGCCTGGCAAATCCATGCCAGAAGCTCCGAAGAAGCTTCCTTCTGCCCACGCTCGACTTCGCTGAGATAACCCAGGGAAACACGTGCGCTCTGTGAAACCTCGCGTAGGGTACGACCCTGGCGCTGACGAACGTCACGAAGAACCTCGCCAATAGCCTGGCGCAGAGGTACAGTCTTTGCCTCTTCCACAACAGGAGCTACCTGCTGCGGAGCTGGGTTAATTTCTTTCCACCGGGTAATACCATTAATAGATACACGCTTCTTGGTCATATGCGTTGTTCCTCCTCGTACGTAGGTCAACCAGTGTTCGGTTCTTACAGTTATTAAGCCTAACTCATTTTTTAGTTCTCGGCTAGCCTCGGGTGCTGTACCGTTTATATGAGCCTGGCTAGTATATATTCAAACTTACCAAGCTATAGTTTTATTCCCATGCACCTGGGAAATCCCTGGAAAATTGATTAAAGTATCCCGTGAAAAGATACTTCAGCTGACCTCTAGATAAGACTACGATGCGTCCTTAGTACCGTGCACAGCCTGGGTCAGCAGGAGAATTGCATCCGCCGTTGCCGAGGCGCGAATCTGTACCCGATCCCCCTCATAGTGCCGCTGTACGGCATAGGTTGCCTCTGGAGTGTGCACACCCAAAAATACGGTACCAACGGGCTTACCATCGTGCGGCTCTGGCCCTGCAACTCCAGTGGTCGAAACCCCGTAGTCAGCTCCACAGATCCGTGCGGTTCCCTGCGCCATCTGCCGGGCAACTTCCGGATCAACTGAACCATTCTTAGCTAAAAGCTCCTCGTTTACGCCTAAAACGGATGCCTTGACCGCGCTCGCATATGAGATAACCCCGCCGCAGTAGTATTCCGAGGCTCCCGCAACGGTGCAGATAGTACCCCCGACGTCTCCTCCCGTTAGAGATTCCGCCGTAGCGATTGTCAGACCTGTACCGACCAACGCATCGTGAAGCATCTGAGAGGCTTCCTTCGCGCTATGCGGTACCGTTTTGAGTACATCCATAAGTACTCCTCCCAACGAGATATATCCGGCGTATAAAATACCGGGACAGTCCATCTAGAACCGTCCCCAGCCTCATGACTGTGCGGGATGCTGCGCCAGCCATGTCTGGCGCAGCTGATGGGCATCACGCACATAAACCGCCCCTGTCCAGACGGTAATAGCGGTTACCGCCGCCATAAGAACCCATCCGGGAACCAACCAAGGTTTGCCGAGGAGTCCTAAGGGTAAAAGCATCACCACGAGAGCAACGGTTTGTAAAACGGTTTTGATCTTTCCGCCCTTATTTGCCGCCATAACCCCGTATTTGATAACGAAAAAACGCATGATGGTGATTCCCCACTCCCGAAGGAGAATTACAGCGGTCACCCACCACCACAGCTCGCCCAACCAAGAAAGGGTAATAAACGCCGCACCGGTAAGGAGCTTATCAGCAATAGGATCAGCGATCTTCCCAAAGCTCGTGATGAGGTTACGGCTTCGAGCCAGGTAACCGTCCGCCCAGTCTGTAATCATCGCGGCGATAAAGAGGGCAAAAGCAAGCCACCGCTGCGCTATATCTTCAGCTCCGAATGTTCCGCCTGCAAGGAGCACTACAACGAAAAAAGGAACTGCAATAATACGCACAACCGTCAGAATATTCGGCAGATTCCAGTTAGATACATGACGCTCGGTCTGCGATACCGCCGATGCTGATTCCTGACTCACTGTTACCCTTCGTCTCTACAGTCTGGTACCAACGACTCGCTGTTGGCTGCAAGGAACTCCCAGAGCGTAGCCCTTGCCTCATATCTTTCCAGTATACGAGGTATCGTTCCTATAAGAATGGCATTCCGATAAATCCTTGTTCGGGCTCGCAGTAATAGAAAAATTCCCGCTTCCGTAGCACGATATGCCAGCAGAAGCGGGAATCTCTCTAGGGTGTGAGAACTACTTTGAATACGACTGTTTGGGTTATCGCCCCGTGAGCTGCCAGGCGTCCTCCGAGCCCTCATCGCTCTCTTCCACCGCATATTCGGCAGGTTCTGCGGGGTTCACCGCTTGCGCATACGGGTCTTCAAAAGTTTCCTCAACGGGTTCGGGCACCTCTTCACCCCGGATGCGTGCCAAGGTATTCTGTAGGTCGTCCGGGCGCACCAGCACATCGCGCGCCTTCGAACCCTCGGAGGGACCAACTATGCCTTGAGACTCCAGCAGGTCCATAATGCGCCCCGCCTTCGCAAAGCCCATGCGGAGTTTACGCTGAAGCATTGAGGTAGAACCAAACTGCGTGGTAATCACGATTTCAGCCGCCTGGAGCAGGTCATCAAGGTCATCGCCGATTTCCTCATCAATCTGCTTCTTCGCGGCAGAAACCATAACGTCTTCACGGTAAATTGTCGGAGCCTGCTGCTTCACGTGCTCAACAACCGCGTGAATCTCGGATTCAGAGACCCACGCACCCTGCACACGCATCGGCTTCGAGGCACCCATTGGCAGGAAGAGCGCATCGCCCTGACCGATCAGTTTTTCAGCGCCTGGTTGATCCAGCACCACACGCGAATCCGTGACCGATGATGTCGCAAACGCCATACGCGAAGGAACGTTCGCCTTAATCAGACCGGTCACCACGTCAACCGAAGGACGCTGGGTTGCAAGCACTAGGTGAATACCAGCTGCACGCGCCAACTGCGTAATACGAACAATCGCCTCTTCAACGTCACGCGGGGCAACCATCATCAAATCGGCAAGCTCGTCCACGATAACCAACAGGTACGGGTACTCGTGAATTTTTCGTTTACTCCCCGGCTCAGGCTGAATCTTGCCCTCGCGTACGGCCTTGTTGAAATCGTCCACATGCTTAAACCCGTAATGCGCCAGGTCGTCATAGCGTGCATCCATCTCACGTACTACCCATTGAAGCGCCTCTGCTGCCTTCTTCGGGTTAGTAATAATAGGCGTAATCAGGTGCGGAATTCCCTCATAGGCAGTAAGCTCCACGCGTTTGGGGTCCACCATCACCAAACGCACCTGATCAGGTGTAGAACGCATAAGAATCGAGGTGATCATCGAGTTCACGAACGAAGACTTACCGGCACCGGTTGCACCCGCAACCAACATATGCGGCATTTTCGCCAGGTTCGCAAGCACAAAACCACCCTCGACATCTTTGCCCACGCCCATAACCATCGGATGCGGGTTCGAGTGAGCCTGCGGGGACCGTAAGACATCACCCAGAGATACCGTCTCGCGGTCGGTATTTGGGATCTCAATACCGATCGCCGATTTACCGGGGATAGGCGATAGGATACGCACATCCGGGCTGGCGACTGCATAGGCGATATTTTTACTCAGCGCGGTCACACGTTCAACCTTCGTACCGGCACCCAGCTCGATCTCGTAGCGGGTCACGGTCGGACCGCGTGAGAATCCGGTGACAACCGCATCAACCTTAAACTGCTCTAAAACGTTGGTCAGTGCTTCGACCACGTGTTCGTTCACTTCGGATGATTCCTTAGCAGGGGGACCCGCCACCAGCATCTGTTCTGCGGGCAGGTTATAAGTGCCCTGCGAAGACTCGACGGATTGTTCGGGACGGGCCTGCTCGGTATGCGCGGTGCGCGTATTGTTTTGCAGGGGTCGTGACGCCCCCGTACCGGCAGCCACTGCTCCGCTGACCGTAGCTTGCGGCTTCGTCTGCGGCATGCGGGATGCACCACTACTTTGCTGCGGTTTAGCCGGTGTACCTTGCTGCTGCACTGCTTCCGGCTGTGACCGTTGAGGAGGCTGCGTCTGAGGGCTTGCTATCTGCTTTGTCGCAACGCTCTGCTCGGATGCGGCGGGCACAACCGACTGAACCGATGTGTCATCAAAAGCCTCTACATCAAAGAGCGCATCTGGTGCCACACGACCGTGTTCAACGGCGGCACGCTGCGCCTGAGCCAGGCGTGCCGAGGGCGCATCCGAAGCCTCATGATCGAACACGGTGTTCTCGGTGCGGCGTTTGGGCAGGCGGCTCAACCTACCCTGAGACGATGCCGAAGAATGCGGCGCTGGGACATCCGCAGAGGTTGCGGAAAACTCTTCATGAGTATTAACCACGGGGCTGGCGAATGCCTCATCGCCAACGTATTCATCCAATCCCTGATCGGCCTGTTGGGAACGGCCGAATCCGAACCACCGCTTAATTGACCCGAAGATACCGCCGCGAGGCGTACGGCGTTCTTCCTCATCACCGTAAAGATAGCTACGATCATGTTCCGAGGCACTCAAATCGACTGTCTGAGTCGCTGCCGTGGAATCCGCATCATAGCCGTCCTGCGGGTATGCGATGGTCGGGTCGTCATCGGTGGAGGCAACCGGCTTTTCGCCCAAGGCCATGCGAACGAGATGTGTAAGTCGCGGAATAACCTGACGCACCGGAGTAGCCGTCAATACCATGAGCCCCATGACGAAGAGAGCCAGAATAACGAGCCACTGCACAAATACTATGCGTTGCATGAGAGGTCCAAGAAGCGCACCAATGGCGCCACCCCCGGCCCATACGGCCTCAAAACCGCCCGAAAAACTGGGGTATCCGGCGTTCATCGCGAAGAAAAGCGACGCTGCAATAAGGATGAGCAGCAGGCCGAGCGAGACTCGATTGGTGCGGCGAACATCATCCGGCGTACGGAAAACGCACCATGCCAAGATAAAGCTCAGAATCGGTACCAAAATGGCGCCCTGACCGAAAACGCCGCCCAGCATGGTGTGCCATGCCGAGATTGGGGCATGGATAACGACCGGTGCAGACATGACGCGCCAGCTATACCATTCGACCCCAGCCGTAATAATGCCGAAAAGCAGAATGAAGAGCGCTCCACCATCGCGGCGTGCCTGTGGATCTAAATCTGTGCGATGCACCCCAAGAGCACGCACAGCGCCGCCCACCGTGTGGGCGATGCTTAACCACACTTTCGCAATAGCATTTGCTACGGGGTTGGTTTCGGGGGTATTCGCGCGCTTAGATGTGCCCCGGGAACCGCGTGCCGAGGTTTTCTTAGCTGATCCGGCTTTGCTTTTACGCCCTTGATTACTCCGTGAAGCCATATTTACTAGGTTAGCAACCTTCCATGTGCTTGGGGCTAGATGCCGTCATTCTCTCGCGACCGATGCAATCGGGGCAAGAACGTGACACGCATCCATAGTATTCATATGCTACCGTACACGGGAACGGAGCCGACCGCTCAAGCAGCTATCGGCCCCGTTTGTCGTGTATTGTGCGGGGTACGTTCGCACAGAGCGTGCCCGCACCGCCTTTCGCCGTGGGCTATGCGCTCGCTACACCGTCGGCTTAGGTTCCTCATCCGTTTTAGTCTCAACGACCACTGGGACGATCATGGGCTTACGGCGCAGGCGGCGGGAGATCCATGCACCAATGGTACGGCGCACAATCTGCTGAAGCTGCTGTACCGTATGCACCTTCTCGGGCGCGCGGTGAAGCGCATCCTCAAGGGCGGCGGTAATTTTGGGGGTGATCTCGTCGAAGACCGAATCGTCTTCGGCGATACCGCGGGCATGAATATCTGGCCCGGTTACCACACGTTTGGTAGCACGATCGATGACCGTCACGATAGAAACGAATCCTTCTTCGCCCAGAACGCGGCGTGCCTTAAGATCGTCCTCGGTCACCGAGCCAACAGAACGTCCATCCACGTACAGGTACTCGCAGGGAACTTCGCCAACGATCTTCGCTACGCCGTCTTTGAGATCCACAACGGTACCGGATTCGCACAGGAGCACGCCCTCTTCAGGAACGCCTGTCTCTTTCGCCAGTTCCCCGTTAGCAATCAGGTGACGAACCTCGCCGTGAACAGGCATCACGTTCTTCGGTTCCAGAATGTTGTAGCAGTACAGCAGCTCTCCCGCCGCCGCGTGACCGGAAACGTGAACCTTCGCGTTGCCCTTATGCACAACAGTCACGCCGAGTTTCATCAGGGCATTAATAATGCGGTACACGCTGGTTTCGTTGCCCGGAATCAGCGATGAAGCCAACACGACGGTATCGCCCGGTTCAAGCTGAACCTTGTGATCGCCATTAGCCATACGCGACAGAGCCGCCATCGGCTCGCCCTGCGAACCGGTACACATGAGTACAAGCTCATCGGGGCGGTATTCATCGACCTTCTTCAAATCTACAAGAACGCCCTCGGGTACCTTGAGGTAACCCAGTTTCTCAGCGATGGTCATGTTGCGCACCATGGAGCGTCCGACCAGCACAACTTTGCGCCCGCGCTCGACTGCAGCATCGAGCACCTGCTGCACGCGGTGAACGTGTGAGGAGAACGAGGCCACGATAATACGACCGGGCGCATCGCGGAATACGCTCGATATAACAGGTCCGATATTTTTTTCGGTGGGTGTAAACCCGGGAACCTCTGCGTTTGTGGAGTCAGGCAGGAATAGATCCACACCTTCGTCGCCCAGACGCGAGAAGTGACGCAGGTCGGTGATGCGCCCATCCAGTGGAAGCTGATCCATCTTAAAGTCGCCGGTGTGCAGCACAGTTCCTGCAGCGGTTCGGATAAATACGGCGAGTGCATCCGGAATAGAGTGGTTAACCGCGATGAACTCGCATTCAAAAGGACCAAACTTTTCGATCTGGTGTTCCTTTACGGTGAGCGTATAAGGCTTGATGCGATGCTCGGCAAGCTTCGCTTCTACCAGCGCGAGAGTGAGTTCGGAACCAATGAGGGGAATATCGGGACGTTTCTTAAGCAGATAAGGTACCGCCCCGATGTGGTCTTCGTGCCCGTGAGTGAGAACCATGGCGACTACATCATCCAGGCGATCGACCACATAGCTGAAGTCGGGCAGGATTAGGTCTACACCGGGCTGGGACTCTTCAGGGAAGAGCACACCGCAGTCTACAATCAGCAGTTTGCCGTTGATTTCGTAGACGGTCATATTTCGACCGACTTCACCCAGACCACCGAGAGGCACCACGCGCAGGGTGTCTTTCTGCAGTTTGGGAGGCGCCGGCAGATCATTTTCAAAAACGCTCATGCGTATCTCCTTATTTTCTATGATTCTATTTTTCGTGTCGTCTAAGGGCGCACCCGCTGTGAGTATCAAACTCCGAAGCGTATCGGGTTGCTTCGCGGGTGCTGCTCATGCGGCTTGAGAGGCTGAGAGTCCGTTCGCTAAAGGTCGTGGACGCATCTCGCCTCTAGAGGAGGGGTCCACGCCTTCACGTTCCGCTTCTGCACGGAAAGCGGACCCGCGTGATCTTCTCGCTACATACGAGTCACGCTGGGTCCGCCCGAAACTAGCCGCAGAAAGTCTTATGCGTTTTTAAGAGTCTGCGCGATAGTGGAGGAAAGCAGATCCTCTCGGATAGCCTCCGCCACCTCGGGTTCGGAAAGTACATGAGGCAGGCGTACAACAGGTGTTCCAAGAACGCCTTGCCAAGCCAGGATTTCTTTGGCAGCAACGGCGCCGGGGGCTCGTCCCATGGTGGCGTTCACAATGGGCACGAGCTGCAGGTTAATGCGCTGCGCACTCACAAGATCCTGCGCTACAACGGCATCAATAAGCTCACGGAAGAGCATGGGTGCCACATGCGCGGTAACTGAAACTAAGCCTACGGCTCCTACTGCCATCCAAGGCAGAGTCAAACCATCATCACCACTGTAGTAATGCAAATCTGTGGTTGCCATAACGTCGGTTGCGGCGCCAAAGTCAGCCTTCGCATCCTTAACAGCAACAATATTATCAAGTTCTGCCAGCCGACGGTAGGTGTCGGGGGCAATCGGGATGCTGGCACGCCCCGGAATATCGTAGAGCATGATGGGTGTACTGGTGGCTTTTGCTACGGTGCTAAAGTGCGCGTAAACGCCATGCTGAGTGGGCTTGTTATAGTAGGGAGTCACCACAAGCAAACCGTCAACACCAACCTTTTCGGCGCGACGGGCAAGCTCAATGGTGTGCGCGGTGTCGTTCGAGCCCACGCCAGCAACGATAGAAGCACGGTCTCCTACAGCTTCTTTGACGATGGCGAAAACTCGCTCGTTCTCATCATCGGTCATGGTCGAGTATTCTCCTGTGGTGCCACAGACAATCAACCCGTCATGACCGTTGTCAATGAGGTATTCCGCCAGGTGTGCAACCTGTTTTTCATCCACAGATCCGTCTTGAGCGAAGGGCGTTACCATCGCCGTGAGCAGACGCCCAAAGGGCGGGTTTACAAAAGTACCGGGGTTCATCACGTTCTCAGCCATACACCCCAGAGTACTATCTTAAGCTATTCTTACGCTACATTAATTTTGCTTTTGTCCCGAAAATTTTCACTTTTTTTGTGGAGTTCTGCGTTCTTGAGCTCAAAACGCAACTTCAAGCGCTCTTCATGAAAACGCATGGACTCCCCTAACAGCCACGCTATTTCAGGTCGGTCACACCACGACCGCGGCGCAGAGAAATCGCATTTCGCATAGCGGCGCGGGCACGTTTACGTTCACCGCAGACATCGTACATGCACGAGAGATTAAACCAGGCTTCCCAGCTGTCCGGATTTGCTTCGAGAACATCGGCAAATTTTTCAAGTTCTACTGAAGCAGCCTCACGACCGACCCTTCCGGAAGGACTTCGCGGCAGCGTATCTTCGGGAAGTTTGCCCTGGGCATCAAGCTCCTGAGCCATCCGCTGTATACGCGCACCAAATATCACCTCGCGCACAAGCGCCCATGCACCCACTGCGGGCAAAAGCAATAGTCCCGCCCCGAGCAGAATACCTGCGATATTCCCCGACGCAATGAGCACGACCCCACGCTGTGCCGTAAACAGCAGATACAGCCCCAAGAGCGCCACTGTGAGCGCCGCAAAGATTTTACCTTTACCGCCCGCATCCACCAGCGTAAATACTCCGCTGAAAATCAGCACGCCCAGTATTGACGCACGAATACCCAGCGACAGAGGCAGCAGAAGCACGGTACAGACTAATAAGAGACAGGCAATCGCAACCCATAATCTCAACGATGTCAGCCATGAGGTGCCCCGCACGGGTTTTACCGTTTCTTGTTCTGAGGTCATTGGAGTCGGTATCCGCACGATCTACAGATCCATATACTTATCGAGTCCAACGCTCAGCCCCGGATGCGCCGCGACCCGCCGAACGCCCAAAAGCACCCCAGGCATGAAGGATGCGCGGTCGAAAGAATCGTGGCGGATTGTCAAAAGCTGTCCGGGGTCGCCCAGCAGAATTTCCTGATGCGCAACCATGCCACGAAGCCGCACCGCATGCACATTAATACCCTCAACTTTACCGCCGCGAGACCCCAGAGGATCACTCTCGGTGGCATCCGGGCTGTTTCCAAGCCCAGCTTCCTCTCGCGCAGCCGCAACTTGACGTGCTGTGTGAGCGGCTGTTCCCGAGGGGGCATCGACCTTATTGGGGTGATGAATTTCGATAATCTCAACCGATTCAAAATACGGTGCCGCCTTAGCCGCAAATTCCGTCGCCAAAATGGATCCCAACGCAAAATTCGGTGCAATCAGCACACCCACCTGCGGGTACTCATCAAGAAGCTCACGCAAGGATTCCACACGTTCTTCAGTCCAGCCGGTAGTACCCACAACAGCATGCACTCCGTGCTCTACGGCAAAACGGACGTTCGTCTCGGTAGCGCTCGGCACGGTCAAATCAACCATAATCTCAGCATTAGTTTCAACGAGCTTTTCGAGAGAATCTTCACGCCCTAAAGCGGCAACTAATTCAAAATCGGGGGCATCGGTAATAGCCTTGACCGCTTCCGATCCCATACGCCCCGATGCTCCGAGAACCGCCACCCGCCGTATTTTAGTCTGCGTTGCTTCTACCATTCTGTTGCCTCCAAAAATTACGAATAGCCCAGTTATCTCTACCCTATTATCGCATGTGGTGTACAGCACGAATTGAGACACTATGTTGCTTATGTACTACGCCCCATCAACGCTCAAGCACCAGCACAACACCCTTATAGATACCAAAATATCTGGTAACCGCGTTTCTTAAATTTCACAAAACTTCCCGATGGCTCCAAACGTCTCTATATAACAAATAAACTTTTATACTAGTAAACAGTATTTTTCTTCACTCTTTCATCACCCCGGAGTAACAACACATCATGAAGCAACTTTTTCCGTCCGCGGTCAGCCCCCATGAGGCTAACCGCTCTTTTATGTTGCCCGGGCTCGACGGCCTGAGAGCCATCGCCGTACTCCTGGTAATTGTGTATCATCTCTGGCCTACTTCGGTGCCGGGCGGTATGATCGGGGTTGATATTTTCTTCGTCATCTCGGGATATTTGATTACCGCCCTCCTACTCCGCGAAGGATCGGTAACCGGGCGTATCAGCCTACTCCTTTTCTGGAAGCGCCGCGCTCGCAGGCTCCTTCCCGCGATCGCGCTGCTTATTTTAATAACCGGACCCATCGCACTAGCCATAGGCGGCGATATACAGGTCAATCTGGGCAGACAACTTACTGGCGCAGGCACATTCTCATCTAACTGGCTCTCTATTTTCAGCGGTAACGACTATTTTGCTCAGACTTCTCCCGAACTTTTCACGAACTTTTGGTCGCTTGCCGTTGAAGAGCAGTTCTACCTGTTCTGGCCTCTTCTCCTAGTGGCGGCGGGTGTTATCCTCGGCAGACGGTGGAGACGATTCAGCCTCATTATCTTTATAGCTATCATTGCATCCTTAACAAGCGGCACGGTTATGCTGGCATTTGGAGCGCCCATCAGCCGTATTTACTACGGTACCGATACCCATGTTTACGGTCTGCTTCTAGGCGTTCTACTAGCTTTTTCTATCCCGTGGTCGCTCTATCCACCTCGTGATAAACACGTTATATATCGAGTGGCGCAACCCTTTGGAGCGGTGACTTTCCTGCGTGTAATTCTCAGCTGGCTCTGCTTGGTTGCTCTCATTCCGCTTGCTCTTCTTATGCCTGAGAAGGCGCCGGGCACTATCCCCTGGGGGCTCCTCGGCGCTTCGCTGCTGACACTTGGAGTTATTCAAGGAATCCTGCCGGATATGCTCGCCGGGGCATCGTCTCTATTACGTTCGGTACTATCTTTCGGCCCCCTCACCTGGATTGGGCAGCGATCCTACGGACTTTACCTCTGGCACTGGCCGCTTGCCGTTATGGCGCATTATCTTCTGGGTGTGGATCGTTCACCGCTGTGGAACGTCGTTGTTCTGCTGGTTACCGTCATTATTGCTGAGCTTTCTTATCGTTACCTTGAAACTCCAGTACGGCGATATGGTTTCCGTAGCTCGTTCGCACAATTTTTTGGAAGCATTCGTTACGGCAGGTATCGTGCTCTACCCGTTATTGCTTTAGTCCTTGTGATGGGCGCAGGCTCAGCGACTGCTGTCGCGGTACGAACTGCTCCTGATCAAACTAGTGCACAACGCGCCGTTGAAGAAGGCAAAAAGCGCGCCCAGGAACGTTTAAAAGCGCGTGAGGAACAACGAGCACATGCTAGCGCCTCGCCAACAGCAAGTTCGACAGCAGCAAATCCTAGCGCTGCGACCTCTGCGGTGCCAGATGAATATCCGCAGGTGAATTCTGCTGATGTAACCGTGATCGGCGATTCTGTAGTGCTTTCTGCAGAGCCCGATATTTATGATGCGATGCCGGACGCCACGATCGACGCGGCAGAGGGACGCACCATTGTTCAGGCGTTGCCCATGGTTAAATCCTGGTCATCGCAGGGAAAAATTGGGAAAGTTTTAGTACTCTCGGTAACCGCTAACTCGACGCTGATGCCCGGTCAGCTTGAAGAGGTTTTGCGGGCGCTTCCGGCAGACACGAAGTTGGTGCTCGCAACGGGGTACGGTCCGCGAACCCTCACCTGGATTGATTCTTCAAATAATCTGATTCGTGAGTTTGCGCAGAAAAATTCTTCCCGCGTCTATATTGCAGACTGGAACGGTGCAATAACGCAGGCGGTGCGGAGCGATCCAAGCCTGATGACTTCGGACGGTGTGCATCCGGAGGTTAAGGGGCAGATGCTCTACGCCCGTATTCTGACGGAGGCGGTTGCTCGGGCACAAAGTTAGGAGGAAATCGTACGTGTAGTGTATTGGTGGCGTTTTTTAAACCTTTTGAATCCACACGCCTCAAACTACGGGTCAAGAAAATCAAACCGTTTTGATACTGGCAGGCTGAAGTAGGGAGTTTTGAAAGTAATTGAACCTTTCAAGAACTTCACGTACCTGGAGTACTATCATGTATAAAACTACATAACCAGCTAAATCTATTCCGCATCGTCAAGACGTCTTCGGGATCCAGCTTTGGTTTGCTTAGTACAACAAAGTAATACTCCCCTGCATATCAACAAAAGCCTTCCTATCGGCAGGTTTCCACGAATTGCAGCGAAACAAAATGTCGTTTTCACAGCGCTCAACTAGCATTCCGCTATCACCAGTGAAAGACTCTAGTTGCTTTACATCCGTGAGTCCCCGAGGACCAGCTAAATACTCGTTGTACACAAGGATTGATGATTCTTGAGTGGCACCACGAATAGGTATTCGGGCGTAATTCTCGTCGCCCGGTGTCGGGTTCACATCACCATGAACCAGCCTGATTCTCTCCGATAGCTTTCCGTCTGGATGGGTAAACTTACAGCCAAAGGCATTTAATCGTAAAGCTACCTCTCCAGCCGGGTGCGGTGACGTGAACCGTATTTCCAGCTCTTTCGGGACATCCGTGATATCAATCGCTCCGAAAATCTGCAGACCCTCCCACTCAAAATAGAATTCCTGGGTGGTTGGTCTGCGGCGCATCATCTCACTGAAGTCTGGCATGTGTCTTCCCTCCTGCTGCCTGAAGGCGTTAGCTGAAATCTATGTCAAAATTCCTTTTTATTGAACGTTTCAACTGCCTCATCACATCGTCCACCGTTTTCCCCCGTCGAACAGATGACCTCAACGAGTCAGAGAAAAATTGCAGACCATCAATATACCCTTCTGAAGCCTCGTAATCAGGACGAGCTATCAACGGCCGATTATATGTAAGTGTCTTCTTCGAGGTTTTCGACGCCGCCCATTCCACATCACTCCGGTATTTCTGCAAGAATGTACACAGGCAGAAAGCAAAATCAATGGCCAGGCTGAAAAAAGTGCCAGAAATATCATCCATCTGCGGCCCTGTCCTATCTAAGGACTCCCTCCCCAACCGCAACAGCTGTTCTAAATCACTGAGAGTAGGAAAATCTTTGCCACTTGTAGAGCCTAGATACTCTGCAACATACGCGGTCCTTGGCCCTTGATCCTCTTTGAATAGTTTAACGACCTGTCGCAGTTGGGCTCTAGTCATTTCCTTGAATGGTATCGGCTCATGACGCGGCGCAAACCAATCATAAGCTTGATCAAAATCTTCGAAGTTCATCATGAGTTATAGGTTTTCTCTCTGACATGCTGAAAATACGCCAGCGGTGATGTTAGTTGTCTCTTAGACGGTGATGTCGCTAAAAATCTCTCAGAAAGTTCTCTACCGCTAAGAGCCTTGACGAGCTACCCGCAAGGCATCAAGCATCAGGTGATCCGTATCGGTCTCCTGTGAGAAGGAGTACTCGTAGAGCAGATAATCCAGGCTTTTATCCTCCATAAGAGCGTCTTGAGCATACGATAAAGAGGCGGCAAACCGGGCACGGTAGAAAAGCGGTTGTACAATATCGTACGGTTTATCGGCGTCGAGCTCCTCAAGGTACATCTCGTCCATGCTCTCTGCCCACTGTTGGAGACGTTCGGCGTGGGAGAATATTTCTTGCTCACGCACTATACGCACAATATCCTCAGCCACCTCAAGCGCTGAAAGGTGCTGCTGTTTCCAGTCAAGCCACGCCAATGCTAAAAGGCTGATAAGTTTCTCACGTTGTGATGCATCTAGACCGCAGATTTGCTGTAGTTCTTCGGTATAGTCGGGAGGGACAACGATAGTGAACATAGCGGGGTTCCTTTCGCGAATTCTCTCAACCTTAGCACAAGGATAAAGTGAAACAGGGAGGAATCTCCTCATGAGAAACTCGTGAAAGCTGTACACGATAATCTCTATCATAAAAGCACCGCCCCTATACCCAATATCAAAGGGATTCTATGGAGTCACAGCAGGAAACATCACACGATATATTAGAGTCTCTTCTTCAAGAGCTTGTAGAGCGTGGAGAAGACTTTAGTTTCTACATAAGTCTCTGTCTTCGTCTGCTTGCGCGGTCTCCAAAGCATGGTTGGGATGTTAGGGCTTTTATGCGGGGTTTAGAGCCCGAAGATATGGCAGCTCCACACGATCCTGCCGAGCTCCGAACAAACCCAAAGTTTCTGGAGAGCGAATGGCTTATGGGCAAATATTCTGTCCTTCTAGAAGCTTTCGATGAGGCGGTAACTTCCCATCACATATCCACTGCCGCGCCAAGAGATACGACCCTGGCAGGATACGATCTTCGCATCCTGTGGAAAATCGTCAATGCCCACTACAGCTCGTATTTTGAGCCAGACCCGCGCAGGCGTGTTACCTGTGCGATTGAGGGGCTTGTGGGAAAAGATTATTCGGTTGAAGACCTCACACGTGATCTTCAAGATTACCTTGATCGGCATGCGTGTCTGCTTAAACTACCGGACCTCTGCCGTGAGCTGGCAGATCAGGGTAAAGATCTGGCATTCTTCGCGGACCTTGGTATACGTCTTCTTGAATCCGTCACCTGGCCAGTGGATGATCTGCGTTCCTTCCTTCAGGAAATAGGCTCAGAGGATGTGGTGACTCCGGTCGGTATTCCCAAGCTTGACTGGCATGAGCTGTTTCGCACGTCTGACAATGAGATTTTTGCCGACAGTGAGCGGCTCATGCAGAAGTACAGCATTCTCGCGGATACGCTTGGTGAATTGAGCAGCCCCGCATACTCTCAAGTTGATCTTGCTTCCCGCGTCGCCCGCGCCCAGTACGAGCTGTTCTTCGCATGTGAAGGGCAATCCCGCCTCCTGAAGGCTCTGCGGATTCTTTTATCGGAGGACTACACTGCCGATATGCTTTGCACTGATGCGGAAGCATATCTTGCTGCATCGCAAGATAATCGGTAAAAGATCACGACCAGCCCGATTAGGCTGCCAGAAATTCCAGTAGGTCTTGAACGAAAAGCTCCAGCTCCTCCAAGGTCGCAAAGTGCCCGCCGCGCTCAGGATATGTAAACCTGACAACATTGAAAAACCGTTCCGCATATTCGCGTGGAGGATTACTGATATCGTGCGGAAAAATCGCGAATGCGGTTGGAACCTCTACCCTACCCCGCTGTATATTCCCGGTCCCCAAAGCCTCCCGATATATCCTTGCGGCAGAGTGCCCGGTATTCGTTATCCAGTACAGCATCGTATTTGCGATGATAATATCCCATGAAATCCCGTTTTCGCTCCACGACTGCATTTTCTCCGCCATAAAAGCAGCCAAAAATACTGGTGAATCGGCAAAGCCATAAGAAACAGTCAAAGGTTTCGTGGAAAGCAGCATATAGTAACCGCCTTCGACCTGCGACCAACGCGCAACCCGGTTCAGATAATCTTGTTCCGCATCCGAAAGCGTGCTCTTATCGAGAGAATACTGGTTTGAAAACGGGACATCGGTCAAGTGCAGTTTCAGGATACTCTGCGGATAACGCAACGCCATCTGCTGACCAATCGAGGCTCCCCAATCACCACCATGTACCACATAGTGCTCATACCCCATGAATACCCCATACTCATACAGCATTACATGCCACCGTATAACAAATCCCGCAGGGACACAGACGTTTTCGTCATCAGACACGAGAACGTCTACGCGCTGCGGGGGTTTCGGGAATAATAAAGGGCGTTAGCGCACAATCGTAGTGATCATCTGCTGTTGCCCCAGATACCTGGCAAGGTCGTGCACATCGTCAAGGGTAACCGCACGAATTTTTTCCAATAGCTCATCGGTGCTCGTGAATTTCCCTGAGTCCAGCTCGGCACGCCCCAGTCGGGACATCCGAGATCCCGAGTCCTCACTGCCTAAAACAGTTGAACCGGCCAGCTGCCCGCGTACTTTACTAAGTTCTTCCTCAGTAATTCCTGCGGACACCAACTTATCAAACTCATACTGCAAGAGTTCGCACACCTGCTCGGTTTTAGCGGGCAGGCACCCTGCGTACATGCCGAAATACCCCGCATCGGAGTAGGCGCCCGAGAATGCAAACGTACTGTACGCCAGCCCACGTTTTTCGCGAATCTCCTGGAAAAGCCGCGAAGACATGCCCGACCCAAAAGCACTCGACAGCACACTCATCGCGTAGCGGCGCTCATCCCCAGCGATAATACTCGGGCACCCCATCACAATATTGGTCTGTTCAAAGCCCTTCTGCACCTCGTGCAACTCGGAAAACGGAACAATACCGCTCTCCGCGCGCACACGGCGCGGTACCGGAACCACACCCTCAGGAAGGTTCCATCCGTAGCGGGTGAGCGCATCCAGCACAAGGTTTACGATGTGCGAGTGCTCCAGCGATCCAGCCGCCGAGATGACGAGGCGATCCGGCGTGTAATACTGCTTGTAATGTTCCCACACAGCATCCCGCGGGACCTGCATAATCTCCTGCGGAGTACCACCGATCGGGCGACCCAGGGGGTTCTGGCCCATAAGCTGTTCTACAAAATTCTCGAAGGCAACGTCCGTAGGATCATCCTGGTCCATGGCAATCTCTTCCAGAATTACCCCGCGCTCCTGCTCCAGATGCTCTGGATCGAGCAAAGCGTTACTCACCATATCAGCCAGGACATCAACCGCCATCGGGGTATCGTCGTCAAGTACACGCGCATAATAGCAGGTATGTTCCTTCGCAGTGAGGGCGTTTGATTCGCCTCCCACCGCATCGAATGCCTGGGCAATATCAAAAGCAGTTCGAGACGGAGTTCCTTTAAAGAGCAGATGCTCCAAAAAGTGGGTAGACCCCAACATACCGGGTGCTTCATCCCGGGAGCCGACCCCCACCCAGAATCCGAGGGAAACGCCGCGGGTGCCAGGCATCCGCTCCGTTATCACCCGAACACCGCCGGGCAAAATCGATCGGCGAACTTCATTACCATTTACGCCCTCGTAAACCAGGCGACCGCGTTCATAGTCGAGCTCAGCGGTAATCTCATCGCGCGCAACGGGAAGAGAAATAGGCATTAGTGAATAGTCCTTAGCAAACCAAATGTATATAGCGAGCCGTACAAGTCAGAGTAAACGCCAGCCCATCATGAGAACAACCCTCAGGAGTCTCAGGACGAGCTGGCGCTGCTTATCCGACAGAAAAACCAGCAAGTTCCTTAGTCAAGGTGCGGTTTATATCGGGGAGAGTTTCTACTCGGCATCCTCAGCATCAATCACCGGGGAGAGCGAAAGCTTGCCGCGATCGTCAATCTTAGTGATCTCAACCTGCACCTTCTGCCCCACCGAAACAACGTCTTCGGTATCCACCACACGCTTACCACCGTTGAGCTTGCGCATCTCAGAAATATGAAGCAGACCGTCCTTACCGGGGGTAAGCGAAATGAACGCACCGAAATCAGTCACCTTCACAACGGTACCCAGGTAGCGCTCGCCGACCTCGGGAACCTGCGGGTTCGCGATTGCGTTGATAGCGGTGCGTGCAGCCTCAGCCGAAGGACCGTCGGTTGCACCGATAAAGACAGTACCATCGTCTTCAATCGAAATATCGGCACCGGTATCTTCCTGGATCTGGTTAATCATCTTGCCCTTCGGGCCGATAACCTCGCCAATCTTAGCGACCGGAACCTTCACCGAGATGATGCGCGGCGCGAATTCGCTCATCTCATCAGGGGCATCAATAGCTGCGGTGATCACATCCAGAATGTGCAGACGAGCCTCACGTGCCTGGGTCAGTGCACCTGCCAGCACAGATGCAGGAATACCGTCGAGCTTGGTGTCCAGCTGAATAGCAGTCACAAATTCGCTGGTACCGGCAACCTTGAAATCCATATCGCCTAGGGCATCTTCGGCACCCAGAATATCGGTCAGTGCGGCGTAACGAGTTTCGCCATCAACCTCATCAGAGACAAGACCCATTGCGATACCTGCAACGGGCGCGCGCAGAGGCACACCGGCATTGAGCAGCGACAGGGTCGAAGCGCAGACCGAGCCCATCGACGTGGAGCCGTTCGAGCCCAGAGCTTCAGAGACCTGGCGGATCGCGTAGGGGAACTCCTCGCGCGAGGGCAGCACCGGGGTAAGCGCACGTTCCGCAAGTGCACCGTGGCCGATTTCGCGGCGCTTGGGCGAGCCAACACGGCCGGTCTCGCCGGTAGAGTACGGCGGGAAGTTGTAGTGGTGAATGTAACGCTTGGACGTGACCGGGTACAGCGAATCGAGCTGCTGTTCCAGCTTGAGCATATTCAAGGTAGTCACGCCCATAATCTGGGTTTCGCCGCGCTCGAAAATTGCCGAACCATGCACGCGCGGCAGCACCTCAACCTCGGCGGTCAGCTGGCGAATATCGGTGAGTCCGCGACCATCAATGCGCACCTGTTCGGTGAGGATGCGCTGGCGCACGGTGTGCTTGGTAAGAGCCGCAAACGCCACTGAAACTTCATTAGCGCGCTCCTCAAACTCTTTACCTTCCCCGGTGAGGACTTCCATCAGCTCGGCTTCAAGCTCAGCGGCAGCGGCTTCACGGTCCTGTTTACCCGCGATGGAGTAAACTTCCACGAGGCGCTCGCCTGCGAAGTCCTTCACGGCGGCGTCAACGTCTTCACCATGCCCGCCGAAGTAGGGAAGCTCCAGATCGGGTTTACCGGCACGCTCAACAAGATCAGCCTGAGCCTTGCACAGAGCAGCAATAAAGGGCTTCGCAGCCTCCAAACCTTCGGCTACGATCTCTTCGGTGGGAGCAGTATGGCCGTCTTCCTTAATAAGCTTCCAGGAGTTATCGGTTGCCTCTGCCTCTACCATCATGATCGCAACGTCTTCACTGCCGTCGGCCTTAGTCACGATGCGACCGGCCACAGCCATATCGAATACGGCGTTTTCCAGCTGAGAGTATTTGGGGAAGCACACCCACTGCCCATCAATAAGGGCCATACGCACACCACCGATAGGCCCACTAAAGGGCGCACCTGATAACGCGGTTGATGCGGATGCTGCATTAATCGCAAAGGTATTGTAAATTTCGTCTGGCTCGATGGTCAGAACGGTTACGACAACCTGCACTTCGTTACGAATACCCTTGGTAAAAGCGGGGCGCAGCGGACGGTCGATTAGACGTGCCGCAAGAATCGCCTCGGTCGGGGGTCGCCCCTCGCGGCGGAAGAACGAACCGGGAATTTTACCGGCGGCGTACATGCGCTCTTCAACGTCTACGGTCAGCGGGAAGAAGTCAAAGCCCTCGCGGGGAGATTTACCAATCGCGGTTGCTGAAAGCAGCGTTGTTTCGTCATCAATCGTGACGAGCACGGATCCTGCCGCTTGCTTGGCGAGACGGCCAGTTTCAAAACGTACATGGCGTTTGCCATGAATACCATTGTCAATTTCTACTTCAGAGAATTGGATTTCGGGACCTTCCACGATTCCTTCTTTCTGTGTTCGTATGCCCGTCGCCATTTCCACCCAATCTATCGGCCTTCGATAGGAAACCACGGACGTCGTACCCTGAACCTCTGTTGTACACAGGAGTATTCCGTAATTCGCTACCGAGGACCGCACCGGGGCGTGCCTGGAACGAGCGCTCTTTATAAACTGTTTATCCGAAAAATGGACGGGTTTCCGTACATCATAACGCGGGCGCATCCCCCGCCGTGCGACGGAGGATGCGCCCGCTTAGCGTTACCTGCAAGGTACGAAAACCTTAGCGACGCAGACCAAGACGCTCAATGAGCGAACGGTAGCGTTCAATATCAATATCCTTGAGGTAGCCTAGCATATTGCGACGACGACCCACGAGGATCATCAGACCACGACGGGAGTGGTGATCGTGCTTGTGGAACTTCAAATGCTCAGTCAGATCGGAGATTCGACGAGACAGAACTGCAATCTGCACCTCGGGAGAACCAGTGTCACCCTCGTGAGTTGCGTATTCCTTGATGATTTCCTGCTTGATAGCGGGATCCAATGCCACTGTATAACTCCTAGAGTTAGTGCCGCGTAGCTGCCCGTACGACCGTATGTCGCCGGGGTTTTGGGCGTATGCCCCTCACGTCTTCTGCCGCGGACCGCAGACACGCGTTTAACATATTCTACGTTACTTTTACGGATTTTGAAAGATTACCGCCGCAGCACATTCCGTATTTAGGCCTAGCATTTCCGCCCGCAATACCGCATTTATCCATCCTGAGCATCAGATGCGATCGCCAGTTTTGCGTTCTTTGCCAACCGTGGCGCTACCGCTAGGCGATAGTACGCGAGAAGGAAAACACACCATATAGCGCCAACAACAAGAGCCAAACGAGTGTCATCGAAGAATCCGAATAGCACGACGATGAACGCCATAAACGCAAGCGTTATATAGCTGACGACCAGAGGAAGCCGCACGGGCTGCACTTCGTCTTCGTATCCCCCACGTTTATAGGCGATGTGCGCCAGCAGAATCATAACCCACACGAAAACGGTCGCGAATGTTGCCAGCGAAGCGACTACTTCAAAAGCATTCTCGAACGCGATATTCACAATTACGCCCACCGCCATAACCACGATCATCAGAAGAGTCGTCATCCAGGGCGCACCGTTTTTTGCAACCTTGCCGAATGATTTCGGGGCCAGCCCCTGCTTTGCCAGCCCGTACATCATACGCCCGGCACCGTAAACATCGGCATTCATCGCAGACACGGCGGCGGTAATAATAACCACGTTAAGGATTGATCCTGCCGCCGGAATTCCCAGGTTCTCGAAGATCTGCACAAAAGGCGAGTTCTCTTTAGTGACAGAGTACCAAGGGTAGAGCGACATAATGACGGAGAGAGTCAGCACATAGAAGATCAGAATGCGGAACGGCACAGTACGAATAGCCTTAGGAATCGACGTGCGCGGGTTTTCCGCCTCCCCCGCCGCAATACCGATATTCTCAATACCGCCAAAGGCAAACATCACCACGGTAAAACATGCCAGGAAACCAGTAAACCCTTCGGGCATAAAACCGCCATCGAGAGCCCACAAGTTTGTGACGGACGGCTCCACCGAGGTGTGTGCCTGCACGCCGACGAAAAGCAGAATAATTCCGCCCACAATCATGGCGATAATAGCGCTTACCTTGACAATAGTGAACCAAAATTCTGTCTCGCCAAAGGCTTTCACCTTGGCAAGGTTAATGGCGAGCAGAATGAGCAGCACCGATACGATCCAGATCCACGAGGGCGACTGGGGGAACCAGAATTTCATATATACTGCAAATGCTGTCACATCCGCGATGGCAACGAGCGCCATTTCCAGAGCATAGCTCCAGCCGGTGACGAACCCCGCCCAAGGTCCCAGATACCGGGTTGCGTATTCCGAGAATGCGCCAGATACGGGGTGTGCCAGTGCGAGCTCCCCCATAGCACGCATCACCATGAAAACGGCAGCTCCGCCAATCACATAGGCGAGTAGCACAGCGGGGCCTGCCAGCTGGATGGCGGAGGCGGAGCCGTAAAAGAGTCCGGTGCCGATTGCCGAGCCAAGCGCAATGAACATGATGTGACGCAGGGAGAGTCCGCGCGATAGCTGGGGCGCATCCTCGGTGGAGATAGCGCCATTTGCGGTGGTTGCCGCAGAGTTAGCGTTATTCTTCATTTTTCCTCACCTCGCGGGTTAGCGGTGTAACCTCTCGAAAATCTTGTGTTCTGGTTGGTTCTGCGGTGTGGCTTTTGTTGCCGTATGCCGTGCACCTCCCCTATCGAGGTTGTGGGATGCGCCCAGCGTACTCCCCGTGCATCCTTGCGATTTCTTAGTTGCAGTGAATCGTAACGCAAAAAGACGGCGGGTTTGGCAACGAAGCCAACCCGCCGTCTTGCTTAAGACTATTTCTGTTTACGCTTACGTCCTACGATGAGCGACAACAGAGCGGTTACGCCAGTCACGGTATAGACTGCCGGCCACGCGCCAATTTTCTTGGCGAGTGGATGGGAGTAACCGAAGGCAGAAAGGTAAACGCCGGTGAGGAACGTAGCACGCCCAACTCCAGCTTTACGCTTCCAGTTCTTGAAAGCAATAAAACCCGCAAGACCCAGCACGGCACCACCAAGAGGCCGGTTGCCGGTTGTAGATGCGACCTTGTAACCGCCAAGAAGACCAGCCGCAGAGGCTAAGGTCGGGCAGATTTTCATGGTGCTCTCCTGAGTCACGAGTACGTTATTGCTGTGTTAACCATACGCTATGACGGCTTAAATGTGAATTCTCTCGGAATTTTTCTTGTAATGAGTGTTTCTGTGCAACCGTCTGAGCACTTGGGGCCTGAAGCATTATGGTCTTCTTAAGCAGATCCGTCCACTTAGTCTTCAAGGTTCAACTCAAGAGCGGGTAATTCCTGCTGCGTCCAGAGCTCAGCGGCAATCTGCAGCGCATATCGTGCCGAGCGGGGAGCCACCACATCGACCGAAAGATGAAATTCCTGATCTGCTGCTGGGCCGCATAAATCAGAGATGCAGCGTACCGCCATAAAAGACACATCATAGTTACTGCAGATCTGCGCGATCGCTGTGGTCTCCATATCGGTGCTGAGTGCCGTATCGAAGGCCTCTCGGGTGTCCTTCACGTTGTACTCAGTCACGAATGAGTTACCCGCAAGCATCCGCCCTTGGTGCACCGCCCAGGAACCTTCCTCCTGTGCCGATTTAAGAGCTGAAAGCGCCGCTTCAATCGCCTCTTCCCAGTCCGAGTCACGATCGCCATAGGATACGGGCATCCCAGGAATCTGCCCGCGTTCGTATCCAAAAATGGTCGCGTCGGCATCAGTGTACAGGTAATTTGACCCCAGTACTATATCTCCAACGTTGATGTGCTGCGCAAGACCACCGGCGGTTCCTGCACTGATAACCCCCAAACAGTTAGTCGCGTAGTTGATAGCTTCCGTGACGGCGGATGCGGCATTGACTAACCCAATTTTGGAGCGAACCAGCAGAAGGGGAACCTGATCTTCTTCAAGCATAAGATAACGTGGGTAGAATTTTGCTACGCCTTCAGTGAAGGAGGGCTGTGCTTGCTCGGTCGCTGCGAGGAACGGGGCTAGCTCTTCATCCATCGCAACCTGAATGACGATCGCGTTTGAGAAGCTCATCATGAGGTCGTTCAGGTTCTCCAAGTCGGCATACATTTCGTTAAAAATATCCGCCGGCGTAAAGTCTGTGGGGAACATCTGCGCAGCTTCTTCGGAGTGCCCCTGTTCGCCAGAGTGATGCTGTTCGCTCACGCCGCCATCACCTGCTCCCAGTCAGCACGTGCGGCGAGGAATTCACGTGCAGCATTCTGCGCCCCTTCAAGGGTGTGGTTAGCGCCCCAACCGCACTGTATTTCATTCGCGGCGGGCACCTCGGTAGCCGTGAGAATATCTCGTAGAGTCGCTTCCAGGATGGGCAAGAACTCCTGCAGCTCTAGCCCCAGGGTGAGGGCGTAAAACCCAGTTTGGCATCCCATTGGTGAAAAATCGATGAGCTTATCGGTGTGGTTGCGCATGTGCTCGGCGCTCATATGCTCGATCGAATGTACGACGGGCATTTCAAGATGGCCCTTGTTAGGCTGAGTGAAGCGGACATCGTATTTGATGAGGGTATCTCCACCGGGCAATTCCTTGCGGTCTGCAATCCGCACATAGGGGGCCACAACGGCACGATGATCAAGGTTGAAAGACTCGACGTTCATTTTTTTCATGCTTATATTCTCTCTTAAGCACCCGCTTCGTCGGAACCCTTCATAAGATACTCTCCCTAAGAGAGTTCCTGCATTCTCATTGCATAAATGCCGCTGAGCTCGGTCTCATGACGCAAGAATACGGCGGCATCGCGTTATTGCAATACCGCCGTATTCCATGTACAGCATGCACTGCTGCACTAGCCCTCTTTATATAAGTGCCAAACAGCTTGATGGTGCATAGCTTTGCTGGAGGATATTACTCTTGGGTCCAGTTACCGCCGAAAGCCCAGTATCCGCTGACCGGCACCGCATGCTTATTGGCAGAACTGCTGCACTCTGCAACACGGGGATCTTTGAGTGCGTAAGAGTACTCGCCCACCACACCAACCTGGTCGTTATCTCCAGCCCAACGTTTGGGACCACCATTATAGGTTGGATTGCAGTTGTTGTTGTAGTAGCGCTGATTAATGTACGAGGCGGACATTTCTTGAAGCGAGTAAACACGAATAGTTACCTTAATAACCGTTCCCGCACTCACCGGCCCGAAATCAAGATAGACCTGTCCGCGCCAGCGGCTGCCTTCAACTACGGAACGTGCCTGAGAACGAGAGAACGGATAGAACTTGCGGTCCTCATAGCAGCCGTAAGACCCAGTAGTTTTTGAAGGCATACCATCAATATTTTTGTGGTTGAAACTTCCCCACCCAAAGGTTGCCTGCTTGATAGGTTGAGCGCCTGTAACTTTATACCCAACACCGTTAAATTGAGTATCGAGCACAGCGTTATTCTTTGCATTTTGTTCGCCCACTGGAGTTGCCTGGTTAACCCAGGGGGTCGCCTTAAAACTCCGCAAATCTTCTGTAATGCGGTACGTAAAGGTGAAATCGTGGTAAGGGTTTCTCTCAATGGGTGTATTAACAGCATAAGGGTTACGACCATTGTCATATGTATCGGCAAATTTATAAGATACACCAGCACCCCCTTGGTTCCCCCAGTCCGCGACGGTAATATTCGGATTACCATTGTCCGAGAATTCGTTAGAAACGCTCGTCTCCACAACATTCTGAGTCGCAAGCCATGAACAATCCGGCACGCTGGACGCATATGCGGGTACAGCGGAGGAGGCTATCACAACAGGGGCAGCCCAGGCGGTACCTTTTGCCAAGGTACGCCGGGACAGTGTTTTCGAGGTATTCATAATATTCCTTTGTGTTGAGTAGGTGATTGTCATCCCTGATTTACGCAATAAGTCAGGGATATATTCTCCAGGTAGATTACTCTCTAATATATCTTATGTCACCAAAGACCCAAGATATACTGCATGCATCAATAAGCTATCGGGAATTTGCAATTTTTAGTGTATCTCATGCACACATCAACAAGAGAGAAAATTAGATATTTCTCTCGAAGTAAACAAAAATATTACAATTAAATTCTCAAGGTGCGGTTTATCTATACATTTATACAATTAATATAAAAAATATTTTAAACCTTCACGATAAACATGAAAGTTGCAGAATCAGTTATGTTTTATTTTGGTCTTCATAAGATTACAGACGACAGAAAACACCAGAGTCTTATTACCTAAGCGTAAGACCCTGCGGCAAGCACATCGCGCGCCTGCGCAACATCCTGATTAATCTGTTCGATCAAAGCATCAATGCCATGGTATGCAACCATAGGGCGCAGGTGCTTCACAAATTCCACGACCACATGCTGCCCATAAAGGTCAAAGTCCTCAACACGTTCTTGAGGACGGTTAATAACATGCGCCTCAACCTGACGGTTTTCAATACCGTCGAAGGTTGGGTTTGTACCCACGGATATAGCCGCCGGATGCTTTTCACCAGATTCATCGGTCAACCATCCGGCATAGACACCATCAACCGGGATAAAACCGCGCGCCTCCAGCTCCAAATTTGCTGTAGGGAACCCCAGTTCACGCCCACGCGCCAAGCCGTGCACGACTTCCCCGTACATCAGGTGCGGACGACCAAGCAGCCGAGCCGCACCTTCCATGTCCCCCGCGTTCAAATATTCGCGGATGCGGGTTGAAGAGCATCGAGTTTTTTCATCGGCCATCAAATCATCAACCACGATGACCTCAAACCCGTATTTCTTCCCCAGTTCGCGCATTGTGTTTAAATCGCCCGAATTCTTGTGCCCAAAACGCACATCATCGCCGATCACAACATAACGTGCACGCAGGGCATCAACAAAGACGGACTTCACAAATTCCTCGGGGCTCTGCTTCGCAAACTCTAGGTCGTAATGCAGCAGTAGGTAGTTCTGCAGGCCAAGCTGGCACATGAAATAACGTCTTGACCCCTGACCCATAATTTCCTGATGCTTCAGTTCAGGATGATGCACCTGCATAGGGTGCGGATCAAACGAAACAGCAACCGAAACGAGCCCGTGCTCATTCGCTACCTCGACAACACGTGAAATAACACGAGCATGACCAATATGCACGCCATCAAAATTGCCGATAGTCACTACGGACGGGCCGAAATCCGCTGGAATATCGCTCAACTCGGTATAGAGGGTCACGGGCTCTCCTGGTAAGAAATAATGTACCTATACATCCTAAACCAGTCTGAAGACGTATGTAGAATTACCACCCCGATAAACCTGAAGGATTTTCGAGATCCGACGTTAACGAGAGGATTTACCCTGTTGCGAAGCCTGAAGCATATCCTGCCGAATCTTATTGGACTTATTAATCCAGGCGTACCAAATCAACAGGCATGGAGGAATGACTAACTCAGTTACCATCAGCACGATCAGCGACCAATGCGGGGTACCGTGGGTAGCCCACGATATAATACGTCCCACGCCGCCTAAGAAAACCACCAAACAGGATATCACCAGCATATTGACCCACTTGAACTTCACTGCGATAACGAGGAATGAGAGCCCCAAACCGAAGTATATTGCGGCGAAAAACGCATAATTTGATTCCAGAGAAGCATTTGCCGCCAGAGCATCATTCTCTGGCACAGCACGGGCGCCAGAGAAGATCTGCCACCCCGCATAGAGCATAACCAAAGCACCATAAAGTGCGGTCACAGCGCGAAAAACCCCTTGGTTCTGAGGCTTGGCGACGTCCTCCACCGTACGCACGGCCGTCGTTTTCTGCGATGCTGCAGGGGCAGTATTTTTTGATCCGCGAGCAGATTTCTGAGCACTGGATTCAGATCCGATTTTCTGTGCAGGCTGTTGAGCCGACGCAGTGCGCGCTTTCTGCGGATACTCCGACTGCGCTGAAATCACCGGCTGCGGCTGAGTTACCGGTTCAGAGGTTGAAAGTGGTTTTTTCTCGGCCTTCTGCGAGTTCTTATCACGAGTCATAGTTCTCTCCTTTTAGTTTTCGCTATCCTCACCGAGAATTCTGCGACCTGTTCGTAGTGCGATGCGCTGCCCGGTACAGCCACCACAACCCCACCACCGGCAGTACCAAGGGGATATACCCATATCCCTGCCCGAAATGCGACCACACGGATGCTAAAGGGAAAAACTGCGGAGCGGCATACGAGAAAACTCCTATGCCAAGGACGCCAAGAAGCTCCACTACGATGGTGATAACCGCAAGCTGCCTAGCACGTTCTCCACGCTTTGCTAAAGAAACAGCAGCAATAGCATAAATAATTGCGGAAAGAAGCGAAAGCAGAATCGCCAAAGGCGCCTCATCAAATTTACGAATCAGCTGATAACACGCGCGAGCGCCCGCCGACAATGTAAAAATCCCGTACACCACAGCGATAACTTTACCCGGACCGGAGGCATGGCCAGCTGAGGAAACAGCATCGGATTTAGAATTGCCTTTTGTGGTGCGGGAACCCCAAGGGTTCAAAGTATTATGCACATCGTGTCCTTCCCAAGGTGTGTGCGCAGAAGGTGTCTCTAGATGCTTGCGTACTTGCTCTATAATTCAGGCTCTGTGCCCCAGCTATGTGGAGTAAAACCTGTGTCTAATAGTAATACCACAGCATATTCATTCGGTAAACCATCACGATAAGCACGGGCCCTGGAACCGCCAGTAGCAGAGTCGCCCATCGCGTACGCTCGCTGAGAGAATAGAAGAACGCGCCGGCGGGAATAAGCATGGCAGTCACGAGGTACCCGTAATACTCCAGCCAGTCACCACGAGGTCCCGGTCCCACAGCCTGCATGATGATCGACCCTACCAGGTACACCACTAAAAACGCTTCAAGAACAAGCATCGGACCTTGTGAATAGTCATCGGGTTCATAACCACGGAAATACTGTACCAAAGAAGCCAGACACGATAACGTACCGAGTACCACAGTAATCCAGAACCACCAGTCCAAACCAGCGATCATAGCCGCTCCCCCGCTTCCCGCGAGAAGTCAATTCCTGCTTCAAATACGAGCACGGGTGCCGCGCATCGGGTTCCCCGAAATTTTATATTCTCGATGAGGGCCACCAACGTTCCATCCGGCGCAAAGGCGGCAGTTATCCCCTCGGTACTGGCATGCTGAGATTCCGGGCTTTGTGTGCCTAAGACAAGAGCATCTGAACCTTCCTCACCGGCTGTAATGCGCCGACCAAATGAAATATCGGTCGCCTCTTGCGTCGAAAGCTGCCGAACGTTGAACAGACGACGTGCCGCCTCCTCAAGAGAAAGTACAGGTAAGTCTAGCGGCCCATCAGCGTTCTCGCGCTCCTTCATGAGTTCAGCTAAATCAAGCGCCTCATGCTGATACACATTCCCTACACGAATGCGGTTCAAAGCGCTCAAATGGCCCCCAATGCCCAGGGCTTTACCCACATCACGAGCAAAAGCACGAATATAGGTTCCTGAAGAGCAGGCAACCGTAATATCTACCTCAACAACTGGTACACACGCAGGAATATCAAGCCCCTCGGCAACAGTATATAGTCGAGTATCAAGTTCGCTATCGCGCACCTCATGAATAGCGGCCTCATGAATCGTGACCTTTCGGGCGGGAAGTTCAATATCCTCGCCGTCACGAACCCGAGCATAAGAACGCACGCCCTTAACCTTAATCGCCGAAACGGCGGAGGGAACCTGCATAATATCGCCCGTCAAAGATCGTACGGCGTTTTCAATCTTCTCCCGAGTCAGAGCCCTCACAGCCTCCGCGCGAGCAAACCCGGTGAGCTCTCCCTCAGCGTCCTCTGTCAGAGTTGCGGCCCCTAACACCAGGCGAGCCTCATAAGTTTTATCCTGACCAACTAAATACGTCAAAAGCTTTGTCGCTTTATTCAAGCCCAAGACCAATACACCTGTCGCCGCCGGATCAAGAGTACCTGCATGACCAACACGCCGCGTACCGGCAATCCAGCGGATCTTCGAGACTACATCATGGCTCGTCATGCCAGCGGGTTTATCCACCACCAGTAGACCTGACGGTCCACGTTCCCGAGCTTTCGCCACTGTATTAGTCTTCCTCTACTTCGACCTGCTCAGGTTTCTTGTATGGGTCTGCCTCGCCCGCGTACTGGGCCCCTGCGGATGCGGCAGCAAGTTCAGCATCGCGCTCACGGGTTTTCTTTAAGAGGTCTTCGAGGTGGTAAGCGTTAACCGGTACTTCGTCTGGTACTAAGGTGAGGGTTGGCGTCAGACGCGCGGTAATATTTTTTCCCACCTCAGAGCGCAAAATGCCTTTAGCGGATTCCAACGCCTTTTTTGTGTTTTCTTGTTCTTCTTCAGAACCGTATACGGTGTAGTACAGGGTTGCGTGCTGCAGGTCATTCGTGACCCGGGCATCGGTAACCGTCACAAAACCGAGGCGGGGGTCTTTGACTCGGCGTTCAAGCGCCTGCGCCACAATCACCTTAATACGGTCGGCGAGACGGGCTGCACGTGCTGCATCAGCCATAGTTTTCTCCTTGTGGTCATATACAGATAGGGGAAGCGCCCGCCCCGCATCCCGCATCTTCCGGTACAAAACCGGAACGAAGCGAGATACGAGGAGCGGGCGCGTTTCTGCGGGTCTTAGACGCGCGGCTTCTCGCGCATCTCCCAGGTTTCGATGACGTCGCCTTCCTTGATGTCGTTGAAGGAACCGAGTCCAATACCGCACTCGAAGCCTTCACGTACTTCGGTAGCATCGTCCTTGAAACGACGCAACGACTCGATGGTGAGGTCTTCTGACACCACAACACCGTCACGTACCAGGCGTGCCTTGGAATTACGCTTGATAATGCCGTTCTTGACCATCGAACCTGCGATGTTACCCCACTTGGAGGAACGGAACACTTCACGGATCTCCGCCGAGCCGAGTTCGACCTCTTCGTATTCGGGTTTGAGCATGCCCTTGACAGCCTGCTCAATTTCCTCAATCGCGCGGTAGATGACCGAGTAGAACTTCATCTCGACGCCCTCGCGGTCTGCAAGCTCAGAGACACGCTCTGCAGGACGAACGTTGAAGCCAATGATCACCGCGTTGTCCACGGTTGCCAGGTTCACATCGTTCTGAGTAATAGCACCCACACCGCGGTGGATTACGCGCAGCTGAACTTCGTCGCCGCCCACATCAATCTTCATGAGCGACTCTTCCAGAGCTTCAACAGCACCGGAGACGTCACCCTTAATAATCAGGTTGAGGGTATCCATCTTGCCCTCAGCCACAGCGGCATCGAAGGATTCGAGGGTTACGCGCTTACGACGCTTCGCGAGTTGTGCGTTACGGTCTGCGGCCTCACGCTTCTCAGCAATCTGGCGTGCGGTGCGTTCTTCTTCGGTCGAGAGGAAGGTATCTCCCGCACGGGGCACGGTCGAAAGACCCAGAACCTGAACGGGACGAGACGGACCGGCTTCTTTCACTGCATGGCCGTTCTCGTCGAACATTGCGCGCACGCGACCGTGTGCCACACCGGCAACAATCGCATCGCCCACATGCAGAGTACCGGACTGCACCAAGACGGTGGAGACCGCACCGCGACCCTTATCCAGGTTCGCTTCAATAGCAACGCCACGAGCTTCCTTATTCGGGTTAGCACGAAGTTCCAGAACGTCGGCAGTCAAGGTTACGGCTTCAAGCAGTTCGGTAATGTTCGTGCCATTCCGAGCCGAAACGTTCACGAACATGGTGTCTCCACCGTAATCTTCAGGTACCAGACCGTACTCGGTCAGCTGACCCTTGACCTTATCGGGCGATGCGCCTTCCTTATCGATCTTGTTGATAGCCACGACGATCGGCACATCAGCTGCCTGAGCGTGGTTCAGGGCCTCAACGGTCTGCGGCATCACGCCGTCATCCGCAGCGACCACCAGAATGGCAACGTCGGTAACCTTCGCACCGCGGGCACGCATAGCGGTAAACGCCTCGTGACCGGGGGTATCGATAAAGGTAATCGCACGGTCTTCACCTTCGACGGTAGTGTGTACCTGATACGCACCGATGTGCTGGGTAATGCCGCCAGCTTCACCCTCAATGACGTTGGTATTCCGAATAGCGTCCAGCAGTCGAGTTTTACCATGGTCAACGTGACCCATCACAGTCACAACCGGAGGACGCACTTCAAGAACGTCATCGCCTTCCGCCTCTGCTTCGGCTTCAAGGTCGATGTCAAAGGATTCCAAGAGCTCGCGTTCTTCGTCCTCGGGAGACACAATCTTTACGACGTACCCCAACTCGGCACCCAATAGCTCGAAGGTTTCTTCATCGAGCGACTGGGTCTGAGTAGCCATTTCGCCCAAGTGGAAGAGCACGGTAATTAGCGAAGCCGGGTTAGCGCCAATCTTCTCGGCAAAATCCATAATGGACGCGCCGCGACGCAGGCGAACCTCAGTCGAGCCATCGCCGCGAGGTACTACCACACCACCGGGTGCGGGCGCGTTCATCTGCTCGACTTCATTGCGGCGGGCTGCCTTCGACTTACGGTTCTTACGCTTGGAACCGCCACGGCCGAAAGCACCCTGTGCATTTCCACGGCCACCGGGACCCGGACGCGAAGGACCGCGGTTATAGCCGCCGCCTCCGCCACGACGGTTACCACCTCCGCCACCGCCACTGGGTGCACCGGGACCGGAACCGACGTTCGAAACCTTGGACGGCATAATGGACGGGCTAGGACGGTTGCCGCCGCCGGAACGAGGCGCGTGCGAGCGCGACCCCGATGCGGAACGGGGACCGTTGCCCCCACCGCCGGGACGAGGGGCATTATTGCCTGAACGCTGACCGCGGGGTGGACGAGGACCGCCAGAACGCTGTTCGCCGCGTTCGGGTCGTTTCATTCCCTGCTGTGAGGAGAAGGGGTTGTTGCCCGGACGAGGACCAGGCTTCGGGCCCGGTTTTGGAGCCGATGCACCAGGTTTCGGTGCGGGCTTTGGAGCAGCAGGCTTCGGAGCCTCTGGACGAGCCATTCCCTGCTGTGAGGAGAAGGGGTTGTTGCCAGGACGAGGACCCGAAGAAGATTTAGCGGCGCCCCTGGCACCGGGCTTAGGAGCCGCAGATTTAGCTGCAGGTTTTGCACCCGGTTTAGGGGCAGGTTTCGGTGCCGCAGGTTTAGCGGCAGATTTCGCGTCCGCCGACTTCTTTGGAGCGGCGGGCTTAGCACTAGCAGTTTTAGCTGTGGAAGCTGCAGACTTCCCTGACGCTTTAGTTGGCTTTTCAGCTTTTTCAGGTGCCTGAGCGGGGGCGGGGAACGCTTCACGCAGTTTCTTAACCACGAGCGGGTTAAGGGTCGAGGATGCGCCCTTTACGAATTCGCCTTGTTCGGCTAGTTTTGCAATAACTTCTTTTGACGTTACACCAAGTTCTTTAGCAATCTCGTGTACGCGAGGCTTAGCCAAATTTTCTCCTGTCCTGGCTCGCACCAGGACGGTGCGAACACTAATAATGTGTGTATGCGCGCACTAGGCTCTCGGTTACGCCTAACACACGCGTGGGCATAAATTTGCCGGGGTGTGAGCACAGATGAGTACTCATGTCGCGGCACTCATTAGATATCCATCAGTTTTCTGACTCGCTTTCGTAATCTTCAAGAAGTCGTCAAACTCGTTGACTTATAGGGATGTGAGTTTCACTCATAGCCCGTAGTTTCGGGCTTGCGCTGAGCGAAGTATTCGGTCAAAACCATAAGGTCTGCGCGAGCAATTGAAACTTTAAAGGCGCGGGCGAAAGCATTTTTACGAAAAGCCTGTTGCTGGCAGGATTCACGCATATGCAGCCACGCACCGCGACCGGGCAAGGTGCGGTGCACATCCGGAAGGATGCGCATCCGTTCTCCGTCTCCGCCGAAACGGACGATACGGAGCATATTCCGCGGATTATCGCGGAGGCGACAGCCAATACAGGTACGGAGAGGTTCACTCATTGCTCTCCCCTCTTCCCCATCAAAACTGTCACAGTCGTTTAGGCACGCCGCTGGGGCGCACGCGCCAAACGCACATCTTAAGTGTAGCCCCTCATCTGGGTCACGTCCGTATTCGGTTTCACGAATGCGGAAAGACCCTTTAGGGGCTACAGGGTACTCCTACTAGAATACCGGTTATTACTCGTTTTCGTCTAAATCAAGGCTGCGGGCTACTCGCTCGGCTACCTCTTCTTCGGCACGAATCTGAGCATATTTTGACTCTGCCAAAATGTCGATACGCCAGCCGGTTAGTTTCGCGGCAAGGCGCGCGTTCTGGCCTTCCCGCCCGATTGCCAACGAAAGCTGCTCATCGGGGACAATCGCACGAGCAGAATATTCGCGGGGGTCCGCAATAATAACTTCGGTCACCTTAGCGGGCGAGAGCGCAGCCGTAATAAACTCCGCAGGATCCGTCGAGTAATCAACAATGTCGATCTTCTCGTCGTTAAGTTCAGCGGCAACAGCACGCACGCGAGCGCCCATATCACCGATGCAGGCACCCTTAGCGTTGATACTGGGGTTCGTTGCGCTTACCGCTATCTTCGAGCGATGTCCTGCCTCGCGAGCAATGGAGTTAATCTTGACCGATCCGTCGGCGATCTCTGGAACCTCATGCTCAAATAGGCGAAGCACCAAGTTCGGATGCGACCGCGAGAGCACAATCGAAGGACCCTTCTGACCACGGCGCGCCTCTAAGAGATATGCACGAATACGGGTTCCGTGGGGATATTGTTCTCCGGGAACCTGCTCATTCGCGGGGAGTACGGCCTCAATAGTTCCCAAATCGACTTGAACCATGCGGGGATTATTCCCCTGCTGAATAACGCCGGATGCTAAGGTTCCTTCTCGGTCTTTAAATTCACCGAGTACGGATGCATCTTCGGCATCGCGCAGACGCTGCGATAAAACCTGACGCACCGTTGCCGCAGCAATGCGCCCAAAGTTATTGGGCGTATCATCGAACTCATCGATTTTCTGGTTGTCATCGTCAAGTTCCGGCGCAAGAATAGCGAAGTCGCCGGTAGTTCGGTCGATGACGGCTCGGGAGCCTTTAATGGCGCCGGGCTGCTTCATATAGGCAAGCACCAGAGCATTTTCAACCAGCGAGAACAGTTCCTCCAAAACGAGACCTCGTTGCTTTGCAAGTGCATGCAGAACGCCTAAGTCGATCGTCATATTGTTGTCCACGCTCTTCAGCCTTTCCCTGTAGCACGGCGCCGGGACGCTTTTTCTGCGCCCCGGCTCCCGAACGGTTTGCTTTATGTTTGTTGAGTGTGAAAAAACAAACAGAAAGCCTATTTTGTACCTATTCTACAGTCTCTTGAGTAGAATTGAAATCAATTTCAACATTAGCGTGCCCAATATTTTCCCAGGGCACAATCACAGCGTCATGGTACGTCTGCTTCTGCCCTTTCTTAGTCTGTTTCTTACGCCGAAGCACAGGACCCTCGTCCGTAATCTCGTCAAGACGAGCCACGTATTCCGTGCCGTCTGTCTGTGTCACCGCCACAAGTCGGGTGCAAGCACGTTTCCAATGACGGCGCTCGGTGAGTTCTCTGGTAGCTCCGGGAGAGGAAACTTCCAACATGTAGGGGAAGAACTCATCGTGCTCATCAGCTTTATCCAGAGCCTGTGAGATAGCCCCCGAGATTTCCGCAAGGCTGTCCAGAGAAAGGGAATCTGTCCGATCTTCCGTATAGTCCACGGTAATTTCTACCGTTCGGTTAGCTGCCGGACCACTGATCTTAATCCTTTCAAGCACTAACGAAAACTCGCTGAGCACAGGTTTGATAGCTTCGTTTACCTCGTCCTCGTGTAGAGAGCGTGTCCCAATTTTTGCCGGTGCCGATTTTTCTGCCCATGCGGATTCGAAGGGACGAGTCACACCCCTGGCGGTTCGTGATGCGGCACGCCGAGAGCGAGCATTGGGGGCGCCGTCTTTCTTACCGGACCGTTTAGGTTTATACGCCATATCTTCCTTCTCTTCTCGATAATCTTGTCGAGGATGATGAACGCGTCTATGCCTGGGAATAGGACCTAAGACCGGATTTCGGCGAGGATTTCGCGCACCGCATCCGATACAGCAATATCGCGTGCCTCTCCGTTTCGCCGGTCTTTGAGCTCCAAAGTACCGTCTTTGAACCCGCGGCCAATCACTAATATGGTGGGTACGCCCAGAAGCTCTGCATCGCCGAATTTAACGCCCGGGCTGGTTTTCAGACGATCGTCCAAAAGCACCTGCACCCCGGTGCCTTCAAGCTCCGCGCTCAAGGTTTCTGCGTACTCGTGGGATTGAGTGTCTTTATTCGTGATGACGATGTGCACATCGGCGGGTGCCAAGTTACGCGGCCAGATCAGACCCTTCTCGTCATGATTGCCCTCAGCAATTGCGGCAAGCGCGCGGGTTACGCCAATGCCGTAAGATCCCATCGTCACGGTCTGGAGTTTACCGTTCTGATCGAGTACTTTCAGGCCCAGTGCCTCGGCGTATTTACGACCAAGCTGGAAGATATGTCCCATCTCAATGCCGCGTGCGGCAATAAGCGGTCCGGAACCATCCGGTGCTGGGTCGCCTTCGCGTACTTCACACGCTTCCAAAGTACCGTCTGCGCTAAAGTCCCGCCCGTAAACGAGATTTGCCACGTGTTTGCCGTGCTCGTTAGCGCCGGTCACCCATGAGGTTCCGCGAACCACGCGCGGATCAACGAAAAACGGAATACCGGTAGCAGTTTGACGCTCTTCGGTATTCTCGCCCAGCATAGGCTGATCGAGAGTAAGACCCGGACCAATATAGCCCTTGACGAGCTGCGGGAATTTCTTTAGATCCTCCTCAGAAGCAGCCTCAACCTCGATCTCGCCACCGATACCCATGAGCGCACCAATGTTAACCTCGACGCGTCCCAGATCGACTTCGCGGTCACCGGGTACACCCACGGCAAAGAGCTTACGTTCCCCAGCGGGGGTAATGACTGCGCCCACAAAACATTTGAGTGTCTGTTCAGCGGTGAGTTCACCGCCGGTCACCTGAGGGTGCAAGTCATTCATCTGAGCCACGAGGGTTTCAATCGTGGGAGATTCGGGGGTATCGAGCACGATAGCTGCGGGTGTATCCGTGAAATCAATGTCTGCAGGCACAACGGTGGTGACTGCCTCCACATTTGCGGCGTAGCCACCGGCGGAACGCACAAAGGTGTCTTCACCTACAGGGGTCGGATGCAGGAATTCTTCACTGCGTGAACCACCCATAGCACCCGATTGCGCGGTCACTATGACGGTGTCTAATCCCAAGCGGTTAAAAATACGCTGGTAAGCGGCGCGGTGGGCCTCGTAAGCCTCATTCAAGCCTTCGTCGTCCACAGTAAAAGAGTAGGAATCCTTCATGACAAATTCGCGCCCACGCAACAAACCGGCGCGGGGTCGCGCCTCGTCACGGTACTTATTCTGGATCTGGTAAATATACAGCGGCAGATCCTTGTAGGAGGAATAAAGATCTTTCACCAACAGGGTGAACATTTCCTCATGGGTGGGCGCCAGAAGCATATCGGCTCCCTTGCGGTCCTGCAGGCGAAAGAGATTATCACCGTATTCTTCCCACCGGTTAGTTGCCTCATAGGGTTCTCGCGGCAACAATGCCGGAAAGAGAACTTCTTGGGCTCCAATTGCGTTCATTTCTTCACGCACTATATTTTCCACCTTGCGCAGAACCTTCAAACCCAAGGGCAGCCAGGTATACACGCCAGGAGCGGCACGACGAATATAACCTGCGCGCACTAAAAGCTTATGGCTTGCTACCTCAGCGTCTACAGGATCTTCACGCAGGGTCCGCACGAAGAGGCTGGACAAGCGAAGTACCATGTGTGTTCTCCTTGGATTTGATGCTAGACCTTCACCGCATCCCACATTCCTTAACCCGAAAGCGGCGGCGAACGGCGATGAATAATATAACAAGTCTATAGGTTTCCGCGCTCACAGGCGAAGCATAGTTGGTATAAAAGACCAACGTGTATATTTTCAGACGCTAACGAGTAAGGATAATGGTCGAATATTGCCCAATATCTTCCCATCCGGTGCGCTGATAGAGAGAAAGTGCCCGATCGTTGTAGTTATTAACGTAGAGGCTCAGATGCGGGTGCCTCTCTCGGAAAAGCTCACAGGCCGCAGCAAGAAACGGAGCCGCAAGTCCCAGACCGCGATAGTCGGGGTGCACCCAAACGCCCTGTATCTGCGCAGCGTCCAGATGCGATATACCCAGATCAGCTTTGAAAACCACCACGCCGAGATCGTTAGTGACAATCACGTTTTTGCCTTCAGATACCATCGACCGTACACGGTTTCTGTAGTTGCTGCCGTACCGTGCGATGGGTTCAATACCGACTTCCTCATGGAACATAGCGGCTGCGGCAGGCAGAACATCATCGTAATCTGACAGAACAGTACAACGCACATATCCTCCAGGGCTCTCTGGAACCGACTGTAACGAGGGTAGATAGCCGGGCAGTTCAGGCAGAGAGGCCGAATAGAGTGAGAATAGATTTTTTTCTGGGGACAGGTACAGTAGCGGCTGTACCGTCCGAACAGAGAAAGGACTCGCGAGGCGTTTCCTCAAGTGCTCCCAGATTGGAAGCACACATTCACTGGGTCCAAAAAGAGACTCAATGCTGCCCCGAGAACGGTAAATGAGGTGAGCAAGAACCTCGGCATGTGAGCGCATTCGATCGTCGTCGGGTAACCAGATGGGAACGGTATTGCTGCCCAGTAACAGCGCGCTCAGCAAGATGCCATCTTCGTAAATCCCCACGAACCCGCGATACTGTGCTGGCAGCTTATTCCCCGTCACGCGTGCTCCGGATGCCGATGCTGGCGGCAGCCCGTAAATATCGTAATGCTCAATAGCGTAGAGGTTCCCCAGCGTATCCGCATAGAGAAGCTCTTCGAGGGCATCTGCATCGCGCCGATCGAGAGCCACCACCTGGGGGGCGGATGAGGAGAAAAACTTTTTGAGCACGCTTTCGATTCTATCTAACGAGAGAGCTATCGCGGTTTTGAATGTGTCACAGCTAAGCGCCCCGCGTCCGTTGAAGGCGAGGCGCTTAGAGATTTCAGACTCGTCGCGTTTATACTCAACGCTACGGACGAGGTACAGCCGTACTATTTGACGGTAACAGCGGGGGCGCCTTCGGGCACGTACTCCCCCGAGGCTTCCATCTCGGCAGCAATACGGGTTGCCTCTTCAAGAAGGGTTTCCACGATCTGATCTTCGGGAACGGTTTTAATAACTTCCCCTTTCACAAAGATCTGTCCCTTACCGTTACCGGATGCCACTCCTAAGTCTGCTTCACGTGCCTCGCCCGGACCGTTCACCACGCATCCCATCACGGCGACGCGAAGTGGAACCTTCATATGCTCCAAGCCCTTGGTCACGTTTTCGGCGAGCTCCCACACATTCACCTGGGCGCGACCGCATGAGGGGCACGAAACAATGTCGAGCTTGCGCGGGCGCAGGTTAAGGGATTCCAGAATCTTGGTTCCTACCTTGACTTCTTCCACCGGAGGGGCCGAAAGCGAAACACGGATCGTATCGCCAATCCCTTGAGAGAGGAGGGTGCCGAATGCTACCGAACTCTTGATGGTTCCCTGGAATGCGGGGCCTGCTTCAGTCACGCCTAAGTGCAAAGGCCAATCGCCGCGGGCGGCAAGCTGCCGGTATGCCTCAACCATAACCACCGGGTCGTTGTGTTTAACGGAAATCTTGAAATCGCGGAACCCGTGCTCTTCAAAGAGAGAGGCTTCCCACACAGCGGACTCAACCAGCGCCTCCGGGGTAGCGTGGCCATATTTTTCGAGCAGACGTTTATCAAGCGAACCAGCATTCACACCGATGCGGATAGAGGTACCATGCTCGGAAGCCATCTCGGCGATCTCTTTTACCTGGTCATCGAATTTACGAATGTTACCGGGATTCACACGCACCGCGCCGCATCCGGCTTTAATAGCCGCATACACGTACTTGGGCTGAAAGTGAATATCCGCGATCACCGGAATATTAGACTGCTTTGCGATGATGGGTAGTGCCTCAGCATCTTTATCGGTCGGGCATGCCACACGCACAATATCGCACCCGGCGGCGGTTAGCTCGGCAATCTGCTGCAGGGTTGAACCGATATCGTGGGTCTTGGTGGTCGTCATAGACTGTACCGAAATGGGAGATTCGGAACCGATGCCCACGGTACCTACCTTGAATTGACGGGTCTTGCGACGGGGCGCAAGAACCGCAGGGGCAGGCTTCGGCATACCAAGGCTAACCGACAAGGCAATCCTCCAAATGTCATAAAATTGGGGCGCGGGATGCGCCGCTCAGCTTCCTATTGTGCCACCGTCGCGTGCAGAACCACTAATACGGATACCCTAACCGCGAGCAATATCACGATGAGATGAAAAAGCGGTAGTCCCGCTCACAATTCGTTTGCGTACACGATTCTCACTAGACGCTATGCGGTGCATAGCTTGCTCCGCCATTTAGAACAGCCGCAGGGGTTTAATGAAGTCGGCGGCAATAATCACAATGGACATCAGAATGAAAGCACCCGCTACAACGTAGGTAAGCGGCAGAAGCTTGACCGGGTCAAACGGACCGGGATCGGCACGGCGGGTAAGCTTGGCGAAACCACGTCGAATTGCCTCCCACAGGGCACCAAAAACATGCCCTCCGTCTAGGGGAAGAAGCGGAAGCAGGTTGAAGGCGAAAAGCATCAGGTTCATTCCGGCTATCAGCGAGACTAAGGTCGCAGTTTTTGCTTTCAGATCGATACGGTCTGTCGAGGCCACTTCACCGGCAATCCGGCTTACCCCCACTACGGATACTGGGGAGTTCTCATCGCGTTCCTGATTCGAGAAGAGATTTACCCCCAGCTCCCATACGCGCTGCGGCAGCGACCACATGGAATGTGCAATACGTCCCAGCGTGTCGCCCACATTGGGCATAACATCGCCCAACGAGCCTGGAACCATCTCCGAAGTTGGTGAGATACCGATAAAGCCGCCGGTCATCATCTTGAACGACCCATCGTCGTTACGCACATATTCTCGGGTCTTTTCATCCACGACTGGACGCTCCAAAAGCGCCGGGGTCATGGTGAGCTGCTGCTCAGAACCATCGCGTTCAATGGTGACGGTTACGGTATTATTCCCTGCCTGACGAATGTTAGAAGAAACCTGTTCCCAGGTGCTCGTGCGGTTGCCGTTGATAGCAACTATACGGTCATCTTTACGCAGTCCTGCCGCTTTCGCGGGAGACGGTGCCGAAGAGTCAGTACATTCGGAATATGAGATACGGTCTTCGGTGATCGTTGCTTTTGGCACGCAATCGGAAACCGATGCCACTTTATTAGTTGCAGACAGGGTTCCAAAACCGCAGATGAGAATGGCGGTGCATACGATCCCGATGAGCAAGTTCATGCTAGGCCCGCCCAGCATGATAATCATGCGTTTATACACGGGAAGTTTATAAAACAGACGATTTTCATCTCCGGGTTTCAGACGCTCTAAGTCAGCCTCACGGGCCGCATTCGCCAAAGACCCAAAAGGGCTGGTAGTTCCGGCGCGAAGAGTTTCGATCTCGGGTTCGTGTTCTTCCTCCACGCCAGTGGTATCCTCGGCGTTCCCCTCTGTGGGATGCTCCATTGCCCGTTTCGCACGCTCCTCGTGTTCGGGCGCAGGCGGATACATGCCGATCATCGAAATATATCCGCCTAAAGGAATAGCTTTAAACCCGTACTCAGTTTCACCGCGGCGGAACGAAAAAATAGTTTTGCCGAAACCAATCATATATTGCGGTACACGCACCTTAAAGAGTTTCGCAGGTACCAGGTGTCCCACCTCATGCAGAGCAATAGACAGTGCAATAGCTATCGTCATAATGATGACGCCTGCGGCGTAGAGCAGAATCTCCACGTTTCTCCTTCGCAACAAAAGGTACGGGTTCTCAAGCGGTTTCCCGCGAAGTTTCTAGGGTACTCCCCTAAGCTGTGAAATTATAGGGTACGTGGCGCTCAGGTTATGCGCCGCGTAGGAAAAACCTTCGTGATGGTTATGACGACATCTTCGTGGCGCAGAGCTCACGAGCGTATGCGCGTGCCCAAGCTTCGGCGTTCAGAACAGCATCTAAGCTCATGTCGGCTTCTGCCGTAACCTCGCTACTGGCGGCGTGCGCCTCCAAAACACGCGCCACGGAATCCACAATATCGGTAAACCGAATTTTACCAGCGTGGAAAGCGCTAACCGCTTCCTCATTAGCGGCGTTAAAAACAGTGGGAAAAGTTCCGCCCCGCTTGCCCGCCTCTTTAATCATCTGCACAGCAGGGAAAGCCGTCGCATCAAGCGGTTCAAAAGTCCATGTTTGCGCCTGAGTCCAATCACAGGGAGCCGCTACCTGCGGAATGCGATGCGGCCACGTCAGTCCCAGAGCAATAGGCAGAAGCATGGTCGGCGGGGACGCCTGGGCGATAGTCGCGCCGTCTACGAACTGAACCATCGAATGCACAATCGACTGCGGGTGTACCGCAACATCAATGCGGTCAAGATCAACCCCAAAAAGATGGTGTGCCTCTAATACCTCAAGGGCCTTATTCACCATCGTTGCCGAATTGGTTGTGACCACCAGCCCCATATCCCAGGTAGGATGTGCCAGCGCCTGCCGTGGGGTAACGTCTTGAAGCATGTCACGGGTATATCCTCGAAAAGGTCCACCTGAGGCCGTGAGAATCAGCCGGTCTATCTCGGCGTCGGTGCCACTGGCTAATGCTTGGGCAAGAGCCGAATGCTCCGAATCCACCGGAACCATCGGGGTTTCTAACGGTGAGGCATCGACGGCGGCACGCACAAGCGGACCACCCGCGATCAGAGATTCTTTATTCGCAAGGGCAACCCGGTACCCCGCTTTGAGGGCGGTCAGTGTGGGTTCTAAACCGATAGATCCGGTAATGCCGTTGAGTACCACATCCGCCGGATGCGCCGCCGCCTCAACGCTGGCACGTTCTCCCCAGACGATGCGCGGGCTGTACCCGCTAATGCCCACACTGCGGGCGGTCGAATCGAGGTATTCTCGCAACCGTTGTGCATCTTGCGCCGTGCCGCTGGTGGCAACAAGCTCGGCGCGTACCTGAACCGCCTGCTGTGCTAATAATTCCAGGGAGCGTGAACCGGCGCTGAGAGCTGCAACCTTCAGCGGTGCATCCTCAGCATCGACGGTAGTGCCCGCAAGACGCGCAAGATGCTCGATAACCTGTATTGCTTGGGTGCCGATAGACCCGGTGGAACCGAGTAAAGTAACCCTTCGAGCATCACAAAGTCCGTGTTTAAGAGCTTCGGTGAGGCTTTCGCGGGAGCCCCCAACCCGGGTAGAGGAACCAAACTTCATGTTTACTAGTATCGCATGCTGTCGGTACGGTCTCAGAAAGCTCTACGGCTGCCAGCAACGTCTTAGGTCAGATCTTGGATAAGCTCGATACAGCGATCCATAAAGGCATCGACCTGGGTTTCTTCATAGCTCACCGAGCCGGTCGCAGACCTAAAGACGGCGTTACGAATAACGGATGTATCAAGCGGTTCTTCGCTATTGAGTTGAGCATAGATATGATGGCATACCTTATCAACATCACCCACAAAATACCCGGCGTGTTTGCGTTTAGAGGGGCGGCGAAAACGTTCACCATCCGGCCGCTCTAGTCGCTGTGCCAGAAGCTCACCCGCGTCTACGAGGGACAGCTCCCAATTGCTTAAACCGTACTGTTCGATATAACGGCTGCGTTCCAGCTTGGCAAAACGTTCTTCTATACGCTCTAGGGCGCGATCGACGTCCCCTACCGCATAGCCGCCGGGCTCGGTACGAAAAACAACCTGGCGAATAAGCCGCGACGTGTAGATATTAGCGTGCTGCTGTACGGCGCCGCTTAGCTGTTCGTAATCCTCGGCTAGTCGAGCAAAGAGACGATCGACCTCGGTTCGTTTATAACCAGGTTCGAGTTCTGCCGCACGGCCGAAGCCGTTATCTGTACGACTAGTATTCGTTGCCAAGGATTCTCCTTATCATCAGGCAGGGCACACGACGTGAGCAGCTCGTGTGCGTACCCTACGCATAAAGTTTTCGCTATCCTGTGTTCCGCTCTAGAGAGGAAGCACAAAGGTAAAAATCAAACACCCAACCGCGGCCGCAAAAAGTACCGAGTCCAGACGATCCATCATACCGCCGTGCCCAGGCAGGATATTTGACATATCCTTGATGCCTATTCGACGTTTAAAAACAGATTCTACAAGATCACCCGCCGTAGAGGCGATAACCATGACCGCAGCGAGCGGTATTCCCCAGTACCATTTCTGCCCCAAAATACTTAGAGCAATACACGCTACCACGGCAGACCCAAGATAGGAACCGGCAAAGCCCTCCCAGCTCTTCTTTGGAGAAATGGTAGGTGCTATAGGATGTTTACCCCATATAACACCGGCAATATACCCGAAAGTATCGTTGCTGACTGCCATGAGAAGGATCATCAGGATGCCTGCCCAACCGCGCTCGGTGCTAAAGTACACCATCGAAATTCCGAGGGTCAAGGGTACCCATCCCAAAATTAGAATGAGACCCCTCAAAACTTTATACCGTGAGGCTGTACGTTTCCTGGGTACCACCAAGGTGACACAAGCAAGTACTAGGGCGACAGCAACGCAGGAGATCCCCAAACCAGTGAACCCCCAAATATACGCTGAGACTGTGGGGATCGGAGCCAGCACCGTCACCAGGGTTAGGGGTAAATTGTAGTCGCGTTTTTTGTTGAGTGCGGAGGCAAGCTCCCAGCTTCCCAGCCCGGTAGAGATCGCGCAGAGAAGCACAAGAAACGGAGGAAAGAAAAGCCCTGTAGTCAGCACCGCGCCGAATGCTACGCCTACGCCGATAGCGGCGGGTAAGTTGCGCCCCGCTCGGGATGCTGTTTTCCCTGGGGCGGGGGCTGTTTCGCTCTTCTTATCCCCCGTATCTTCTCGTGTGTTCATCTCTGAGCCTTAAACCTCAAGCAGCTCAGATTCCTTGTGCTTGTAGAGCTCATCGATAGTATCTACATGTTTCTTAGTGAGGGCATCAAGCTCTTTTTCGGCACGGGCACCGTCGTCCTCACCGATCTCGCCGTCTTTCACAAGCTTATCAATGACGGTTTTAGCATGGCGGCGCACATTACGTACCGAAACGCGAGCTTCCTCGGCTTTGTGGTTGACCAATTTTATGTATTCTTTACGACGCTCAGAGGTCATCTCAGGCATAACCACGCGGATAGCGGCACCGTCGTTGCTGGGATTTACACCCAAGTCAGAGTCACGCACTGCTTTTTCGATAGCAGCTAAAGCGCTCACATCAAATGGAACAATCTTAACCGTACGGGCATCTTCAACGTTGAACGATACCAGCTGCTGCAATGGAGTCGGCGCGCCGTAGTAGTCTGCGGTAATAGAGCTAAAAATCGCAGGGTTCACACGTCCGGTGCGGACCTTGGCGAATTCTGTTTTGACAGCTTCAATGGTCTTATCCATCTTCTCGCCGGCTTCGGCAAGGGTTTCTTCGATCACGACGGAATCTCCTTTATAGGGGAAGTCGGCTCATGCCGATTTTGGTAGCTACGGCTACGGGAAACACCAAACGGTGCAAACCGCGACCTAGTTATAGTTTAGTCGCCCGAGACTATCTCGGGCGACTTCTCACCGTTTTTTCCTTATGGCTAAGCCGTTGAACGACTTCTAATGCGAGGAGTATAACGGCATAACGTTTCTTTAGCGGGTTACAAGAGTACCCATCTTCTCCCCCAGAATAGCGCGGGTTACGTTACCTTCGCCCTGCATGCCGAAGACGCGCATCGTCACGTTATTATCGCGACATAGGGAGAATGCGGTCTGATCCAACACGCGAATATTGCGTTGCATAGCTTCATCGTAGGTGAGGTTATACAGGCGCTCAGCCTGAGGGTCTTTATTCGGATCGGCAGTGTAGATGCCGTCCACACCATTTTTTGCTACCAAAACTTCGTCAGCGTGAATTTCCAAGGCTCGCTGGGCAGCTACGGTATCGGTCGAAAAATAGGGCAGACCAGCACCGGCGCCGAAAATAACCACACGGTCTTTCTGCATATGGCGAATAGCGCGGCGAGGAATATAGGTTTCTGCAACCTGCGGCATAGTAATAGCAGACTGTACGCGGGTATCAATACCTTCTTGCTCCAAGAAATCCTGAAGAGCCAGAGAGTTCATCACGGTACCGAGCATGCCCATATAGTCTGCGCGGGAACGATCCATACCTGCCTGTGAAAGCTCGGCGCCACGGAAGAAGTTACCGCCGCCAATCACGATGGAGGTCTCTACCTTACCCACAGTTGCTGCAATCTGCTGTGCAATATTACGCACAACCCCGGTCGAAATACCAACTTCTCCCCCACCGAAAACTTCGCCTGAGAGCTTGAGTAGAACACGGCGACGACCGGTGTCGTCTCGATGGATTGGGTGCGTGTGCGAGTCGGTCATAAATACCCTCCAACGGATAAAACTTATGCTGATAACGGGGTGAACACTCAATAGTCCTTATCAAGGATACGCTACGGGAACACTGTCTGTGGTACACCCTTCGATATTTTTCTCCCTCATTCGGCATACCAGAAGGCGTAGAGATTGAGAGACTCAATGCTCCAGGCATATAAAACCCTATAAAACCTCAGGTCAACACTGTATCTGCAAGATGATCTATACAGAAAATAGGCTCTGGAACTTTCTTTTCGCTAGGTGCGCGACCTGCACAATATTTATGCAAAAAAGTCGGATGCTCACCCTTCACAGGGCAAGCATCCGACTTTAGCGTATAGCCTCAGATAAAGGCTGGCTGCTTGAGGAAAGCTCCTAGAAACTAGGCACCAACACGGAAACGTGCGAAACCGGTAGCAGTTGCGCCAGCCTCAGAGAGAGCCTGTGCCACAGACTTCTTGGTGTCTTTTGCGAAGTCCTGGTCAAGCAGGGTGTTCTCTTTGAAGAAGCCCTTGAGACGACCCTCAACGATCTTATCCAGAATCTTCTCGGGCTTGCCCTCAGCGATTGCGGTCTCACGTGCAACACGCTTCTCAGCTTCAACCTGGTCAGCCGGGATAGACTCAGAATCCAGGTACTTGGGGCTCATCGCTGCGATGTGGACTGCTACGTCGTGCGCAATTTCATCAACGTTATTGCCGGAAACAGCAAGCAGAACACCAACCTGTGCGGGCAGATCCTTAGAGGTCTTGTGCAGGTAAACTGCCACATTCTCGCCTTCAACGCGTGCTACGCGGCGCACCACGACCTTCTCACCCAGCAGGGCGGCAGCATCGGTGGTGAGCTCTTCAACGGTCTTACCCTCGAAGGATGCAGCCTGTAGCTCTTCCAGAGTGGATGCGTTAGCCGCGATAGCAGCCTCCAACACGTTACGCCCGAAGGTAATGAAGGGTTCGGACTTAGCCACGAAGTCGGTTTCAGAGTTGACCTCAACCATGTAGCCAACACCGTTTTCTACGCGAGCGGCAACCAGACCTTCAGCGGTTGCACGACCTTCACGCTTGGTGACGCCCTTCAGACCCTTCACACGGATAATCTCCATTGCCTTCTGCTGGTCGCCGTTAGCCTCATCGAGAGCCTTCTTGACGTCGAGCATACCTGCGCCGGTCTTCTCACGCAGTGCCTTGATGTCTGCTGCAGTGTAGTTCGCCATGTGAACTCCTCTTTTTCCTTAATTTAAGATGTGAACGTGATAACGCCCATGAGCTATGAGCGGACGGCACCTTACCCGCCACAGGGTAGGTACCGTCCGTACTGCTTTTCCCATCGTGGAAAAGCTAAAGCCTACTTAGCTTCAGCCGCCTGAGCTGCCTCGTGCTGCTCTAGCAGTTCGCGCTCCCACGCAGCCATAGGCTCTTCAGCAGCCTCTGCCTTACCGGTCTTCTTAGCATTACGCTCAATGAGACCTGCAGCGACAGCGTCTGCCACCACACGGGTGAGCAGGTTGACGGAACGGATCGCATCGTCGTTACCAGGGATGGGGAATGCGACTTCGTCAGGGTCACAGTTGGTGTCAAGAATAGCTACCACGGGGATGCCCAGCTTCTGAGCCTCGTTAACCGCCAGGTGCTCCTTCTTGGTATCAACAACCCAGACGAGGGAGGGAACCTTGCTCAGGTTACGGATACCGCCCAGAGTCTTTTCGAGCTTCTCAAACTCGCGGCGCATCAAGAGCAGTTCCTTCTTGGTGTAACGTGAACCCGCGACATCGTCAAAGTCGATCTGCTCAAGTTCCTTCATACGCTCAATGCTCTTAGCAATGGTGGAGAAGTTGGTGAGCATACCACCAAGCCAGCGGTGGTTAACGTAAGGCATATTCACGCGGGTAGCCTGCTCAGCAATAACTTCCTGTGCCTGCTTCTTGGTACCCACAAACAGAATGTTGCCGCCGTGTGCAACGGTGGATTTAACAGCCTCAAAAGCCTTATCGATGAATTCGAGGGACTGCTGCAGGTCGATGATGTAAATGCCGTTGCGTTCGGTGAGGATGAAACGCTTCATCTTGGGGTTCCAACGGCGGGTCTGGTGACCAAAGTGAACGCCGGAATCCAGCATCTCACGCATAGTTACGACGGGCATGTCGTCTCCTTTATATCAGGGTGCCGCGCTGACCTCCCATCTCGGGCTAGCCACACGCGCGCATAGTAGTTATCGGTTTATCCTAGTGGCGATTAGACATTCGGGTTGCCCCGTGTCTCAAGCCCTGACCGCTTGTTCTAAGCGGACCGAAGGTCTTTTATCACCTGGTATTTAGGTTCCAGGTGCTCACGCCACGCGTCGTCAGCGGGCCTTTCCGTTACCAGGCTAGGCACACTGCAATAGAAGATTGTACCTGATATTTGGGTCTTAAGTCTTTAGTACCGTGAGCTTTTCGCCCGGATAAGCGTGGTTTTTTATAAAAATTTTTGCTACTACCTCACTTGAATCCGTAGAATCACGAGTCTTCATATTTTGGAGGTTTGTGAAAAACGCTGAGCCGTCTCACCTGTTTTTCACGAAAACGCTAAATACCGTCTGTGGATATCGAATAAAAATGTCCCGAAAGGGTAAGTTTTCCACAGTACAGCCTTGTACATATCTTTATGCGTTTTCGACTGTGGTGTGCTCGAAGAATGATATGTGATTGGTTAGGGGCGTGGATGCACCGCGCGGGTCTGGCGGCACAGGCACGTATTTTTACGATATCCAGACGACACTTTGTATCTGCGCTGCAGCGTACTCCCCTGTTTCTTCTAGCATGCTGGCGCTCAGGGCGTCCTATAAAAGTCCGGGTACCTTCTCCAATATTCTTGCGGGTTTTAACGATCCAGATCATAGTCCTTACCGCGGCATTATCTTTAGGCCTCGGGCCACACGTCAGCGGTATAAAGTACCGACACGGTCCCCTCCAGATCATGCACACTTCTGCGCGTTCATGGATTTCACCTATATCTGGAAAACCTCATGTCATTCATGCCTTTATCAAGCCCAGTCAGCGGTGGTCGGCAGGGCATCGCGGAGTCGATCTTGAGGTAACAGAACAGGACCAAGTGCGCGCTCCAGCGCCTGGAACCATAGTTTTCTCGGGAACTGTCGTCGATCGACAGGTAGTAGTCATTGAGCATCCGAACGGGTACAGGTCGAGTTTCGAGCCCGTCACCGATCCTCTGCCAGTCGGTACTCACGTTCAGGCGGGACAGGTTATCGCTCGGGTGGATGCGCATCCCGCAAAACCTCGGTGCTCTACCATATGCCTTTACTGGAGCGTTCGGCGCGGCGGCGACCACAAGAACGGAAGTGGCAAAAACGCAGAATATATTAACCCTATGCTTCTGTTAGGACCAGCAGAACCGACTATACTGCTTCCCGTTGACGAGAGTTTCAAAGCCTGAAATATTACCTATATGTCGTGAGCCCCGCATCGTGCACGATGCGGGGCTCACTGTGTGCCTGACCAACCGGTCTCTGCTTTGCTATACGTTATGGCACGGCACTACTGCAAAAAGTCCTGATCACTATCACCCGAAATGGGTTTCTGCTGTGACTTTGCAGCGTGCTTCGGGATAGGAGCCTGTTGGGCGGGCAGCGGAATAGTACCGTCCGTTTCAGCCGCATAGGAGCTTCCGGACGAGAACGCAACGGTCGGCGAATCGTCGCCGTAATTGAGAACATCCGAGTCTGAAACTGTGTAGGCTGCTGTCGGCTGCGCCGCTTGCTGTGCAGCTCGGCGTTCGCGTGCCTTCTGGCTTGCGCGACGAATGCGCTTGCGGAAGATGAAGAGCACCAACAGAATCAGCAGAAGCAGACCGAGCAAAATAGCATCCACCACAAAGTCCGTCATGGTAAACCCATGCGCTGGAATGGTGAGGGATGAGGTATTGACATAACCCTCCGAGCTATTAACCGTAACGTTACGCCCATCGCCAGAAAGATGTGAATCTTGGCGACCAAGCATAGAGTTACTTCCCTGCAGAGCATCGGTTTTAACCGAGCTCATGATGGGGAGTTCAAACTTGAAATCGTAGTTTTTGGGCTGTAGCTGACCAAAACGCTCCTGCAGGTTAAACTTGGGCGAAACCGTATAGTCTGCCCCGAAAAGATTAACCCCGCCAGGATGATGAATCGTCATTTCAGAACCGGGTAGGTAATCACCAATACGGGTATTGAATTCCGCAGAATCTTTGCCTCGTATCTTTGCTGAATATATCGTATTATCGCCGTCAGTACGTTCCTCAAATGTCGCTTGAGCCTCATCAGACCCTTGAACGAAAGACTTAAGGGCATCCCCAGCCTGCGCGATATCAGAACTCTTAAAAGCAAGTTCAAACTTCGCTTCAACAGAACCGTCCATACCCAGCGCAGAATTCACGTTTAGGCTTTCAGGCTGAATCGTGCGCGAATTCTTTAGGTTGACTTTTATTACCCTATCCGACGCGGATGCGCTTGAGCTTGAGCTATTCGACGAGCCGTAGTCCTGGTCAAAATTTTTACCGTCGTCAGAGAAGCTAAACTTCACCCCGTAGTTGGTTCCCGGTGAACACACACGGCTGCAATCAACTGAACCTGTTATATGCTCAATGATCTTCGCCCCAGAAGAATCAGTTTTAACTTCTTGGGAACTTTCTAACGCGGTCTCTTGAGTACCCAGAATTTTCTGAAGTTTAGCATTGAGATCCTCGAAAGAATCGGCAGTAAATTTTAAGTTGCGACCGCTTTCATCTTTACCAGATTGCGTGGACGGTAAGCTCCGGTAAGACTTTTTGGCGATTTCTTCGTCAATACCCTTGGTAAGCTCAGCTCCCTCAGGTTTCACCGAGTTAAGATAAGTGTCTACAGCACTTACCCGGTCAGGTACCATGATCTCTTTTGCGAGAAAGACAATCTTGGCGTTATATTTACCGTCCTTCTTATCGACTGCAATCACAACTTCATCAAACCCATTATCTTTGAGGTCTTTAGCTTGAACCTCGTTAGAGGACTCTGTTGTTTTAATTTCGCGACCTTCAAAGGTAACGCTGTTTTTCCCACTTGACTGCAGGACGTTGTCTTTGCGTTTTGCTTCGACCAAGCCGTCTGTTACAAGTGCTTCGGGAAGCCACTTGATAAGGTCCTGCGAGGTGAAGTTTTCGGAAACTTCAACGCCCTGAACCAAGCCGTCTTTGCTGTTGCTAATCAGAATCTGAGGTTCTTTGTCAAAACTCGAAGCTCTCAAAATAGCGGAGATTTTAGTGCGGTACTCATCTACGCTATTAAAATTCACTTTGAAGGTGGCCTGAGCGTTATCACCTTCGGTTCGAATGCCCTCGTAATCAAGTTCTTGAGGTTTGTGTTTTCTAATCGAAGCATCAAGAGCGTTAACGTCGCCCTTGAGGTAATCTTTATTATCTTTCAAGCTGAAAGACACTGTAATGGTGCGGGAGCCCTTCTCTGAATTTTCAAGCCCGAGATTTGTCTCAACTTTTGCACCACAGGCAGACATAATGAGCGCTAGAACCGTTAGAAAGACGGCAAGGAACCCAAGTCTTCCTTGCCGTCTTGACGAGCGCTGCTGTAGTAGCTGGCTCATCTTACAATGCTCCTAGAGGCTTGATGCCATGGGGTTAGGCATCATCTGGAACGCAATGTTGTATACGATGATGGCCACAATAACCCATGCAGTTGTAAGAAGAGCGTGCATTAACACAGGCGATTTCTCAAAACGGCCCAGGCGATTCAGCCCTAGGTAGATAAGAGACTCACCGATCACAATCGAGAACGCAAAGATTGCTACCAGGAGATATATCGTCAGGATGGGGTTCTCTGCAAAGTTCTTCCCATTTGTACCCATTGTGAGAAGAACAAAGAGGTAGAGCAGAAGATAGGAGCCAGCCAAGGGAAGAGCCGCAACACCTGCCGCGCTCATGCAGTCGTTGAAACTCGACTGAACTTTTCCGATACGAGCGGTCAGCATGAGCTGCAAGCCGCGCAGAACGTGAATCGCAAAAATTGCGACGAAGAAAATTAGGAAAATCATGACGGTCTGCCCGAAGTTTCCTCCCTGAGAGGAGCTCCCCCGGCTACCGTAGAATGATTCGCGGAACATGTAGAAAAGCCCAAGAAGACCGCTGACCAGCTGCGTAATAACCAAAGAGCCCGCGAAGGACTGTGCTGCTACAGCGATAATCCATCCCCAAGGTTGGCTGTCCTGCAGTCTTTTATGTGCGTCGCCCGGCTGGCTCTTAAAGACATCAAGGAAGCTGCCCCAAACATTCTTGAGAGCTTCAGTGAAAGGGTTTGGCGCTGCCGGTGCTGCTGGCTGGGCGAAACCAGCATGTGGGTCTCCCTGGGGCTGTGCAGGGTTTTGCGGGTTAAACCCGTTCGGCTGGGGAATCTGCTGGTTCGGAGCACCCGGAACCGGGTTTCCAAACTGATTAGGATCCTGCTGGTATTGTCCGCCCTGCTCCTGGGGAGGTACAGACTGGTGCATATTAGGGTTCCCATACGGTTGAGCGGGGTTGGGATTCTGGTACCCGTCATTGCCATAGCCTTGAGGATGTTGTGGCTGACCTTGACCGGACTGCGGAATATTCTCACTCATCATCTGATCCTTATCTCGGATTTTCCTATGCAACAAGCCGATATACACTCGGGACGTTGCTTCAAGAAACCAGATAAGTCTGAAGATCTCGTGGCTAAGCCTTATTCCAGGAAGAAGGCGCTGGAGCAACAGTACTCCGTGTGTTTATCGGCGATGTCTCGCGTGTGCATGCGAGGTTACTTTTTACCCTACCTTAAATCTCGCCTCTACTCACGATAATTCGTCATGTCTTCAGAAAATAAGGTATTTATTCTTCTTCTAATTTCTTCACGCGACGAGTCACCACGATGGGGATAGAGATCAGCACTACGATGAGCAGGGATGCTACGACAATCCCAGCAATCATAATTGGCCTATAGTTGCGGGGGGCCTTCTGCATATGAATTTCCATTGTGGCGGTGTTAATACCCTTGGCGCGCACATGAATTGCCCCATCGGACTGATCTACAACAGTATTAGCAGGAGGATTTACCACCGCCATACCGTCCGGCGCCACCACAATATATTCACTGTCGCCACTGAATCTATCGGTGACTTTAGCATCCGCAACGAGCTTGGCACGCAACGTCAGCTGATCGTTCTCACCTTTCTCAAGACTTACCTCGCTGCCGGGCATATAGTTGTTGAGCAAACGTTGGAAATCTTGAACTTTGATATTGCTGATCCGGGTAGTAAAGGTACGCCCTATACCCTGCTCATTACGCTCCATATTATGTTCACCGGTCTTTGTATTGGAGGCACCAAAGATCTCATTAATACTCCGGCTAAAAAGCATTGCGTCGAGCGGGCTAAAAGTATATTGGAAGCTCGCACTCAAAGAAGACTCGGAGCTGATGTAGAAAGTGCTTGAAAATTTCTCAGGAACCACTCGGCGACTCATCGTATAGCTAACAACCGAAGATGTACCAGAATCGTATTTTGCTGCCTCGTTGACGCTGTACAAAGCTTCGTCGCCGCTCTTACCCCAGGATGCGGGCGCTGCCACAAGCCCCAATGGCGGGGATGACATGCTCGCATCACAAATACCGGCACAATCAATATGCACATTCGCGGTTGATAAAAGCTCTTGATTTTCTCCTGTGGACTCACTGAAAGAGATGGAATTATTCTTGGTTCCGAGAAGCTGTTCGAGGTCTCTATTAACCTGGTCGATGCTATTCGCAGTAAATGTTACGTGCCGACCCTGCGCTTCTTTCGGGATAAGAGCATCTTTACCCACAAAATAAGGCTGATACGAATGAATATCGGACTCTACCTTTTGGTTATCAACTTTGACGGCCTCCAGATAGGTATCTAGGTCTTGAAGCTCGCTTTGCCCAATCTCACCTTTAAAATCTCCGAGAAGCAAGTGCCCCTCAAAGGTGCCGTCTTCCTTGAGCTGAAGCACAAAAATAAGATTGCGAACATGGGGCGAAGGAACATCCTGCTGATCTGCGCGAGCCACTGTCAGGAAGTCCGAGCCGTGATCGTATGTAGGCACCGGCGCAAGAACGGGTGCCGCCACGCCAAGAACAGAGGCGAGGGTAAACGCGGTGGCAAAACGCAGAAAGCGGCGCTCATATAAACCGTGTAGCGCTCTCATGCAGGATTTATCGGTGGTCATTATTCCTCTTTTGAGTGAGCCGGAGTCTCTAACAGGGGTTCCGAGAGAAAATGGTGCTTTTCAAAAGTAGCTGGCAAACACTTTATCTCTCAAATGTTCGTATCTAATGTAGCGTGTTTATGCTCTCTGTTCTAACTCGCGTAACTCGAACCCCGATATAAAGCGAAAAGACCCCGCTCGGCGACATGTAATAAATGAGTCATACCGAGCGGGGTCTGTAGGGAGTGTGGGACTTGAACCCACGACCAAAGGATTATGAGTCCTCTGCTCTAACCGGCTGAGCTAACTCCCCTAGAGGCTTAGCGCGTAAGCCACGTCTCTAGAGTACCTGAGGGGTACAGTTTTGGCGAATCTTAGACACACCTTATTTTTCAGAACGTTGAGCAAGAAAACGCTCATAGGGGGCATCCGATACATATAATTCCTCAAAAGTGCGCCAGGTATTCTCCGCACTATGGAATTCCACAATACGGCGGCTCTCACGCCCCATCTGCTCGCGTTCAGCGGCAGGTAGACGAAGAATTGCTGTAAGTTTATCCGCCAAATCCTGCGGATTATTAGGCTCAAAGAGGTATCCGTTAACGCCTTCTTCCACGAGATGTGGAAGCGCTAGAGCGTTTGCCAAGACTACGGGGGTGGAGGCGCTCATAGCCTCCAAGGAGACAAGCGACTGCAGCTCTGCGGTCCCAGGCTGACAGAAAATATCCGCCCTCTGGTAAACACCCGGCAGTTCTTCGTCCGGAACAAACCCACGGAACGTTACTCGGTTTTCAACACCGCATTCGCGTGCCTTCTGTTCGAGGGTTTCACGAAGCTCGCCGCCTCCGGCGATATCAAGGCGAACGTGGTCAAGGTCTTCGGGGAGAAGAGAGAGCGCCTCAATAAGCACATCCACGTGCTTCTCTTCAGCAAGACGACCCACGAAGGTTACACGCAGTTCGCCGGGTGCTTTGCCCAAATCTGCGCCCTCAGCAAGTTCGTAGTCGCTGATTTCAATGCCGTTAGAAACGGGCATGACGGGGCGAGTAAATCTTCCAAGATCTCGCATCGCATCGGCGCCGATCTGAGTCGGAGTTGTCACCACCGCCGCATATTTGAAAAGACGGCGCATATCCGCCCAGGTAATGTGCGCATATACCTTTTTGATGGGTTCCGGGAACGGCAGGAATGGATCTAAATTTGCGGGCATAAAGTGGTTGGTGGCGATAACTCGAATTCCACGCTTATGTGCCTGCTTCAGTAATGCGCGCCCGATAATGTAGTGGCACTGCACATGAATAACATCCGGCTTAACTTCGTCAAGGATACGACCCACCTCGGCGTGGATTTCCCAGGGAATACAGATGCGGTTGGTTTCATGAGTGGGGGGCAAATGCGAACGCAGACGGTGCTCGACGATGCCGCCCTCTACTACGGTTCGGTAGCTAGGTCCACGGCTGGGATTTGCGGCAACCACGTGTACTTCGTGCCCGCGCTTGAGCATAGAGGTCGCTAGGCGGTGCCCAAATTGTGCCGCGCCGTTCACATCGGGGGGATAGGTCTCAGCACCGATCAGGATCTTCTTTGCCTGCTGCATCGCCTGTTCTCCTTGGTCTGACTTCTCAGGTGTATGGGGTGTTCTTCATTATTTTATCGGGTGTTATCGCGTTCCTCAGCATAAATAGGCCTTGGAGTTCTCTGAGAGTCGCCTCTATACGTCCTCAAAAATGGCCCGCCACTGCGGAGGTGACGGGCCAATATACGGAGTTTGTGGTGCAGGTACTTGCGTTAGCGTCGCACAATCTTTCGGAGGAAGAGTACGACTGCGGAGAGCGATGCGCCCAGAGTTGCGAAGGACTTCCACCGAGCCTTAACAACCTCAGGCTTGGATGCATTGCTGACCATGTTGCGCCCAACGGTAGCCGCGCTGCTGGGCGCGTTCTGCACACCGGTCTTTGCGGAGTCTACGGTTGATTGGGTGAAGGATTGAGCATTCTGTGCGTACTTCTGCATATCATCGCGCAAAGCTGCAAGGTGTGCGCGACGTTCTTTAGTGCGCTGCTGAATCTGCTCAATGGTGAGCGGCTTGGGTTCTTCTTCGCCGCGTGCCTTACGCTCCTCAGCTTCTTGGCGTGCCTTCTCTGCTGCGGCCTCACGCTCTGCCTGCTTGCGCGCTGCCCGTTCAGCCTGCTCTTGTTTCAAACGGGAGGCTGTCATTGCGCTGCCTTCACGAAGCACGCCGAGATCGAAGAGAACGCCGAAGATTGCCGATTCGGGAGCAAAGGGCAGCTGGGCTTTAACTTTTTTATATCCGATAAGCCCTAAAATGGCGAGAATAATGAGGAAGACGCCTGCCCAAATCAGCGCTGAGGCCCATAAAGGTACAAGCTGTCCAAGGAGGAAGATAAGCAGACCGATAATAGCGATGACCATGAAGCACGCAAAAACAGCTGCGACGGCGAGGAAGGCTGCACCTTTGCCAAGAGCGACGCCTTTGGTCTTAAGCTCGTGCTTTGCAATCTGGACTTCGTCTTTGACCTGGTTAATACCTAGGGTTTTAAGTACCTTAGCGGCATCAAAGAGACCCGCGATACTTGACTTAATCCCTGCAATGCCTGCTCGTATGCCTTGGGGATTAGTGTTTGTGGTCATGCCCACCTCTCCGTGATTGTTCTGTGTGGAGCTTCTGTTTAGCACCCCACGGTTATTATTCTAGCTCTATTCTTACCGCAGGTGTGTTGTTACACAACCGCCCCAGCGATCACACCAACCAAACCGTATATGGTTTTTCTGCTCCCCTCAAATCTTCAGAAGGCGGCAGTACACGGTTTTATGGTGCGTAGGGTATCTTTCGCATTCTACCGTGTACTGTGTAAATTCTCGAAAACTTTTATGCGTATGCATTCATATAGTGTTCGAGACAGAGATGTTTGATGCGCGAGAGGGTTCTTGTGTGAGGGTATTTAGAGACCCCAGCGTTGAGAAAATATGGAGCGGTTTACTGACTCGAATCTAGTCAACATATAGAGAAAGGACCTCTGGTGTACT
>NZ_KV817388.1:0-216 GCF_001814655.1 Rothia sp. HMSC069C01
GATGGGTATTGGCAGAATTGTATGAAGCCCTATCTTGAGCGTGAAGGGTGGTATATCGCAGAGGTTGACTGTGCCGGTGTGGTAGATGCCCGGGACTTTGGGCGTCGTTTTTTAACAGCCCTGGATTTCGACTGGGACTCTTTCTTGCATGAGTTCGATACAGAGTGGGCTTATGAATACGCTACTGCAGTCGATTGGCTTGATCTGCGTCAGGGG
>NZ_KV817389.1:0-55121 GCF_001814655.1 Rothia sp. HMSC069C01
AATCATAGGAATACCGGGTGACAGCGCCGCTCGGATCGGTAGCCTCAACCAGCTGAGACAAACCATCATAAACGTAATTCCATGTGCCGCCGTTAGAATCTACAATCTGTGTGAGGTTCCCACGAACATCATAGATATTCTGCAGAGTATGCCCCAGTGGATCGGTCACTGAAGTAATATCGTTAGCACGGTTATAAGTGAACATAGTCGTATTGCCGTATGGATCTGTCAGAGCAGAAGGTAGAAGGCCCTGAGTCAGACCATCCATCGTCACAGATTGTTCTGTACGGTGTGGATTACGGATTAAAGTAGGAATATGTGAACCCGTATGAACCTGAGGGTATATCAACGTCCATCGCGCACCTGAGGGTTCCTCAAAACTTACAGGAACACCGGACTCGTTGTAACGGATCGTAGATGCATATCCCAATGGGTTGGTGGTGCGAATAATCCGCCCTTGGGCATCACGCGTGTATGAGACTGTATTTCCAAGACCGTCAGAAACGGCGATCAGATCACCGTGTTCATCGTACTCAAATGTATTAATGACACCGGTAGGATCAGTGATTCGTGTGGGATAACCTTGATCGTTCCACTCGTAGCGTGTTACAGCTCCAGTTGCATCGGTGAGGGCTACAGGATTGGGGTTTGTATCATCTGCATACTCGTATGTCACCGTCATGGATGGACCTAGATTGACGGTATCACGTGCGTCCCGTACAGACACATCAGTGATACGGTCATGTTCATCCCACCCGTAGGTATAGTCGGTACCCTCGGGAGTCCGTTCTTTCACTAAACGTCCGCGGGTATCGTATGAACGAGCAACAGTTGTTCCATCACGGTAGGTCTCGCTGACGCGCTTATTAAACGAGTTATAGCGCATAGTGTAACGAGTACCATCGGATGCAACAGTACTTACAAGCCGCCCCTTAGCGTCACTATAAAAAATATTGGGAGCTATTCCCGCATTTTTTCCGGCAATAACAGTTTTACCATCAGCCAAATACTGATATGAAATTTCATAATCGTATTCACTAAGCTGGTGTACTACACGTCCATCTTGATCGTAAGTATTGGTGACTTCAACATGTCCGTTTACATCTGTTACCTCATGAATTAGGTGCTCAGGAGTGTGCGAATATGAGCGGGTTCCGGCAGCAGTTGCGACAGAGACTAAATGACCATGTGTATTGTACCCATATTCTGCAACAAATAATGGGATGTTAGCGTGGGAGCCGATGGTGTTATAGGTATATGCCTGTAGTGGACGAGTCGTTGTACCAGATTTATATGATGAATAATCAATATGGATGCCCCGACCAGCAGCAGGATGAATTATCTCAGTAATAAGGTTGTTTCGACGCAGAGCTACCACTGTGTTTGAGGGATGCCCTATTGTTGTGGAAAGCCAAAAACCGGAGGGTGTAAAAGCATGTGAAACATGCTCCTCATTACTGATGACCCAGTAATACTGATCTGGAATCAAAGATTCCTCTGGGCGCGTTTGCTCCCATGCCTGAGTATGTGCTCTCTGAATACGTTCATATAGCACATTCTCAGAATCAATTTTTTCTATCCACCAAGGTTCTCCTGGTGCACGTTCAAATTTGTTGTCCTGACGGGGAAAGCACAAAATACGACCATCATCGGTGTACCACTGAGCTTCTTGATTGGAAAATACTAATTTGGCATCAAGAGTAGATGACCACCCTGGACCAAAAACCCCCGAAGGGAGCCCATGTTTATGTACCACAGCAACGCTGTTATACATGCGTTTTAGCTTGAGAGAACGCGCAGAGGTGTGATCGAAAGCGAGGTCAACTTCAGGCTCAATAAAGTTACCTGTAGCAATATTTACCGGATCATTCTTATAACCCGAACTGGGAACACCACCAGTAATCTGTGCAGAGGGAACATAAGCAAGATAACGTTGAAAAGAAAGGTCACCGATAGATTTAATAATTGTGTGAGTATCTACAGTATGAACTTCATAGGGGTTTGAAAGATTAGGGTTTGAAGCACTTAAATCTCCATTGCTCCCAGCTTTCCAAAGCTCCTCAGAAGCTTTTAGAGCCGTACCAGCTTCTGTGTATGTGTCTGCGATCCAGCCTTTAACAGCAGTAATGAGGGCAACAGCATCAAAAACACCCCATTCAGTACCCTCGATAAATACTTCGTAGATTATTTCCAGCGCACCTTGATTCTTCTCAACTTCAGGATTGAGAGTAGTTATTTTTTCGTAATACTCAAAAAGATTAGCAGGAATCCCTGAAACCGTACCTTGACTCAGCAATTTTGGGTTACTTTGAACCTGCTCAGTCAGATCCTTGGCCAAGCCCGATGCAAACCCTCCACGGCTCCGAGCTGAGTCTGATACATAGTTACTGTAGTTTGGGGGTTCAGTGTTCCTTGGAGGTTCGGACATTTGTTTTTTATCTTTATTAAGGTTGAAAGTACCCGATGCGCCAGTAACTCCTCCATGGCTCCTCTTAGATTCTTCTTGTTCTTCCCACTCTTTAATCTCTCGTCGGATGCGTTCTTCTTCGTGTGCAGCTTCAATATATTTCTTGAGGTTTTCTTCGGCGTTACGAAGAGCTTCTATAAGTTCATGTGCATGCTGCATTGATTTACGAGTATTTTTCGTAAAAAGATCAGCATAATTACCCTTAAATTCTTCTAGGGCATGTTTAATAGCGTTTTCACGCTCACCCATCTGATTCTCAATTGACGTCCGGCAGTATCTAAAAGAAGACACCAGGGTATCTGCCATACCAAAGTCAAACTTTACGGGGTCAGTATTCGCATGCATATGATCAGCTCTGATTCTATGTATCGGTGAAGTTGTCAGAAATAGATACTAAAATGGGTGGGAAGCAGAAGGTACTTTTCTGCTTTCCACCCACCAGAAAGAGTTTTTGACTATGCGCCGCCACCCGCTCGGAAGATATCATCAGAAATCTGCTGAACCTGAGCACGCAGGTGATCGAGTTCCTCTTTCACTTTATTGAGAGCAAGACGGGTATCTTGCCATGATCCACGGAACTGGGATGCGAGCGGACCGTCCCAGTTATTTGGGTCGGAAAGAACTTCTCCCTGCCTGTTCAGTTGCTGAATTTGCTCTTGAAAGCCGCCGTTGATGATGGTCTGCATTTGGCTGATAGCCTGTTTAGCGGTATCGGTACTAAGGACGCGTTCACTCATAATTGTTCCTTCGTGGTTGGAGGTGCTCCACGCCTCATGGTGGAGGTCTGGGACCCAGACTACCCGAGTTTGAAGATAAGGGTCAAGGATATTTACAGTGTGTTTCAAAATATCTTGAAATTTCTGTCATAGACAACAGAAATATGAATCTATGCTACATCGAGAACTTTCTAGATAACTCCACTTATCAGGCTCGAGCGTATGGTGCTACCGTAGAGAAAACAGTCCTCCACAAGCGTCAGAGCTATACTGCCAGTTGTTATGGATTGGTAGCGCGTTTTGTTGAGAATAAAAGGAAATGAAGAGTTCATAAGCTGCGTCGAGAAACAATGTACAGTCAACTATTGGCTGGACCAGTCTGCTTCACAGAAAAGCCGCATCAGGAGGAGTTGTCAGGATATGAATCAACCGTCTGGGGGTTCCGTGGGGAAGCCAGAGAAGCAACCTCGACCAAGTACCGCCGAGAGCAATGGTGCTGATAAAGCTCCACAGAGTATGCCGATTTCGTCTGATGATCGTGTTCAGCCGGTGTTATGGCCTACTTTGCTTTCCATAGGCTTCTCTCAACTAATGGTCGCTATCCCCGTACTCTGGATGCTCATCGATGCCGTAGAACACCCTAAACCATTAGCATTCTATATAGCTGCTTTACTTCTGCCCCCAGCAGGAATCGCCTGGACCGTTCTTTTATTCTCTAAGCTCAGACTGTACCCGGCCTGGGGAATCTATTTCGCTTCGTTCTTCCTGCTGTCTTTTCTGCTAGGAGTTGTTCTTGGGATACCCTGGGGTATTTCCCAAGAGGTGTTCTTGCTCAGTACTTTTAGTATTGGTGCTGGGTATTATTCGGGAAATGTGCTTGTTGTTTATCTTGAAGTGCTTAAGCTTTCCCGAATGAGTTCGGTGGAGTACGCTGCGTATGTACAACAACAAAAAGCGGAGCAGGAGGTAGAAAAAGCCAAAGAGCCTGCCCGAGATAACATAGCCCTCGTCTTTATAATTACCATCGGGCTAGGGTTTGTAATTATGTTTTCCTCCGTGTTCCCCATCTACATCTATGGAAAATCATTTGATGTGGGAACACTCATGCACCCAGCAGCACTGGTAACCGCAGGGATGATGCTCGTATCCGTCATAGCTAAACGAGTCTTGAAAATACATCCAGCCATCATGTTTGTGCTGCTCGGCGTAGCGGTAGTGGCTGTAGTAATATGGGTGGGCTTTCCAGGGTGTATGGTGATAATTCCAGGTTTAGTCGGGTACTGGACAGCAGAAGCATGGTTCTTGGCGGCATCTGGATGGGCTGCTTCGATACGGGCGCGTATCGCTATGCAAATCATCAAAGTCCGTCATGATAAGTAACAGTCTTTCCCAACGTTCCTATACTGCTGTACGGTAACGAGCCTGTGTTTGTGCAGCAGCCTGCAGTGCAGGAACCGGTGCCTGATCCTCGTGCGGGAAATCCCGCTGGTAGCCCTGTGGTGCCTTCACCGTACCCACGCCCGGAACCAACAACCAGTAGTGAGCACCCATAAACAAGATTCCCCGAATAAGGATCAATCAATGGATGATTATATGGCTTCCATTGAATCGGGAGGGTATTACAAGGTGTACTTGAAGAATGTGCAGCTTGGTTCTCCGGGGCTGACATCGGTAACTCGGTTAGAAAAAGCGGAGCGTCCCTAAAAGAAACGAGGTTTTTATCTTTTAGAGAGGAGGGGTGTGTTCGTGTATTCTACACGAGCACACCCCAGGGCGTATGTTTTTGGTAACTTATTTTGCTAGAAGATTTAAAAGCTACGGTGAAGAAGGGTGTTGGGTATGGGTCCTGCGTTTTATGGTCTGCTCGGCGGGTTCCTGGTGAACATCATGCCCGGAGCCAAACGTAAACAAGGACTAGAAACCCTGAATGTGGAACAGCATCGCCCGCCGATTGCTTATATCATCAGCTACGGGATACTCTTCATCGCGTTCATTGGACTCCCTATCTACTTTTGGATCAGATATGGGCTTACTGTAGAGGCTTACATCATTTCTGTGGTGATGGTCAGTCCTGCTGGTTTTATTTTTGTGGCTCATTGTCATAACTATTACCATTGTTTTACGGAATCTGGGATACGCTGGCGTAACTGGCGACGGAAAGTCCGGTATTTTGACTACCACAGCATCTACAAAGTCTCCTATGAGCAGACGAGTAAGAACGGGTGGGTGAAGATCAGAAGTACCCAACTGCCCAAGCACATCAAATTGGGGTTTGATACGAATCAGTTTGATGCGACCATTCTTTATGCTCAGTTGCAGTATCGTGTGGAGATGGGGCATTGGGTGCAGGTGTGGGAGGATGAACGATTCCAGCAAATCCTCTCTGGTAGGCCGGGGGTACGGTTTTTACAGGATCATGCTTGGGTTAAACCCCTCGAATTCCCCCGTGAGAATGGGTAGGGTTCTTTGAGTTCTGACGCTTCTATCCTGTTTGCGATGGTTTTGTCTCGGGTGGAGCACAAGGAATGGCCGCAAAACCTGAACGCGCAACAGGTTGAGGAGTTGGTGGCTGGGTTTGGATCGTATGAGAAGATGTTTGGGTGTATTGAGCGGTTGGCGTATGAGAGAAAACTCAAACTAGACTAACTGAGTTAGCGCCTATGACCCCGTTTTGTTTGGGGCGAGGTGGCAGATATTAATTGTGCGGGCACTCCGGTCTTGTCTCGGAGCGCCCGCATATGTCATGTACGGTGAGATTCGGTGTGGGTTTTCGTAGGAAGGTAAAATCAGCCCTGATAGGTTCCGTCAGAAATATATCTCTGTGATAGCTCCCGTTTAGTAGATAATTTTTAAGTAGGGTTTTACATGATATGGGTTATATCAGGATAGAAAGATAGGTAAAATATCATGCTTGATAAGATTCTTATCGGTGCAGCAGCTGGGGCAGCTACCCAGGCGATGCCTGGTGTGAATAATCAAACAGGAACCCTGTCTCTAAATAGAATACAGGGCAGGCCCACCCTTCTTGGTGTATTCGGGTGGGCGGGTATAGCTTTATCCCTTGTCATCCTGCCGTTGTATTTTGATATCACCACAAAGTTTGATATTGCAAATCATGTTATTAGCTTTTTTGTGGGCATAATACCTGCTATTGCTCTTATTAATTATTATATTTTCTTTATATGCTACCAGAAAGATCGTATAATTTGGAGAAATTGGAGGGGCAAGAAGCGTTTTATTCGGTATGACAGTATCAAATATTTTAGTTTTGCAGATACTAATAAAGGAGGATGGGTACGCTTCAAAAGCTACGAGCATCGTGTGCTGTTTCGGTATCTAGTTTTTAAGTTTTCCCATGCTCAGTTTGATAGTGATGTTCTGTACGGACATATTATGTACAGGTCAAAGTGTGGACGATGGCCTATGTCATGGGAAGAACTCGAAGAAGGCGGATTTCTTGCGCCTGGGGTTGCTTGTGATTATGTGCGGTCACAGTTATATTTCAAATTCTAAAAAATCTAGGTGCAAAAAGGCAGCGGGAAAGGAGATAGATTATACCCGCGGCATATATAAATACATATGGTACTATTTATAATAGAATAAAAAAATTAAGAAGGTGATTACACAATGATAAAACTATTAAAGTCAAATCTTTCATGGTTCCGACAGAAATATATTATTGTGCTTGTGCCGTTGGGATTTTTATTATTTTTTGGTATATATTTTGGGGTTTCGGCTCACAATAAGAATAATCCAATCATTAAGGAATGCACTGTCACCAAAACCGAGGTCAAAAGACATGATTCGGTATCAGCCAACTCTCCAGAAACCACGTATAGCCTGTATATAGACTCATCGAACTGCCCTCAGATGGTATGGTCCGATATTGGTGAGAAAGACGCAAACTATTATCATAATCTACTAAAAGAAGGGAAGAGCTACAAATTTGGGCTTCCCAGGATTGTCCTCTTTCCTGGTACTGAAAATAGTATTGTGAGGATCTATGGCAACGGATCTTAGAGATTTATGAGAAGTAAGAATGTTAAAGAAACATTGGTAACATGCATCATTGTTGTCGTTGCTGTAAGCTTTTATGCGTTTTTATATTTTCTTTCACGTAATGATAGTGCAGGGACTTACAAGTACTGCACCCTCGAGCATGTTGATGTGCACGATCGGGGTGGTCTGGTCTCGGGGAATACGGATTATAAGCGTGTAGCAGATTTTAAGACAAAAGAGTGCGGGAATTTACATATGTCGGATTCTCCTGATCCAAAGAAGTCTATGGACGAGTATGCGGGATCTTTGGAGGTCGGCGGGTACTATAAGGTGACACTGCTGGATTTTCAGGTTTTTAACTCTGGGTCTACGTCTGTGACGAAGTTTGAGAAGGCAGAGCGTCCTTCATAAAAAAGGGAGCAGGGATTTGAGGGAAGGTAGGTTGTTGTGCCTCCTGCGTTGATTGGGTTGTTGGCGGGTCTTTTCGTTCGGAATGTTCCCTCGCTGAAACGTACGATGGGTCAGCCCGTGCTCGGGGTCAAACAGCACCGCCCAAAGCTTGCTTTTATAGCTGGTTATGTACTTCTAGTGGGAGGATTAGTTGCAGCACCTATATATGTAACCATCAAGTATGGTGACCCCATAGCTTCTTTTATTCTTGCGTTTGTTATTTGTGGTCCTTTGGTAATTCCGTTTGTGAATCATTGTCATGCGTTTTATATCCAGCAAACCCTCTCGGGAATCTACTGGCGTAATTGGCGGTGGAAGATTCGGTATATGCCATATGAGAGCATCAGCGAAATCCTGCTGCAAAGTAATGGGAAGAACGGGTACTTACGGGTACGCAGCCGCAATATTAAGCGAGTGCGGCTGAGTTTTGATCCGTGGCAGTTTGATGCCTCTATCTTATTTGCGATGGTTTTGTCTCGGGTGGAGCATCAGGAATGGCCGCGGGATCTGACTCCTGAGCAGGTTGAGGAGTTGGTGGTTGGTTATGGGTCGTATGAGAAGATGTTTGAGCGTATTAAGCGGTTGTGTTATGAGAAAAAACTCAAACTAGACTAACTGAGTTAGCGCCTACTGACCCCGTTTTGTTTGGGAAGAACTCGAAGAAAGCGGGGTCCTTGCCTCTGGGGTTGGTCGCGATTATGTGCGGTCACAGTTGTATTTCAAATTCTAATCAGGGAGTTTTAGTGAGTCTCATTGACCTTACAGATATACTATCGGCGATACCCGACCTTATTGGCGACATCATATCCAGCCCAAGCAGTAAAAAGCGTAAACGTTCTGCCATTGCAAAGAATATCGAAAATATACCTGATGATAATATTGAAAAATTTGCAAAATCCATCATACCCAAGAAACGACGACCTTCCTTAATTTTATTCATAGTGGGAGCAGGTTTATCCTTGCTTTCTCTCGCAATATTTATATTTACAATCTACTTATATTTTGAAGATAAAACCCTGGACTCTACAGATATAGCAGGATTAATCATGTATCCCATCCTTATAGCATGCGGTATTGTAGGAATGCGAGTTGGAGGCTGGTCCTATACGCATTTCAGACTGCAAGGGTTCACCTACAGAAATAAACCGTTTAAGAGCACCCACTTACGATACGATGAAATACTGGGATACACTTACGTTCAAGAACCCAAAGAGAAAATAACCTTATATCACAAAAACAATAACGTGATACTGTCTATCGGCAGTCAAGATTTTTCATATCTGATGAGCCAGATAATCTTCCGTCAAACTCATGGAAGGTGGGCCGTGATGAAGGCGCGGGAAGACCTGCGAGAGATTATATACACCATGGACGACACCATTTATGCACCATGGCTCATCAACCATCCCAAAGCTATGTTTTCCTGAACATCTAGGAATACCGTCCAGAGGTGAGTCATTCAGTATCTATGGAAACCTACGTTTACCCAAGTGAGAGTACTGTTCCTCTGAAAACCTGATAGTTACACACAGAAACTATACTGATACATATAAATATTGCGCACCTTCCACCCCTAAAAGGTATCTCTGATGGATCTTGAGACCAGAATCTATAAGTACAGCCTCATGATCGGAGGGGCAGTACTCACGGTATTATTTCTCCTCTGCACCATATTCTGCACCTTTATGGGTCCAGGGATAGGCTGGGGCGCGTTGATGTTTGTGAGTATCTTGATCAGCATTGGGGTGTTCTATATTGGTTGGGATACGGGCCGGAACCACCCAAAAGAGCAGGAACCTGAAGACCAAGAAACCACTGATGCGGAGCATCATCAGGAATCATAACCAGCTTCTAATATTGGCTAGGGGTGTGCTCGTGTATTCTGCACGAAGCGCATCCCTCTTGCTCTATTTATGCCCTGATGAGGCCACCAAAGCTCTCTGAAAGTACATGATGAGCATATAAGGAAAAAGTACAGTTGAAAAGACGTATCAGCAGATATGGCGGGTTAGAAAGAGAGCTATGAGATGGAAAACGGTATTTTAGGTGGTCTGCTTGGCGGCCTACTCGTCGGAGCTATGCCCGGCATCCAACGTAAAGGTTCACATGTCTCCGTCGGGGTGAGGCAACACCGCCCACGCTTTGTCCTCTACCTCGGATGGGGAATTTTTCTCTTCTTCCTAATTCCATTCCCCATATTTCTAGATATTATGTACGGTTTCGATATCGGGATGCATATTTTTGTATTTATAGTAGGTTGCCCTCTGGGCTTGGTTGCAATCATTAACTATTACATGCTCTATATCCGGTTTGATGAGCACTCGGTCACTTGGCGTAACTCCCTCGGACGCACCTATACCGCACCGTATACCTCGATTGATAGGCTCACGTATCTAGATAACAACCGCAACGGGTGGATTCGTATTATTTTCCGGGATCAGGGCAAGCGTAAGCGGCTGAGTTTTGATCCGGGGCAGTTCGACGGCACGGTGATTTTTGGTCATATTTTGTATAAGGTGCGTACGGGAGAGTGGGCCTCTTCGGTGCAGCAGTTGTCGGAGTCTGGGTTTTTAGAGGGTCGGGAGTCGTTTGAGGCGTTACGAGAGATCCGATTCGTGCGCAACTTACAAGCCTCAGCACCTCATACCGCTTAATCCCCAGGCGCATCAGCAAAACCTGTAGCCTCTCCGCACCCGTGGGAACATAGCTTGCCCTAAATGGGTTCTTCCGATGTATGCACTCTATAATAAATAGGCAATAATCACCGACTGAAAGATAACAACATGCTGACTACTTCTGTATCCCGCCGCGGTGCTCTAGGCGTCTTGGGTCTTGGTTCTGCCGCGTTCTTGGCGGCGTGCTCCTCCTCTAACTCGAACGGCAACGGCGGGGATTCCGGCACATCGGCTTCCTCGACGAGCACCCGCAGCGACTACAGCGGCGAAGCTAAAATCGATAAGTTCGATACCTCAGCTGGCACCTATGAGCCCGCAACTCGTGAGACTCCCGCAAAGAATGTTCCCAAGCCTATCAAGCCTGAGAATATGAACGAAAACTCCGTCGCGGGTCTGTACTCTTCGATCGTGTTCCTTGGTGCGGCTTTGCAGTACGCACTGCAGACCGGCGATGTATCTCTGATCAAAGAAAGCGCTATGAGCGATGAGGATAAAGAGCGCACACTGTCGGGTGCTCTTTTTGCGGAGCTTCAGGGCGGGAAGAGCTGGCTTGCAGACCCTAAAATTGTGATGAACTTTGAGGATGCTCAGCCTAAGGAAGAGAACGGCACTTACACGTGGCCGGTAACCGTGAATCTAACTCGGGGGGAATACGGCGTACATGATGGTGAGGTTGTAGATTTTCCTGAAGAACAGCAGAAGAGCACTCAGAAGATTAACTTCACGGCTAAATACGACAATAACAAATGGAGTGTTGGGGGTTTCTATGAAACTGGTGGTTCCGACAGCTCCGCATCCCACGATACCCAGGACAGCTAATCACTAGCTCCGCATATAGAGCGGTGTCCCCCGGAATTTCCATACGTTCCAGGGGACACCGCTTTTTTGCATTAGGGGCTCAGAACCCTATGTGTAGAAACGGGCGGCAACCCGCGCTACCGCAAAGATTCAGTACCTAACGCACCCGTGTGAGAAGCCTTCTTGCCTTACCACAGACCTGCGAAATCGAGCACCATACGCCCGTTAATCTTGCCTGCGTTCATCTCCTCGAAGATCTGCGGAGCCTCATCGACCTGGCGCAGCTGCACTACGGGAACTACTAACCCGTCTGCGCCGAACTGGAACGCTTCGGCAAGATCCTGGCGGGTGCCAACCAACGAGCCGAGCACGCGAATACCGTCAAGAACGACCTTTGTAATAGACAGTTCCATCTTCTCGGGCGGAAGGCCCACAGCTACCACGCTGCCTCCGGCACGCACGCTCTCAACCGCCTGGTTAAAAGCAACCCTCGATACCGCAGTTACCACGGCGGCTTGCGCCCCGCCGTCGGTTACCTCACGAACCTTCGCCGGTACATCCTCAACCTCACGACCGTTAATCGTGACATCGGCACCGGTCTCGGCGGCAAGCTGAAGCTTGTCATCGTTAATATCGACGGCAATAACCTTGGCACCGAAAACCTTCTTGGCGTACTGCACCGCCAAGTTGCCCAGCCCGCCAGCGCCGTAGGCGACCAGCCACTGACCGGGGCGTACCTGCGATTCCTTAATCGCCTTATAGGTGGTCACGCCCGCGCAGGTAATCGAACTTGCCTGCGCCGCATCCAAACCTTCAGGAACCTTCACGGCATAGTCTGCCGTGACAAGGGCATACTCACTCATGGCACCGTCCACGGTGTAGCCCGCATTCTTGACGGTACGGCATAGGGTCTCCCTGCCGGAGGTGCAGTATTCGCAGTGCCCGCATCCCTGGAAGAACCATGCAATAGAGACACGGTCACCGGGCTTGAGCGATTCAACGCCTTCACCAACTTCGGTGACAATACCAATACCCTCATGCCCCAGGACGCGCCCCGGAACCTTACCGAAATCGCCCGCCGCAACGTGCAGGTCGGTGTGGCAGACGCCGGAGTACTCTAGCTTCACGAGCGCCTGACCGTGCCCCACCTCGGGCACGGGAACATCGGTGACATTTATCGAGCCATCAACAACGTCAGGGACAACTACAGCTTTCATGGGAACCTCCCGTGTACTAGCTCACTATCAATGTTCGTTTAATCGTAAAGCTCGTATAGAGATTTTTCTACAGTCCGGTGATATATTCAACCGCTAATACGGAATGGTACTCATGAGCGATTTTATGCCGTGCCGCGCGCCTCTCTAGGAAGTCCACATAGAGAGCAAATAGATAACGAAATGATGAAGACGTGTCCAGGAGCCCGGGGTTCAATAAAGCTCTAAGATACAATCGACGTAATGTCTCTGGTATGGAGCAACAAACTGGGAAGTTGAGGCTTATCTTCCGCCCCTGACTGCGCAGTTTTGGGCAAAAAGATGTGCTGAGACCCGGAACCTCGCTCGTAACCGCATCCCCTGAGAGCACCGATGAAAGGGCAAACATGCCAACCCGTTTACCCCACCATGTCTCCCGCCGCGCCGCCTTGGGTGTGCTGGGCGCAGGATCTGCCACCGTCGTCGTCGGATGCGCCCCCGCCGTCAAACCCGCGAACCTCGGGCAGGGGAGCTCGTCCTCCGCGAGCTCATCGTCGTCAAGCGCTTCATCCTCAAGTTCATCATCGAGCGCATCTACTCTGCCCGGTAACTCGAAAAACACCGGCGATGTAAAACTCGAAAAGTACGACACTTCCGCAGGTGAACACCAACCTGCAACCCGTACTGAGAAGCCGAAGAACGTTCCCAAACCCCTGCTCTCTGATAAAGCCAACGAGAAAACCATAGACGGACTTTACGAAAACATCGCCTATATCGCGGCTTCTATGCAGTACCTCTTCCAGACCGGCGATATGGAGCCCTTCGAGAAATGCGCTCTGGTATCATCTGAAAAGTCGAGTCTGTCCAGTAACACCAGTGCTTCAGAGATGCTCAAAATGATCAAAGAGGGCAATGCCTGGCTGGACAACCCGACCGTTGTGTTCTCGCTGAACACCTCAACCCCGAGCAGCAGCGGCAGCTTCTACTCCTGGGATGGCACGATGAAGATGAATATGGGTTCCTACATCGTTGTGAACTCCATGAGTAAAGATGTGGAGTCCAGTAAACAACACGTTGATACGGATATTACCTTCGAGGCCCTCTATTCGGGCAGCTCGTGGACTATTCGCAGTAGCGGAGGTGCTGCTGGAAGCGGCGGATTCTCCATCTAAAACATTGTTGTTTTTAGAGAGGTCGGGGTTCTGAACCTCACTAGATTTATGCCTTATTCGCTCTGAATGAGGCACATATGAAAGGAAAAAGAATACTATGTCATCGTTGATCGTGACTCGCCGTAACGCAGCGCTGGGCGTGCTGGGTGCTGGCACTGCGGCCGCGCTCGCAGCATGTTCTTCGTCGAACTCAAACTCGAACTCCAGCGGCAGTTCGTCAAGCTCCAGCAAATCGGAACCCGCTAAGGACTACAAGGGCGAGGTCAAATTCGACAGCTTCGATACGTCGGCAGGGGAGTACGTGCCCGCAACTCGCACCGAGCCCGCGAAGAACGTTCCTGTTCCGAAGCTGCCGGAGAACGCTAACGAAAAGTCCGTCGAGGCTTTCTACGCGCATATTGGTTATATTGCAGCCAGCATACAATATCTATTTGCCACAGGGGATGATGCTCCTCTGCGTAAGAGCTCTTTTACCGAAGAAGAGGTTAATGCTTTTTATAAAGATCCTGAGACTAAAAAAATATTCTCTCAAATAAAGAGCGGAGAAATTTGGCTGGATAATCCTAAAGTAACTACTGAACTGAAAACATCTGCGCCCGAAATTAGCGGTGACCGTTATAAGTGGGGTTCCCAAATGTCGACTGACAAGGGTGCTTTTATGGCAAACGCAGATACTGCGGTTGATTTTTCGGCTGATGAAAGGACCAATACGGAATCTGTAAGTTTTGTAGGAACGTACTCCGATAATAAGTGGAGTATGATCAGCACTCACTAAATTGGACACGATAATACCAGCTAACTTACTAACTTAGTATTTATGCCCCGCAAGATTTCTACGATCTTGCGGGGCTTTTTGTAATCTCAAGAAAATCGGGAGCGCTGGTGTGCAGCGTTGAAATGCCCCAGCGCGGCGCATCGCGCGAAAAACTACCGTATTTTAAGACCCTAGAACGGCAGATATACGGGCTCCCGCAGTCCCGATACACTAGAGTAGAGAGAAACACCCATGGCGAGTTCATGCGCTCGCCGCCCGTGCTTCCCGCAGTCGCCTGCCCTGCAGCGTTACGGAAGCCCCGAAAGGAACAACACCATGTCACCTCATGATGTAACCCGCCGTGCCGCACTAGGCGTCGTTGGCGCTGGCTCTGTCATTGCTCTTGCCGGATGCGCCGCCTCCGTAAAACCCGTCGATGCCGCCGCTAGCGGCTCTTCAAGCTCTTCATCGTCCGCGTCAAGCTCATCGTCCTCATCCTCTGCTTCCGCCTCAGCCTCGGAGAGCATAAAAGACTACGGTACTACTATCAAAAACGATAAGTACGATACGTCGGCTGGCGCGTATGAACCCGCAACGCGTGAACATCCAGCAAAGAATATCCCTAAACCTGTTTTAGATGATAAAGCTAAAGAGAACTCAGCAGATGGCTTCTACGCTAATCTAGTCTTTATGGCAGGGGCATTGCAGTACCTTTTTGAGACGGGAAGCGACGAAATGATCAATAAGTCTGCATTGGCACAAAGCGAAAAGGATGGTTTCTTAAAAAATGATCAATCCTCTTTCGATAGGATCAAAGATGGTGAGATTTGGTTTGGTAACCCTCAAGTAACGTTTGCCATGCGCTCTCCCCGTCCCTCAAAAGCAAGCGGTGGCGGCTACAATTGGGGCGGTATGATGGTCATCGATTTAGGAGAGTTTCGTGCCTTCCCTGATGGAACTAGCGAGGACTACACCGATGAAAAACAACGTAAGACAGAAACTTCGGTGTATTTTCAGGGTAAGTATTCTGATGGTGCCTGGCAGATCAAAACATTCTAGGTGCCAGTAATTGAATGAATGATTGTGCTTTTCAGAGCATATAGCTGGTCCCGCACGCACCCTATTGATGCATGCGGGACCAGCTTTTGCTATCAGTACTATGCGCACAGAAACATTCCAAAGACAGCTCTTACCGCCATAAAGAGGAATAAAACTGCCGCTATGTACACCTGATGTGCCGCTATTGAACACGTGCACAGCACGCCAAATTTTTAGACAAGGTACCTTTTTACAGGGTCGATAACATCGCGCGGGGTGCGTGCCGCGCCGGGCAGCGGGTCTCCAATAGCCCGAAGCTCCCAGCCGCGACCTACGCGTGCCAGCAGGGCTACCATGAGCCCCGTATGCGAGCCCTTTTCCGTCATCGAAAAACGTGCCATCTCCTGGCGGTTAGCAACGTTTTCAACGCGCACAAAGGCGTTGTCAACGTTGCTAAATTGGTCCCCGGAATATGAGGTAATCACCAGTGCCAAGAAAGCAACGCGCGCATCCACGCCTGGGAGGTTAATATCAATAACCTCGTCGTCGCCTTCGCCTGCACCCGTCAGGTTATCTCCGTGGTGAATAATAGAGCCATTGACCGAGCGTAACGACCCGTAGAAAACGACCTCAAGCAGGTTACCGGCTGCATCATATCCGATCACGGAAGCATCCAGATCGACCGCTTTCTCTTTGATACGCCCAAAGAGTCCCTTGGTTTTAATGGGGTCCCAGCCTAAGCCCAAACGAACCTGGGTGAGCGAGCTGTCTTTCGAGAGATCTAGTTTCTGACCTTTTGACAGGTTAATAGCCACAGTGCCTGTACCCTTCGTTAGTTATGTAGTCATGTAGTCATAAAAATACGGTGGGCGGATGCGCGGCGCACGCTGCGTCCGCATCGTCGCCCACCGTGTTGCTTAAGGGCTATGTGCCCTTGAGCCTGCGGTTATGTGTTCTGCACCGGAGCGTCAGGTTCTGCAGTCTTTTCCGCTAGTGCTGCCTCCGCTTGGTTTGCCTTGCGGGAGGAGATAATCGACCCGGCGATAAAGACGATGCCGGAAAGGCCGATCACGTAGTCGGGAATATCCCACTTGAGGGTTGCCAGAAGCATAAGCGCGAGAACGCCGATAGCCCAGTGCGCGCCGTGGTCCAGGTAGCGCAGCTCTTGAAGGGTTCCCTTTTCGACCAGGTAAATGGTCATCGACCGCACGAAGAGCGCGCCCACGCCCAAACCGATAGCAATAATAATGGGGTCTGAGGTTACCGCGAATGCGCCGAGAACGCCGTCGAAGCTGAAGGAAGCATCAAGAACTTCTAGGAAGATAAACATGGAGAATGCTGCTTTACCGGTAAGTACGGCAACATTCGCCAGGGATTCTTCTTGAGATTCGTTTCGGTCTTCCATAAAGGTTGCCAGGCCGTTGGTCGCCAAGAAGGTGAGCATACCCAGAAGCCCCGAGAGCAGAATAGTGTACTGCTCATGATGCTCGGCACCGAAAAGCTGAGAAGCCGTCACTAAGATAACCCCGGAAACCAATACAGGCATGGAATCAAAGTGCCCGGCTTTGGCGAGCGGTTTCTCGATCACGGATAGCCAGTGGACATCCTTACCAGCTTCGAAGAGGAAGGAAAGGAAGAGCATGAGCAGGAACATGCCGCCGAAGGAAGCGATGGTGTGGTGGGCGGATTCCAAAATGTACCCGTAGGTTCCGGGCGTATGCGGGTCGCCGCGTTCCATTGCAAGGTTCCAAGCTTCAACCGGACCTACGTTGCCTGCCAGGCAGACGATCAGGAAGGGGAAGATAAGACGCATACCAAAAACAGCGACTAGCACACCGACTGTCAAGAAGATATTGCGCCATGCATGCGACATTTTGTCTAGGTATTTTGCGTTCACACCCGCGTTGTCGAATGAGAAAACGATCTCAAGGACAATCAGGATCGCGGCGGATACCATGCCGACAATACCACCATAAAAGGCGGCACCTATAAGTGCCGCAAGGGTAATCAAGAGATCGTATTTGAAGAATTTTAATAAAGCCATGAGGGCAGAAGGCTCTCCTTCGCGTTATAGATAAGGCAGGTTGTTAAACGGTGAAACCGTAGGAGGTCAGCAGATGCGGCAGACCACCGGTGAATGGATCTTCTACGGCTTTGAAACGCCATTCGCCGTTGTGGCGGTACACCATTGCGAAGAGTACAGCGGGCGCTGCCGAGCAGTCTTCGGAAAGGTCGTAACGAGCGATTTCTTCATTCGTGTCGTCGTTTATTAGACGTACATAAGCGTTACGCACTACACCGAAATTCTTACCGGTTTTTTCGCCTTCGTAGATAGAGGCGAGGATGTGAAGGCGCTGTACCTTTGGGTCTACTTTATCGAGGTTCACGATAATGGTCTCATCGTCACCTTCAGCATCGCCAGTGCGGTTGTCACCGGTGTGGACGACCGCGCCGTCAAGGCTGGTGGGATTGTTAAAGAAGATGAGGGATGCATCGTCAAAAAGGATCCTGTCATTTTCGTCGGTGATCATGACGGATGCGTCAAGGTCATAGGCTTCACCCGCGAGGGATAGGTCCCAACCCAGTCCGATGGTGAGGTTTTTCAGGCCCGGTGCCTCTTTGGTGAGATTGATGGGGTTTCCTTTGGTGAGCTTAATAGCAGCCACTATATTTTCCTTTCTATTTATGGTGTTGATATTCGCTGAGAAGGGCGATGGCACAGGTAACGTAACCATCCTCACTTAATATTAGCGTACCCTCTCCTAAATCCCGGGTTATGCGTATATCGGGATTAGTGAGCTGAAGATTCCTGCCGATCAGTTTTAAAGATCGCAGTAGCGTCAAAGATTTAGGGGGAATTGTCAAAACTGTGCCTGCTGCGTTGAGCGATATTCGGGTCATCCGAGAGACAGCATCAGTTGGGGGAGCGGATGAACCCGACAGCATAACACTCTCACCATCCCAGTTCAGCAGGAATGCAGTCATATCGGTTCCAGTAATACGCAGTTCTCCTACGGCGGCTTGTACCGCATCGAGCATAAAGAGACGTTCGCTCGGGTGAGCGTCGGCGATATTGGGGATGTGACCCCACCAGTGCGGTTCACGCAGGTGTTCGGATGGGGGAGTTATGGTTTTTGCCGTGTCTGCGGGTTGAGAATGCTGCCAAGATTCAGCCGATTCCGGGGTGTAGGTTGCCGTCCCGCGAGATTTGCTCATATTTGGGGGTTTAATCTGCCGGTGCTGCACCGGCTGCGCTGTCCCGGATGCGCCCGTCGCTCGGTTCGCCTGGCGGCTTATACTCCGCTGAGTATGCTGCGCCCTCTGGTGCCCTTGCTGGTCAGAGGGAATATCTGCAGACTGCGGCTCCCGGTTTGCTACTGCAGCAGCAGAGGGGGATGCTTGAGGATGCGCCCGCGGCTCAGGGTCCGCTATGTAGGCAGTGATAAAACTGTAGCGACTCATAACCCGAACCCTTGAAGCATGGCGGAAACACTATGCCATTCATCGCACACAGCTCGCACTTTCCATTCACCGCGGTGCCGGTACACCTGCATCAGCCGTACCGCTGCGCTGCGACCTACCTGCACGAGTGGGGCACGGAACATTGTTTTTCCGGTGGTAGGGTTTATCATGCGTGCTCGGATCCCGCTGGCACGGTTGAGCCGCACGGTACTTTCCCCGTTTGTGAAGAGCACAACCTCCAGGGAATCTACGTCTTGGGGCACAGTGGGAAGGTGCAGATCGAACTGCACCTGATCGTCGCCCATGAGCTCGCGGCGGCGAACACTGCCCGCACGGTCTAAAACCTGGTGAGCAAATACAAAGTCTTGCCGCGAAACTAGTTTGCCGTTCGAGGTAAGAAGTACCCCTGCCTCCAGAGATTCACGTAGAAGCGGTTCGTCGGTGCGCCACCGCAGTCCTACCAGCACGTGGTCAAGATCGGGTGCTTCCTGGGTAAGATTGACGTTCTGACCAATGCTCAGTTCCATTTATACCGCCATTCTCTTGCGCATGAACAGGGTGTGCGTTTCAAGTTCAAGGCTGTTATCTGCCCGCACAAGGTTAAGCGCTGTGACGAATTCCTGATTTGCATCAGTAAGAGCCTGCACCAGCTCGGAGGTTTGCTCCGGGGTGGGGTTGTGCGTGCGGGTATAGACAGTCAACAGATTCGGTACATAGGTGGTTAACGCCGTCTGGAGCGTGTATTCCGTCGTTGAGGGCAGGGTCGTGCGGGTATCACTGCCCGTTTCTGCCGTTATTTTGCGGTAGGTTTCGACCATCTCGAAGGCGGGTACGAGTGCGCGCGGGGGTACAGATACGGCAAAATCCGCCAAATAATTCGAGGCATCATCCAGCACATGCTGGGACTGGCGCAGGTACGTGGGCTCCGGGGCAGAAGAATGAGCCAAGGCGTACTCCTGCGCCGGGGCATCCGTGACGCTTTCTTGTTGGGAGCGGACCGGGGAATCGTCCGGCACACCGAAAAACCGTTTGATAACGCCCACGTGTGCCTCTAATTCTGGGTGAGCGCGCGGTTTGTGGGAGTTCCGCTGGCGTGTGCAGGGGATTCGGGGGCATTATTCCTTCGTGTAACGCGTTCAAGGGAATCCGCTGTCAGTTCGCGCAGCATCTGGTTCGACTGGGCGAATGCTTCTACCGCCCCCTGACGGAATGCGGAAACTTCGTCGAGCGCTTGAAGTACTTTTCCATGTGCCTGCGCCAAAACCTGCGGGTCGATTGCGGGTTGGGACGCCATCTGCTGGATCCGCGTAGCCTGCGAAGACAACATATCGGCATTGCGCATAATAGCGTTCTCGGTGGTTTGCTTCAGGGCGCCAAGCTGCTGCAGAACCGCTTCCTGCATGCCTAAGGAACGGGCGATATAGGCGGTCATTTTGTATGCCCATAAAGTGGTGTCTTCGGCACGACGGATACCGCGAATGAGCTCTTTGCCGTTGCTGGAGACAACATCGCTTGTCAGGTACGCCTGCCCAGCAATTTCAAGTTTAGTGAGCAGATCGCTGATGCGCTGTTCGGTCACATATAGAACCTTCTCGGTGTAGATGCGCGCGGTTTCTTCATCTCCTTCAAGACGAGTTTCTTCAGCGGCGGCACGCACCATATCGGAGAACTGTTGAAGAACTGCGATCTTCTCGTTCAAATCCGTCATGCCTTCCTGAAGTTTCTCGCGCAGTTTCACGAGTTCCGCCTGCTGCATGACGAGCGCATCGGTGGATTTTTTCAGTTTTTTGCTGATGCCTTCAATATTTCTGTTGACGCTGGCGTACTGGTAGAAGAATTTCTCGATTTTGCTTTTGCCGCGCCCTATCAGGCGTTTTGCGATGCCGCGTTTACCAGGGGTACCGTCAATCGCGCTGTAATCCAACGAGTTGATTTGTGCACGCAGTTCCGCCAGATTTTGAGATGCTTTGGTTTGTGGGGAGTCCGGCGCAAGCTCAAGCTCTTGCATATTGAGCAGGCGCTGGGTAACCATGTCGATGCCGTTGAAGGTATCGGAACCGTAGCTTGAAATCGTATTTTCGAGGGTATCGAGAAGTGAAGGCGACTTCAGATCGGTGTTGTTGAGAGTGATAGCCAGTTCGTCTGCTTCATGACTGATAGTTGCAACCTCAGGGGCACGCGTTTCCCGTTTTACAAGGTCGATAGCTCCCGCTTGGTTAAGTTTAGGCGGTGCTTGAGTTACGACCGGCGGGGCACCAACTTGGGGTTCGGAAGTAGGGATTTCAGCCATGAGATATCCTCTCGTCATGTCGGAACATACTCTTCTATGGTACTCAGCGCAGTGTGCAGAAGAACGTCCTTTCGTTAGAAAGCAATAAAAGTTGCATAAAAAAGTACCGGTATGCCTGTGGATAACTTCTCCAGTTTCTTTGTTGCGGAACGTAAAAACCTCGTTGTTTTATGGGTTATCTATAAAAATACGTGGAGGTCAAGATCGGTCTGCGAAGCACCGCTCCCGCTTTATCCTCTGGCAGAATCGAGCGAAATCTCACAGAGCGCATACCGCTGAAATCTGCTATAAACCTCTACTTAAGGTGGATAATGAAGGGACTTCCCGCATTTTGATGCCGCGCGAAAGGGGAATCACGGTGGAATATGCGCTAACACGTCGTTCCGCGCTGGGTGCTGCGGGTGCCGGTGCGGTGCTTTTTACGGTTGCTTCATGCTCGAATGAACGCAGTGACTATGCCGGAGAAGTCAAACTCGAAAAATATGATAATTCTGCCGGTAGTTTTGAAGCCGCCACACGAGACACCCCTCCCAAGAACGTCCCCAAACCTATCAAACCTGAGAATGCAGATGAAAAGTCCGTTGCCGGGTTTTACGCGAGCCTAGCCTATATCGCCGCCGCTATGCAGTATATGTTCGCCACCGGTGACACCGGTCCTTACGATGACAGTGCGCTCACCGAGGATGAGAAACACTATGTTCATAATTCCTCAAATGAGCAAATACTGGCGCGTATGAGGGAAGGGCAAAACTGGTATGAGAACCCGCGTGTCACTATCTCCCTGAATACCGCGCAGCCCGCGATGGAAGGTGATACATATACGTGGGAAGGGAAGTTTTCTATGGAGTTTGGGAACTACCGTGTTGATCGTGGGCAGGTAAACGACCTAACGGAACGGCAAAAAAGCAATACCGAAGACATGGTTTTCAAAGGAACGTATACCAACGGGCGCTGGAGCATTGAAACACGGTCAAAGACCGTAGCCTCACAGAGCTCTACAGCTACACCATAGCGTTGTACCGTGCTTGGAAGGGATGCGCTCGGCGCTGGCTCTTGGGCGTGTGCAGGGATGATGAGAAAAATATAACAGCTTATGATGACGTCATATAACGCATGTTTGTGCGGGTTAACGGCACAATAGTAAGGTACCCAGCCACATCACAGGGGTCTTAATCGTTGACGATTAAGACGCCGAAAGGAATGAAATATGTCAGAAAGATCCTATGATTTTTCGCGCCGAACCGCTCTTGCGGCAGCCGGTGCGGTGGGCTCGGCGATGGTGCTGAGCGCCTGCGCTCCGAAGGTGAGAGGAATCGCATCCGAGCAGCAGAGTGCGGGGGCAACCGCATCCAGCTCTAGTTCCAGCTCTCCATCTAGTTCCAGCTCTCCATCTAGTTCCAGTTCTTCATCTAGCTCCAGCAATTATGCAGGCGAGGTTCGCTTCACGAGTTTCGATACCTCCGCGGGCGCCTATGAGCCTGCCACGAAAGATCACCCGTCAAAGAATGTGCCTAAACCGACGAAACCCTCAGATATAAACGATAAGTCGGCGGCAGGATTTTATGCGGCGATTGGCTATACGACGGCAGCCATGCAGTACGCCATGGAAACACTGGACTTTAGCCTTGTGGCGGATGCGTTTCCACCAGAATACAAAGATGTCCTGGAATCTAAATTTAACCAGCTGAAACAACAAACCACGAGCAGTAAATCATGGTTTGGCGGCCCCAAATTTAAGGCGATTCTCAAGAGTCCGGAACCGACGATGAACGGTACGAGTGCCACCTGGGAGGGAACAATATCGTTTTCGCTGGGTACCTTTTACGGGCCGAGTGGAGTAAGCCGAGAGTCTGAGACAGAGACATCAGATACCCTCTACCGCGGAACCTATACGGAAGGGCGCTGGTGGGCTATCTACGGCAGCTCCTCGGGTTCGTCAGGATCTGGATCGTCTCAAGAATTTTCACTCTAGAAACACCACACAGATATTCGGGCTAAGAAGTCCGCACCATGAAAGGAAAAAGAATGTCCGCTCTACATGTCTCACGTCGCACCGCGTTTGGTTTGGCGGGTGCAGCCTCTGCGACCGTGGCGCTTGCTGCGTGCTCTAATGGAGATGGAAAAGATTACAGCGGAGAAGTGAAGTTTGACAGCTTCGAACGCTCTGGGAATTATGAACCAGCAACCAAAGACAAACCTGCCCAAAATGTGCCTAAACCCGTTAAACCTTCTCAGATGAATGAAAAATCTGCGGCAGGGTTCTATGCGGCGATCGGCTATCTCGCGGCTGCAATGCAGTACCTGTTGGAGGACCTAGAGCCCGAACCACTAATTGAAGTTCTGGGGGATTCACAAGGAAATTATGACCAGTTTAAACAGATGAAATCCTCCAACCTCGCATGGGTCGTTAATCCTAAAGTCGTGATCTCCTTGAAGACTCCTCAGCCTAAAGTCGATGGTGATACGTACACATGGGATGCAAAAGGCACCATTAAATATGATGGGATCGGGAGCAGTGTTGATGCTGCACAGCAGGCGGGTAAAGATCAAACAAGCGATATAACTATCAAGGGAACCTATAAGGACGGTCAGTGGCGTATGACAGACCCAGAGGCCACTTCAACATCCGGAAGCTCATCGAGCTCCGGGTCACTTTTCGGTTTCTAAATTTATTTAAGACCTGCTAGTTGCATCTGCATATGCGCCCAGGTTTCAGCATGAGCCTGAGCGCTGAAAGGAAACACATATCATGAACACACATGCGTATCGTCTCTCACGTCGCACCGCGTTTGGTTTGGCGGGTGCTGCCTCTGCGACCGTGGCGCTTGCTGCGTGCTCTGGAGGCGTTAACGGTGTCAGCTCTCAAAGCGAGCGCACCGACTTTAGCGGCGAGATCAAGTTCGATAACTTTGACACTTCTGCGGGAGAATACAAGCCCGCAACCAAGGATCACCCCGCCGAAAATGTGCCGAAGCCGAAGAAGCCGGATAACGCTAACGAAAAGTCAGCGGCAGGTTTTTACTCGTCTATCGGCTACCTTTTTGCATCCTTCCAGTACTTCTTCGAGTCTTTTGACCTCGAACCCCTGATGGAGGTTATGGTAGACAACACCGGACAGAAGGTGCCTGCGCCGCAATTTGAGCAGCTTAAGCAGATGGGCACCGGGGGAGTCGTGTGGTTTTATGACATGAAAATTACCAGTAGCCTCAAGACCCCGCAGCCGAAGATGGACGGCGACACCTATACCTGGGATGGAAGCGTTACCATAAAAATCGGCGGTATGGGTGGTCGTGGGGGCATGGGCCGGGAACTGAACAAGGAACAGAGTCAAGACGTTACGTTCAAGGGAACCTATAAGGACGGCAAATGGATGATTACGAACCCAAATCAGGATTCGGCCGCCTCCGGTAGTCCTAGCCCGTCAAGCTCCAGCAGCTCCGGTTCGCTGTTTGGCATCTAGCGAAATTTTACGGCGAGAGTATTCTTTTCTCGTTATCGTGATGGATAGCGGGTATATGCATATGCTGTACCTCCGATGATCGATACCACCCGAGTGTCAGGGCTTGGGTTCCGAAAGGACTAGCATGTCTTCATTGAATATCTCTCGCCGTTCCGCGCTTGGGCTCCTTGGCGCCGGTTCTGCGGCGGTGGCTCTTGCTGCCTGTTCCGGGGCAAATAATGCTGGCGGGTCAGGCTCCTCCGCATCCGGCGGCCAAGACCAAAAGGACTACAGCGGCGAGGTGAAATTCGACAACTACGACACCTCTGCGGGTAAGTACGAGCCCGGCACCAAGGAACAGCCCCCGAAGAACTTCCCCAAGCCCCTCAAACCAGAGCAGATGGGTGAGAAATCCGTCGCTGGTTTCTATGCGGCTATCGGGTACATGGTTGCGTCATGGCAGTACTTTAATAACGCCAATGATCCTGCCCCATTTATGGAAGTTGCTCTTGATCCTCAGGGGAATAAGCTCCCTGCCGATCAGGTTCAACAAGCTGTTGAAGAACGGAAAAAGCAAAAAACCTGGGCTGAGGACCATAAACTGACTGCCATTCTAGACTCCCCTCAACCCAAGACTGACGGTGACACCTATACTTGGAACGGAAAGATGAAGGCTACCAACGGCTCCTTTGTTGTGATAGGGGGTCAGGCTATAGATGTCCCTAAAGAGAAGATGACAGAAGAAGCGCCTGCGGTCTTCAAAGGAATCTATAAAGACGGTACCTGGTGGTTGTCCTATCCTCAGCAAAGCAGCGGAGGTTCTTCAGACGCTCAGGGTGGCTCCCAGAATCAGCAGCAGGGACAGAACCAGGAGCAAACCCCGCAGCAGCAGGCTCCGCAGGAAGGCGCATCCGGCAGCGGCGGGGCACAGTAGCAATACCGCGCAATCGTCTAGGAGAACCGAGTGTAGGTTCCTACTTAAAGAAAACCCGCAGGAAACACGGTGTTCTTGCGGGTTTTCCGCGCTCTTAGCTGAATCTTTGCTCAGGGAACACTTAAACCTCGCATGAATTTCTACATCATGTACACAATGGGAATACACCCAACCACAGTTTGCGCCTTGATGCACGGGTAAAAGGCGCTGAAAGGACACCATTTCGATGCCCTCCCACACCTCCCGTCGTTTTCCCCGCCGCTCCGCACTCGCGCTGTTGGGCATAGGCTCAGCGGGATTTATTGCCTCCTGCCTATCAAGAAACCAAGGATCTACCACAAACTCTGACGAAACCCGCACCGATTTTGCGGGTGAGGTTAAATTCGATACATATGATGAATCTGCAGGAGCCTTTAAACCTGCAACTCGTGATCACCCGGCTCAGAACGTGCCTGTGCCCATCAGACCCGAGCATATGAACGATAAATCTGTGCAGGGGCTTTACAATACGATCGCCTATATTTCCGCCGCCCTCCAATATATGAACACCACCGGCAACACCCGACTTTATGACGAAAGCGCCGCCGCAGAGCCGGGACATAGTGTCATGCGCGGCGAAAAAGACGAAAAAGCGTTCTCTTTAATGCGTGAAGGGCGCGTCTGGTTCGATAACCCCACAGCCACGGTAACCCTCAAAACCTCCGAACCGACTATCAAGGGTGATACCTACACCTGGGAAGGAAAGACCACCCTCGATTACGGAACCTTTCAGGTGGGCGAGAAAGAGACCGTAAACCTTTCTCTCGCGAAACGGTACGAAGTTGCCCAGACCACCTTCACCGCGGTGCATCGTGACGGCCGCTGGTGGTGTAAGGTGAGCGTTCCCGAAAAGATTGTGGGAGCACCCGAAAGAACCGACCTTTTCTCACATTTTAGGATGCGTGTAGAAGACCTAACCCCCACGCCTGTACCTACACCGGAGGCAAAGAAATAAAGGCGCTGAGGGTGTTCACAATTACGAATGCGCGTACACAGCAAATATTCAACTGAACGGCCTCAACCTGGGAATATGCAGAAATACCTGCGGCAATCCCAAGCATAAATCATGACACATGGCAGGATAGTTAGAGGTAACCCAACCACAAGGAGCGCTTAAGCTCTCTGCCCTAATACACGGATATCTTATTGTTATCCGGGCATAAGTAAGGCGCCGAAAGGAATACTATGAATATCCCAGCACATTATCTGACCCGCCGTTCCGCTCTTGGTGTGATCGGCGCCGGTTCTGCGGCGGCTGCTCTTGCCGCATGCTCAACCAGTAATTCTAATGGCGGCGGTTCTGATTCGTCGAAACGTGACGACTACAGCGGCGAGGTCAAGCTTGAGAAGTTTGATACTTCCGCCGGGAACTATGAGCCCGCAACCCGTGAGCATCCCGCAAAAAACGTTCCGAAACCTATTAAACCCGATAACCTGAATGATAAATCGGTGGAGGGCTTCTACCAGAATATTGCCTTTCTTGTTGCTGGTATGCAGTATATCTCTATGACTGCAGATGGCAGCGCTCTTAAGGAGAGCAATATTAAAAACAAAGAACAAGTCTCAACGCTTGAAGAACAGATGAAATCTTCTGGGGCACCAGATAAGTCTTGGTCTGAGGACTTCACTGTCAAAGCTTCTCTCGATACTCCGCAGCCCAAGATTGAGGGCGACAACTATACCTGGGAAGGAAAGTTATCGATAAATCTGGGCAGCTTTATGGTTCGAGATGGTCAGGCGATAGATATCCCTGAGAAATCGCGGCATCAGGAAATGCCATATACCTTTACGGGTACCTATAAAGATGGTACCTGGGAAATTGACCTGAAGCCCAAGACTTCCGCGTCTTCTGGTGCCAGCGGTGGCGCATCCACCGGTTCCGGCAGCGGCGGAGGATTCGGGTTCTAAACCTCTTTCAGGCTGAACCGCATCGGACGTAAATATGGGACAAGCTCGCAGAAACACGTGCGTTTCTGCGGGCTTGGTCTATATCTGCGGGGCTTGTTTGTGGTGGGAGTGTCATAATTACCTGTACTGCGGCTCTACTCCGGGATAATAGAGGATGCGCCCGTCACGGTAACATCTCTCCCCGAACGAAAATACCGGTAACGACGCCGTATTTTCCGTTTCCATGAGAAAGGTACCCGCCCATGACTTCCTCGTCCATATCCCGCAGATCCGCCCTCGGCGTGCTAGGCGCCGGTTCCGCGCTTGCCTTCGCCGGATGCGCCTCCCGCGTGCAGCCGCTCTCGGCGGACGCATCCGCGAGCTACCGTGCCGACTATTCGGGTGAGGTCACGTTCAACAGCTACGACACCTCCGCAGGAGAATACGTGCGCGCAACCCGTACCCAACGCGCGAAGAACGTGCCGAAACCGGTGAAAACCGCCATGATGACCGAGAAAAGTTCTGCCGGGCTCTACTCCCTATTTGGATTTCTTGGGGCAGCCTTCACCTACGGAATTATGACCAACGATTTCTCCCCCTTCAAAGAAATTACTTTTGTGGGAGGAATAAACGGAGCCGAAGCCTTTGAGGAAAGCAGCGTGAAAGAGCTTGAAAATATGTGGTTTGAAGACCCTAAAATGACGTTTACGCTCAAAGATCCGACTCCCACCCAGAACGGTGATGTCTACACATGGGCGGCAACGACCACATTCTCAACAGGTAATTTTGTAGTGTATGAGGGCACTGCGATAGACATTCCCAGCGAGGCAAAGAAAGACGTTCACGACGGAGAGTTTAAGGCACGATATAACAACGGACGCTGGTTGCTGATCGATATTCCCACCAATACCGACTTGTCTTCTAGCTTTGGCTCAGCGGGCAATCTGAGTGCCTAATTCCAGGGATAGTACTGGCCGGGAGTATCCGGGATAATAGTGTTACAACAATAGTCGCCATCGATGAAAGGTCTTTCTCATGACACAGTCGTTTGTATCCCGCAGAACCGCCCTCGGCGTGCTGGGCGCAGGTGCTGCGCTCGCTTTTGTTGGATGCGCATCCAACGTCGGCAGCGTGAAGCCGCTCCCGACGGATGCTACGGCAAGCTACCGCAGCGATTTTAGCGGCGAAGCGAAGATCGACGAATACGATACCTCGGCAGGGGAGTATCGTAAGGCGACCCGCACCGAACGCGCGAAGAACGTGCCGAAACCTATCAAGCCTAAGAACGCCGACGAAAACTCGGTGGCAGGGCTTTATTCCAGCATCGCGTTCTATACTGCGGCGACCCAGTACATGATGGAGAGCGGTGACGACAGCCTGATCGAGCAGACCGCGCTGAATGATACAGATAAAAGCTCCGTCAAGTCGTCCTCGTACCAGTTTTCAACGATCTGGTTTGAGGACCCTACGGTGACGGTCAACCTCACCACGCCGAAGCCCAAGGAATCCGGCGGGGAATACACCTGGCCTTCCCGATTCACCATAGGGTTGGGCAGCTTTATCGCCACCTCAGGAAGGGATGCTGATGTCCCCTCAAGCTCCCGCAGCACCACGATCGACGTGGATATAACAGGGAAGTATGAAAACGGGCACTGGGTTATTGGCGGGTTTGCCGCAGCCTTCCGCAGCCAGGTAGGTTCAGGCTCTAGCAGCAGTAGTGGATCGAGCATCTAGTCTTCTGTTCTGAGGTTATGGAACGTGATGAGGTGCAGTAAAGCGTACTATCTCATCCCGGCGACGGCGCTTTCACGCATAGGCACCGTCGCCTACACCATTGTGGTGACCTGGTATATCAGCCAGCACGCCGGTCAGCAGATGGTTGGGGTGATGAATGCGTGTAGCGGTGCGGGCATATTCCTCGCCAGCATTCTTGGATTTGTTGTTATTGACAGGTTTAAGAAAAAATCCCTGCTGATTTTCTACGATATTTTTAATAGCCTCTGCTGCCTGTGCGCTCTTATTCTTTTATCTTCAGCACGCGGAGAATTTATCGTTTATATACTGATTATTCTTTCGGCTCTCATGTCTTTAGCCGCGACTGCGTACAGCCCCACAAGCCGCGCTATTATTCCTGAGATTCTTGGACATCGAGAATTTGAAAAATACAATAGCACCTATTCGATGGTGGGAGAACTATCCCGTGCTGTGAGCCCCCTCGTGGGAACCATGATTCTCATGCAGAATTTTGCGAATGCCCTAGAGCTTTCAATCATTGTCAATCTGGTGTCATTTATTCTGTCTTTGGTGCTCACTTTTATGGTGCCCGCTTGGTCTGTCGTTACCCGACACTCGGAGGGCTCCGAAGTATTCCAAAAAACGCATATACTTCACGATTTAAGGTTTGGACTAGTATATATAGCCTCTAGTGCATATTTTAGACGTGAACTTGTCTTCGCCGCTCTCCTCAATATGTGGGGTGCCTCAACCCTTTTCCTGCTTCTAGGGCGAATTGCTTACTTGGGGTTAGGGCAAGAAGTTTACGGTCTTGGTATGTTTATGGGAACTATGGGAGCCGTGGCTGCATCTTTTATTCTCAACCGCATGCCTGCGCTGAGGCGGTGGGCGCATCCGCACATATTACTGCTGGTTATCGGTGGCGCGTATATATTGGCACTTATACCCGGAATTGTCAGCGTTATTACTGCACAAAGTATAGTGAGTGGAATTATTGTTATCTATACTATTGGTCTTTTCTCAGATTTGCAGAAGAAGAGCGATGCTGGGCATATTGGAAAAGTAATGTCTGTCTTTAGTTTAGCGGCAGCGCTTTTTACATCGCTGGGAAATTTACTCTTCTCACATCTAAGTGCGCGGGTAGATGCCGGAACATATGCGTTCGTATGTGCCGCATCCTTAGCCTTCACAGCTACGGTGCTTTGGGCGATGCGGCGCTTCTTAACTCCCACGAGCAGATAGCAAATCGCTATCTGCTCGCGCTATTGGGAGCTGGCAGGCGGTTACCAGATACGCACGCGATCCTCAGGCGCTAGGTACAGTTTGCTGCCCTCAGGAACATCGAACGCATCATAAAACTCGTCGATATTGCGCACCACGCCGTTCACCCGGAACTCGTCGGGGGAGTGCGGATCCACCGAAATCATCATCTCCGCATGCTGCGGGCGCGACTTAGTGCGCCATCCCTGTGCAGTGGACCAGAAAAGGCGCTGCGCAGCCGTCATACCATCAATAACCGGCGCATCCTCCAGTGAGGTGATGCCCTGCTCGGCAAGCGCAATCTCATAGGCCCTCAACGCAATCGACAGACCCGAAAGGTCGCCGATATTCTCGCCCAGAGTCAGTTCGCCGTTCACCCGGAACTTCTGCGGGTCAAGGTTCGCCGGGGTGTAGGCGTTATACTGCTGCACCAGCGCGCTCGTGCGCTTGGTAAACTCGGCGAAATCCTCCTCAGTCCACCAGTTATTCAGCGCGCCGTCGCCGTCATAAAGCGCACCCTTATCGTCAAACCCGTGGCCGATCTCGTGACCGATCACCATGCCGATGCCGCCGTAGTTTGCTGCGTCGTCGGCCTCAGGGTCGAAGAAGGGCGGGCGCAGAATAGCCGCGGGGAACACAATCTCGTTAGCGGGCGGCATATAGTAGGCGTTCACAGTCTGCGGAGACATCAGCCACTCGTTCTTATCCACCGGATCGCCCGCGCGATCGATCATGAAATCGCTGTTAAAGGCGGCGGTGCGGCGCAGGTTCTCGAACAAGTCACCGGGTACCAGAGTCAGCTTCGAGTAGTCGCGCCACTCATCCGGGTAGCCGATTTTCGTGACAAACTTCGAGAGCTTTTCCAGCGCCTTCTCGCGGGTGGCTTCGGTCATCCAATCCAGGTTTGTGATGGAGCGGCGGTATGCTTCCAGCAGGTTATTGACCAGCTTGAGCATTTTCTCCTTGTGTTCCGGCGGGAAATGCACCGCCACATATTCCTTGCCGAGCTCCTGATCGAGCGCGTTCTCCACAGCCGCAACGCCGCGTTTCCAACGTTCGCGCAGCTCTTCGGTGCCCGAGAGGGTGCGACCGTAGAAATTGAAGTTTTCCTGTACGAACGCATCCGGCAGGTAGGGTGCGCGGGAACGAATAGCGCACCACAGAGCCCAGAGTTTCCAGGTCATCAGCGGGGTGGACTGCCACATGTTCGCCACGCCCTCCAGGAAAGACGGCTGAGAAACAATGACCGTGCCCAGCTCTTTGGGGTCTGCCCCCAGCGCAAGAAGCCACTGCTGGAGCGGGAAACCGGGGAACTTCTCGTCAAGTTCGGTGGCTTTGACGGGGTTGTATTTCGCCTCTGCATCACGGTTTTTCACGACATCCCAGTGATGCGCGGCGATCTCGGTCTCGTGCGAGAAAATGAGCTGTGCCGCCTCCATAGGGGTTAGGGTGAAGCTCTCGGTAAGACCGGTCAGCTCGAACATGGTGGCAATATGCTCGATATAAGCGGCGCATACCTGTTCGTACTTCTCTTCGCGATAGTAAGCCTCGTCGGGCAGGCCCAACCCGGCCTGGGTGAGGTAAAAGACGTAGTGCTCGGGGTCTTTCTGGTCGATGCTGGTGTACCACCCGAGAAGCTGCGCCAGCCCAGCCCGTGAGAGGAGCGCTAGAGTGACGGCGAGCTGCTCGCTTGTGGCGGCGTTGAGAATAGGGGCAACCTCGCGCATAAGCGGTTCTAACCCGTCGGACTCAATCTTTTCGGTATCCATGAAAGAGTTGTAGAGCGCGCCGATGCGGGATTCAGGCTGTTCCTTGGCGATACGCTCAACAATCTCACGCACATGCCTTTCGGCATCATCGCGCAGAGTGTACAGCCCGCCGTCTTTGGAACGGTCGGCGGGAATTTCATAGGTATCGAGCCAGCGGCCGTTCACGTGGCGGAAGAAATCATCGCCCGGTTTAACCGCATTATCGACCCATTCGGTCGTAATTCCAGAGTTCTTTGCATTATCCATGACCCCATTCTAGGGGCTTTATGGCGCGAGAACCTTGAAGATAACACCTCTTCGGCATATTCCCTCAGGGGCGTAATTCGGTGAACGCTGGCATCCTTTGTCCTTAAAAGGTAACCGCGAGCAGGTAGGATTTTGCCGATAAGGTAGGAAAATCCTACCTGCTCGTATCAAAAACCACCTGCTCGCGGAAGCTGAAACTACGCCTGTGCGTTTTTTGCAGCGAGTTTCTTATCCCTCTCAGCCATCATGCGTTTCTCGGCCCCATTAACAAGCCAGAGGAACACAATAGCCAGTCCCGAGCACACGATCATGAAGATGAAGGCGGTGCTCCAGCCCCAGTGATCCACAATGATGCCGATACCGGTAGAAGCCAACGTAGCACCCAGGGCATACCCGAAAAGACCGGTAAATCCTGCGGCGGTACCCGCGACATGTGAAGGCGACAGGTCAATAGCCTGCAAACCAATCAGCATTACCGGCCCATAAATCAGACCGCCAATCAGGGCCAACGCAATATAGGCGACAATGAGCGGAGCATCGGCTGGAGGCAGCCAATACAGCAAAATAGCGCCTACGGTAGCAATCAAGAAGAGAATACCCGCGGGTGAGCGACGCCCCTTAAAGACATAGTCAGAGACGAAACCGCAGAGAATAGTGCCGCCAATACCGGCAAGTTCCAGGATTGAGAACCCGGCGATACCGCCCTCAAGGGAGGCGTGGCGCACATCGTGCAGATATTTAGGAGCCCACACCAGCACACCGTAGCGCAGCGTGTACACAAAGACATTAGCAAGAGCCAGATACACCATGGTCGAATTAGTCAGCACATGCTTACGAATAGTCGTCCATGTTGATTCAGAACGGTCTTCGTCTGTGGACTCAACCTTGTGGGGATCGTTGCGGTACACGTCAATAGTGGGCAGACCCTCAGCCTCTGGATTATCGCGAATCAGCAGCCACGCCACAAAAGCAAGCACAAAGCTAATCACGGCGGGGAACCAAAAAGCAACCTGCCAGGTTTTACCGAAGAGCGTGAAACCCCAGGCAACCAAAAGACCCGAAAGCGCGCCACCAACGTTATGTGCGGTATTCCAGAGAGAAACTTTAGACCCGCGCTCGCTCGTTGAGAACCAGTTCACGAGCACGCGGCCTGAGGGCGGCCACCCCATACCCTGGAAGATACCGTTGAAGACCATAATGGCGGCCATGGTGGATGCGATTGCGGCCCCGTATCCTGCAGCTGCCGCACCGGATCCCATGTACCCGGCGATAGCGAGCAGAACGTTTGCAATACCAGAAAGTACTAATCCTATGGGGAGGAATAACCGCGCATTAGAGCGGTCAGAAATCATAGCGGTAAAGAATTTGCTGAAACCGTAGGCTAAAAGCAACGCCGTAGAAAGCGCACCAATAGCCGCATTACTAAAACCGAGCTCATGAGTCAGAATCGGTGTAACAAGCGGAACGTTATTGCGAATCAGATAAAACGTTGCGTACCCGATAAAAATACCCATAAAAACCTGAAAACGTAGGCGTGGGTACTTCGATGCGACCTCTGCTGTGTTCAGTTGAGGTTTTGCTGTCGGGATAGCAAGCCAGCGGGGTACAGAACCCTTCTTCTTTGGAGAATCTGTAGTAGTCATGCTCGCATTTTAGGAATAGATACCTATAGAAATAGTAATTTTAAGAGCATATGTACAGGTTACTTAAACTAGAAGTGAACATATGTTCAGAATGATTATTCTGTGAATAACAATTTTAGGCTGTCAAAACAGTAAATTTTTTATTTATGTGAGATAGGACTATGTCTTAGGGAACATAAATGTCTATGTTGGATGCGCATGCCCTCTATATAACCGCGAGCAGGTAGGATTTTGCCGATAAGGTAGGAAAATCCTACCTGCTCGTATCAAAAACCACCTGCTCGCGGAATTATTGTGATTGTTTAAGCCTGTAATTAAGGCACTTTATAGGGGTAGGGGAGAGGCTCCGCGCCAGAGACTACAGGCTCGCCCGAACCTTCTTCGCTGCGGCCACCACGTTCTTGAGCGTCCTCTTTGTCTCCTCGTAGTCGCGGGTCTTCAAACCGCAATCCGGGTTAACCCACAGGTCAGAGATGGTTCCGTACCCAATCGCGGCACGGATCAGCTCCTCAACCTCGGCCTGCGAAGGCACCCGCGGCGAGTGAATATCCCACACGCCCGGACCCAGCCCCGAAACATAGCTTTCGGGAATATCCGCCAGCAGCTCCATATGCGAGCGCGCCGCCTCAATACTGGTCACATCCGCATTCAGGGCATTAATCGAATCAATAATCTCGTTGAACTCCGAGTAGCACAGGTGGGTGTGAACTTGAGTTTTATCCTCGACCGCGCTCGTCGCCAGGCGGAACGCATTCACCGACCACTTCAGGTACGCGGGCTGCTCATCACGGCGCAGCGGCAGAAGCTCACGCAGTGCCGGTTCATCCACCTGAATAATGCGGATGCCCGCCTCTTCCAAATCGGCGATTTCGTCGGCGAGCGCCAATGCAACCTGATTCGCGGTTTCCTCGCGCGGCTGGTCATCACGCACGAACGACCAAGCCAGAATAGTCACCGGGCCGGTCAGCATGCCCTTAACAGGACGATCGGTGAGGGATTGGGCGTAGGAAATCCAGGGCACGGTCACGGCCTCGCCGCGCAGCCCTTCACCTGAGCGTTTCACATCGCCGAACAGCACCGATGGGCGGGTGCAGCGTGAACCGTAGGACTGCACCCAGCCGTGCTTCGTCGTGGCGAAACCATCGAAGTTTTCGGCGAAGTACTGCACCATGTCGTTACGTTCGGCCTCGCCGTGCACGAGCACATCCAGGCCCAAATCTTCCTGGAGTTTAATAACTGAGGTGATCTCTTCACGCAGGAACTCGTCAAGCTGCTGCTGCGTGATTTTACCGGCACGTGCCTCTGCACGGTGGCGGCGAATATCGCCGGTCTGTGGGAATGAACCAATGGTCGTGGTCGGCAGCTTCGGCAGATTCAGATCGGCTTGGGCATCCCGGCGGATCTTCAGTTCGGGACGCTCAAAATCCTGCGGTTTCACGGATGCGGCACGCTCACGGATTGCCGCATTATGCTTACGCGGATCCGCTGTGAAACGTGCTAGCGCTTCGTCGGCGGTCTTCAACTCTGCCTCAACCGCAGACTCACCGTCGGCAAGACCGCGGGCAAGAGTCACGATCTCGGCGACTTTCTGGTCGGCAAAAGCCAGACCGTCTACGGGCACATCGGCGGGGTCTTCAAGGTCAAGATCGTGCGGCACATGCTGCAGCGAGGTTGAGGACGCGACCGCCACCGCACCGCCGTTAATGTTCTGGAGTGCGTGCAGGAGCGCTCGCAAGTCGGCGCGCCAAATATTGCGCCCGTTAATGGCACCTGCCACCAGGGTTATGCCGGAGTCTTTGAAGGCGGTCAGCGCCTCGGCATCGTAGAGCGTGGAAACCAGATCGAGATGCAGCGCCTCAATACCGGTGTCTAACAGTGCGGGCAGGTTCTCGCGCAGGTTGCCGTAGGGGCTTGTCACCAGGATTGCGGGGCGGTTCGTTTCGGCTGCCAACGCGGTGTAAGTTTTACGCGTCAATTCGGCGATTTTGGCGTTGGGAATGTCGCGGTCCACGGTCAGGCCGGGCTCGTCGAGCTGCACCCACTGCACGCCGCGTGCCGCCAGTTCGGCGAGCACCTGCTGGTAGGCTTTCACGAAATCGTCCAGGCGATCCAGCGGTGTGAACCCTTCGGGCGAACCCTGTTCGGCTTTTGCCCCGAGAAGCAGGGTGAGCGGGCCGACCAGCTGCGGGCGCACCGTCACCCCGTGCTCCTTGGCGACTTCAAGCTGCTCGTCAATAGCCTCAAGATTCAGCTTGATCTCGGTATCCGGACCGATCTCGGGCACCAGGTAGTGGTAGTTCGTATCGAACCATTTCGTCATCTCCAGCGGAGGCAGCGTCTCGGTGCCGCGTGCTAGAGCAAAGTACCCGGGCAGATCGAGCAGGCCGCGCGCATCCTTGGCGTCGGCAAGACGCTTGGGCACGAGGGTGAAAAGGCGCACGGCATCGAGCACCTGATCGTAGTACGAGAAAGTCGCCGGGATAGACGAATCGGTGGCGCTAAGACCGCGCTCGATCACACGGTCATAGTAGGTGCGCTGCACATCTGCGGCCGCCTGGAGCAGTTCATCCTGCGTGATTTTGCCTTTCCAGAACGCTTCCTGTGCCTTCTTCAGCTCGCGGAAGCGGCCCACGCGGGGGTAACCGACGATGGTTGCTGCGGGGAATGGGGTGTGGGTCATCCTAGTTCCTTACTGTGGGAGGGTGTCAAATAAAAAGGGGAGTTTAGAGGTATTGAAGATCGCTTAGGGGGAGTTTGAAACGGTTCGAGTAGCGCGGAACGTCGAGTTCTTCGAGGACGTCCAGCACAGCCTCATGCTCGTTAAATGTGAAGAAATGCAGGCCGGGGGCGCCAGCATCAAGCACCTTGCGACATTGGTCGAGTGCATGTTCCACGCCGATGCGGTGCAGCTCGCGCGAATCGCTCGCGGTTTCCAGGCGATGCGCCAGCTCGCGCGGTACTTCAAGCCCGGCAAGCTCGCACAGCTTCGTCAGCCGAGCCAGCGAGGTAACGGGCATAATACCGGGAATAATGGGCATCTCCACCCCGGCAAGGCGCGCAGCATCCACCAGCCCCGAATAGCGCTCGGTCTCAAAGAAAACCTGGGTGATGGCGAAATCCGCCCCGGCACGCTGCTTTGAAAGCAGAATCTCAATGTCTTGAAGAAGCGAGGACGATTCGGGGTGCTTATGCGGGTACGCCGCAACCCCAATCGACACTTTCCCCGCGGCAAGATGCGCGAAATCCTCACGCTCCACCCTGCGAATCAGCTCCACCAGGTAGCGGGCAAAAGGCAGCTCAAGCGAGCGCGTGTTTTCGGGTGGAATATCGCCGCGCAGCGCCAGAAACCCGCGTACTCCAAGCCCCAGAATCAGACGAACCGAGCGTTCCAAATCGGCCACGGAATGCCCCACGCAGATTAGATGCGCCAGCGGATTCAGCGAGGTTTCATGTACAAGGTGATCGAGCAGAGCCAGCGTCTTTTGGCGGCGCTGCGCATCGCCCGAATAGGTAACGGAAACGTAATCTGGGTTGGTTTGCTCAAGCTCGGCAATGGTTTTGAGCAGGGAATCGCAGCTTGCGTGCGACCGTGGCGGATACAGCTCGTAAGAAAGAGCCGGGTGAACTGTCGTCATTTTCATTCCTCCGTGTTCACCCGATAGAAGCGTGCCCGAAGGTACGCCGAATCTTAGCAAGACGCGAAGGGAATTCACTTCTATCGGTTCTGGCGGGAGCACCTTGTCCGTCCACCCAATGGGTAGAGGCTGGCGAGGTTGCTGCGACGTCTAAGAGCCAGATCTCTCGGTCGCTCTGGATAGATAACGTTCCCATTTTAGGCAGGATGCGCGGTGTCAGCAAGAATATGTCGGCACATGTCGTCGAGCGGTCATAACCGCTTAATATTGTGGGATGCGGCGAAACAATACGTCATACGGGTTCGCGGCGGTTCGGATCGGCGAATTGAACCCTCCACCTGATTTGGTCGTAAGTTTAGCCGCGAGCAGATAATATGTCGACGAACAGATAGCGGAATGTTATCTGCTCGTCACAAAACTATCTGCTCGCGGGAGAATCGCAGAGCGCCGCGAACGTCATGTTGCGACCACGTCCTGTCAAACACGGTAGAGTAAATGTATGGAACGCATCGAATCTCCCGCATATGCACGCCTGGGTAACTCCGGGCTGGTCGTGCCCTCTGTCGGTATCGGCTGCAACAACCTGGGACGCCCCGGCACCCCCACTCAAACTCAGGAAGGCACCAACGCCGTGATCGCCGCCGCAGTCGAGGCGGGCATCGGCTTCTTCGATATTGCCGACCTATACGGCGCCGAACCCGGGCTGTCAGAAACCATGTTCGGTACCGCGATGCGCGAACTCAATCTCAACCGCGATGACCTGATCATCGTCACCAAATTTGGGCTTCCCACCGGCACCCTCAACGGCAACGACTGGGATGCGCGCGGCTCACGCCGATACATTATGCGTGCCGTCGAAGGTTCACTGCGCCGTCTGGGAACCGAGTACATTGACCTGTATTTCTACCACAGCCCCGACCCGAACACCCCGCTGGAAGAGACCCTGTCTGCGCTCGACACGCTCGTGACCAGCGGAAAGGTGCGTTACCTGGGGCACTCCAACTTTGCGGGGTGGCAGCTTGCCCACGCCGAGCACCTCGCCCGCGAACTCGGCACTGAGCGGTTTATCGCCGCCGAAAACCACTACAACCTGCTGGATCGCCGCGCCGAACTCGAAATTCTGCCCGCCGCCCGCCACTTCGGGCTCGGGGTTCTCCCGTATTTCCCGCTCGCTAACGGGCTTTTGACCGGAAAATACCGCCGCGACAGCATCCCGGCAGGGTCACGCCTGTCGCACTCCAAAGCGCAGGTACTCGCGCAAGCCGATTGGGAACAACTCGATGCCTACCACGAATTTTGTGCCGATCTGGGGATCTCTGAGGTTCAAGCATCCATCTCTTGGCTCAAACAGCAGGCTCCCGTTGCCAGCGTGATCGCCGGGGCAACCACCCCCGACCAGGTACGCGCAAACGCGCAGGCCGCAAGTGTGCGGTTCAACGACGACGAACTGGCGCGGCTCAACGAGATTTTCCCAGCGCCCGAAAGCATCGCGCTTTTCTGACACTTCTCCTTCGCCACTGCAAATATAGCCAAATGGGAATATAACTAATCGGGAATATACCCAAGCCAGCAAGTGTTTAAAGACTGTGCGGTATCTCAACCTGTGCCGTACAAGACCCTCATGAAAGACAAAAATACCCGCATGAGCATTACCACCGAGCCGCCGAATCGCGCCAGTGCACTACCCCCGCTCGGGCAGGGCACACACACACGCCGCCTAGGCGTTATCGCGCTGGTGGCAACCTTCGGCGGGCTCCTCTTCGGGTACGACACCGGCGTTATCAACGGTGCCCTCGACCCCATGAGCCGCGAACTCGGCATGGACAACACCATTCAAGGCTGGGTCACAGGCTCCCTCGCCTTCGCCGCCGCCCTCGGAGCCATGGTCACCGGGCGCATCTCAGATGCCATCGGGCGACGCAAAACCATCATCGGACTCTCAATCCTCTTCATCGCGGGCGCGCTCGCATGCGTCTTCACCCCCAGCATTGCTGTACTGTTGATGGGCCGCACGATGCTCGGGCTCGCCGTGGGAGGCGCATCCGCGGTCGTTCCTGTATTCCTCGCCGAACTTGCACCCTACGAAATTCGCGGCTCACTCTCCGGGCGTAACGAACTCATGGTCGTCGGCGGGCAGCTCGCCGCATTCATCGTGAATGCCATCATCGGCAACCTCTGGGGCGAACACGACAGTGTGTGGCGGTGGATGTTCGCCGTCTGTGCCCTGCCTGCGCTCGCGCTTTTCATCGGTATGCTGCGCATGCCCGAATCCCCACGCTGGCTTATCGCCCAGGGGCGCACCGAGGATGCGCGCACCATTATGCGGCACATCCGCCCCGCCGAACGTGCTGACGCCGAAATTGCAGACATTGCGCGTTCACTTGAGGAAACGCACACCCAAATCGGCGCGGGGACTAGGGGCAGCATGGGTAAAATCCTGCGTGAAAAATGGTTTGTGCGGATTCTGCTGGTCGGTATTTTGGTGGGTGCCGGGCAGCAACTCACAGGTATAAACTCGATCATGTACTACGGCATTAAGGTGCTCAAAGAGGCCGGGTTTGACGAGGGTTCGGCGCTCGTTGCGAATATCGCGCCGGGCGCTATCGCCGTGGTCGGCTCAATCTTTTCGCTGCGTATGATGGAGCGCGTGAACCGCCGCACGATGGTGATCGCTGGGTATTCGCTGACCGCGTTTTTCCACCTGCTGATCGGGGTAGCGTCTATGCTCCTGCCGGAGGGCAGCCCCGCGCGTCCCTATATTATTCTGGTGCTTGTGGTCGGGTTCGTGGGGTCGATGCAGACCTGCCTGAACGTTTCGACGTGGGTGCTGATGAGCGAGCTGTTCCCGCTTCGGGTGCGGGCGGTCGGAATGGGCCTTTCCGCATTTTGCGGCTGGATGATGAACGGTCTGCTTTCCCTCGTATTCCCGGTCATTCTGGGTGCGCTGGGACTGACCGGCTCATTCTTCGGGTTCATGGTGGTGAACGTGCTGATCGCCGTGCTCATGTGGCGTAACCTGCCCGAGACCCGCGGCAAAACCCTGGAAGACGTGGAGGCGGGCGTTATCTCGGGCGCCGCCTATCCGTTTGCGGCTACTCGGTAGACGGCATTCCTTAGCTCGCGAGCAGGTAGGATTTTGCCGAACAGGTAGGATTTTCCGACCTGCTCGTACCGAAAACCACCTGCTCACGGAAGAATAAGACTGCTGGATGCGGTTTACGGATTCTGTTGTAGAAAGTCTTCAAGAGAGATACGATAACCATCATCTTCGGCACGGGCTTTACGCAGAGCCTCAATATCAAGTAGCTCTTCGTATTCTTCTACGGGGTCTAGACCAGTCATATGTCCTACTCAAGGTGATGTTATTGATAGAGAATGCTTGTGTTAGTCTTAACATATCTTCGCAAAGTTACCTGCGTACAGTGGAAGACTCAGCAGCGGCAACTACTGAGCTTTCCTAGTAGGTAGAGCACTACTTCAGAAGCTTAATGAGGCTTGAAGCAAAGCTCATGATGTACGAGACGGCCTGAGCAGCTCCATCGGTAAGGGCAAAACTTACCAAGAGCGCTTGGGCCGTTTCTACGTAGTCGTAGAAAGACATCGTATCCCACCGCCTTTCCGCCCCGGGAATCTCCACAGGATATTCTTCGCAAAGTGGCTGTGGGATTACCCTGCAGAAAGGCACTTCTAACTTTACTGTACGCATATGTTAAATTCTGCAAACGTGCGTTATATGACCGTCTTACGGGAGTAAACCGGCGATAGCTCTAGGCTTTACAGACCCACCTAGCAAAGGCACCCCTATCCTGCGGGGGCGCGGGTTAAGTGATAGTGTCAAATATGTTATAACTATCCTTCGGTTGTGGTGCCGTCGCGCGATATTCCCGTTGCCGACTCCACGGATAGCGCACGGTCGCGCATACTTGACGGCACCCGCATACCTGTGACTTTTAGAAGGCAGAAAGTCGTGGCAGACAACGTAAAAAATGATTGGGATTTGCGCAGCGAGAAGGTTCAGAAGAACCAGGTGGCCGCTTATGACGAGATGCGCCGCCGCTGCCCTGTAGCGCACGACGAGTTCATGGGCTACTCCGTGTTCAAGAACGCCGATGTGCAGCATGTGCTCGACCATCCCGAAATTTACTCGAATGTCGTCTCGACTAGGCACATTGCCGTGCCAAACGGTATGGATGCGCCCGAACACACAACGTTCCGCGCCGTGAACGACAAATACTTCACCCCCGAGCGCCTGAAGGAGTTCGAGCCGAAAATCCGTGAGGTCGTCAAGAACCTGGTGGCTGATCTGCCGCGCGGCACCGAGGTTAATGTGATGGATGGGTTCGCGCAGGCTTACGCGATGCGCATCCAGAACGCGTTCATGGGCTGGCCCGCGAGCCTTGAGAAGCCGCTGATCGAGTGGATTGAGAAGAACCGCGAGGCTACGCTGCGCCGCGACCGTGAGCAGATCGGCAAGGTCGCCCTTGAGTTTGACACCTATATTCGTGAGCTTCTGGATGCGCGCCGCGACCAGGCCGCCGCCGGTAACCCGCAGGATGTGACCGCCGAGCTGCTGACCGACACCGTGCAGCTGCCCGGTCAGGAGCCGCGTACCATGACTGATGAAGAGATTGTGAGCCTGATTCGTAACTGGACGGTGGGGGAGCTTTCGACCGTTTCAGCGTGCGCCGGGATTATTGTGAACTTTTTGGCTCGCAATCCGCAGGAGCAAGCGCGGCTGCGTGAGTCACTGGGGGAGGGGTATGCGGAAATCGCCGCCGCAGTTGAGGAGATTATGCGTCTTGAAGACCCGCTGGTGACGAACCGCCGCGTGACTACCGAGGATACCGTGCTGGGTGGGCGTACTATTCCGGCTAATTCGCGGGTGACGATTAACTGGTCGAGTGCCAACCGTGACGAGGACGCGTTCGAGGATGCGCTCGCCTATAACCCGCATCGTGACCAGTCCCGCAACCTGGTGTATGGCGATGGTATTCACGTGTGCCCGGGTGCCCCGCTGGCCCGCTTGGAGCTGCGCCTGCTCATGGAGGAGCTACTGAAGGCAACCAAGAGTATTGTTCCTGGTGACGAGTCGGATGCACCCGCCACCGAGAACGCGACCTACCCGATCTCAGGCTACTCGATGGTTAGGGTGGTGTTGGGGTAGAAAAATATAAAGGTTAGTCCGAGACCATATTTTATGGTCTCGGACTAACCTTTTGCTAAAGATATTTAAATAACTATCTAGAAACTTTTTGACGAAGAACCTTGCTGCTATTAGCAGTTAAAATAATAATAAACGGATTCTGCAAGAGTAGCTGGAGGCCATTTCTTCCCGTCAAGACGAGCTTTCAGGTTCTCGCAGGTTCCAGCACCGTTTACTTGCTCAAGTTCTTGTTCGCTGAGCTCTTGCAGGGTCATAGTACTTTCCTCCCGTTGATGATAACTTTTGAACCTACACACATTATATACATGATTGACTGCTTTAATGAACCTTATACATGTATATATTAGCTCATTAGGATTATTTATTCTTGTCTAAAATTTATAGCGTATCTTAATTAGGTTATGAAAGATGCGTAAGGTTCTTAATGATTTTATTAATCAAATAGTAAATATGTATACGGTTAAAATTTGTGTTAGGCATTTTGAAATTTGGAGATGTCTATTTTTCGAGGCTCTATACCCTCTCTAGTCGTGCGTCATTAAGGTCATCCCTAATGTTGTATCTAGCTTTTGAACGGGTAATTTCACCTATTTCATAGCAATATGCCCTGCCCGGCAGATCGTGGTGATGGAACACGGACGGGTGGTACAGGTTGGCCGTCACGAGGATTTGATCTCGACTGATGGCCGATACCGGGAGTTATGTTACCAGGAAGAAAAAAGCAGCCGTGAGGAGTATGCATGAAAACCCTAGCCGTGATGAACGACCTTGAAGCGGCTTTAGAGGCTGTAGCGGCGGGAAAGTTCCATCCAGTGATAGATTCGGTGTATTCCCCGGATCAAGCAGAGGAATTCCTGCGGCGTAGCTTCGGTGCAGAACCGCGGTTTGGGAAAGTCGTTATGGATATGCGCAGCGGCTCGCACGAGTAAATAACCTGAGCCGTAGAGCAACCGAAAAACGTGGATGCTGTCATGCAGGTGTGCTGCCTGGGCGACAGCATCCAAATTTTTTTGGTGATTCTTCAAAAACCAACGCGGCAAATTCTCCACAAACCGCATAATATTTCACCTATAAAGTTTAAATTTCTAAGCAACAATACTCAGATTTCTCGGGAATTTTTAATGATTTTGTTATCTTAAAAATGATACCAAACCGTTACAAAAACTTTTTCAAAATTATTTTTCTAATAAAAAAACAAAAGTTACTTTAAATAATAAAATACTTTCCAGGCGCTTTATTTTCTGAGTAAATAAACCTAAACCCTTGAAATTACAGCCCAAACTCGTAATGATTATTGTTTTGAATTACGTTTAAAATGCTTGACATCAATATTATTTACCATTTTAAAGAGTGCACAATAAATTTTTGACCCCTAGAGTACATCTTGAAACACGTTTATCAAGTTGTTACTGTAGAGTCACCGATTTCAATAGAGAGAAAACCGACTCTGATAAGGATCTTTGTTCCATGACATTGCCGCATGATGAGAATAGAAGATATATCTCACCACCCCTAATATGTCGTAGCCTGCGACGAAAGTTCATAGTCAATGGAGATGTGAGGCTTTTGTTGCTTGGCATCTGTAGCACACGCGGCATCCCCACATAATTTAGGTGACATAGCTCTGGCAGTCTGTGTCTAATAGCTATGTTTACAGTGCTATAGAAATAAGTAACAAATTTTACAAACTTCCTTTCCTTGAGGCGTTAGCTCGCCGTAAGGAAGGGTGGTGGGTTCCAGGCGAATACTGTGGAAAAGCAAACACCTGGAACCCAGTCAGAGAATAGTTTGATGTCTTCAGCATCAAACTAAACACCGATAATACTATTCCTGAACGGATCAGGAATATTTAAGGAGGATAACCATGGCTAAGGATATCACGCTCCTGGAAGAGATCTCGGACCTCGACCTGGACCAGGTTAACGGCAGCGGTCACGGCGGCGGCGGCTTCTCCGGTGGCGGCTCCACCGGCGGTGGCAACGGCGGCGGCGGCAACTACTGCGGTAACGGCTGCGGCAACTACAACTTCGGCTTTGGCTTCTGGGGCGGCAGCTCTTCCTAAGTCCGGGGAATAAGTAAATACGATAGATAAGGAGATACCAGGTGTTAATCAGGGAACTTCTTCCTGAACTGGATGATGAGCAATTCCGACGCCTAGAAACGTATGTATCTAGCACTTCGTTGTTAGAACGTTTGGGTACCGCATCCAATACTCCCGACTCCGAGTCTATCGTACGGTTGTCGGCTCCGGTGCTCAAAGCACTGGGGCCGACGGCCGAGCCCTCCATGTTTCACGCGCTCATCGCCCAGCTTGCCGAGGGTGAGCGTGACAATGTTGAACGTGCTGTTGCCGCATCGGGCTACGCCGCACCGTCGCGGCTTCCCCTCCTAGCTGGCCAGTTTGTGGAGAACCTGACCGCGCGTTTGACTAATTTCTACCTCAGACCGCTGGTTGCGCACATTAAAAAGATCTCTTCGCAGGGTCTTCTGCACGGCGACACCCCCGAAGAACGATATGAAGACTACTGCCGACGTTGGGGCGAAGAATTTAGTGACGACTTTTATGCAAGCTACCCGCTTCTGCCCGGTGTTCACGGCAGGACTATTGAGCAGTTTCATGCGATGATTGCCGAGATTTTTGAGCGGGTGAGCGCTCGTGAAGATGATATTCGCGAGCTTCTTAACGTCAATGATGACGAACCCCTCAAACTCGAATCCTTTGACCTGCCCAGAACTCGTTACGGCGGCGGACGCGCCGGTTGCCTTCTCGAATTTACCCAGGGCGTGGTGGTCTACAAATCCCGCAATGTTGAAGGCGAATGGGTCTTCTGGAAAATCGTTCAAGACCTTGCCGCGCAGGGGGCGCCTTCGATGCGTGCTGCCCGCGTGATTCGGGGTGACGGCTATGGTTTCATGGAGTTTATTAAACGTGAAGACGCAGACTTTTATGCTGAAGATTTCCTTGGAGCCTGCGGGCGGCTGGCGGCTTTGCTCTACACCCTGCAGGCTAAAGACCTGCACGCCAAGAATTTGATACCCCTGCGCACAGAACCCGTTCCGATTGACCTTGAAACGATTCTCCACCCCGTGCATATTCTGACGGAGGATATTCAGAGTCCTCCCGAAGGCAGCGTTTACCTGCGCTGGCTGCGCGGAATCGCATGCAGCGCGTTCTTGCCTACCCGCCGCACACGCCGCGATATTTCACTAGGGTTCCGCGACGTAGGATTCCTGCACGGCGAACAGGGGACGAACCCTTTCCACGAGGTAACCGTCGCAAATCCCTTCCGTGACGATGCTGTGGCACGCATCAACCGTGAACCCGCCTCAGAGAACCCAACCACGGAAGACACAGATCGCGCCGAAGAAGCTAACGCCAGCACCCCGGAGGAGCGGCGTATTTCTGAGGCAGCCCGCGCCCGCGCCTTTGAACGCGGATTCACGCAGATGTACCGGTGGGTTTGCGAGCACCGCGAAATCATGACCGAGGTGGTCCGCACGAATTGCTCCGGGCTGAAGCTGCGTGCCCTGCTGCAATCCACCAGGTACTACACCCGAATCCTCAAAATGCTCAGCAGCCCCGAAGCGCTGGCCTCCGAAAAAGTCTTCGCCACGATCGCGCTGCGTGCCGCAACACTGAGCAATAACCGCCCCCTTGAGATGATCGGGGCCGAAGTAGAAGCCCTCTGGCGGTTCGACATTCCCTTTTTCATGCATCGCACAGATGGCTCCGAGATCATATCTTTCGACGGGCACGCCGTAGGACTGACCATCGACAGCAGCGCCCTCGATGAAACCCTGGAGCATATTGCCGCTCTCGGTGAAGACGACCTTGAAGAGCAGATGCAGCAGATCTGGTCAGCCTTCGTATCACCCTACCCGCCGGATCGCATACTCGCGGACGCATCGGCAGAGCTACTGTCAAACAGGCAGAGCGTGCAGCATGAACGAGAACTCTGCGAGGCTATTGCCGACCACCTAACGGCGACGAACCACCCGGGCGGCAGAGAGGAAGACGCCTGGACCTGGCTGGCACCCACCCCCGGCCTGTGGCAGCAGCACCTTAGCCTGTGGAACACCGAAGTCCTCGGCATAGACCTCTACACCGGCTCAACCGGGGTAGCACTCGCCCTCACCCAGGCCGCGCGGATGCTCGAAAAACCGGAATACACGCAGACGGCCCGTCGGGTACTAGACCCCATCGCGCAAGACGTCTTCGCTGACAGGCTTTTCAGCATTCCCCCCGAAACCTGCGACGGCATATCCTGCGGCGAAACAGGCATCGCCTTCGTGCTCGCCGCTGCCGCAGAAAACCTTCAGGATACCCGTTTTGCTGAGGCAGCCGTCAAGGTTGGCGACCGCACCGCCGCGCGCCTAGCGCAGGTTGAGCATCCTATGCCCGGGTACCTGGATCACCAGGTAGGGGCTGCCGCCCTGCTCTTGGGTTATAACCTCGCCACCGACCGCGCGGCTCTATTGGCGGTATTAGACAGGCACGCCCAAGACATTATCGCCGGTATGGCAGAAGAAAACTGGTGGCACCGCAGCGGATTCGCCTACGGAATCAGCGGATCAATCTTCGCGCTCGCCCGGTGGAACCGCCATATGCCCTCACCCGAGCGAGCCCGCGAAGCCGTCGAAATTCTTCTGCGCCGCCTCAACGACTTCAACACCGGGGACGAATGGCGAGCCCAGCTCACCGAACATGACAGCGGCGAAGAGCATGCCAGCGGCACTTGGTGTTCCGGCAGCGCGGGCATCGCCCTCGCGTTCGCGGCACTGCATCTGTGGATGCCCGAACTCGCCAGCCGCGCCGACCTCGACCGCGCGGTACAGCATGCGTTCCGCACCGGCACCCGAAGCAACCTCACCCTATGCCACGGCGACTTCGGCACCCTGGATGTGCTCGCCTGGATAGCCGACCGAATCCCCGACGTGCCGTGTGCAGAGGCTATCCGGGATGCCATCAAGAACGGTTACAGCGCATCGGATATTCGGGCAGTCCTCGACGATAAATCCGTGCGCTACTCGCTGACTCCCTCGTTCATGGTCGGCACCTCCGGCGTGCTGTCCTGGCTGGTTCGCCGGGCAGACAATACTCGCCCGTACAGCCCTCTTATCCCCGAGCCGTTCGAGGTTCGATAGTATGGGTTTTCCTGCTGTTCTTCAGGCGGCGAAGACCGAATGCGGGCTGGGCGTGGGGGCGTCCGTCCTGCAGCACTACGGGCGCTATCAGACTATTTCAGACCTTCGCCTGATTGCCGAACCCGGTCGTGAAGGTCTCTCGATGCGCCAAGTGCGCGACCTTCTCGTTGAGGAGGGTATGGAGGTCAAGGCCTTCAGGGCGCCCTCTCTCGAACACCTTCGGGATATTGGCAAACCGGTCATTCTGCACTGGAACAATTCCCACTACGTGGTTTTGGTGCGCATCCGCAAGGATCGCGTGCATATTATGGATCCCTCCACGGGAATGCGGGTTATGGATCTTCAGGAGGCTGAAGAGTCTTTTTCCGGCAGCATTCTGGTGCCGTCCCCGCGGAGCGATTTCAAGAAGAAATCCCGCAGTGTCTTTCAAGATTGGCAGCTGGGCACCTTCTTCACGAAGAAAATGTTCGGCCAGTACGCGCTGTTCCTGCTGCTTCTCATCATCACCTACAGCGTTACCTTTGCTGTGCCTATGGTCATTCAAAGGGTTGTGGATGCGCAGCTTAATAACGAACAAAACACCGTCGTGGAAACAACGGTCGGTGTGGTAGTCGGTGTTATTGGCTACTACCTGGTTTCCATTGCGCGTGCCGCAACGTTGGCGAGTATCGTCTCGTCCATCGGATATAAGCTCTTGGGCAATATGTTCGACAGGCTGCTGAGGCTGCCGCTGACCTATTTCGCGCTGCGTTCTCCGGGCGATATTCTCTACCGTCTCTCAAGCGTGAACACGCTGCGCAACTTCCTGTCGACAAGCCTGACCGAGTTCGTGATCAACATCGGCACGATGATCGTGATTCTCATCTTTATCGCCCAGCAATCAAGCCAGGTTTTGATAATCACCTTCGTGGTTCTTGCCGTGCTGATGCTGATCTGGTTCGTTACGGCGCGCCCCACCTCCCAGGCGCTCGACGCCGAGTATGCGCACGCCTCCGAAGCGCAGGTGGTTGAGCTTGACGCTATTAACACCATTGCAGCCATGAAGATGACGGGTTCCTCAACGCCCACCTATAACACCTGGCGCGAAGCCTATATGCAGTCGCTGGCGTCGATGCGCCGCCGCATGGTGCTGCAGCAGGGTGTGCTCGGGTCTGCCGCATCCGTGGTGCAGTTGGGCGGTCCTCTGATTCTGCTGTTGGCGTCGATACCGTTGGTGAATGATGGAACGCTCACGCTCGGTCAGGCTATTGCGACCGAGGGTATATCTGCGCTGCTGTTTTCGTCGGTCGCTTCGACGATGTTCGGCATTATGAGCATTATCGCGGTGGACCGCGCGGTTGCGCGTATCGTGGATATTCAGCGCTATGAACCGGAGAAGAGCACGGGATCAGTCACCGATATTGCTGACGGTGACCTTGACCTTGAGAACGTGAATTTTACGTATCCGGGCGGTAATAAACCTGTGCTGACGGATATCTCGCTGCGCGTGCCGGAGGGCCACGATGTTGCTCTCGTGGGTTCGTCAGGTTCGGGTAAGAGTACCTTGGCTAAGCTGTTGTGTTCGTTGTACAGCCCGGTTTCTGGCACGATTCGTGTGGGCGGAATCGATGTTAAAGATTATTCTTTGGACGAGCTGCGTTCCCATATTGGGTATGTGCCGCAGCAGCTGCAAACCAGGTCGGGAAGTCTCTACGATAACCTCACAGCGGGTCTGGATGACGGGCGCAGCCGTGAAGAAATCGAGGAGAGTATTCTTGCGATGGGCATCCTGGATTTTGTGAAGGATTTGCCGATGGGCTTCGACACGATCATGGCGAGCGGCGGCGAGAACTTCTCGGGCGGTCAGCGCCAGCGCATCGCGATTGTTACGGCTCTGCTGCGGTACCCGCGCATTTTGGTGTTGGATGAGGCTACCAGCGCGCTTGATACCGCGACCGAGCGGCAGGTGACGGAGCTGATTGCCCAGTATCAGTGCACGAAGGTCGTGGTGGCGCATAGGCTTTCAACGGTGCGCAACGCCGAGAATATCGTGGTCATGGAGGATGGGCGCATTATTCAGAGCGGACGCCACGATGACCTGATGATGGTTGAGGGCCGTTACCGGGAGCTTTATTCTCAGGAGGAGCAAAGCAGCCAGGCGGGGTACATTTGGGCGCAGTGGCCCCCCACGAAGGTTTCTCGCCACGGCTTCGGTTTGGGAATGTTCACCTCGTAGCTCACGACCCTGATGGATGCGCGGTGCACGCGGGCGTTCTGCAATGTTTGGCAACCGGCATAACAACTTCGGGAGCGATGGTTTCCAGCGGGAACAGGGTTCCTCTGGGTCGTTAACCTCGCCAGCTTCGGAACGTTATTGTATCCTCGCGCACTCGGCATAACGTCCCTCAGCAACTGAAAACCATCGCTTTCACTTCTCGCTTCTACGCCATTTCCTAGTACATGACTTCCCAGGCGGTGCCGAACCGGTCGATGCAGCGCCCGTCGTATGCTCCCCACACCCGCTTCTCAAGCGGGTAAAGTACGGTTCCGCCCTCTGACAGCGCTGCAAAAACGCGATCCGCATCGGGCACAGAATCAGCCGGATAGACCAGAAAACTTGCTGGTGCGCCTTCGGGTGCTTCCTCATGCATAACATCCGAGCCCATGAGAGTCATGTTATTAAACTTTAAGGCGGTGTAAGCGATCTTCTCACCCCATTCTTCCTTATACATCCCAGCGCTCTTGAGCGCGTCTGCCATGTCCCGGTAGCGGATAAGGCCATCTCGCTGCGCCCCGAAAAGCTTCTCATAGAAGTCGAAAGCTTCACGGGTGGTTCCGTGGTGGTTTGAAAGATAAACATTCATCTGTGCCATGTGAAATTCTCCTGATTTCGGATGATGGGGACAATAATTTCACGGTAGCAAAGCCACACTATCTTTGCTTATCTTCAATTGCGCACTTATTGACTCTTGCGGGGTGACGGCAGGTAACGTGCCAGCAACGCCGGAAAATTCATGGTGATAGGCGGGTCTTCGGGCAGAGGCATGCGCATTGTCAGATGAACTGGGTCAGGTGTTGTCGCCGCATCAAATGTTATAGGAAAGTCTGCTTTAGCTCGGTAATTCTGACTAAGCGCCTTCAGCGGGTGCGCCCCGAAACGCACCTCGCACGCCAGCAGGTAGTAGGTTCCAGACGGAATATTTGTGAAGGTATGTTCCACAGAACCAACCGCCGCCACCCCAATAACCGGCTCTCCTTTAGGAATCGCGGTAGGAAACAGCCCCATAAACGTAATATCACTGCGGTAGCCTGGCGGATACACTGCGCACACCGTCAGCCGATGCGGTGTTGTAACGGTGCTTTGACGGTGCACAAACTGGGCATTATAACCACGTAGCCCTGAGAGTAAGTTTTGAGCATTGAGAGACTCCCGTAGATATTCGCGAGGTGAGCTACCCGTATGCTGTTTGAAGGTGCGGGAGAAGGACGTTAAGCTACTGTACCCGGCAGTAATAGCGCTAGCTGTTACGGTACTAACGGGCGAGGAACGATCCAGAAGCCTCTCAATACTGCACTGAATCTTCAACGCCTCAACATATTGCTTAATGGTGTAGCCCCTCACTTGTCTAAAACGGCGTGAGAGATGGTACGGGCTGTAACCGCAGGCTTTAGCGATGTTGGCAAGCGTCGGCTTATCTTCTGCGTGCTGACGAATGTAATGTGTGATCTTGGTGGTATCCATAAGACTTCTGGGAGCGTGCATAAAATCTGGAGGTTCATATATGAGGCGAATAAGGGGAAGGACTATCCTGTGGCTACTACAAAGCCACGCCTGCCGCCGATGTAGTGGGAGAGCACCATGAAAGCGGCCAGAATAAGCTCTTGGAGATTATCATCGAGAATTTCGAGGGCGTAGTTGTATTTCAGAACAAAACCCGGGCGAGTAATTTTGGCGATGATCTTATCTTCCTGGGTTATCGTGAATTTGCCGGAACCGATGCTTCCTTCCAGGAGGAATTCTGCATCGGCTGTTTTAATGCTGATGCTCGGGTGGAATGGTTTCCACTCTAGCCTTTCTAGGGAGGCGCTGCTTCCGTCGGCAAAGTCTGCGGTGTAGTGGTGTTTGGTGTCTGGGACACGGCTGACCGTGATGACTTTTTCTTCGGTATCTGCCTTGGTGAAGACGACGCTTTTCCCACCGAGTCGAAGCCTGCCATCGGTTTCATAGACTGGTTTGAAATCAGTGTTGAGGATGTTGTACCGGTATTCGGGGTTAACCATCTTTGACTTGGCGTAGAGAGTAGTCATAGGTTTGTGTCTTTTCGTAGAAAAATTAGTGGTCGTGGGGCTTACTTTTTCTGCGCGGAAGATTTCTTGTGTTCGCGGTACATCATCCAGAACCCGCAGACGATAAGAACCGCGCCGAGTATAAAAGAAGTCGTGAGATCGAGCGGTAATATACGACCGTCACCAATACGGGGTAGCGCTAAAACGAAAGTTGCTAGGGCAAAGACCCAGAGCGAAGACGGAATTTCTTTACGTTTTGGATGTTTATCTTGGTGATCATTCTGCGCCATGTTCGCTCCTCTCATAGGTTGCCGACTAGGGGTTATGACATGTTGAGAGAATACGCTCACTAAAACATTATACTGTTCAAATTTATAGAGAACAAGCAATTTATGCATCATTTATATTCATTGTTGTGCATAAAATATGTTCATTTACCGACTGTTTATAAAGATATATAGTAGGGTTTACGCAGCATATTCGTGATGTTATTGTGGGTCAAATAGATGTAAAACCTTTTATTAGATTCTTGTATGTTTATGAATAAGCGCAGGTGGTTTTTATGAAGGCACCTTATCCGGGTACAAAATTTGCCGCCCTTGGGGTGTTGCTCGCGTTATGTCTTACGACGTGTGGCACACCGAAGGCACAAGAGTCTAAGAGTCCGGAAGAGTCGTTGAAGAATAGCGCCCTAGCGGTCTCTGTTGCTGGTGACTACCGGGAAAGCAAGAACCCTGGAGGGGGTGTGGGCTTCTACGATCCGCACACCAACTCGTGGACTAAGCTATCAAACGAAGGATCTCAGACCTCAGAAATTGACTACTATAACAACAAGCTATATTTCGGGGATAAAAAGAAGGATTATATTTTAGGAGACTCACTGCAAGGTTATGACAGGAGCTACGAGTCTGTTTATAACGAGGAGGTATGGGGACTGGATAATGGTGGGTTTGTAGCGGTCAAAAATATTGGCTATACCGAAGATAAAACCTCCTATATTTATAAAATAGTCACCCATGATGGGCAGAATACCGAAGTTCACACCTCGAACCGTAGTATTAAGAACCCTGCACGGTGCGCTAATGGCAGTGTATGGACTGTCAATAATGAATCACACAATTCTCTTGGGCAGCAAGAGAATCAAGGTGATTCAAAAGATAAAAACGAACCGACTAAACTGATTCGCCTATACCCTAACTTTTCCGATGATCCTGTAACCGAGCATGCGTTTTCTCTTCCCAATGAAGGAATCGATGGCATCACGTGTGTTGGGAATAAAGTCGTTATCATAAGGGATACCTACCCTCCCGGCAGCGACCCGCAGAGGAGCAGTTCAGAAGATGTTACGGGATCGGCTCTTGAGGTATTTGATACAGATACCGGTCAGGCACATGAAGTTCCTATAAGCGGCGACCATGCAGTGCGCGTAAACCGTGATATGTGGGAGTCGAAGCAGGGGCGTTACCGTGCAATCGGTCGCGAAATATGGTGGCAGTCGGGCGATGGGACTATTATTTCTACAGATGTAGAAACCGGGAAAAATACCCGCCATTTCACCCTTAAAGACTATAAGAGGTCGAAAGATCAGGGTCTCTTTTATTGGTCCGATAAATATCTCTACAACATAAACTCAACGGACAATAAGGATACTCTGCGCATATACAGCCTTCACGAGAATAAGCTGATTAAAGAAAAAGAACTCCCCGACATGAAGGCTATCCTGTCGAAGCATCAATTTACATATGCCATGGTGGTCACAAACGAGGAAGAGCTTCTCAAGCTATAAAAATAAGAAGGCTTATCCATAGGGTCTGTGAGTCCCAGAAAACCTGCCTTCACCCCATCAGCGTGCATCTTTGATAGGCTTCAGGAAGATTTTGCCAGGGTAAAACACTCATGGAAGGGCTGCTTATGACTGTTAGGCGTATCGTTACTAACCTTGCCGCTGATAAACCCGAGTCTGCCGCTACTTTTTATCAAGATATTCTAGGTCTGGAATTACTCATGGACCATGGATGGATACAGACTTACGGCAATGCGGAAACTATGACTGTGCAAGTCAGCATAGCCAGTGAAGGGGGTTCAGGTACACCGGTTCCTGATTTATCGATTGAAGTAGATAATCTTGATGAAATCCTCGCTCGCATTCATGCGGCAGGTATTGCGCTTGAATATGGCGTTGCTGAAGAACCCTGGGGAGTGCGGAGGTTTTTCGTTCGCGATCCTCTGGGGAACCTTGTGAATATTTTGCAGCATGCGTAGAGGATTCGCCGCCATCAAAAATTATCGCCAGAAAATGGGTTATCAAATTATTGAAAGAGCGGCTAAAACCTCATAACTTAGCTTTCCTTAGACCCGGCGCGCGAAGACGGCACTACGGCATGCATAGAGCCTGCGGCGAGTGCATCCGCAGCGGTAGAGTCCAAGCCGAACCCAGCGCAAGCCGAAGACCCCAGCCAAACAATTTTTAAGGTGCCCTTGCCGGGTAGAGCGTGAGACCCCGCGGCGTCGGGGTCTCGCTTGTGTGGTGCAGGCTATCGATGGCCTGCTTGCTCTGCCCTGTCGTCCTGTTGCCTGTGTCTGTCGGTATTGCTTGTTTGGGTTGTTTTCTCCGGGGATGTCCTTTTCTAATTCGATGTCAGCAATTTTCCACTGTTGCGTATCCCAGCATTGGAATAGCTCCTGAGGGCTTGGACGACGAGAAGCTAGGGCATCGGCATGGCGACCTAGAGTAGGGTATCTATGACTCCGAGGTGCATGACAGAGGCTTCATCGATTCTGAGAGTGCTCCACCGGTTTGTCTTTTCTTAATCCTCCTTTGACCTATTGGTGTCACGTATAGTCTCGTGCGCTCGTGAGCTATCGGAGTTTTTATCGAAGAGAGCCCCGATAAGCGAAATGAGGCCGATTAATGCGAATACGAGACCGACTTTCGCGGGGTCTACT
>NZ_KV817390.1:0-1429 GCF_001814655.1 Rothia sp. HMSC069C01
GGTACGAGACCCTGCACACCCACAAACCCCACACAGCACCAGGAGTAAAGACTATAAGTAGCCCTGCGCTAACCCAGTCTCCCGTGTCTAGAGGTACCCCGCTGATTCTTAGCTGGATCGTGGCGTACAGAAGAAGCGCCAGCATAATAAGCGCTACCCATAAGAGCATTTTCATGAACCACGACGCTTGTAACCGCACCGACGCCAACACCCGCACCACAGCCCGAGGGTCAGAGGCTTCTTCTACTATCTGCTGGATTTTCTGCTCACGCTCACGCCGACGTCCTTCAAACACGGCTGAGAGCCAGAATGTTGTTGCTACAAACGTGACGCAGATGATTCCATAGATTAGTCCGTCACTCATCAGAGACTACCGTTCCTGCCGACCCAGTTTGAAGATCACCACTTGGTGTTGACGCATTTTCCCGAGCATCTTTAATCTTCCCTCCATATGTTTTAGCCCCGGCAGTAAAAGCAGACTTGGCTGTGTTCACCCCAACCTTCTGAACCATCTTCTGGGCCTTCTCTTCCGGACTCATCTTTTGGTCTAAACCGATAGATATGGCATCAGCACCATTACTAGTAATCCAGTCATTAGCGTAATTACGAGTCCAGGGGTTATTTAATTTGCTGACTGTTTTTCCTGTTTCTTTTGCTAAATCTGATGAAGCAGTCATCCCTTGGTTCGCACCACCACCAACTGCACCAAATACAAAACCACCAGTAAATCCCATGCCAAAAGCCGATAGTTGGTCTGTACCATTCCAATTATCAGTTGTTGCGGCATATTTCACCGAAGAAGATGTACCATCTTTTACGCCTTCTTGGAGCCCGCTGCCTATTACCTTAGCACCAAGTTCATCAACGCCGCCTTCGAAGGTTTTACCGTAGAGTTTGTTACCAACCCAATTACTCGCCCCATTAATAAACTTACTATTCCTGAACGCAGAGACAAGCTTGGTGTTTCCTATACGGGCAATACCAGCGTTGATTTTATCCGATGCTTTCACACCCATTTGTACAACACGAGAGATTTTACCCGCTTTCTCTGCCGTTGCTAGGCCCTTTGCCACAGTAGCGCCCTTCGCAAAAATACCGCCGACTACACCACCGGCACCACCGGCAAGACCGCCAATCAGAGCATCTCGACCAACAACACCCCAATCAACATCCTTACCTTCCATCTTCTGGGTAATCACCGACATGCCGCCGCTCATCAGAGCACCCGATGCAGCGCCCAGCAGCACCATACCCAACGGTCCCGTCGCCACAGCAGCAGCCGTCAGAGCAAGACCCACAACGAGCATGGCACCAGCAGCAACATAATCCCGAAAATCTTTCCAGAATTTATCCCTAGAGTATTTCTGGAACTCATCCGGCGACATCGGCTTCAGACCCCACGGATCCATCAGTCCTACAGGGTTGTTCC
>NZ_KV817391.1:0-58488 GCF_001814655.1 Rothia sp. HMSC069C01
AACTATACACACCCACACCCACCACCGCAACCCATCGAGTGAGTGTTTTACACCACTAGCAAAACAAGCCGTCAAGCACGGTATGTATTCGGGCTCTGCCGCTGCAACCCTATTGCATCTTAAATACACGAGCGCGTGTGGAACCTGAACGTCAGGCTCTCAACACGCGCATCGGATAAGAGCATTAGTGAGACTCGGCGCGATGGCGCGATACATCATAAAGGGTAATACCCACTGCCATTGCGGCGTTAAGAGATTCCATAGCCGAATCAATAGGAATCGATACGATCTGATCGCAGGTCTCCGTCACCAAACGCGAAAGGCCCTTACCCTCGGAACCAACCACCACGCACAGAGGCTCAGAAGCGAGCTGTAGATTCGGCAGATCTATGTCTCCCCCACCGTCCAGACCAATCACAAAAATACCCTGCTCTTTTGCCTGCTGCAGCACGCGCGTCAGGTTCGTTGCCATCGCCACCGGAATACGCGCCGCCGCACCCGCACTCGTTTTCCAGGCGCCTGCAGTCACCGCAGCAGAGCGACGCTCAGGAATAATGACCCCATCGCCGCTAAATGCCGAAACGCTGCGAATAATTGCACCCAAATTTCGAGGATCGGTAATACCATCCAAAGCCACGAAAAGCGGGGGTGACTTGAGTTTACCGGCATGCCAGCGCTCCATAACGTCCAGTACCAAATCGGTAGCATCCGGGTACTGGTAAGGCGGAATCTGCATTGCGATCCCCTGATGCACAGCACCATCCGTCAGGCGATCCAGCTCGCTGCGGGGAATCTCCAGCATGGGCAGGTTTTTCTTATTCGCCGTCGTCATAATGTCGCGCACGCGGTCATCAACCTCAATACGGCTCATCACGTATAGGTGCTTCGCTGGAATATTGGTGCGAAGCGCCTCCAGAACCGCGTTGCGGCCAGTAACAAGTTCATCGCTCACGCGCTTGCCGCCCAGACGAGTCTGGAACTTACGGTTCGTACTGGTAGCCACCCGGCGCTCCGCTGCGCGCTTCATCTTATACGCCTTGTGATAAACGCGGTCCTCAGCCTTCGGGGTGGGCCCTTTACCTTCCAGCGCACGCCGACCGTGGCCGCCGGTGCCCTTCGTTGCACCCTTTTTCTTCGTGGTAGCGCCGGGGCGCGAACCTGCCTTAGCCATATCTGTATCCTTTAGTTCAACGTCTGTCATGCCCGCTTTCGGGGCGAGTTTCGGGGGAATCTGTTATGCGTTAAGGCTCCACGTAGAGCCCTGCGCGCCATCCTTGACCGTAATGCCTGCGGCGGCAAGCACATCGCGCATCCTATCGGCGGTCGCCCAATCCTTCTCGGCGCGGGCACTCGCGCGCTGTTCCAAAATAGTGTGAATGAGCGCATCTAATGCCTGATGTTCCGCGCCGGAAGCCCCCGAACCGTCAAGATTCATGAGCGAAGTCAGCCCCAGCACATTCGCCATAGCCCACACGGCGTTTGCGCATTCGGAGGCATCAGCACCAGCGGCAAGCGCAGCGTTACCGGCGCGGGTCTGCTCGTGCAGCACCGCGAGCGCGCGCGGAATATTCATATCGTCATTGAGCGCATCCGCAAACTCCTGCGGTACGCGACGATCCTGCGGATTCGGGACCATAAGCTCCAAGGTGGCGGCAAGGAATGCCTCCACACGCTCGATAGCAACCCGTGCTTCTTCTAATGAAGTGGGACGGTAATCCAGCACCGAACGATAATGTGCCGAACCCAAATAATAGCGCACGACCAGCGGACGAGCCTGCTGCAGCATTTGCACGGGAGAAATGGTGTTGCCGATTGACTTCGACATTTTCTCGCCCTCGTAGGTGACCATACCGTTGTGCATCCAGAAGTTAGCGAAATCATCGCCCGCAGCCGTGGACTGCGCCAGTTCATTCTCGTGATGCGGAAAACGCAGATCCAGCCCGCCGCCGTGAATATCGAACCGCTTCCCCAGATATTTACCCGCCATCGCAGAGCATTCCAGATGCCAGCCGGGACGACCGCGACCCCACGGCGAATCCCACGCAGCGGTCAGCGGTTCGCCTTCCTTATACCCCTTCCACAAGGCAAAATCGCGAGGATCACGCTTGCCGCGCGGGTCCGCGTCGGCGGAATCCTGCATATCGTCTACACTCTGGCGGGTGAGCGCGCCATACTGTTCCCAAGAACGCACATCGAAGTAGACATCCCCAGAATCATCAAGCGCCGGGTATGCGTGCCCGCGGTCGATAAGACGCTGAATAAGTTCAAACATCTCTGGGATGTGACCGGTCGCGCGCGGCTCATAGGTTGGCGGGTCAATACCCAACGTCGCATATGCGCGCGCAAAAACTTTCTCGTACCGGTATGCGAGCGCCCACCACTGCTCGTTGGGGTGTTCCCCAGTGTAGGTGGGCTGTGCAGATTCAACGGACTTCGCCAGAATTTTATCGTCAATATCCGTAACATTGCGCACGGTGGTGACTTTGAGCCCGCGGTAGCACATCCACCGCGCAAGCTGGTCGAAGACCAGGGCGGAACGGATGTGCCCCACATGCGGTTCGCCCTGCACAGTGGCACCGCAGTAGTAGATGCGTGCCTCGCCGGGGACTACCGGTTCAAAATCGCGGATGCTTGATGTTGCTGAATCATAAAAACGCATAGTCACAGTACTAGTTTACGGGGTATAGCACCCGAGCGGTGGGTACCGCCGGATTCTCTTTAATAATCTTCCGTCAGGGGAACTACTCCACCGGGTAAAGGAGTGCGGTGGCAACGGCTGCAACGCCTTCGCCGCGTCCGGTCAGACCCAAACCGTCGGTCGTGGTCGCGGTAACGGTCACCGAAGCCCCAGCTGCTTCACTCAGAACACGATTGGCTTCTGCGCGGCGCGGCGAAAATTTGGGGCGGTTACCGATCAGCTGCACACTAATGTTGCCAATCTCGAAACCTGCCGCTCGCACGATTGCCGCCGCCTCCGAGAGAATACGCACCCCGGATGCGCCCGCCATATCTGGACGATCCACCCCGAAGTTACTGCCCAAATCTCCGGTACCGGATGCGGCAAAGAGCGCATCGGCGGCCGCGTGCGCAACGACATCGCCGTCGGAATGCCCACTGAGCCCGCGTTCGCCCGGCCAGTACAAGCCCGCGATCCACAGCTCGGTGTTTTCCTCGCCAAAGGCATGCACGTCTACGCCGGTTCCTACGCGGGGTATGAGGGGGGTCTGAGGGGTGGGGCTGTTCTGTGCGCTGGTTATATCTGTCATGAAGGTGCCTTTCATCGCGGTTGTGTGCTTAGTTTCAGGAGCGGGCGGATTCCGGCGCAGTCGGGTAGAGTGCGCGCGCTATGCGCAAATCGAGCGGGGTCGTGATCTTGAAAGCATCGGTATGCCCAGTCACCGTATGTACCTGTTCTCCGTATGCCTCGACCGCCATTGCATCATCAGTAATTTGCTCGGCGACTGAAGCCTCAAGCGTGCGACTGTGCTCGTGTGCGGCGCGCAGGGTATCAAGCCTGAAGCCTTGCGGGGTTTGTACGGCACGCATAAGCGCACGGGAGGGCGTGCCGGTGACGGTGCCGTGCGCATCCACGGTTTTAATGGTGTCGATCACGGGGACGACGGGAATAACGGCTCGGTGCCCGTCTGCCAGCGCTTGGGCGACCGTGCGGAAAACCTGGGGAGGCGTAAACGCGCGGGCGCAATCGTGAATAAGCACCCGCTCGATGGACGGGTTTTCGGCGGCGAGCGCATCGAGGGCGGCGATGACCGATGAGGTGCGGGTATTGCCGCCTTCCGTAACGAGAGCATCAAATTCGGCGGCATCGGCCAGTAATTGCGGGCACCGGTGCGCGCAGTCAGTCGGAACCGTTACGACGAGACGTTCCGCGATACCCGAGGCACGCGCGCGCTCAAGTGCCCAGTACAGCAGGGTTTTTCCGTGTACATCGACGGCAGCTTTAGGCATCTTTTCTTTGAGGCGGGTGCCGGAACCCGCGCCGAGCACGACGATGGCGGTGCGAGCTATTAGGGAAGCATTCGTGGCTAGAGCCTCTGGATAGTTTTCAGTCACATCTAAGAGGGTACCCGATAGTGTGCTTCTGAGGTTTTGAGATGTTTGCGCAGGTTTATGACGCTGAGCGAGACTCGCAAAGTTCCACGGTGTTTTCCCGAGGAGGGCATAAAACCGGCGTCATGTACAGGTCTCATACTGACGATTTGTCATCACATTGCTAAACTAGAGTGCGAGAGTCAAATCTTGTGTCGCTTCTGTGCGCTCGAAGGACTGCGCGTGCAAGGCGGCTTTATATGCACGCACACAGAGTCGCAGGGCTCATCAGAATCTAGGAGGACGCGCCGTGAAGTTCGCCGTTTCCCACTCTCTTAAGCGCGCCGGTGCGGGTGTGGCTATTGCAGCCGCGCTCATATCAGCAACCGGCTGCGGTTATATCTATACCCAGCCGACAACCCTGCAGTATGCTGCATCCGACGGGGTTAAGGCCGATCTTAACGGCGTTGAGCTTCGCAATATCATGATGGTTTCATCCGGCAAAGGTGCGGATGGTCGTCTGCTCGGCACTATCCTGAATAAGAGCGATCACGATATTACCGTTACCTTCGCGTTCCCCAGCGGCGAGAAATCCGTCAAGGTTGCCAAGGGTCAGCAGGTACGTTTAGAAAGCAATGATTCTCAGGTGATCGTGCCGAAGATTTCGCAGACTCCCGGTGAGACCCTGGCGAATACTCAGGTTTCTTCGAACGATCAGTCCACAAACCTGAATATTCCGATCTTAGACGGAACTCTCAAGGAGTACGCTTCCTATATGCCGAATGCGGCGAGCTCGCGTGCATCCTCGCAGTCTTCTCATGCGGCAACTCCCAGCGCCAGCACGCCTGCGAAAACCCCAACGCCGAGCGCATCGGCAACTGCCGTTCCCACGAATACGGCGACCGCTGTGCCTACGGCTCCTGAACCGGCAGAGACTCCTTCATACGACGAATCTGAGGAAGTCCCCGCGCCGGCCCCTACGGCGAGCGTACCCGTCTACGAGAACGTACAGTAACTCTGGTAAGGATTCACCTCTCAAGGTGCAGAAAAAGGCTCTTTATGTTGGATAAAGAGCCTTTTTCAGTGTGGATATGGTGAGTCTCTACGCCTCAAATTTATAGCCCAGCCCACGCACCGTAATCACATAGCGCGGTGAGGATGCCTTCGGCTCGATCTTAGAGCGCAGGCGTTTAATGTGCACATCTAATGTCTTCGTATCACCCACATAATCCGCGCCCCAGACCCGCTCAATCAGCTGGGCGCGCGTCATCACGCGACCGGTGTTGCGAAGCAATATCTCTAAAAGTTCAAACTCTTTCAGGGGCATGGAAACTTCCTCACCGTCCACAGTGACGACGTGACGCTCCACATCCATACGCACCGGACCAGCCGCCAAGGCTTTCTGATCCTGCTCATCGCCGTGGTCTGGGCTCTGCCTCCGCAGCACCGCCCGGATGCGCGCCATCAGCTCCCGCGAAGAGTACGGCTTAGTCACATAGTCATCAGCCCCCAATTCAAGCCCGAGTACCTTGTCAATCTCGGAATCCTTAGCGGTCAGCATGATGATCGGAACCGAGGAGGATGCGCGAATTTTCTTACACACCTCCATGCCGGACATTCCGGGAAGCATCACGTCAAGGAGTACTAGGTCTGGGTCTTCTCTCTCAAAGGCAGGCACCGCATCCAGACCATTGTCGACTACAACGGGCGTAAAACCTTCGCGCCCGAGCAGGAAAGACAGCGGGTCATAGAGCGCCTCTTCATCCTCAACAAGCAGAATTTTCGTCATCGTTACCTCTGTTTTATGTCCTGTAGCTAGTGTAGCTCAGCTCACGAGTTATCGGCGGATTCCAGGATTTCAGGGGTCGAATGGTCTGCCTCGGCAAGCGGCAGACTCAGCGTAAATGTGGAGCCCTCCCCCAGGGTCGAATCCACGGTGACCATGCCGCCGTGCTGTGCCATCACGTGCTTGACGATGCTCAGACCCAGACCGGTACCGCCGGTTTGCCGTGAACGGGCCGGGTCTACACGATAAAAACGCTCAAAAATACGTTTCTGGTCTTCCTCAGAGATTCCGGAGCCCTGATCTGTCACCGAAATCAACAGGTTCTCGTGCGAGGTTTCGACCGTGACATCAACGCGGGTATCTTCGGGAGAATACCGCACCGCGTTCTCAATGAGGTTGTGCACCGCGATCCCAAGCAGTTCGGGGTCTGCATAAACCTCACGGTCGGCGTGGGCATCCGTGTGGATGGTGATGTTCTTGGCTTCGGCGGCAAGTTTGGAACGATCAACCGCCTCCGCCACCAAGCTGTTGATTGATACTAATTTTCCGCTGCCGATCACATCGGCGGACTGCAGGCGGGAAAGTTCGATAATATCGCGGACCAGCGCGGTCAGACGCTTTGTTTCTTTGTGCAGACGACTCGTGAAATAGTCGATAGATTCCGGGTCATCGCGGGCTTCTTCAATGGCTTCTGCGAGCAGGCTAATTGCCCCTACCGGAGTTTTAAGCTCATGCGAAACGTTCGCCACAAAATCGTTGCGTACCCGTTGCACACGCGAGATTTCGGTGCGGTCATCGGCAAGCACCAGAATATATTCGTTTCCCACAGGAGCCACACGCAAATCGATCACCAGGGATTCGTCCTCGCCCCGGGCTATCTCAAGTTCTTTTTCCACAAAAATACCGCGGTGCCGCACGGTGCGGATCATCTCGGCAAGCTCAATCGAAAGCACGGTGTGCCCACGCACCAGCCCCATGGCGTAGGCGCCCGGCGAAGCCTGCACGACGCCTCCGACCTCGTCTACCACCACATAGGCACGCCCAATAACCGCGAGCACCTGCGCCGCGCCATCGCTCAAGGCGGGTTCGGCAACAGTCGTGCGATGTCGTTCACGCTCGAACCGCCTCAGAATACCCATGCTTAAAAGACCTAGAGCCAGTCCGAGAACGCCGGAGGAAAAAGCGATAAGACCTGCGTTCAACGGGCTATTCCTTCCTAAAAGTGCCTATCTGATGGGCGGTGTCGTGTGTCTTGAAGCGAAAACCTGACCGCCGCGGTGCCGAGGTGCTCTGAAAACGGTGAGAACCCACCGCCCCGGTCAGTTCAACACTACCGGAACGATGGGTTCTCCTACCATGCGCGTTAAATAATTACTTACCCTGGTTTGCAACAGCCGCGATAGCATCCTTCGCAGCTTCAGGGTCAAGGTACTCGCCCGGCTTGAGAGGCTTAAAGTTCTCGTCCAGCTCATAGTACAGCGGAATGCCGGTCGGAATGTTCAAACCAGCGATATCCTCATCGGAGATGTTCTCCAGATGCTTCACGAGCGAGCGCAGGGAGTTACCGTGCGCCGCGACCAGCACAGTCTTACCGTCGGCAAGGTCGGGCTTAATATCGGATTCCCAATACGGAAGCATACGACCGAGAACGTCCTTGAGGCACTCGGTGCGGGGTGCGTTCTCAACATCCGCATAGCGGGGATCGTTTGCCTGCGAGTAGGGGTCGCTATCGTCCAGCGGCGGAGGCGGCACATCGTAGGAACGACGCCAAGTCATGAACTTCTCGTCACCGTATTCTTCACGGATCTCAGACTTGTTCTTACCCTGCAGAGCGCCGTAGTGACGCTCGTTCAGACGCCAGGTACGCTTGACCGGAATCCAGAGGCGGTCGGCCGCATCCAGGGCAATATTTGCGGTGTTAATAGCGCGGCGCTGCAGTGAGGTGTGCACAATATCGGGAAGGATGCCGCGTTCTTTCAGCAGTTCGCCGCCGCGCTGAGCCTCAGCGCGACCTTTATCAGTCAGATTAACATCGACCCAGCCAGTGAACAGGTTCTTCTCGTTCCACTCCGACTGGCCGTGACGCAGGAGTACTAATTTGTATGTCATAGCTTCTATTTTTTCATGCGGGCGGCGGTTTGTCATGCTTGTGCCAGCAACACCACACCGCCATCTTGCCCTACATCTCGCGGCAGAAGAAGAATCGGCGCGTGGCACACCCCTGCACGGATGCGCCACGCGCCGAAAAGGTCAAAGCCACCCTATACTCGGGTGAAAGGTACGGGCTGCACGCCTTGACGAGCGTCTAGTAGCGGCGGTTACCGCCCACGGCAGGCCAGACTCCCGCTAGGAAAACACTCGAAATAGTAGCGGCTACCAGCTGGAAAAGTACCACGCTGCTTGTAGCGCTGGGATTGTACGTGAAGCTCAAGGCACTCCACACCCCCAGCAGACCAACTGCGGCGGAACCGCCGGTCATAGCCATCCAGAAATTCTTGGAGCGTTTGCCGTTGAACGTGTACATATTCGCGGGTGCCATGACGGACCGCACAAAGGCGAGAATACAAATCCACGCCACCACGAGGGCAAGCAACCCGTCAATAATCAGGGTGGCGTAAAACAAAAGCTGAGGAGCAGTCATATTTTCCTTACTGGATGACCTGCTCGATGGCGGTCACCAAATCCTGGTAGAGATCATCGACATTCTCAATGCCGACCGATAGACGCAGCAGCGACGGCGGAATGGAGTCGGGTTCGCTCCCGTGCCGACGACGGCGTTCAATCAGGGATTCTACACCACCAAGGCTCGTTGCCGGAGTCCACACGCGCAAAGCCTCTACCACACGCTGCGTTTGTTCATCGCTGGCACGCAAGACCACGCACAGCACCGCGCCGAACCCACCATGCATCTGCTTCTTAGCCAGCTCATGCCCATTACTGCCGGGCAAACCGGGGTACCGTACCTCTTCCACTGCTGGATGCTCACTCAAGCGCTCAGCCAGCCTTTGCGCGTTATGCACCGAACGCTCCACGCGAAGCGCCAGGGTTCGCAGACCGCGTAAGCCGAGCCACGCCTCCACGGGTCCGGGAATAGCCCCGTTGGTGATGCGATGGTGCAGCATTGCCTGATAGAGGTCCTCGTTCGAGGTGACCGTAACGCCCAGAAGCACATCCGAATGCCCTGCCAGGAACTTGGTCGCAGAGTGAACCACCACGTCAGCACCGAAGGAGAGAGGCTTCTGCAAAATCGGGGTGGCGAAGGTGTTATCGACAGCGGTCACCACACCCAGACGTTTCGCCGCAGCGCAAATAGTAGGTAGGTCGGCTACCTCAAGCATGGGGTTCGTGGGGCTCTCCAGCCAGGCGAGTACCTTCGGAGCAGCATAATCCACGGTTTCGGGGGTTACACCGGTGCGGGCGGCAGCATCTTCAAAGGCCGCGATCACCGAATCGGTATCTTCCAGATCGATGCGCACGACCTCAGCAATACCGCGTTTCTGCAAATCCTTGCTCATGGTAATAGAGGCCATGTAGGCATGTTTAGGAATGAGAATAACCGACCGGACCGGTACCAAATCCAGAATCGAGGCAATCGCTGCCATGCCTGAAGGGAATAAGAGACCGTGTGTGCCACCTTCCAACCCGGCGACGACCTCTTCCATAGCTTCCCAGGTGGGGTTGGCGAACCGCGCATACACTTTATCGGAGACGGTATCAACGGTACCGGCTCCACGGTAGGTTGAGGACAAAATAATCGGTGGGTTCACCGGCGCATCATGCTCATGCGCGGGACGACCACCGCTCACCACATAGGTCTCTGCTGACATCTTCTCTTCACTCATGCTTTTAAGAGTGGCACAGCGAAGGCTCACATGCACGCCGAACACCGCAGAAAGTCATGTTCTGGCTCGGCAACGCCGTGAAAACGTTCGCCTTCCTTTATCGCGTTCGGCAGGCACGGTACCCTTAGTAGGGTGAACGATTCCCTGCACTACACGCCACAGAGTACGCCCGCGCAGCCGGGTTCAGCGCCCGATCGCCGCGGGCTTTTTATCGTCTTCGAAGGCGGTGACGGTGCGGGCAAAACTACCCAGCTTGCCCGGCTTCAAACCGCTCTAGAGGCTCAAGGCTACACCGTGATTGCTACCCGAGAACCGGGCGGAACACCCCTTGGCGAGGCTCTGCGGGAACTCGTTCTTAAACACGGTTCCAACAAAGTCGATGCTCGTGCCGAAGCGCTGATTTTTGCTGCATCCCGCGCGGCGCATGCGGCGCAGAAGATTCGTCCCGCGCTCGCTGCCGGGACGGTAGTACTCAGCGACCGTTATCTCGATTCTTCCGCAGCCTACCAGGGTATTGGACGTAATCTGGGCAAAGATACCATCACGGATTTAAGTCGTTGGGCAACCGAAGATCTGATACCGCACGCCACAATTCTGCTGGATGTTCCCCTCACCGATGAGTCCCAGCGCATGAGCGATCGCGGCACCGTAGATCGGATTGAGGCGGAAGGCGCTGATTTCAAAGCCCGCGTGCACACCGCTTTCGCTGATATTGCACGGCAGAATGCCGACGGTGCGCATTATGTAGTGGATGGTTGTGGAAGTGTGGATGCGGTGCACGAACGGGTGCTTGAGGTTGTTCGCCCGCTCTTGGAGTCCCGAGAGTTAGCCCGCGATAACGGTGATACCGATGAGAATCTTACCCTCGATGGTTTCGGGGAGGACGCCCGATGAGCTTGTGGGATGAGCTGATTCTACCCGCGGGCACGCTTGACCAGCTGCGCCGCGATGCATCCGCCGAACGCCCCACGCATGCCTGGCTTTTTACCGGAGCGGCGGGGGCACCGCATCGGCGAGCTGCCCTTATTTTCTCGGCGGCATTGCTGTGTGAACAGCCCAATCCCGCTGATCGCGGATGCGGCACCTGCAAGGGCTGTGTGACCGTGCTGAACGGTTCGCACTCGGACTTTACCCATTTTCGCACCGAGGCGGTCAGCATTAGCATTGACGATGCCCGCGACCTTGTGATGAAAGCGCAGGATAGGCCGTCGGTCGGGCGGTGGCGCGTGATCCTTATGGAAGACACCGAACGCATGCCCGAGCGCACCTCTAACGTGCTCTTGAAAGCTATCGAGGAACCGCCGCCGCACACGATTTGGCTGCTGACGGCTCCCTCCCCCACCGATGTGCTCGTGACGATTCGGTCACGCTGCCGCCCCGTACAGCTGCCGGTTCCTGCTATCGCCGAGGTTGCCGCCAAGCTCGCTGCCGACGGAATTGAGGATGCGCTGGCACGCCACGCGGCAACACTCGCGCAGGGTGATGCCGAGGTTGCCGCCCGCCTAGCTTACGACCCCGCAGCCCTGCAGCGGCGCGAAACTCTGCCGCTTCTCATCATGAACATTCGTTCTATTTCTTCGGCGTATGCGGCAGCGGACAGGCTTATCACGCTCGCGGAACAGGACGCCGCAGAAGCCGCCGCGGCACGCGACGAGAAGGAACGCGCCGAACTATTGGCGATCCTGGGCATCACCGAAGGGGCGCGCATCTCCCCCAGCCTGCGCTCGCAGGTGCGGCGGCTGGAGGACGAGCAGAAACGGCGTGCGAAGCGCATCCAATCGGATACGCTGCTGCGGTCGATGACGGAGATTCAGACGGTGCTGCGCGATGTGCTCACCCTGCAGCTAAACTCCGGGTCTGCCCTGATGAATGAGCATGCCCGGGATGCGCTCGCCGAGTTCGCCGCACGCACGAGTGCCGCGCAGACCCTGGAACATGTGCAGGCGCTTGAGGTTGTGCTCGGCAGGCTGCGTACTAATGCGAATGCACGCCTGCTCATTGAGGGGTTTATGGGCAGGTTTGTGCACTAGCTAGCCGCGTCCCGTCCCCTCATAACAAGAGCCTTGATGTGAAAAAGCGAAATTTCTAACGCCTTATTCACTACCAAGGCTCTTTTTAGCACCGGAAAGAACGGAGCCGCAGATGCTCCTAGTTCCTAAACCCGTGCACCGGCGAGGGTATCCTGCCGCAGCGGGCGATGAACGCCTCCGAAGATGGGGTATGCACCGGCATAATCGGGGCACGCCCCAACAGCCCGCCGAACTCAACGGTATCGCCCACGCCCAGGCCGACGGCTGGAATCACACGCACGGCGGTGGTCTTATGGTTCATCACACCGATCGCAGCCTCATCGGCAATCATGGCGGCAAGCGTCGCGGCAGAGGTATCACCCGGCACCGCAACCATATCCAGCCCGACCGAGCAGATCGCGGTCATCGCCTCCAGCTTATCGAGTGTAATATGCCCGGCGGCGGCAGAATCGATCATGCCAGCATCCTCGGATATCGGAATAAACGAGCCGGAGAGCCCGCCCACATGCGAGCAGGCCATGAGCCCGCCCTTCTTGACCGCATCGTTGAGCAGAGCAAGCGCCGCCACGGTACCGTGAGTTCCCACAGTTTCCAGACCCATTTCTTCAAGGATATGCGCTACTGAATCGCCGATCTCAGCGGTAGGCGCCAGTGAAAGATCCACAATATTGAAGTACACACCCAGGCGTTCGGCGGCTATATGACCGACCAGCTGACCCACGCGGGTAATCTTGAAAGCGGCGCGTTTGATAGCCTCGGCGCACGCATCAAAACGCTCGCCACGCACTTGCTGTAGGGCACGCTGCACCACACCGGGGCCGGAAACGCCCACCGAAATAGTGGTGTCTGCCTCCTGTACTCCGTGGAAAGCGCCCGCCATGAAGGGGTTGTCGCTCACGGCGTTGGCGAAGACCACAAGTTTGGCGCACCCGAAGCCGTTGGTATCTGCGGTGAGGTCAGCGGTTTCACGAATGATTTCGCCCATGCGTTTAACGCCGCTCATGTTAATACCGGCGCGGGACGAACCAATATTCACCGACGAACACACGACATCGGTCTCAGCGAGCGCAGCGGGAATAGAATCCATGAGCACGTTATCGGAGGGGGTAGCACCTTTGTCGATCAGCGCGCTGAATCCGCCGATAAAGTTCACGCCCACGGCTTTTGCTGCGGCGTCGAGTGTGCGAGCATACTCAAGATATTCGCTTTCTCCGCTGGCCGCCGCTACCACGGAAATTGGGGTTACGGCAATGCGCTTATTTACGATCGGTATACCCAGTTCAACTTCGATACCTTCACATACGCTTACCAGGTTTTTAGCGCGGGAGGTGATTTTGTCGTAGATTTTGCTGCGTGCCACATCGCCATCAGAGTCGGCGCAGTCTAGGAGCGAGATACCCATGGTGACGGTGCGGATATCGAGTTTTTCTTCCTCGATCATGCGAATGGTTTCGAGTATTTGGTCGTTCATCATAAAGGTTATCCCGCGCCTTAGATGCTGTGCATCGCTTTGAAGATGGTTTCCGCTTGAATACGGATTTGCACCTTTTGGGCGTGTTCGACGGCTGTCATAGACTCCTGTAGGTCGATGAGGTTCTGTTCGGTGTCGTCAAAGGAGCAGTGCATAATCATGGTGAAGTACTCGCCCATAATGGTTTGAGAAACGTCAAGCACATTCACATGGCGTTCCGTGAGCTTGGTGGTGACGGCGGCGATAATGCCTTCGTGATCGATTCCGGTTACGGTCAGAATAATTTTCACGGTGATTCCTTTACTCGTGTAAGCCCGGTATTCGCACGTTTGCTGGCACGAATGCTTGTTTAGGAATTGTAACGCACGTATAGCTATGCAGACCCGCGCAATATGCTTGAGGCGGCGCTCACGTTCTCGCGGGCGCCGCCTCAGCTTGTGGGCTAGTCCAGCCGTCCGTGCGTGTTAACGCCGTGCAGCAGGTCTTTCAGATGCGGTGCCAACCGCGGTAAATCCCATGCGCGGTGCCTGCTAATGGTGGAGACGATATAGTCGCTGAGGTTCAGCCCCAGGCGTTCGGCGTTGCGTTCCAGCTTCTCACGGTCGGCCTGGGTGCCCCTGCGCTGTTCGGATGGCTCGCGCAGGTAGTCCACCAGTGCGGGAATTGCGCGGGCGCGTTTCGTGGCGGAGTACCCGGGCGCCTTGATTTTAACCATATAGCCCGTAGAGTCGCGGATAACCCAGCCCTCAGCGTCGCTTGTACGCGCATCCTGAAGCAGGCGGGTGAAATCGGCGTCGTCTTTGAGGGGAATTTCTTCGACGGTAGAGATACGTACGGAGCCGTAGTCTTCGGTGGGGCGCGGCTGCGCGAAGGCTTTCGGTGAGAGCCACAGGTCTTCAAAGCGAGCCGGTTTCACCCTGAACTGCGCGGTGTTTGCGATCATATCGAGCAAATAGAGCGTGACGTGTTCGTAGGGCACGATGTGCGGGTCGCGGAACGGATCGACCACCTCAACGGTTAGTGATGAATCCATGCAGGTGAGCGCTTCAGTAAGCCGGGCGCGTTCTTCCTGGGTGAGGGCGGCGCGCAGGATGCTTTCGGCGTGGCGGCTGTAGGCAGTTACTCCGCTCTTGCTGTAGACGGTGAGCATGCCGTCGAAGACCGTGATAATCGCTAGATATCCGTTTTCTTTGGCGCGTGCAACGGCCGGGTAGGCGAGGCGTTTGCGAACGTGTGCCTCGCTTTCATGCCCGGGCTCGTCCATATTGAAGAATTTTTCGTACCCGCGCCCCACAATTTTGCCGGTTTCGGCGTGGATAAAGAGCCCGCGCGCTTTGGCGGTGGTCTTATCCCAGGCGCCTTTGTAGAAGGCTTTACGCGTGAAATTGCATGCGAGCACGCCGGCAGGTTCGGTTGCGCGCACGTTCACGTTGGGGTTGGCGCGCATCTCCTCTAGCAGGCGATGCCCGTCGTTGAGAGGTTCTGCGGCACCGTTTGCGGTATTTTTCGAGGCGCCCACCGCTCTACTCCCAGAGGCGTAAGGGTCGGGGACGAGGGAGCTCGATGGAATTTTCACGATTTCGCGCTTCCACACGGCTTTTTCGGGTGCACCGGATGCGCTATCCTCGCGGCTGAACACCACGGCACTCAGCTCGCCGCCGGTAAATTCGACGCTGCTTTCTAACGGAATGAGATTACTGTATCCTTCCGAACCGAGTGCCGCCGGGCGGTGACCGTAAATCTGGGTGATACCGGCGGCCCGACTGAGGTCGTTGAGCGTCTCTTCGTAGCCTGCGTACTGGGTTTTACCCGCCCGCGCCTGCGGGTACGGATTAGAACCCAAATAGAACGTTTCATCTGCATACAGCCCCGTGAGGTACCCCTCCCCTACGCTTTCCAGCGTGCGATGGGAATCCGCGAAGAGCTGCGGTGCAACCCCGGCGTGGGTCACGAAATAACGCTCCTGCCCAAGAGTAAAGGGCATCATATTCACGGCAGTGTTGAGCATGGCGATCACTCGGCTGTTGTACACGCCGTGGGCGGCGAGCGCATCCTGGGTTTCGCGGGCGTCACGGTAGCGGCGCACGCCCCTAATAGTGTGCATAATGGAGCGTTCGTGGTTGCCCATCACCAGGTGCACATTAGGCAAGGTACCAAGGGCAGGTTCAAGGATGTCAAAGACTTTTTCGGGGTTTTGCCCGCGATCGAAGAGGTCACCGGCGAATATCCAGCAGATGTTTTCATCGCTCAGCCCGGTTTCGGGTGAGAGAGTGTCAATAAGTTTTTCGAGTTCACCACCCATGCCCTGAATATCGCCGACCACGACTACTTTATGGTAGTTATCGAGCGCACGCACCGGGGTAAAGAGCTCGGTAAAAACCTGGTCGGGGGCGATGTACCCGGCGACCACATCCCGGTAGTTTTTGAGGGTTCTACGCCAGTTCTCGCGCAGCTCGCGGTGGTTGTTGTAGGCAGTCTCGATAACCTCTTCGGGTACGCGCTTGGTGTATTCACGGGCTATGTTGCGCGTATACAGCTCGTCGAGGGTGAGTTCGCCTTGAAAATCGACGAGGTATGCGGTGTAGCAGTATTTGCGCGCAAATTCGAGGAAAGTTTTCATGTTGCGCAGCAGCACGTTCATATTGTCGATAAATACGGTGTTGCCGTGCCGCATATTCTCTTCCACGCAGTCGTTCACCCGGCGGATAGCCTTCGATTCGGCACTGGTGTTTTGCGATAGGGCTAGCGCGGGCTGATTATCGAGCGTGTAGGTGATATATCCGCATTTGCGGCGCTCGGCATCCCAAGAATGCGTGAGGTCTGCAAGTTCGGGATGCGCGGCGATCCAGGTGCTCTTCCCTGCACCCGCCGCACCGGCTAAGAGGAAGATTTTACGTGCCATCGGTGCTGTCTTTCGTCGTCGGAGGTTGTGGTTGGGTCTTCCCAGGATGACATAACTGTCCCTCGGGGTGCGGCAGTTCCTCTGCAATTCTTCTTACTTTTTGCTCCTGCGATAAGTCTTGAGCTTTGGAGCAAACCATTCGAGGACTTTTTGCAGCTGGTTACAGTCAAAGTAGGGCCCGTAGACTGTATCTTGACAGTATTTTTGTTCTTCCTCTGTTAAGAACCTACATCCGACAGGTAGAACAGAGTTTTGGGGAGCAGGCTCTATTGAAGGAGCTTCAGGGCTCTCCCCTAATAGTTCATCCGTTCGGGTCGAAAAATCTGTATATTGGGTCCTTCCTAATCTTTCAAAGGAAAACAAAGAAGGTTTTGTCCACCGGGAGTTAAACGAAGAGAACTTAGGTTTATTCCTATACCACGAATTTCGGAAATCTACGCTCCATCCATAGATGGATCCACTGAAATTCACGTATTCATGATATGTGTTATTTATAAATAATGAATACCAGTATATAGACTGAGCAAAATTAACTCTTTTATAATATGTAGATTCAGAAAAATTTGACTCTCTTAGATATGTAGAATACCTATAATCTACAGCATCGCAGTAAACAGAATCACTGAAATTTACATCTTCATGATAAAAACAATATCTAAAATTTACTTTACTGTGATAAATTGAGTTTCGAAAGCTCACAGTTTTGAAATAGAAAAGTCGAAATTCAGAGTCTGCGAAGATAGCTTTATCATAGTACACAGATCCACTCAGATTTGCAGTCCCTCCATAGTATGAAGATCTCAGGTCTGCCTTGCCATGATATATAGAATCACGTCGGCTCATACGACGCACATAACTTATTCCCCTCAGGTCAACATCACAGTAAAATATAGAATGGCTAAAATCCACAAAAGTCATATATCGAGAGTGTTGCATCCTTACAGCATCAAGATATACACAGTCGCTCATATCTACCCGAGCACCCCAATGGGCATATCGAAATTGAATGGGATAGAAAAATACTGAGCCTGAAAAATTAAAGGTATAAGAAGACCAAATGCCTGAATTATCCCTTCCACTAGAATGAAGTTCACAAAAGTGCCTCATACTTGTTGCGGGCACATGAACACGATTATAAATAGAGAGCAGGATATTTTTACGGACATTACGTTCGCTTATATATTCAACTTTCTCATCAGTGGCGAGAATATCGATCTCATGCTGTATATCTTGTCGTGTAAACCTGCCTTCAATTTTTTCAAGGTTGTTTTTAATTTTTGTGGCAATGTGGAAAGGTGATCGTATATAGGCGCATAAAGTGTCGATGATCTTCTGCACATGTTCTCGGCGAGTTTCCTCAGGAAAAGTTTTATCACTATGCCAAATATCGCCGAGACCTACAAGTGTTTGGGCACCGCTTAAGCGCACCGCTTCGTTTTCTGCACTCAAGTTTTCACATGCTTGCATGTACAACTCTAGACGGTACGTCTCTACAGTCCTTAAATCTTCATCATTCATTCTTTTGCTCCGAATATATACTAATATTTTCCTATGTACATACACCCATATTTCTGGTGGGTGAAATATAGGTATATGCAGAATAGGCTTAAGCTAAAAATCATAGCAATATAATATTGTGCGATGATACCTATATTATTTAACCATATAGGTCATACCAGAACGTACAATCTCGGTCATACCAGCTTTATCTACCGAATCCATGACTGAGCATAGAGCAGCGGATAATAATCGTGATTCGGCGTAGGGACTGAATCGATATTCCTGCAAACTGGGTTCTTTCGCCTCAATAAAGGTGACTAGGAAATTATTGAGTGACCAATCGGTAGAATTTTTCACGGCATTCACCATATCGGAACCGTGTGCTTGGGTCCATGCCTGGTCTACTTCAGGAGTCTCAAAACCTTCCTTATCTGAATTCAAGGGATACAGATCGGGTTTTGAAGGGTTCTCCGATTCTATGGCGACAATCCGTTTGATGGCAGATTCTATACGTTCACGAGCTTGGAGAGGATCCGCAGGTGCATTCTTATTATTAGCCCCAGCATGTAAACTAGCTGCAATTTCTTCATCAGCAAGCTCCGGATCATTCTCAGAAAGCTCGGCAAGCGGATAATCGTACTCGCGCAGCCCGTTCACACATCCCATGCAAAATTCGATAAGTTTCGTAATTTTCTGCATATATACATCTGTTTCGGGTCCTTCAGTTTTGCCTTCCCCAACCTTAACCGGCACATACCCCAGAACCCTAAAACTGTGGCTGTTCCAAATTCGTGCAAAATTGTTGTACCTCGCAAAAATTCGCATAAACTCAGCGTCCCACCCAGAGGTTAGAGTCTGAGCGCGATAATCCGGTAAGTCTTCGCCGCCTCGTTGGTAATACAACGTAACAACAGTTACGGCTTCAAGTTCAGCCGCAATGCTTTCCAAGGTAGAAACATCCCTGCGCATCTCCGCCAGAAGACTTAAATATCCGGGAAGAGTCAGAACGATAGTATCGGTGGTACGAGGGTCTTCGCTCAGCTTCCCAGTAAACCAGCTGTATCCGGAAGTTCTCATGGAGGTCTCCTGAAGATTCATTCTTGATGTGGTCTATCTGATGCGCATATCAGAAAGATCAGTATTTTGGTGATGTATTTTACATCCTACAGGAAGGTATAAATTTTATCCCTCATTTAATCGTGAGCAGAGGGTATATAACCAAAATACGAGGAAAGAATCTAACCTTTTGAGCGAAACCTACATTATTTCTAGGGCGAATCCTACACATACCGGGCGATATACAGTTCGCCCTCCCCCGTGATGGTAACGGAAGTAGAATCCCCAGCATGCAGCACCGACTCGGTGCCGCACAGCGTTATGTTCTGTTCGCCCGCAGAAATCGTGACCGAACCATCCACCACCAGCGCGGCAGAAGTGCCTTCAAAGGTGTATTCAACTGATTCGTCAGCGAGCACCCGTATATGCTGCACGCTCATGCGTTCATCCCACATGGCGTATTGTTCCACGCCCAAGCCGTTCGCCTCCGGGCGCTGTAGTACCGGCGCATCCTGATGCTCGCCGAGCACCTTAATAAGTTCTTCCGCATCAATATGCTTTGGGGTAAGACCTGCGCGCAGCACATTATCCGAGGGATTCATGAGCTCAATCGCCGTGCCAGAAACATATGCATGCACCTGGCCATCCGGGGTAAAAGCAGAGTCCCCCGGCGCAAGATTCATCAGGTTCATCACAAACGCGACGAGTAGCCCCTTATCACCCGGATACTTCTGCGCCACCAGGTTCACCAGGTCGGCGGCATCCGACACCGTTACAGAGATACCATCCTGTGTCATCAGATTTTGCGCCGCATTTATCAAACCCGCTATGGCGCGGTCAGCAGCATCCTGCGGAAGACGAATGATTTCGGTCAGCAGTTGCTTCGGGCTTAGCTGCACGCGAGAGCTTAGCCAATCGGCGCCAAAAGCTTCAGCCAGCTCTCGCAGCTCGCCCTGCGGGCGCACGCCCGTCAGTACCTTCATGGGGGTTAAGGCGATTACGTTCTCAGGTTTAGAGTACCGGTCTTTATAGTTACGATGCGGTGCATCAGCCGGGATCCCGCGCGCCTGCTCATCCTCGAATCCGGCGACGGCCTGCTGCGGTGTAGGGTGAACCTGGATCGACAGCGGAGCATCAATAGCCAAAATCTTAAACAGGAACGGGAACCAGTCGCTCGCGCGGTCAGGGCGCAAAAAACGGTCCGGATGCGCCGCCACCAGCTCGTTCAACGGCGACACAGATCCATCGACCGTGGCCTCAGACGGAGCCGCAGGATGCGCCCCCACCCAAACCTCAGCCTCCGGCTTTTCCGTGGGTACGGGCACACCGCGCATGCGACCCAGAACTTCGTGCGAACCCCACGCATAATTCTGAATCTTATTTTTCAGCGGAAAAATTTCGCCCATGTTGCCTTGGCCTTTCTAGGAACTTTTACACGCAACATCACCAAAACTACGGTATACGTGATATAAAACCCATAAAATTCAGGGAATTCTCTGGATACTCCCACCAATTATAGAGGTACATTTCGAAGATATACCCGCTAAAATAAATGAGTGACTACTATTAACCTCAAAGACTCATTTAAGGCGTACGACGTTCGCGGTATCGTCGGCGAAACTATTACCCACGAAACTGTGCGTGCAACCGGCGCCGCTTTTGTTGATGTGCTCGGTCTGGCTGGTCAGACCGTTTTGGTGGGCGGTGACATGCGCCCCTCCTCCCCCGAATTCATGGATGCATTCGCTGAAGGTGCCACCGCACGCGGCGCAAACGTCCAAAAAATCGGTCTCATTTCAACCGATGTGCTCTACTTCGCATGCGGTATTGAGAATGCGGCAGGCGTTACTTTCACCGCAAGCCACAACCCCGCCGAATACAACGGCATGAAAATGGCTAAGGCCGGGGCGGTTCCTGTATCCTCCGAAACCGGTCTTTTCGATATTCGTGATCTTGCTCAGAAGTACCTTGACGAAGGCTCTATTCCTACCGTTGAGAATCCCGGCGTCGTCACCGAAAAGGACGTTCTCAAAGCCTACGCCGAGTACTTGCGTAAGCTCGTAGACCTCTCCAATATTCGCCCCCTCAAGGTTGTTGTGGATGCGGGTAACGGCATGGGCGGTAAGACCACACCCGCCGTCTTGGGGGATGCTCTTCTGCCCACGCTTCCACTTGAGATCGTGCCTCTCTACTTTGAGCTTGACGGCACATTCCCGAACCACCCGGCTAACCCGCTTGAACCCGCCAACCTTGTCGATCTGCAGAAGGCGGTTGTTGAGCACGGCGCAGACATCGGTCTTGCCTTCGACGGCGATGCCGACCGCTGCTTCGTGATTGATGAGAAGGGTAACGCGGTCACCCCTTCCGCCATTACCGCGCTCGTGGCAGAACGTGAAATCGCGCGCGCTAAGGCGGAAGGCAATGAGCAGCCGGTTATTATCTATAACCTCATCACGTCCAAGGCCGTACCCGAGCTCGTCGAAAAGCTCGGTGGACGCGCCGTGAAAACCCGTGTGGGTCACTCCTTCATCAAGGCAGTCATGGCTGAAGAATCCGGTATTTTCGGCGGTGAGCACTCCGCGCACTACTATTTCAAGGACTTCTTCAACGCAGACACCGGCATGCTCGCCGCGATGCACGTGCTCGCGGCCCTCGGCGGCGGTAACCAGGCGCTCTCCGAGATCAGCGCCAGCTACTCCCCCTATGTCGCATCCGGCGAGATCAACTCCGAGATTGAGGACAAGGCAGCTGCGGTAGACCGTGTACGCGCGCACTACGCTGGCGCGCCTGTAGAGGTCGAAGACTCCGACGGTACCACCTTCACCAACACCGAAGAAGGCTGGTGGGCAAATCTGCGGCCTTCCAATACTGAGCCGTTCCTGCGTCTGAACCTTGAAGCACCGGATACCCCCACAATGGAGCGCGTGCGCGACGAGATCCTGGCTCTGGTGCGCCAGTAGTTCTTTGAGCTCACATTATTTTGGGCGGATGCCGATTATTATCGGTATCCGCCCTTCTTCTATGCATTATTGATGCTGGGTTATACGATCGCATTACAGCCCTGGCACGAGCGCATTTAAGCCGCTTCGCCCCGGTAGGCGTGCCGGGCGTGAACGCCAGCGCGAGGGCTTTGTAGTTTTAACAGGGATATACCCACTGATATTTAGGTATAATGTTAGATAGCGGGCACCCCTAAACCGCGAAGCTAGGGGAACCCGCTGAAACGTCACATCGGCTTAGCCGATGACGTCGATTAGGTCAGCAATCGCTTTGACGAGTTGCGCGAGGGCTTTGATAATTCGCGCAGCCGCCAAAGCGATTTTGCTTTTACCTTTTTCGGCATTCCGTCTCACCCCCTTTCGGAACTACGACCCTCCACGGCTGATTAGGTCAGAAGTGTTCCGTGGGGTGTAGCCGCGACGGGGGCTTCTTTAGTTTACCTTTGGCTATTAAAAATACTTAAATAAGGATATTGGGGGCTCAAAGCCCCCAATATCCTTACCTCTCCCTACGAGTATGGGATATTCGATGCAACGTCAGATGGGTCTCCTGAGCGGCTTCATCTCCAAGAGCCTTCTTCAGGATGCAGATGCGCAATAAAAGAGGAACGAGGCGCCCCTAGCGCCGAGAGACGGAGTTGCGCAGAGGCATCTTGAAGAAGGCGACTATCAGCTCACCCAGCCGCCTCTAAATACCCCAGCACAGGCTACACCAAAGTAGCCTTTACGAGCGCAGCATCCACTGATCCGGTCCAAAGATCTCATAATTGATATTCTGCGCCGGTACACCTGCATCCACGAGAGCGGAACGCACGCCCTTCATGAACGGCAGCGGACCGCACAGGTATACGTTTGCCTCCGCAGGTACGCCCAGCTTTGCGATGTCCACACGGCCACGGTAATCGCCAGTTTCTTCGTCTTCTATGAACGAGATGAGCTTACCGTGAGGAAGTTTTTCGATCAGCTCGGTCATTTCCTCACGCAGCGGCCATGTATCAAGGCGACGGTCAGCGTGAACCACGGTTACCTGACGCTGAGAACCGGACTCAATCAGCTCATTGAGGAAGCTAATCATAGGGGTTACGCCGATACCCGCTGAGAAAAGGTAGAGGGGTGCATCCGCAGAGCCGAAGCCCTCCAGGGTGAGGTCACCGTAAGGGTTGGAAATCTCGACGACATCGCCAATCTTGAGGCCGTGAATGATCGAAGTCATTTCGCCGTTCGGATCGAGCTTCACTCCGATACGACGCTGGTTTTTATCGGACGGAAGCAGGGTGTATTGGCGGGGCTGGCGCAGACCATCACGTGCCTTCGTAATAATGGAAATGTACTGGCCTGCTTTCGCCTCAGTCATAGGGGTGTTATCGGCAGGTTCAAAGGTCAGCACGACCACGTTATCGCCGGTTTCTTGGCGATCAACAACTTTGAAGGGCGCGTGGGTAACATTATTTGCCTGGGATGCATAGAGTCCCTTTTCGATCTTGATCAGGGCGTTCGCCATGAGCCAGTACACTTCGCTCCAGGCGTCCACAACCTCTTCAGTTGCTGCTTCGCCCAGATCTGCGGCAATCGCCTCGAAAAGATACTTGTAGACGGTCGGGTATTCATTCTCTTGAAGCCCTAAGGATGCGTGCTTATGCGCCACACGGGAAAGCACCTCGTCAGGGTAGGAATCGGGATGCTCCACAATGTAGGAGGCGAAGACCGCGATGGACCCAGCAAGCGCCTTCGGCTGGGTGCCTTCGAGCTGAGACGACCGGGAAAAGAGGCCATCCATCAGGTCGGGACGGGCGGCAAACATACGCTCGTAGAAGTCTGGTGTAATGTGCCCGATACGCTCTGCAATAATCGGCAGGGTTGCCTCGATAACCGGGCGTGATTTTTCGGAAAGCATGAGGGATGTGCGCCTTTCTTTCTTAGATTTTAGTGATATTTTGCTTGTAAACCTTTTTAGGTTATCACCTTTTATTGTTTGCTAAGATGGTGTTTTCTTGCGGCGTGAAATATTTAGAATGCCTTTGTATCAGATGGTGTGTTTTGCATAGTAGTGTTTATGTGATTATTTTCACCGCGATATACCGTGATGTGAATAAAAATAATTTTGTACCTTGACGCTAGGTTTCACGCAGGGTGAACAGCAGTGTTGTTCTACAACGTATAAACTGGCATACCAGTCACCTGCCCCTCTTACGGAGGCGGACTCAGGTCACATACCTGCCCTCTTAAACGGACACCGGGCACATACGGTCAATGTATATTCTTACGGTGCCAACCCTTGACAGAGGCAAGCTATCAAAAGAGAAAACTCCACGCTTTCACGGTTTATCCGCTACTTTCTCTCGCATAGTGCATCTACTCTCTGAGCAACAAACATTTGTCACCCTGAGACTTTAATCTTTAATGCGATGCTACTGCAGGCCGGGGAGGTACGGGCGGCAGCTCTCGTTCCGTAGGCTCGTGCACGAGCGGCCCCAACCCCAGTTCCACAAAAACGGGCCCAGCAGGCCGCGCTCCGGCGGGAAGTTCAGAGATAACAACATCATCAACAGAAGCATAGAAAGCTTCACGAGCGCGGGCTAAAACCGTTCGCAGACGACAAAAACTATCTAGGGGACAGTTGCCGTTTTCATCTTCGCATTCAATCATAGGAATATCACCCTCGGTACTACGAAGTACCTGCCCCACGGTCGCTTTGCGCCCCGTCTCCGACAGCAGGACGCCACCGGATCGCCCACGGGTAGATTCAAGCAACCCTTGATTGACGAGAAACGCCACAGATTTTGCGACGTGATTATAAGGGGTTCCGACTCCCTCCGAGATCCTCTGAGTCGAGAGTTTTTCCCCTTCCTGCAAGGAAGAAAGAAGCATCATAATACGTAGTGATACGTCTGAAAAAGCCGTCAGGCGCATGCTTCGTATCTCCTTTCAACAGTTTATTGAGGGCTAAATAATATAGGGCTTGTCCGTTCTACCGGAAAATTCTAGTCTTCGTACCACCCGCACGAAAATTAGGTATGGCTTTACTGCACACAAAATGCGGAGTCTGTATAGCAATATTTTAAGGCATTGGTGGATATTTACACCTTTTCTGCATAAAGTGTGCACCATCCCACACGCCTGAGTATGCCATATCATACTGTACGCGCTACACACCCGATCGGTGGGATGTGCTTTACAACAATGTAAGAGCAGGCTTCCACAAACGATGGGGTGGGATACGCATTGTCAGCGCATCCCACCCCACCGTGATGTCATATTGTCGAATGTTCCTTAGTCTTCAAGAGACTTTGCCAAGGCGTCACGCTCAGCTTTGACCTCTGCGGGGAGCTTATCGCCGAACTTCGCTAACCATTCGTCAATGCCGGGCAGCTCGGCCAACCATTCATCCTTTGAAACGGCGAGTGCTGCGTTAAGTTCTTCATCGCTGATGCTCAGACCGGTCAGGTCGAGGTCTTCCTTCGTGGGTACGGTACCTAGGAAGGTCTGCGTGCCGCCACCCTTGCCGTCGAGGCGGGCGAAGATCCACTTGACCACGCGGGAGTTTTCACCAAAGCCGGGCCATGCGAAGCTGCCGTCGGGGGTGCGGCGGAACCAGTTCACGTAGTAGACCTTCGGCATGTTCTCGGCACCGTGCTTCTTACCAAGATCGATCCAATGCTGGAAGTAGTCGCCCGCGTTGTACCCGATGAAGGGAAGCATTGCCATGGGGTCGCGGCGAACCACACCGACGGCACCCTTTGCGGCTGCTGTGGTCTCAGAGGAGAGGGTGACCGCACGGAAGACGCCCTGTTCCCAGCTGTCGGACTCGGAGACCAACGGCACGGTAGTCTTGCGGCGACCGCCCAACACGATGGCGCTCAGCGGCACACCCTCGGGATCGTAGTACTCGGGAGCGAGCATATCCACCTGGGATGCGGGGGTGCAGAAACGCGAGTTGGGGTGCGCTGCGGGACGCCCCGATTCAGGAGTCCAGTCCTTGCCGGTCCAGTCGGTCAGGTGCGCAGGTGCCTCGTCGGTCTTACCTTCCCACCATACGGAGCCGTCATCAGTGAGCGCCACGTTGGTGAAGATAGTATTGCCCTTAGAGATTGCCTTCATGGCGTTGGGGTTAGTGGAGTAACCAGTGCCGGGCGCCACGCCGAAAAGACCCGCCTCGGGGTTAACGACGCGAGCCTGGTGGTTCTCGTCAAATTCGATCCACGCGATATCGTCGCCGACCATTTCGGCCTTCCACCCATCAATGGTGGGATCCATCATCGCAAAGTTGGTTTTACCGCAGGCAGAGGGGAATGCGGCGGAGATGTAGCGGGTAATGCCCTCAGGGTTGGTGACCTTGAGGATGAGCATGTGCTCAGCCATCCAGCCCTCATCATGACCGATAACCGAGGCGATACGCAGTGCATAGCATTTCTTGCCCAGCAGCGCGTTGCCGCCATAGCCCGACCCGAAGGACCAGATTTCGCGGGTCTCGGGGAACTGCACAATGTACTTCTCGGGGTTGCAGGGCCAGGGCACATCTGCCTGCCCGGGCTCAAGCGGGGCGCCTACGGAGTGAAGCGCCTTCACGAAGAAGCCCTGGGTTTCGTCCAGTTTCGCGAGCACATCCTTGCCGATAGTTGCCATAATGCGCATTGAGCACACCACATAGGCGGAGTCGGTAATTTCGACCGCCATCTTGGGGTTCTTTGCTTTCAAAGAGCCCATGACGAAGGGAATGATGTACATTGTGCGCCCGCGCATCGAACCTTTGAAAAGGCCGGTGAGAGTCTGCTTCATCTCCACGGGGTCACGCCAGTTGTTGGTAGGACCAGCGCCTTCTTCGGTCTGTGAGCAGATAAAGGTGCGCTCTTCCACACGTGCCACGTCGTCGGGGTCAGAGAACGCTGCATACGAGTTGGGGAACTCATGATCGCTTAGCCGTACGAAGGTACCTGCATCGACCAGTTCTTGGGCGAGTCGGTTGTATTCCTCTTCGGAACCATCAACCCAGTAGATACGGTCGGGCTCGGTAAGTGCTGCAACATCGCGCACCCAGGCTAAGAGCTCGGGGTGGGTTGTGGGAGCGTTCTGCAGGCTCTTTTCAAGTTCTGCAGAAAGAGTACCGGTTGAGATGTCAGTCATTGACCTATTTCCCCTTTGAGTCTTGAGAATTGCCGGGCACCTCACTGGCACGGCAGGCAGTGTGTTGTGAGGATGTTTTAAACTAACGAGGGCGTGTAGCTTCCTTAAATACACGCCCGTGGAATTTTCCACATCCTCGTGTTCATCTAGAATAGCGCATTTAGCTGATGAGTCGAGTATTTTATATTTGACCCACTGCAGCGCTCTTGTCCTTAAGTTGGTTTGCCTGTGGATGCGGCGCAGCTTCACCGAATAATCCCGAGCTTTCCCACGAATTCCAAAATTTTTTGAAAAATTTTCTCACCCCGCAAAAACATTGAAATTACGCGGTTTTTATGCCATTTTAAGAACTTTGTGAGTAATAGTTGAGGGTTTTTGTTAGAACTAACACTCTTTTTCGACTTGCGCACTATCAAGGGTGCCCGTATAGTATTGTTTGTTGCTGCGACGGGTGGTTATAAGCCCGGTCGCGAGGAGCATGCGCCTGTAGCTCAACGGATAGAGCGTCTGACTACGGATCAGAAGGTTGGGGGTTCGAATCCCTTCAGGCGTACGAACGAAGCCTTTCCTTTCAAGGAAGGGCTTTTTTGCTGTCTATCAAAGCCTGCAGATGTGGCAGTTTGAAAGTCCTCGGCGAGTAATCGCCGGGGATTTCGCCGTTTCTATACCCTAAAACAACTATTGAATAGCGTATAATTGATGAGTATAGAGAACCACGATCCGATCCTTCTGAGTCATAACATGCAGGCATTCACATCTACAAGCAGCTTCACCTCAGGCGCTATACCCATGCCTTCAGAAGCAGTGACTATCGGGGGTTTCAGCGCAAAATCAACCTATGAAATTTCGGCTATCCATATGATCAGTACAACCAGACGCATCGCGTAAATACTTAGCCTGCCCCTCAGTTTCCGGTGTGCCACAAGCTCTAACACCGCTTTTATCTGCTAGGGGATTAAAAACACCGTCGTCCCAAGACAGGCTTCAAAAATACCGGTAATCTGGATACACCCCAATTTTCCAGGGAAAGTATTTCAACAGCGAAGGAGCGTCAACATCATGGTTCAGCTCACAATACCGCAATCCCTAGTGGGTTCCCTCATAGATATTGCTCAGCTAAAAGATATTACATACTATCCGGCCAATCACCGATGCGCCCACTGGGCAGTCTATAGCGAAGATCAGACCGAGCTTCTGTGTCCTTGTGCACCCGCCGAGTCTGCGTCCGTCGAGAAGCTGTTCAGTGCTGCATCCGAGATACTGTATAAGAATTTTCGACATCGTATTGAAAACGCCGACGATATTGTTTCTTTCTCAACCCAAGAGCACGAAGAAGTTAGTGCAGCTCAGGCCGACGAGGTCGTCACCGGTTCTCTGCCACTAGTTCCCGAAACCATGATTAGCGCCGCGGTGGATGCTCCCGCCGACATGATGGAGGCACCTGCGAGTGAAGATAGCGCAGATACGACGCAGACTGGCCCCATACCCGTCCCCACGGTACCCACTCCCCTAGAGCAGGCCCAGCCGGTACCGTCCCATGAACAGCCGCAAGTTCCCACGCCAGGCATCGCCCGCATGCCTTCTCCCGCGATGTTCAAGAAGAAGAGCACACTCACCTATACTCCTCCGCGCATTGAAGAATACCTGCAGCAGCTGCGCACAAACCAAGCAGCGCAGTCCTCAGCGGAAAATACAACCCCACAATCCGAGACGGCTTCTTCACAAACGCCAAAGCCAGCGGGTTCACAGACTTCGGCATCCGGTGCGCAGCATCCCGCACAGGTATACGGACACACGCAGAAGACCGCGCTGCCTTCTTTGAATGATCCCATCACCAAGGCCGAACGCACCGCCAACTATCGTGTAGATCCGGGACGGTTGGAAACCTTCAAAAAAGACAATATCGATCTGGTGACTATCCGCGAAGTTATCACACTGGGTCGCGCCGAACGCATTAACGGTTGGATTATTCGGTTCCGCCACAACGATTACCGAGTCGATGTCAATACCGCGTCTATGACCGTTATCACCGCCCTTGACGAGTTTGATGATTTTGATGGACGAAGCGGCACAGAATACAGCCCCGAAGCCGCTCGCGAGCTTCTTGGCGTCCCCGATATCACCGCCTGCGATTTCACCTCCGGTGCGCAGAATTATCTTAAAACCCACGGCGGCGAGGCCTTCGATGCGATGGTCTCCGCCATCAGCTCCCCCGAAAAGGTACGGGTAAACCTCGATTGGACGCGCGAATATCACGGGAGTGGCATACAGGTTACGATATCGCCCGATAACCGCATCGTCATGAGTATTCGACAATCCGCCACAGATACCGACGCTAACGGTGCTGAAGATACCCCTGAAAATTCTCTAGAATCAAACGCCACGGTCTCATAGGGGTTAGGAGGAAAGCACCTTATGAACAAGAAAATAGACATTCCCGTCGAGCTTTATGCCCGTCTGCAGGAGCTCTCCCACCTAGCGCGATACGAATACACCGAGCAGGAGGGCACCTGGACTATACAGAACCCCAAGGGTGAAAGCCTGCTGGATGCGCGGCGCAAAATCTCCCCGGAGGCTGCGGAGCTTTACTTCACCATCATGCCGCTTCTTGCCTCAGAATTTATTGCCCAAAACGAGGCGCTGGTGACCGCCTATCGCAACGCACCCAAGCCTGCGGCGGTCAAGCCCACAATTAAACCCTCAGGTCAGCAGCTTATTCCCCTGCTTGAGGTTCCGCACGAGAACCAACGCATTGCCGAACAGATTGAGAATGATTTCTATGGCGATGTTCCGCCGGGCGACCGCATCTACCCGGTACTGCCGGGTGTCATCGATCATATGATGCGCAACAACCTGGGGTACGCACTCGTCCTTGAGCTCATTACGGCCCCAGACAGCGAACGCCGCGACGAATCTGCCGAGGAAAACCGTTTCGGACGTGAGGTTCAGCATTATTCAAACCGGCGCCTCGGGTACACCGCCGTTCTGAACGCGAATACCTCCGAGGTTATCTCGGTACATCCTTTTGATGGCTCTACGCTCAGCGCCCCCAGCGGACACTATGAGCTCACCCCTGATGCCGAGAAACAGCTGAGCGCCCTGGGACTCACAGCAGAACTTGTGGAGCGCATCCTCGAAGAGGCGAATGATCGCCGCCCAATTCCGGGTACAAACCGTACCGTATACTCCCTGCACGGCTATTCGGTAGAGTTCTCAAACACCAACCATAAGATTGTCAGCGTGCGCAAGGGTGTGGTGAAAACACGCAACCCCTTCGAATCGCAGCCCAGGATGCGCGGCACCAAGTCGCAGCGCGGCGTTAAGATTCCGCACGATATTCACGCTTTTAAGAATCTTCTGGAAAGTCACGGTTTTACGATTACGATGGGTGGCAAGCACTACGATATTCGTCACGAAAAATTGGCACCGGGTATGAAAGCTACCACATCTGTGACCCCCTCCGACAGCCAACGTTGGCATCTGAATTCGGCCCGTCAGATCCGCGAGATTTTTGGTGTGGATCTGCGATACGCCAATCCCAAAGATACCTGTCGCGGTATCGTGCATGCCCTGGAAACAGAGGAAGATTTCGAGGAATAACCTCCAGAACAAGGGTACTCTCAATCGCTGTTTTCGACTCGTTCCCTAGGGTTCACGGGTCACGGATACGCTGTGTACAGCACCACTGCATCAGAGGGTTAACCTTGGTACTCTTCTCGCGGGCGCACCTCTGTCATACCCCCGTCGCAAAGTTTTACGGGGTAAGCTCTGAGTTTACAATAGAGGTGCATCTACACAATGTGAGGAGGACACGCGCGTGAGCGTGAAGATCAATGTAACCGGAGAAGACGGTGACAGCCGAGAGATCGAATGGGAGGATCACCAGACTCTATTAGAAGCTGTACAGGCGAACGGGTTCCCCGTGCTCGCAACATGCGGTGGCAACGCATCTTGTGCCACGTGCCATACCTTTATTGATCCAGAACACTACGCGGCTTCAGGCGATCGTACCGACGCTGAGGAGGATCTCCTCGACATGGTAGACGACGTAGCTAACGAATACTCGCGCCTCTGCTGCCAGGTGGAATATGCACCCGGCATGGATGGCGCCTCTATACAATTGCAGGCGGCGATGTAATATGACGAGTTCGGCTAAGATACTCTACTCCGCAACCGCACTTCTTTGCGCCCTTACGCTGGCAGGTTGCGGCGTTTCCGATGCCGATCATTCTGCGCAGACTGACGCTTCACCGAGCGCATCCGCCAGCGTTGCTCAGGGTAAAATTACCCGTGCTTCCGACCCGGCGCATTCTGTGTCCCCCGGTTCTATCAGTACCGCGGGCGGGGATAGTTCTCAAAGCCCTGAGGATAACCCCACAGATAATAACGACTCTCACTCAAACGATGAACATTCCGAGGATGGAGCTAAGAAAAAAGACTCCAATTCTAAGGATTCTCACGATAAAAAGAGTTCATCCGGCGAGGAAAGCAAAGATGCGGATGGCTCTTCATCGAATAACGATGGAGATAACGGCACTGAAGAATCGTCCAGCCCAGAAGCTAAACAGCCAGGGCGTTCAGCAACCGGTTCTTCAGGTTCACTCCTAGCGTCAGCCTGCCAGATCACCGATCTCTCGGTTTCTGTTTCCGAAGATAAGGGCACACCCGGCGCCCGGAAATTCATTCTGACGTTCACGAACGTTTCTGAGGAGCCCTGCGTGCTCAAGGGTAACCCGACGGTTGTCTACGCAGATTCTAATTTCAGTCAGATTGGCTCACCGGCACGCCCGGCGGCAGGTTCAACGAACCCTACCGGCACGCTTCTGCACACAGGTGAATCTACAAACGCCCCAGTGACCTCGGTCAACGCTGGTCCGCTGGGTAAGAACTGTTCACCGACAATGGCGCACGGATTCTTAGTTCAGGTTCCCGGTGACGGCAACTGGACGACGGTCTCTGCTTCCTCTGAGGCGTGCACCGGCAAAGTCCAGCAGCTGTCCGTGGGACAGTTCGGTTCGTAACCGATCAGCACACGAATGATGCGCTCCGAGAAGAAGCGATAACAGCAAGAGGCGGTTCCTCATCCAGGAACCGCCTCTTCAGCATCTACACAATGCTTTATTTATACACGAGGTTTACCTAAGTTTTCCACCTCATCACCCTGATACGAAAATATTTCTTACCTATCTATGAAATAGGCCACCAGATGAAAGGAAAACGCTAGGAGTTCGCCCGCACGTGGTATACGCCGCCACGTTTTACGGGCGCGTTGGCGGCAGCATCGCAATTACCTTCGTAATAGCCGCTAGAGGCTGCGGGTTACATCATCGAATCCGAACCGGGTATCGCGCGGGTACTGGGTTGGAACGCCGTACCCTAAATTCACCACAAGGATGGGATGCTCGTCGGTCCCTGCAAAAAATTCTTCGTACAGCCCCTCAAAATCGGCCCATAAGGGACCGGCGTCTAGACCAAGGGCGCGCACGGCGGTAATAAAGTAACCGGCCTGCAGGTTGGCGCTCTGCTGAGCGGCAAAGGTAACAACTTCCTCGGTCGTGCAGTAGTTCCTGATAGTCTCTGCCGCGCGGGGGTTAAACACATCTGCATGGTCTATCCACGCCTTATCGTAGGAGAGTATGGCATTGACAGGTGCCTGACGAGCCTTTTCTTGATTAGCCTCAATCAGGTGCTTGACCAGGCGCTCACGGGCCTCGGGACTCTTGATCCAGGTGATGCGCAGGGGCTGACTATTGAAGGCCGTGGGTCCCAGATAGGTGAGCTCCTGAATCTCCCGAAGCTGATCATCAGTGACGGGCCGATCGGTAAATTTACGCATAGTTCGGGGCTCACGGAAAAGAGCGGTGATTTGGTCCTCAGATAAACGGGTCATCTCTCATATCCTTTCCTATAACCTCAGGTTCTCTCGACACGGTGAATCTATTCGTCCCCCGCAAGGCTACCGCGCCGTTCTTTCCATCATGCACCGGTTCGCACCATAAAGCTACCCCCAGAATTCACGCCGCAGCAGTTCCCCATTCCCTCAAAGCCCAGCAAAAACCGGTGGCTGCCGCATCATCAGATACGGCAGCCACCGGTACATCACATATACGCAGGTCTCCGGACACATGTACACAGCTACCGGATTCCTGCGGTTTACTCTCGCTGGGGACCGAAGGCGCACCTCGGCGGCTCAGCGAGCGCGAAACACAGCTTTTAGATGCTGCGGGTTACGTCATCAAACTCAAAACGGGTACCGCGCGGATACTCGGGAGCCACACCATAACCCAGGTTCACGACGAGGAAGGGCTGCTGGTCGGTACCTTCAAAGAATTCAGCGGCGATACCATCGAAATCCGCGCCAGTCATGGGGCCCGCATCCAGACCAAGAGCGCGCACGGCGGTCATGAAGTAGCCAGCCTGAATTGCAGAGCTCAGCGCGCCCGCAGGAATACGTGCCTCTTCAGCCTCGTAGTAGGATTCAAAGGCAGCGGCCTGGGGTGCGAATTCCCCAAAGCGTTTCTGCCAGTTTTTATCGAAGGTCAGCACAGCGGTTACAGGAGCCTTGAGGGTCTTCTCCTTATTTCCGTCCATCATGTGCTTGACAAGGCGCTCGCGAGCTTCGGGAGTCTTCACCCAGGTAATGCGCAGGGGCTGGCTATTGAAGGCAGTAGGTCCCAGGTAGGCGATCTCCTGGATCTTCTGCAGCTGTTCGTCGGTGACGGGCTGATCGGTGAATGCGCTCACAGTGCGAGGTTCGCGAAAGAGAGAGGTGATCTGGTCTTCAGTCAAGCGGGTCATACCTGTGTCCTTTCAGTGAAATAAATTACTTTACGTGTAAAATTTTATGATGTACGTAATGTACATATTCAATTATTATGGCCCCATCACACGGAAAAGTCTTGTATTCGCGTACGATTGCCCCTGTAATATGTGCCACGCTCAGAAAACTTTCAAGGAGAATCCGGGGCATATACGGGATAATAGGACCATGCCCGACGCTCTAGAACCTTTCTCTCCCGCCACTCAGCAATGGTTCCGCAACGCTTTTGGCACCCCGACCGCCGCGCAGGAAGGCGCCTGGGAGAGTATCAGCAAGGGCGAAAACGCGCTTATTATCGCCCCCACGGGCTCCGGCAAAACCCTTGCCGCTTTCCTATGGGCACTCGATGCGCTCTACCGCGACAAAAGCACAGAACCGGACCAGCGCGAGCTCACGACATCGACTCAGGCACGGAAAAACGGGGACGCTCGGGAAACACAAAAGACCAAGAAACAGCGTGCGGGCGGTACGCGCATCCTGTATGTTTCGCCCCTGAAAGCTCTCGGGGCGGATGTGGAGCGCAACCTGCGCGCGCCGCTTGCGGGGATTGCGCATACAGCGAAGGAATCCGGGCGAACCCCACCCGATATTACCGTGGGTATTCGGAGCGGTGACACCCCGGCGCGTGAGAGGCGGCAGCTTATCAGCAACCCGCCCGATATTCTGCTGACCACCCCCGAATCGCTCTACCTTATGCTGACCTCTGCGGCACGTTCGACACTCACCGGCGTGACAACTGTAATTGTGGACGAGGTGCACGCCCTGGCGGGAACTAAGCGCGGGGCGCATCTGGCAGTGTCCCTGGAGAGGCTCGATCAGCTGGTAGAGCGGCCGGTGCAGCGCATCGGACTCTCTGCAACCGTGAACCCGCCCGAAGCCGTCGCCACATTTTTAGGCGGGGTTCACCCGGTGACAATCGTGGCGCGGCAGGTGCCCAAACGTTGGGATCTGCGGCTCTCGGTACCCGTGCCGGATATGGCGGCGCTCGGCGGGGCAAACGATTACGGACAGGGCAGCTATGCACCCGGGGAGCAGCGGGCACCGCGCGGGCAGGATTCGCCCAGTCCAGCCCCGAACGCCCCGGATTTGCAGGTTCAGGCAGCCGATGATGTGCCACTCTATACTCTTGCGGATGCTATCGGCACCTTCCCCGGCGAAGAAGGATTATCCCTTGAGTTACCGAACAGCTCTGCCGAACAAGACGGTACTGCGAGCGCGGCAGCAAGTGCAGGGGCACAGAAGCCAGGCGGTGAGGGCGAGCGCGCATCCGGGTATCGTGCCTCGATTTGGCCTTATGTTCAGGAACGCATCGTGGACGATATCGAGAATAATCGTTCTACAATCGTGTTCGTGAACTCGCGTGGGCTCGCCGAAAAACTTACCGCGGCTCTCAACGATATTCATGTGCGCCGCGAGCTCTCACGGCGCGAGCTCGCGGGTGAGCCCCTGCCTGACATTGGTGAGGAACCAGACATTGCGCCGCTGGCGCGGGCGCATCACGGTTCGGTGGCGAAGGATCAGCGCACGCTTATCGAAGAATCCCTCAAGAATGGTTCGCTGCGGTGTGTGGTCGCCACAAGTTCCCTGGAGCTCGGCATCGATATGGGGCATGTGGATGAGGTTATTCAGGTGGCTTCCCCGCCGTCGGTGGCTTCCGGTCTGCAGCGGGTGGGCCGTGCCGGGCACCGCGTGGGCGAGGTTTCGCGTGGGCTTTTTTACCCGAAGCATCGCGGGGATTTGTTGGGCTCTGCCGTGGCTCTGTCCGGTATGCTCACCGGGTCTTTGGAACCGCTTACCGTTCCCGCGAACCCGCTGGATGTGCTTGCCCAGCAGACCGTCGCCGCCTGTGCTCTGGGGCCTATCGGTGTGGATACCTGGTACGAGGCGTTGCGCCGCACCGCTCCTTTCGCGAACCTTTCGCGCGCGCTCTTTGACAGTACTTTAGAGATGCTGGCGGGCAGGTACCCTTCCGACGAGTTTGCGGAACTTCGCCCGCGCATTATTTGGGATCGCACCGCCACCGCCGATGCGCCAAGCGGCACGATTGAGGGGCGGCCCGGTGCGCAGCGGCTTGCAGTAACTTCGGGCGGGACGATTCCCGATCGTGGGCTTTTTCCTGTCTACCTGGCCGGTTCTGAGGATTCCAAGGCGCCTAAACGGGTGGGCGAACTGGACGAGGAGATGGTCTACGAATCGCGGGCGGGCGATGTTATCGCCTTGGGTGCGAGCAGTTGGCGCATCGAGGACATTTCGCACGATGCGGTGCGCGTGAGCCCCGCACCCGGCGAGCCTTCACGCCTGCCGTTTTGGCATGGTGAGCGGGTGGGCCGCCCTGTGGCGTTGGGCCGTCGTCTGGGACAGTTTACCCGCGAGTTAGCGAAGTCTGCGGGTGCTGACTCCGGAAGCGAAGACGCCTCAGCGACGGTTGCGATACGCGCCGAGCTGACCCGGTTAGGGCTGGATTCTTGGGCGAGCGATAATTTGCTTGCCTATATTCGGGAGCAGCGCGAGGCTACCGGCGTGGTCCCCACCGATACGCGGTTTGTGGTGGAGCGTTGCCGCGATGAACTGGGAGATTGGCGCGTTATTTTGCATTCGCCGTACGGATATCCGGTGCATGCACCTTGGGCTGTGGCGGTGGGCGCCCGCGTGCAGGAACGGTACGGTATTGATGCCAGCGCGCTTGCGGCAGATGATGGTATTGTGCTGCGTATTCCCGCGGTGGAAGATACCCCGCCGGGTGCTGAGCTTTTTCTCTTCGAGCCCGATGAGCTAGAGGAGATCGTCAAGGATCGTGTGGGCGAATCGGCGCTTTTCGCATCTCGTTTTCGAGAGAGCGCCGCCCGTGCCCTGCTTCTGCCGCGCCGCGATCCGGGCAGGCGCACTCCCCTATGGCAGCAGCGCCAGCGTTCGGCGCAGCTGTTGGATGTTGCGCGCAAATACCCCGAGTTCCCGATTCTGCTGGAAACCGCCCGCGAATGCTTGCAGGATGTATATGATGTTCCTGCGCTTCTTCAGCTGCATCGGGATATTGCCGCGCGGCGCATCAGCCTGTCGCAGGTGCAGACCGAGGGGCCTTCGCCTTTTGCCCGCACCATGCTTTTCGAGTACGTGGCGGAGCATATTTACGATACGGATGCGCCCGCCGCCGAACGCCGCGCTGCCGCCTTGGCACTGGATCCGGCGCTTTTGGCAGAGCTGCTGGGTACCGCTCAGCTGCGCGATCTGCTGGATCCGCAGGTGATTCTTGAGGTTCAGGAGCGTCTTCAGCGCACCGGGGCGAAGTATCGGGCACGCGGGGTTGAGGGCGTGGCGGATCTTCTGCGCCAGCTCGGTCCGCTCACGGCGAGGGAGTTGGCGCTACGGCTGCGCGGGAATGAGGGGTCCGGGGTTGAGGCCGTTCCCGAGGTCTCTTGGAGCACCCCAAAAGGCAGCGAAAGTCGATCTAAAAAGGCTGATATTTCACATGAAACCGAGGATTCAGCCGAAAATACCGATGAGGGTCTGCCGGAAGAAGACTTTGAAACTACCTCGCACGCCACCGACGAAGAGGCGCGCAAACTTGCGGAAGAGCTGGTCGCATCCCGCAGGGCATTCGTTATCAATCCGCACTCAAATATGGCGGGTAGCACGGAACCGATCTACGCCGCCGTGGAAGACGCCGCCCGGCTGCGCGACGGGTTAGGGCTGCCGCTTCCGGTCGGGATTGCTCAGGCGTACCTCATGCCAGTCGCCGCGCCGCTCGAAGACCTAATCTCGCGGTATGCGCGCACGCACATCCCCTTTACCGCAGCCGAGGCGAGCGCCCATTTCAGCCGCATTACGCCGACGGGTTCGGGTGCTATTCTGCCGGTTTTACGCGCTTTAGAGACGCAAAATCGGCTGTTCTCGGGCGAGTACCTGCCCGAGGAACTGCGTATATCTCGCGCGGAGGCAGCCGATACGATACCGCTCTCCCCCGCGCCCACGGCAAGCCTGGAATGGGTGGATGCCGAGGTGCTTCGTCTGCTTCGTGCCCGGTCGTTGGCGGCGCTGCGCCGCGAGATTGAGCCGGTACCGCAGCGTGCCTATGGTGCGTTCCTGCCCGCCTGGCAGGGAGTGCGCACGCAGACGGTCAAGGTTTCGCGCAGGCTCGCAGAAACCACCGAGTACGGTGCGTATTACGAGCCCGAACGCACGGTTCAAGCTCTTGCCGAGAGCAAAAGTTCATCCGCCGAGGCATTAGAGGGTCGCGAGGGCCTGCTGACGGTCATTGATCAGCTGGCCGGGGTGCGTGTGCCCGCATCTGCTTTGGAGACCCTCGTCTTGCCAGCACGGGTGCGTGATTATTCGCCGCAGCTCTTAGATAGTCTGTTAGCCAGCGGAGAGGTGCTTTGGCGCGGTGAGGGCGAAATCTCCGGCAATGACGGCTGGGTGAGCCTGCATCTTACCGAATCCGCCGAGCTGACCCTGCCCGATTCTTCCCGCACGCAGACCTTGGATGAGCTAGGTCCGGTGGAACACGCCGTCTTTGAGGCGCTTTCCGGCGGCGGGCTGTTCTTTATGCCGCTTCGTGAGCGCGTGCACGAGATCTTGGCCTCTCGCGCCGCCTCGGGCGAGGTTGTGTATTTTCCGGAGGCTTCGGAGGTGTCTGCCGCACTGTGGCGCCTGGTGTGGGCTGGGTTGGTCACAAATGATACTTTCGCCCCGGTACGTGCCATGCTGGCGGGCGGATCGAGTGCGCATCCGGTGCGGCCCGCCGCTCCCCTAGCGCGCCCGGTGCGCAGGCGCGGTGCCGCACGACTGTCGGCGGCGCGTACTTCTGCGGGTGCTTACCCGCGCAGGTATAGCGGCTTGAGCGGCACTCGTGCCAGCTCTTCTGATCCGCAGGTTTCGGCTCGGGATTCCGGGCGCTTCAGTCATATTAGCTTTCCCCAGCCAACGGGCACCGAGTCTTCGCAAGAGGCGGATGCGACCGTTACCGCCTATGCTCGCGCGGAACTTCTCTTAGACAGGTACGGTGTGCTCACGCGCGGCGCGCTCGCCTCTGAGGATGTGCCCGGCGGCTTTGCGGCCCTGTACCGCGTCTATGCGGCTGCCGAGGAACGTGCCCTGGTGCGGCGCGGATACTTCATTGAGGGGCTGGGTGCGGCTCAGTTTGCCTCCCCGGCAACGGTGGATGCGGTGCGTTCTTACGCTAATGTTGGCGCTGATAATCCGCAGAATACCGGAGTAAAACGAACAAAAAACGAGGAAGTATTCGGTTTATTTGAGGGTGTTCTGTTGGCGGCTACAGATCCGGCGAATCCCTATGGTGCGGCACTCACATGGCCTTCCGTGCCCAGCTTACTCTCGGCCTCTTCTGCACCCGGCAGCACAGAAGAGGCTGCGCGCGAAGGCGCAGAGACCGCCCAGTCTGTGCGGCATCGTCCGGGGCGTAAGGCGGGTGCCTGCCTCATCCTGCTCGATGGTGAAGCGGTCCTCTATCTGGAACGCGGCGGCAAAACCCTGCTATCTTTCACGGCTAACCCTCTCAAACTTGAGGCTGCGGCACCGCTGCTGGCGCGCATCGTGCAGGCGGGTATCGCTGAGAAGATCGTGGTGGAAAAACTCAACGATTGTGATATTCTGGCGACCCCGGAACCGCCGAATCATCGGGGAGCGTCGAAGACCGATTCTAACCGGCTGCCCGAGCATCCGGTGGTAGCGTTACGGCGCGCGCTGCTTGCGCAGGGCTTTTACACAACTCCGCGCGGTCTGCGGATGCGCCGCTCCCCCTAAACGTGCCCTCAGAACTCACGCCATATCAGCAATACACTTTTCATAACGCTTGGGCACTGGGGTGCTGCGCATCAACGGTTGACATACTGTTAAACATGCCGAAAACGTCTGCCGAGCAGGGAAGGCTTAACCAGTGTATAGGGATGGGTTCATTGCAGCGGATATATGCAAGCTGTAGGGTGGCTTTATGCTTCCACCAGAATCACAACAGGTAACCGCAGACCCGAATACCAACACCGTTTTTATGGTGTGGAAATTTAAGAACGATATTTCTCAGCAAGCATTGATTGAGGGTTTTCAGAGCCTTTGCGCGCTGGTCATTAACGTGAACCACACCGCCGCCAACCGGTATTCTCCCGAAAAGGCGAACTTGGTGATGGGTATCAGCCACAACGCCTGGTTGACACTAGATCTGCCGAAACCATTGCCGAAAGAGCTCGTGGAGTTTCAGCCGATTCAGGGAGCTAAGCATACCGCAGTTTCAACTCCGGGAGATCTGCACTTTCATGTGCGGGCAACTCAACGCAGCGTCGCCTACGATATTGCCGCAATCATCACCGATGCTCTGCGTGATATTGCCGAAACTGTTGTGGAGGTGCACGGTTTCCGCTACTGGGATGGGCGTGCCATCATCGGTTTTGTGGACGGTACGGAAAATCCACAGACTCCCGCATCCCGTGAATATTTCGGCGTGGTTGGTGACGAAGACCCGGAGTATCGAGGCGGCAGTTACCAGTTTGTGCAGAAGTATATTCACGATATGACGGCGTGGAATAATCTGCCCGTGTCCGAGCAGGAGAAAGTCATCGGGCGCTCCAAACAGGACGATATTGAGATGCCCGACGACGTTAAACCCAGCAACTCGCATTCCGCGCTGTCTAATGTTGGCGATGATTTCAAGGTTATTCGCGATAATATGCCCTTCGGTACCGTGGGTAACAACGAAATGGGCACCTACTTCAACTGTTATGCCAGCACGTTCTCAACTGTGGAGAAGATGCTCAAAAATATGTTTATCGGCGTTCCAGAAGGCAACTACGATAGGCTTTTAGATTTCAGCACCGCCACAACCGGCACGCTCTTCTTCGTACCGACTATGGATATGCTGGGGGATTTTTCAGGTTAAGACACGCCTCAAACACGGCGAATAACCCGCCCCCGCAGATTGCGGATGCACCGCTCCCCCTAAAATGCCGGGGTCTTTAAGTGCATAAAGCCCTGCATCGAGGGGAACCGAAATATTTTCGGTAACTCCCGATGTGGGGTCTCATTGAGAAGCTCTAGCTTAGTACCCGCCGGTCATGGTATCTGCCACGCCAACGCAGATGTCGATAGCTTCATCGACGCGCATGGCGCGTGCACCCGCCGGAGTGTTACCGCGCGGGCTGCCCTGCACCACATGCCGGGCGAAGTAATCGACTAGATGCAGCCATCCGCCTAAAATCATACGGGTGCGGTCATTAACGGGCATTTCGGTGCGTTCGAGCATCCATTCCAAGTACTCGTCAGGAGTACTGGGAGCATCGCTTTCACTGCCGCCTTCAGCAACATGGGCGAAGTAGGAGCGCAGCTCAACACGAAGAGCCTCCACCGGGTTAGGGTGATGCTCGCTGAGCGCTTCAAGAACAGCCCGCGCTTCGCGCCGGGTTACCGCCGCCGCCAAAGACTCTTTGCCGGGGAAGTAATGGTACAGCAGTGCCCGAGTAATGCCGGCCTCACGAGCGATACTGCTCATGCAGGCTGCCACAACACCGTGCTGCGCAAAATGAGCCGCCGCGACCTGCAGGATTTGTTCTTCCCGTTGCGCCGGAGTCAGACGCTGACCGCTCTGCCGCGTCTTCTCAGCTGCTTTTTCAGAGGCTTTTTGTGCGGGTTCGGTGTGCTTAGCTTCGTTGCGTGCGTTGTGTTCCATATATCCCTCTAATCGTTCGATTTCTCGAACCTCTTTTTTTAATAGTACCGCGCTAACCCTAAGCCGCTACCTATAAAACTTAATATGAAGTTTAATGCTTATACGCTGATTTTGCCGCGCTATTAAGCCGTTCCATGCTTCACGGTATTGAAACAAATTTTATGATTTTATTTATTTATTAGACACTTTTGTGAGGAATATTTCGCATTAACTTCACACTGTTCACCTACCACCCAAAAACATGAGAGGGGCGTGCCATAATGGCCTAAGTATGTGCTGTCTTCAAGGCGCGGTCCTTATACTTTCACGCAGGAGGCTAGAGGTTTCCTCCGAAGAGGCCAACTCACAAAGCACGCTACAATCAACCTATGCCGCGACGAGTCAATCGCCACCTCTTCACACCACCCCTGCCCCAGCGCGCGGGCATAGACCCCGTATCGCTGACTCTGCCCGCGCATCCAGTACTGCATGAGACGACCCAGGGACCGGATGCGCACCCCAGCACGGTGGCTCAGTACCTCATTACCCGGTTCTCGCCCGAAGACCCCGCAACAATTCTTGACTGTTTCGCTCGGCACGAGGTGCGCACCGATGAGGGCACGATCCTCACCGACCAAACCCCATATCTACCCGGCCTGAGAATCTGGTACTACCGACCACTTCCCGAAGAACCGCCGCTGCCGGATGACCTTCCGGTTCTCTATGAAGACGAGCATCTGCTCGCCGTAGATAAGCCGCACTATCTGCCCGTCACCCCGCGCGGCCCCTATGTCGCACAGACTGCGCTCACCAAACTGCGGGTACGCGAGAATAATCCTCTGCTCACGCCCGTTCACCGGCTGGACCGCCCCACCGCTGGGATTTTACTCTTCGCTAAAACCCGAGACGCACGCGGCCTCTTCCAAACAATGTTTCAGAACCGGCAGGTCACCAAAACCTACCTTGCTATCGCCCCGGCGCCGGGCGAAGACCTGCGTGAGAGCATGCTGGGCGAGGGTGTGCAGGTGCGCAGCCGCATCGACAAGGATCGGAATATTCTACAGGTGCGGCAGTACTCAGTCCGCGAATGCGAGCGCGCGGGTCTTAGCGTAAATGCGGAAACTCTGGTGCGCATCCGAGAAATCTATCAAGCACCGCAAAATGTTCCTCTCAAATCTGGCGCACAAAACCCGTATCTGCCCTATCCGGTACCCGGCGAAGAACTCGCCCTCTACGAACTCACTCCGCACACCGGCAAAATGCACCAGCTGCGGGCGCACCTGAACCTGCTCGGAACCCCTATCTTCGGCGACGTTCTCTACCCGCAGGTTCTGCCAACAGCACCAAACGATGCGTCTGTGCCGCTGCAGCTTCTAGCGCATCGTCTTGACTGTGTACACCCCTTCACGAACAAACCGCTCACCCTGTACAGCGCACGCACGCTTTCTCTCGCACCGCGAAATGTGGCACGACCCAAGCACCAATAATGCGATAATGTGGTAGCACCTCGCCTCTCGTGGCAGTATCGTAGGTAGCTTTCATAAGCAAGGAAGAAAGAACGTGACCTCCAACCACCCTTCTGAATCAGTCCCCAGCACCGAGCATGCCCAACGCGCCTCGCGTGCCGCCGACTCTATCCTTAGTCGATACACCCGCCGCGTTTTTGGCGTACCCGGAACCCTGCTCGGGGCAGTACAGATGCCCGAATCGCGTGGTCTAGGAGCACGGTTTGCCGAATGGCATTACTGGTGGCAGGCGCACCTGCTCGACTGCATTATAGATGCGGGCGAACGTGCCGTCCGCGAAGGCGACACCACACAAGCCCAGAACATGCTCGCCACCGCCAGGAGCGTGGTACGCGGCATCCATACCCGCAACCTGGGATTTGCAAACGACTTCTATGACGATATGGCATGGTTGGCGCTCGCCGTGGGGCGGCTCAATAGGCTCAGTAAAACAATAACCGGCGCCTCGGATGTTACAGCGCAGGATGCCGGATCGGTGCTCTTTGAAAGGCTTAACACCGGCCTTCATTCCTGCGGCGGCATGAGCTGGTCCAAAGGCAAACGAGACTTCTGCAATACCCCGGCAACCGCTCCCGCGGCCCTTGCTTTTGCGCGCATCGGACAGATAAAAACCGCGCAGAATCTTATGTCCTGGCTCAACGACGTTCTCTGGGACGGCGACCGTATGCTCTACTTCGACGGCGCTAACCTGCGCCCGCAGGATGTGATGGTTGATGACATTACCGGCCGCCGTGATGTTCCCTTTGACGTAGAACGCAATATCTACACTTACAATCAGGGCACAACCTTAGCAGTGCTTCTGGCGCTTGCGGAGTCCTCGGAGATTTCAGACGACCGCCGTGAAGAATACCTGCTGCGCGCCGAACGCCTGATCGTCGGAATCGTCAAAAACCTCAGCGAAGATTTCGAGTTCTCGGACGGTTCACACCACCTCGTACTTCACTCCGGTGACAACGGCGATGGTGCGCTCTTCACCGGTATTCTGGTGCGCTACCTAGCGCAGGCGGCAATGTCCACCATGCTCAGCCCGGAGGCACGATCCCTGGCGAGCGCCCTCGTGTACGGCAGTGCCCGCGCGGTGTGGGAGGGGCGCCGCGAATTCGACCCCACTCTGCCACTGAATGAACCGGGTATTGATCCGAACGAAATTCGTGACCGGGCGATCGCCATTTTCTCGCCGAAGTTCACCGTATCCGCGCGCGATGCGCTCGCCGCAGGTAAGCCCGTGGAACTATCCGGTCAGCTTCAGGCGTGGATGACTCTGGAGGCCGCCGCACGCCTGAGCGCCGAAGACTAAGTCTTTTCCAGGTCTTGGTGGGGTGCGCCACTTATCAGGCCCGTCCCGTCATACCCCTACATACGAGGTGAGACGGCGCGGGTCTGCAGATGCTCTGACGTACCGCGCCTGTATAATAGCCGTGCGCACCCCTCCCCGGAGTAAGCACATTTCCCCTAGTCGTACCCGTATATTTCAAAGGCACAGATGAACAACGAGTTCCCCCACCCCGACTTCGGTTTTACCGTCACGAGCCGTCTTGCCGAGACCGCATCCCCGTCTGCCGAGCGTGTTGAGGCTAATGGCGGGCAGTTTTTGGGGCGCACAGGTGTGATCCGCACCCCACACGGCGATATTGAGACTCCCGCCTTTACGCCCGTGGGTACGAAGGCGACCGTCAAGGCGGTGCTTCCCGAAGCGATGAAGGAGCTCGGGGCGCAGGCGCTTTTGGCGAACGCCTACCACCTGTATCTGCAGCCCGGACCTGAGATTCTGGATGCCGCCGGCGGGCTGGGGCGGTTTATGAACTGGGACGGGCCAACCTTCACCGACTCCGGCGGGTTCCAGGTGATGAGCCTGGGGTCGGGGTTCAAAAAGGTGATTGACATGGGAACCGTTGCCGACGCAAAGGGTGCCGACGGGCGCCCGATTGGCGACGACGATGTGGCTCACGGCAAAGAGCGCCTGGCGCATATTGATGATGACGGCGTGAATTTTAAATCCCATATCAACGGGTCTATTCACCGTTTCACCCCCGAAGTTTCAATGCAGGTGCAGCATCAGATCGGGGCAGATATCATGTTTGCCTTCGACGAGCTGACTACTCTGTACAATTCCCGCGGATACCAGGAAGAGGCGCTGGAACGCACCCGTCTGTGGGCGCTGCGCTGCATTGCCGAGCATGAACGGCTCACGGATGAGCGCACGGGCAAACCCTACCAAGCACTTTTTGGGGTGATTCAGGGCGCGCAGTATGAGGATTTACGCCGCAAAGCCTGCCGCGATCTAGGTGATATGCCGTTCGATGGGTTCGGTATCGGGGGTGCCCTCGAAAAGGAGAAACTGGGCACCATTGTGCGCTGGTGCGCCGAAGAGCTCCCGGAGACTAAACCCCGCCATCTGCTGGGTATTTCGGAACCGGACGATATTTTTGTGGGGCTGGAAAATGGTGTGGATACCTTCGACTGTGTCTCGCCCACCCGCGTGGCGCGTAACGCGGCGCTCTACTCCCCCACCGGGCGTTTTAACGTGACGAATGCCCGGTTCAAGGCAGATTTCTCGCCCATCTATGAGGGGTGCGACTGCTATACGTGCGCACACTATACGCGCGCCTATCTGCGGCACCTGTTCAAGGCGGATGAGCGGCTGGCGGCAACCCTCGCTTCCATTCACAATGAGCGGTTTATTGTGCGCATGGTCGATGATGCGCGCGCCGCGATTGCAGACGGCACCTACTTTGAGTACCGTGACGAATTCCTCGGTAACTATTACTCTGGTAAGAAGCCCTAATTCAACAACCGTCACGGAGTGTACGATGAGCATCACTAAGGTTCCCGACGAAGAACTTCTCATCTTCGACCATGAGATTGCCGCCCCCGTCGAGCAGGTTTTCGGGGCGTTTCTGAACCCGAATCTGCTGCATCGCTGGTATGGTCCGACGGGGTGGCGCACCCGTGCCGAAGATATTGTGCTGGAACCTTATGTCGGCGGCATGCAGCGGCTATCGATGATTAACGAGCTTGATGCCTCGGTATCATGCGTCCTGCAGAGTCGGTTTCTCGCTATTGATCCGCTCAAGGAGCTCGAATATGCCGAACAGCTTCCGGACCATTTAGGGAACCCCGGAGGCGTGGTTGTCTATCAGCGGTTCCGCTTTTTTCCCGAGACGGTTATTACTCCCGATGGCGTGGGCGAAGGTACGCGCATCACCGTGGAGATCGGCCCCATGCCGGTCTCGGTACACGAGGAGGTACGCGCCAGCTGGCGGTCTACCTTCGCGCGGCTGGATGCTCTACTCAAAGAGGATGCGGCATAGGCTCAGGCAGCCTTGAGACTTTTGCCGCAGGGAAAGCACCGTAGCTAGCCATCAAATGACCTCGCACAATACGGGTGGGGAGCGGACAGTTCTGTTATAAGAAGCTGTCCGCTCCCCACCCGTATTTTATGAATATTGGCGAAGTATTAATCTTCGGACTGATATTCCGGGTTCTTTGGGTCAAGTTCTTTATAGGCACGCATGGCAGCTTCTGGGTCGTCCAGACGCGCCGTGATCTTGATATTATGCCCTTCCACAACGCATTCGGGTGCACCGCGATCAGGGGTATAGTCCAAGAACGGACGCCAGTAGCAGGTGGCATCCTGAATGCGCATAACCCAGTGCTGGGTCTGGTTATCGGGGGTGGGGGTACTGTTGATGTACTGGGTCATGATCGACATGGCGTAATCGCAATCTACCACGCCATCAACCACACGTAACTGTGCGTTGCTACCCCGCAGGTGACCCTGCTGGCTAATGGATCCGCAAGTCTCCCCTGCACGGCGCACGTTCGTGGGATTACCCGCGTTTGGGTCAGCCGATGCGGTGGTGACCGTACCCGTCTTGACCGCTCCCGGGGAGGTCCACACCTGGGCGGAATTCGAGGGGTTTGGGATGCTGCTTGAGCTTGCGGAAGGCTGCAGGGTGGAGTCATCATTGACCACCGGAGTGCGCTCAGGCATAACAGGTTTCGCGCTTGTACTCGGGGTTACCGATGCGCTGCGGCTCGCAGAGCTGCTTTGATGCGGGGAGGAGGCGCTGGCAGTGTTCTGCGCGTTCGTATCGCCGCCGCCCGAGCAGGCGGTCAGCGCCAGCAGGCAGGCGGCACCAAGAGTCACGAAAGAACGAGTTTTCATAGAGATCTCCTCAACAGTGGGGACATAGTTTCATTGTACAACCGTGCAGGAATTCTCAAGATTTTCATGAAGGTTGCGCGGCTTCCCTGCGGCGACCCTGCTATGTCTCGCTTGCCGTTCCATCCTTCGGCTTCATGCCTTCTGCATCAGTATCATGATTTATTTCACGTAAAAAGGCTCTTGATGCGAATAAAGCGTTGAAAATCCCGCTCCACTCGTATCAAGAGCCCTTTGATGGCTTACCTCCAAGTAATTATCCAGAGAGGCTCGGGGAGTCATTCCTCTGACTATGACAATAGCTGATCGAGGATACCCGGAAGGTCATAATCTGTATGAGCGTTATTAAAGGTCGTCTCTTTCTTGTCGATTTTCATGGGCTGGGTGTTAAACCCTTCTCGTGTATACCAGTCGTGACCGGCTGTAGCCGTGTTGAGAGCGTCCCACCATTCCGGTGTAGTAGCGCCTAGAGTATCTTTTTCGTTTACCCACCAGAACATGGGCTGCATTTTAATGTTCGGCGGTGCCTGAGTCTCCATACGTCCATTCTTGCCGCCGCCACCGCCAACCATGATGGAACCACCGCCGGAACGCCAGGTTCCCTGCTGATCGGCATCAAGCTCATAGGTGATAAATTCGGCGCCGCCGGAGTATCCCATAAGCCACACTTGCGACTCATCTATATCTGAACCTGCGATAAACTCCTGGGCAAAACTGCGGAAGTAGTCGCCGTTCCCATCAGCGTTTTCCCACCAAGTGGCGTAATCATTTGCTTTATTTGGGTCGAATTCATCGGGCGTATCCACAGAGACAAAAACCTTGTTGTGTTTCTGAGCTGCATTCGCCATACCTTGCATGGTGTCACCTTCAGGGTTGTAGAAGAAAGAGGTATCTACGCCGTCCCGGTTATAGTCACCGTCGAAGTAAAACACCACGCCCACGGGCTGCGACCAGTCGATATTATCGGCGTAAACGTGGTACTGCGAACTCACATTTTGGGGTGAGGTATAGGTCAGGTTAGTTCCTGATTGCACCTCTGCCTGAACTGGAGGTGCCGTGGTCGAGCCGCTGAGAGCAGGAACTGCGAGTGCGGTCAAGGCTGCAACGCGAATCTTTGTCGTAGACATAAGTACTCCTCAATTTTTATAACGATAGTTTTTCATAGTGTGTGATGAATATAATGCTTTCCGTCTTTTGATACAGAGTGCATACGAGGAACACTATCATTAAAGTTTTTATAGTGATATGAAATATAATTATCCTTATTTTCTTTCACGAGCCGTACACATGGTTCTCTAAGTGCTTTCTGGATATTCTAGCGTTCGCATTAAGCCATATACTATTCTCAAAATTTGCATACCCTGCTATCCTTTTAAAATTTGAGAAAACTATAAAATATTATTCATATACACTATAAAGGTTCTTAGTGTGAAAAATGCGGAATATCTAGTGTTGTGTTCACACTAAGAACCTTTTTCTGCGGTCTCAAAATAGAAAAAAGCTACCGCATGAAACAGCATTTTTCTCAGATAAATAACCAACTATTTATCAAAGGGCTTTCCAACAGTATTAGTAGCGATACCTTCAAAGAACCCTTCCATCTGCCAGGCACCATCAAGATACCTCGCCTTAAGGGTTCCAGCGGAGTAAACAATTTTTCCCCAACCATCGGTATTCTCAGGAATTTCATGCACTTCTCCGTTACGCACGTAGAAGTCTCCATGAAACATTTGTAATTGATAAGGCCAGGAATATTCTTCACCCTTTTTCTCGGGGTGATCGGATTCTAGCCTATATACGAAGTTACCTGACTCTTCCCAATACTTACCCTCACGCGTTTCTTCCAAAAGAGCAATACTTTTAAAAAGCTTCTGATCGCCCTCAGTCATTCCAGACTGCTTAATATACGTATCGTCACCCGTTTTCATGGCATAACTTATTCCAGCCGACGCATATGCCCAGCTATAGTACAGCCCGAGTTCAGAGTTCTCACTCATTTCTTGAGGCCTTTTAAGATGTGCCCCGTGCGGTTACGCGCCAGCGCATACAGCAGCAGATTCACCACCGCCGCACCGGTTGCCGTCGCGCCGCCGATCATGACAATAGTGCGCGCATCCCCCAGTATTCCCGGCGTACCGAGTAGGTCACCCACAAGCACCATCGAACTGAACAACGAGCCGATAAGAGCCCAGCACTGCCCCTGACGATGCTCGGGCACCTGCATATACACCATGTCACGAATACCCATATTGTGGATCGAGTTGAAGAACCCGCCTACCAGGAACCCAGCTCCCACAATCCAAGGATTCGCCACCAGCCCTTCCAGCAGAATCGCGACACCGATAAAGAATCCACCCCACAAAATCGCGTTCACCAGCTGCGGTTTGTACCATCCGCGCCCATAGAAAATACTGGCGATGAGCGCGCCGACAGCCCACATCGCCAATACGAGCGAATATTCGAATGCGGTGTTCGTGATGGATTGCAGGTAGAACACCCCGGCGATGCCTTCCATCGTGGTGGAAGCAACTACGACCGCCATCACGGGTAAGAAAATCACGAGGGCGCGAGCGCTGGAAATAGCCGAGAATCCTAGGAAAATATCTTTCAAACTATCGCGTTTAATCGCATCGGAGAGTTCGTGATCGCGCCGTACTGGCACGTTAAACCAGGCGATGACTGCCGCGACCAGCAGGAGCACCGAAGAGCCTACTATAGTGGCGGTCATGTTCCAGGTGGCGAAGAAGGCGCCCACAGGCGGGGCTACGATCGAGCAGAATGAGCCGATTCCCACAATAGAGGCGGATGCGCTCGACGGGGTCATACCCGGCGCCTTCGGCAGTAGTTTGAATTCGGCGGCGTTGGTGAGATTTCCGGCGGCTCCGTTGAGCACGCTCATGACAATGATGGTGACCGGATGCGGGAAAAACGCGATGACCGCTACGCAGAGCGAGGATACGGCCAGGGAGCCAGACCAGCAGGCCCGCCCCGAAAAACGATCGGCGACCCAACCCGTGAAAGGACCGAAGAGTATGCCGGTGAAGAACCCGCCGACGGCCATGACGGTGAGCCACCAGGGCTCGGCAATGCGCGAGATATAAACGATGAGGATCAGCCCGAAGGATGCGTCCGCGAATCCATCGATCAGGGTGATGAGAAGAAGGGGAGTTTTGAAGTATTGAGTTAGTTTTTTCATGCTTTCGTTTCGGTTCAGAGGGATAGTTGCCTATGCCTCTGCGCCGCCGAACACTATCTGCTGCACGATACGCACCTCCTCACGTGGTATTTTGCCTTGCGTTCTCGGGGGTAACCTGCCGGGCATATTTTCTGCATCACGTTGTATGCGATAGGGAGACCGGGCTGTTGGGCTTCGCTCCCCCCAACCGCACATACCGCGAGCAGATGGAGCTCGGTTATTTTTTCGTCAAAATACTATCTGCTCGCGGTCAAAGTGCTACGGCATACACTGTGTCAAAAGCTCCCGCTGTTCGGGGGTGAGGCGCGCGAGGCGGGCGGCAGGTGCATCCCAAAAAGCCAGTACAGTGAAGGCACGCACGCACTCGGCATGATCCACCGGGGAATAGATACTGTAACCTACCCGCACCGAGGCGGCGCTCACCTTTTCGATACGCACATTTACCTCCAGCGGCTCGCCCGTATAGGGAAGCTGCCCCAGATAACGCACCCCGTGTTCGGCGATAAGGGCCTGCACTCCATCGGGCATGGTTTCAAAAAGCGGGATGGGCGGTGCGGGCAAATTCTGCGGTTTCTGCCCTGAAGACGGTGGCGGCCCGAAGACGGCAATGCGTGCCTCTTCGAGAAGGCTCAGTATTGCAACGTTATTGACGTGTCCGTAGGCATCCATATCGCCCCAGCGCGGCGGTACCTGCACGGTCAGACCAGATTCGCCAGTTATCGAAGTTGCTGGGTTTGCAGTGGATTGATGTGCGTTCATGCTCTTAACTCTACCTTGTGCATTTTTATGCATAAATACGTATATGGGTAAAGTTTTATGGCCATATCTTCGCCAACAGACAGTCATCCTGGGTTCATGCAGCATGCGGCAAGAAAATCTCGCTAGAACGCTATCTAATACCACCAAGACATCTTAAATAGCCTTAAAAATGATGTTCCCCGGAAGCATCACCGCCTCCGGGGAACACCCAACACACAGACATTTGAACGCATACAAGATCATACGGTTCACCAATAACTATAGACCCTCTTGTAAGCCTATGATGCATTATTGCGGGTTTGTTACAGAAAAACTTTTTGTGAATTTCGCGGTCTTTTGAGAATACCCACAAAACCTTCAAGTACTACATGATAGATAAAATCATTATTACTTGAGGTTTCCTCTGCAAATTATTATGGTGATGGCTGCGGCAGAGCACTCATCACCTCGCACTTCAGCGACGAAACCCAGCATGCACCGCATCAGCAAGGCGCTCTAGCGACCGAATTCGGAGGCTGTCTTCAACGCCTCCTCTTCCTCCTCTAAGGCTGTGGCGTGCTCAGCGGAAGCCTGCTGTGCCTCGACAAACGCATCCTCATCAACCGTGAGTGTGTGTTTCACACGCGCAAAGTACACAATCGTCAGAACCAGGAAGTACCCCACGCCCACAATCGCGGGAATGAGCGAACCGCGCACCATAAACAGGGCAACCCACACGGCGAAAAGCACCATGATGCCCACGCCCGCCGTAACGCGCCCGCCCCACAGGCGGAATGCCGAGCTTTTGCCCTCAACCCGCCGGTACACAATGTACGCGAGCAGAATCAGCACCCACACGGTGAGCGCACACACCATAATCAGGAAGATCATGGAGAGGAATGCTTCTTGCGGGCTGAACAGCGCCAGCAGAATAGCGATAACAACACCGCTGGTGGAAACCCATACGGCACGCGAAGGCACCCCGGAGGCGTTCACCGCTGCCAGCGCGCGGGGCGCCATACGGTCGGTCGCCAGCGAGTGCATCAGGCGGGCACCGGCATACAGGTTAGCGTTGGCCGAGGACAGTGCCGCAATGAGCACCACAAAGTTCACGAAATGCGCCGCGCCCGTAATGCCCAACTGATCGAAAACCAGAACGAACGGGGAGGTTTCGACCTCCTCGCCCAGCTCACCCGCCGAACGCCACGGAATAATCGACACCACAATAAACAGCGCCAGCACATAGAACGTTGCCAAACGAATCATCATAGCCTTCGCACTGGAACGCACCGATCGGGCAGGATCCTTGGCTTCTGCGGCGGAGATAGAAATCATCTCAATACCGCCGAATGAGAACATCACGACCGCCAGTGAAAGCCAGACCGAGCCGAACCCGTGAGGCATGAACCCGCCATCATTGACAAGATTAGCGGTGCCGACCGCCGCATGTGAGGGCAGTCCGAAGAATACCAGGCACAGACCCACCAGAATAAAGGCGATCACCGAAATAACTTTGATGGACGAGAGGAAAAATTCGAGCGCCCCAAAGGATTTCACGCTCGTGATATTCAGGATAATAATTGCGACACCGAATACTGCGATGCCCGCCCACAGAGGCAGCTGCGGCCACCAGTAATTCAGGTAGGTAGCCACAGAGACCAGTTCCACGCCGGTGATGACCACGGTTGCGGTCCAATAGGCTAATCGTGTGAGAAACCCGGCATAGGGACCAAGGTACCTGGTGGCGATAGCGCCGAAACCGCCTCGCACCGGATAACGCACCGCCATCTCGCCAGTGGCCGCGCCTATGACGGAGGCGAGCGCCGAACCGATAGCATACGCAAGAATAACGGCTGGTCCGGCCATAGCGATTGCCCGCCCGGACCCCAGGAATAGGCCGGTGCCAAGCGCCGAGCCCATAACGATCATGGTCATCTGTCCGTGCGAGAGGGAACGCTTGAGTTCGGCGCGGGCAGATTTATTGCGTGGTGCTCCGCCAGCTGGATGCGCAGCGCCGCTTCTATGCCTCTTAGCAGGTTGAGGGGTGTGGCCGTCGGTCATGTTTAAGCCTTCTTCGGGTTCTGAGTGCCTGGACTGTGATGTTGTGAAAATGTCAAAGAATGAGTGTGTTTCTAGGGTAGTACATCGCCCGTATTAACCGCGAGCAGATAGTATTTTGACGAGAAGATAGCGCTATCTTCTCGTCAAAATACTATCTGCTCGTGGTATAGCAACAGGCTATGCGTCTTCCTTCTGTTGTTCGGCAAGCGCGTCAAGATCGGCACGCGGGAAACCGCCGCGTTTTTTCGCCAACACCACGTAGAAAACGGAGATAATGGCGAAGAACACCACGCCCACCTGCACGGATACTACGGCGCTCGAATCGGGAAGCATGAAAAGAGCGACCAGTGTGGCAAGCACCCCGGCAAGCCCCACGCCGGCCGTAATGCGCCCACCCCAGACGGTGAATCCTGAGGAGTTCCCCTGGTGCTTCTTGTATGCCTGATAGGTCAGCAGAATCATAATCCACACCACCAGGACGCATAGAGTGACCAGGGCCATCAGCAGCTCGAAAATATTACTGATTTCTGCCACCGCCATGACAGATGCGATCACCACACCCAGGAAAGAGAGCATAAGCGCGGTGACGGGCACGCCGTTATGGTTCGTGGTGCCCGCAAACGTGGGTGCCATTTTATCGCCCGCAAGCGCGTGGAGCAGGCGGGTTGCCGCATACAGCGAGGCGTTCGCGCCCGAAAGCGCGGCGATCAGAATCACGAAGTTGGTAATATCTGCCGCATAAGGAATGCCCAGTTCAGAGAACACCATCACGAAGGGCGATTGGCTGAGGTCTTTGCCGGTCTGCGCCGCCTGCTGCCAGGGCATCAGGCACAGAATAATCAACATTGAGAGCACGTAGAAACTGGAGAGCCGCCAGATCATGGCCTTGACACTGGTACGCACCGAACGCGCCGGGTTCTGCGCCTCTGCGGCGGAGATGGAAAGCATCTCAATACCGCCGAAAGAGAACATCACAATTGCCATCGAAACCCAGACGGCGCCGAGTCCGTTAGGAAGCAGCCCACCGTCGTTCACGAGGTTTGCGGTACCCACCGCAGTGTGTCCGGGCAGGCCAACGAACACAAGAAGCAGCCCCAGCACGATAAAGACGATAACCGCAATTACTTTAATGGAGGAGAGGAAAAATTCGAGGGCGCCGAAGGATTTAACGCTCACCAGGTTCAGGATGAGAATCAGGATGCCGGAGGCTGCCACCGTCACCCACAGCGGAATTGCGGGGAACCAATACGAGAAATATTTGCCAACCGCCACGAGTTCGGCGCCGGTCAGCGGCACGGTAGTTGCCCAATACGCCCAACGGCCAATATACCCGGCGTAGGGGCTGAGGTATCTGGTTGCGATAGTGCCGAACCCGCCGGGAACGGGGTGGCGAACCGCCATTTCGCCCGCGCATGCCGCGATAATAGCGGCGATCATGGAGCCAACAGCGTAGGCGATGATAGCACCGGGTCCCGCAATTTTGATGGCGGAACCAGAGCCCAGAAAGAGGCCGGTCCCCAGGGCGAGACCCATCGCAATCATAGTCATTTGACCGTGCGAGAGGGAACGTTTCAGTTCGCCGTTTTCTGCCGGTGCCGTCTTAGGTGCTGAGGCGTCCTGTGCTTTACTCATCAGGTGGTGCTTTCCATTTTTTCGTTCATCGGTTGGGCGCCTGCCCTCGTATGTCGCGTCGAAACCGAGCGCGGCTCGGTACCCGGTCTGCAGCAAATGTGGCAAAGGCGTATCGAATAACTATCCCGCGTCGAGCATCATCTATGCAACTTTTTGCATGGGTTTGTGCGTGGCGAAACAGGTTTTCCCCTATGAATCTCAGAGTTTGGTTATTTTTGGGTGTTCCACGATGTAATGCAAATTTGTGCATAAGATGCGCCACCCACCGCACAAGGATACAGCGCCACAAATATTAATGGCGAGAAGCGGACAACCCACCCGCTTCTCGCCACATCATCAATTTTTCACGGCGGTGTGCGGTATTAACCTAGCCGTCGTACTCGATTTCATGGCGTTTGAACCAACCAATCACCGGGTAACTGATAGGCATGAGCACAATCTCGACCAGGCACTTATACACATACCCGACCAAGGTGTAGCTGATGAATTGATCCAAGCTGGTAATCCCCAGAATAGGCGAAGCAATCGCACAGAAAATAATGGTGTCCGCCAACTCGCCCACGAGGGTTGAAGCGATCATACGCGCCCACATAAACCGCCCGGAGGTGGCCTTCTTCATGGCGACCATAACCCAAGCGTTCAGAAGCTGACCCGTCAAATACCCCAGCAGCGACCCGGCAAAAATCTGCCATACGGGACCGAGAATAATGGCGAACGCCTCTTGATTCTCATAGTAGCTGGCAGGCGGCAGGGCAACAGTCAGCAGGAAGCATCCGGCAGCAAACGCCGCCGCCACAAACGAGGCGATAATAGCCCGGCGAGCGCGCTTAAACCCGTACACCTCAGAGAGCACATCGCCGAGTACATAGGCCAGCGGGTACAGGAAGAAACCACCATCACTGGGAATAAAGTTGCCATTCGTGAACGGCGGAAGCTCGAATGGGAGCGGCCCGAATTCGATACCCTTCGTAGCCGCAATATTCGAAATAATCAGAATCACGCAGGATGCGCCCAGCAGCAGGTCAAAATAGCTGCGGCGTTTCGCCCACGGCGGGGTAGTAATATCCTGCGGTGCCTTAGCGGGCGTAGACATAGTTCTCCCTGAAAGGTTTGATGTGAATGTTGTTTTGAGATTATGCTCGTCTGCCACCCGAGCACTCACTATTTTACCCAGTAACTCCGTTTGAGTGAGAACCTAAAAAGGCTCTTGAGGTGATAAAACGTAGTTTCGCCGCTTTATTCGTATCACGAGCCTTTTTACGGTGCAGGCTGCCGCCTCTTAAACTAGAAATATGGGTCACCAAGAACCTGCTCGCTCATCCGTGCGCCGCACAACCGCGCACATCCCGCGTTTGCCCCGAAGCATTTCGGCGGCGATGCGCGGTGCCCGCCGCGCCGGTTCGGTTCTGGAACCCCTGCTCGTTTCCTCCAGCGAACTCATCGGGTACCTCCCCTATCGTGCCTACGGACGAACCCTGCACTATCGGGTCGATAACGTGCACCATCTTGAGGCTGCCCAGGCCGAACCGCCCGGAATTCTTTTCTTCTTCGACGGCGATTACCTGCTTCGTTCCAATAGCAGGCTGCTCAGCCGCACCTCCAGTTTGCGCCGCGACCTCGCCGATATTGCCCGCGAACACCGTATGCTGTGCGTGCCCGTGTTAGCACCAGGAACCCTTGAAGCACCCGTTTTCAATGACCCCACAACCACCTGGTGGGTGCGTGCCCGCAGGAACGGTCGTGTTTTTCGTGCCCTTGCCGCCGACCTCGCCGAACGATACGGATACGATCGCACGCGCATCTGGCTTGCCGGGTATTCGGGCGGAGCGGAATTTATTACCTACGAACTGCTGTCGCATTCCAACGACTGGCTGCTGGGCGGGGGCGCATCCATGATCGGCGGAGGCGGTTCCGACGGTATTCCGCAGCGTTTCCGTGGGCCCAGCCGCTCCCTAAACGGGATGCTGCTCAGCTGGCATGTGGGAGACCGCGACGGCAAAGCACCGGCTTCTGCGGGCCAGTTCTGGTCAGCGCAGCGTGCAGCTCATGAGGGTGAAGAATTTTACCGGGGACGGCAGGCACGCACTATGCTGCGTATTCTGCCAAAGCAGGGACATCGTGGGTATCCGCTGACCTCTTTGATTCGGGACGATTTGCGTGCCGCCACACGGCTGGGCTACCTCTAAGCCGGGGCTTCTAAATCTTCCGAGCACAGTATTTTCATTCCTAGTCAGGGCGTGATGCGCTCGTTGAGAAATATCTCAAGTTTTTCGGTAATTTTTTGTGCCGCAGTCGCAATTTATTGACGTTCTGCGGTAAAGTGTCACTATGCCTCGTATTTCTGCCGCAACGAACGCCGCTCAGCGCGAAAACACCAAACGTGCCATCCTCGAATCTTTCGGTCAGCTCCTCTACTCCCGAGGACTCCCCGGACTCACCATGACCGACGTCGCCAAAAACGCCGGTATTGGTCGCACAGCAGTCTACAATTACTTCGCTGACATGGGCGAACTCCTGGTTGCCTACGCCCTTGACGAAACCGAACGGTTCCTGCACGAACTTGATGAAGGGATCACCGGAGTCACCAACCCCATCGATCAGCTCGCCGTATACATTCGCCTGCAGATCGAAGACCTCGCCCGCAGGCACCTTCCCCCCGGACCCGCCATGCGCTCCATGCTCTCACCCGAATCATACGCGCGCCTCGGCAAACACGTGAGCGAACTGCAAATGGTTTTGGCAAACATCCTCTCCGACGCCATCACCGAAAAATACATTCCCGAAAACGACATTCGCGAACTCGCGATGCTCGTACACGGTTCACTCTCCTCAAGCGCCGGACGCGCCGAAGACGCCCCCGACGCACAAACCCGCGAACGCCAGATTCAAAGCACCATCAGGTTCATCCAGATGGGGCTGGGCGCCCGGTTTGATGCGGACGGAAACCCCCTCAAAATCGAAGAAACTAAAGCAAACAAAAGCGAGAAAACGACCGACCTGACCGTCGCATCCTAAAGACGCCCCGCGTTCGGCAGAAAACGAACCAGTATTAAACGCGAAAGCCCCCGACCGCTACGTCAGGGGCTTTCTTCATCTCCACAAGCTGGCTACGAGGAGCGAGTGCGCATCCGGCTAAAAACCCGGAACCTGATCCAAATCAAGCACCCGCGCATACATCACCGCACGCCGATGCAAAGCATTGCGCAACGCCCGATGCACCCCATCCTCCAGGTACAAATCATCACGCCACTTCACCACATGCGGAAACAAATCCCCATAAAACGTGGAATCCTCCGCAAGCAGCGTCTCAAGGTCAAGCGTCTTCTGCGTCGTAATCAGCGCATCAAGACGCACCTGCTGCGGAGGCACATTACCCCAATCAGCATGCGACAAATGATGCTCAGGATACGGGCGCGAAGAACCAACCTTCTTGAAAATCATATCTACATTCTAAAATGCCGCTCCCCCAGTCCGAAAAGCCACGCCCACAACACACGGCACAACGCCACGATAAAACCCGGTCAGCGCGTCCAAACACAAAAATCCCCGACCTCGAAAACTCGAAGCCGGGGAAAGAGCGGAGGATGGGGGATTTGAACCCCCGAGGGCGTGAACCCAACACGCGTTCCAGGCGTGCGCCATAGGCCGCTAGGCGAATCCTCCAACAAAACACCCAAAAGGGCGAACGGATAAAACTATACAGGGAACCCAACACTAAGGCAATTCTGCCCCAACGAAAGTGCCCAATGCCACTAGGCACCCCAAGACCCCGGAACCAAGTTCACAACCACCACAAAATCAGGTAGACTGGTACGTGCCTCTTACGTGGCGTTATCTTGGAAAACTCCCCCAGGACCGGAAGGTAGCAAGGGTATTCGAGCTATGACGGGTGCGTAAGAGGTTTTTTATACCCAAAAACATTCGCAGCAGAAACACACCGTCATA
>NZ_KV817391.1:58588-183747 GCF_001814655.1 Rothia sp. HMSC069C01
TTCCTCGCGCGCTCGGAATCTGAGGCTTCAGCGGGTGCGTAAGAGGTTTTTTATATCCAAAAACATTCGCAGCAGAAACACACCGTCATAATGCGCTCACACGCCCGCTCCGCTCACGCTTCGCGGCTTCAACCTCAGATTTATTTCCTCGCGCGCTCGGAATCTGAGGCTTCAGCGGTTGCGTAAGAGGTTTTATTGTTAAACTTCGGATGCATTACACAGTGCATCAGGCTGACAGGATTTCCCAGCTTTACAGGGACCCTGTCAGCTACGCTCGTTCCTCACTTGCTGACATCCCTAGGCGCTTAGAAATCCTGTAGCCATGATGCACCTGCATCTCGTTTCCCTTGGGGCGGGAGGGGCAAGTGTCTCTGGGTTTCTAGTGTTTTTTGGCAAAATGATGTTTTCCGTTTCAGCGTCGAAGGTGGATTCTAGGTTCTTCTATACTTCGGGAGCGTTTTCTTCATTCGGGAGCACTTTAATTGCTCCCGAATGAAGAAAACGCTCCCGCTTTATGCCTTCAAGAGACTTATCTGAGATAACCTGCCTGCCATTTCTCACAGGCGAGAATTTAGGCATAAACCATCCCACGCCGATGACGAAACCAAGCCCCAAGCGTGCATCCGTGAACTAAAATAGTGTAGAACCCCGCATCGTCAACCAGAAGGTCACCCGTGAGCACAGCACTCTACCGCCGTTACCGCCCCGAGACCTTCGCCGAAGTCATCGGGCAAGAACACGTCACCGAACCGCTCATTACCGCGCTCACCAACAACCGCGTCAATCATGCCTACCTCTTCTCAGGTCCGCGCGGATGCGGCAAAACCACCTCCGCACGAATCCTGGCACGCTGCCTCAACTGTGCCCAAGGACCAACCCCCACCCCCTGCGGCGTATGCGATTCCTGCCGCGAACTCTCCCGCGACGGCGGCGGCTCCCTCGACGTCATCGAAATGGATGCGGCATCCCACGGCGGCGTAGACCACGCCCGCGACCTGCGTGAACGTGCAACCCTCGCACCCGTGCGCGACCGCTACAAAATCTTCATCATCGACGAAGCGCACATGGTCACCCGCGAAGGGTTCAACGCCCTGCTCAAAATCGTGGAAGAGCCGCCCGAGCACATCAAATTCATCTTCGCCACCACAGAACCAAATAAGGTTCTCGGAACCATCCGCTCGCGTACCCACCACTACCCGTTCCGGCTGGTACCGCCCGAAGTTCTTCTGCCCTACCTCGAAAAGCTCTGCGGCGAAGAGAACGTACCCGTCGAATCCGGTGTGCTTCAACTCGTCATCCGTGCCGGCGGCGGCTCCGTACGCGACTCGCTCTCCATTCTTGACCAGCTTATCGCCGGTGCCAACACCGAATCCGGCATTAGCTACGACCGCGCGGTCGCCCTGCTTGGGTATACGCACGCCCAGCTTCTCGACAACGTGATTGATGCGTTTTCCGCCCAGGATGCGCCCTCCCTCTTCGAGGCGGTCTCGCGGGTGGTGGCGACCGGGCAAGACCCCCGCCGTTTCGTCGAAGACCTGCTCGAACGCCTGCGCGATTTGATTGTGGTGCAGGCGGTACCGCAGAATGCCGCGCAGATTCTGCAAGGCGTTCCCGCCGATCAGATAGAACGCCTCAAAGCGCAGGCGCAAGCCTTCACCACGGCCCAGCTGACCGGCGCGGCGAGCACCGTTAATGAAGTGCTTAATTCTATGACCGGTGCCACCAACCCGCAGCTGCAGCTTGAACTGCTATGCGCGCGGCTGCTAGTTCCTGCGGGCAATTCGGGCGGTGCTGGCGGCGATCTCACCGCCCTGGCCTCTCGGCTGGATGCGCTCGAACGTCGTCTTGCCGCCGGTGGTGCGGGTGCACCTCAACGCGGGGGACGCTCGGGAAATCCCGCAGTGAGTCAGAGTACGCCTTCCGCCGCGCAGAATAACGTATCGCCCAGCGCTAGCGGTTCCACCGAACGTCAAGCTCCCGCGCAGCATGCCGCTCCCCCATTAGCTGCAAGCGTCGGAGCATCAAAGAAGGCGGCTGGTGCCGAGGCTATGAACGCATCGGCGCAACATCGCGGCCCCGTTTTAGGGCAGAACACGAATCAACAGGTGCCTAAGTCTGAAACTGAAGGCGAGCAAAAAGGGACGCCCCAGAATCAACAGTCTCAGGGTTCCGCGCCTCAGAACTCCGCGCCATTGGCCCCTGCCGCAGGGAGTACAGGATCTTCCGAAGCTGCGCCTTCGGAGCCCGCACCATCCCGACCGGCGTCCTCAGAACCATCGGCCGCGCAGGAACCTCCCGTCAAGCGCGTTACCGTCGCGGATGCAGAAGACCCGCTTGCCTCGGTGCGTGCCAACTGGCGTGCCGTGATTGCTCGGGTGAGTGCGCCGGGCGCATCCGAAAAACTATTACAGGTTGAGCCCGTGCGTCTGATTAGCGGCGAACTGTATGTGCGGGCAGATATGCCTACGCTCAAGGCGGTCGCTTCTTTTGTGCCGGAGTTGAGCGCGCGCGTGAGCGATTTTCTGCGTGAGCAGGTGCGTGTGCGTGCCGAGGTTGCGCGTCCCCAAGCCCAGCCAGATGCGCGACCTGCCCAGGCACCCGCCGCAGACCAGGAGTCTTCTGCTCCCGCGCCTATTGCTGACGGCCCGCGTGGCGGCGTGGATGCGTGGAACCGTCACGGGCAGCCCGTCCCGTCCGAGCAAGAGGCGGCATCACAGGGTACAACCAACGTGGATGCGCCCATTACGGCCTGGGAGGTCGCGCCTATCCCGCAAGATTCCGAGGATTCCTATCCGGATGATGCGGCTGAGGGCCAGCCCGCCGCAGCATCACAGCCCGGTTCTTCCCCGCAAGATACAGCGCCTCAAGATTCCCCGTCTCGCCCCAGCACATCATCGGAGGCGCAAGCGAACTTGCCTCCCGAAACCGAGCCTGTACCCCCTGAAATACCCGAAGATAGCGGGAATACGAGGGTTCCCGAGGGCGGTTTTGGCGAGCGCGATTCCTTCGCGGCCTCGGGCAGCGGGATTCCGCAGCAGGATTCTCCGAGTCCGCACGAACAGGGCGGGGATAACGGTAATAAAGATCCTCAGGATGCCGGTAGCCGCAATGAACCGGTGGACGATTCCGCGCCGGATCCGGGTCAGACGCAGGGTGAGGGCTCTTCCCCCTCAGTTTCCCTTGAGTCTGTAGATACCGCCGAGAATGCCGAGTTCAGCAATATTCCGGCGCCGAGCGCATCTGCACCGCTGGCTGCGGGGAATAAGTCGGCTCAGGAGGCTGCCGCAGCCGCCCCGGTCTCACCTTTACCACCCCTGGCTCAGCGGCCGGATTCAGCGGACGCAAAACCCGAAGAGCCGCCCGCCGAATCCGAGCAGGAGACTGCCCCGGCACGCGGACAACGCGCGCAGCAGGAGCAGAGCGACGAAGAAGACGTCGTTTCTGATGACGACGAGAGAATTGAGAATAGCGTTCATATCGGTTTGCGCGCCATCGAAAAGATTATTGGCGGCAAGGTGATCGACGAACGTCCGCTCCATCAGATTTAGCGCGGCACAACGCGCTCACAGCACACACAGACGAGGAGAAGCATGTACGAGGGCGCAGTCCAAAATCTCATCGATGAACTTGGTCGCCTGCCGGGGGTGGGTCCCAAGTCGGCGCAGCGCATCGCCTTCTATATTCTCAACTCTGACGCCTCAGATATGGCACGCCTGACCAACGCGATTTCGAAGGTCAAATCGAGTGTGAGCTTTTGCGAAATATGCGGCAACGTTTCGGAGACGAAGCAGTGCACTATCTGCCGCGATGACCGGCGTGACCCGGGCCTGATTTGCGTGGTTGAGGAATCCAAGGATGTGGTGGCGATTGAGCGCACCCGTTCCTTCACTGGGCGTTACCATGTGCTGGGCGGGGCTATTAACCCGCTAGCGGGGCTTGGTCCCGAGCAGCTGCGCATTCGTGAGCTGGTTTCGCGCCTGGCAGATGAGCGTATTCAAGAGATTATTCTGGCGATGGATCCTAACCTTGAGGGCGAAGCGACCGCGACCTATCTTTCGCGAATGCTGGTTCCGCTGGGCATTCGCCTCTCACGGCTGGCGTCCGGTCTGCCCGTCGGCGGCGATCTGGAATATGCGGACGAAATTACGCTCGGGCGCGCGCTTGAGGGGCGCCGCGTGATCAGCGAAGGCGCGGGTATCGCTCAGGGGAATGCCGCCGAAGATTTTGAGCAGGTGGTTGACGAGGAGCAGGTGGAACGTGAGCGCGCGGATGCTGAGCCAAAGGCGCCGCGTAAACGTTGGAGCGGGAGCATGTTCGACGACCTTGATGATTCCCAGGGTGAGCCCGAGGACTCTTCCTCTGACAACCCCCGCGACGCGGAGAACGATAATTCTCGTGCGGATAATTCCCCCTCACCTGGCACGCAGACTACCGTTGATGAGGCGCTTATCGAACAGGCGCTCGATAATTCTGCCCATGCAGACGCCCCGAGTTCCGAAGACACGCCAGATTCCCCTCAAGAGACCCCGCCCGAGTCCCATAAGTCGGCGGCTCAGGCTGAGCAGATTCCGGTGGATATTACGCGCGCTGATGCCTACCGCATCCACGCGCACCGGTCGGAGGATTATGAGGCGCGCATCCGTAAAATACAGGAGGAGCCCTTACGCACGCCCACCCCGGAGGTTCCGCCTCTGCCCAGTACCAAATACGTTAACCCGTGGAGCTAATAAGCCCTGCCGTTCTGTAAAAGTGGGATATGCACCGCTCGGTTCCGCAGAGTCATCCGTAACAGTTCTTCATATTTCACGTTCTAATACACATACGTGCACAATTCCCACCGCGCGCCGCACCCGCCTACTATGTAAAGAGCCGGTAAACTAGCCGGTGGCATACTCAATACTGACCTGGAGAATTCAATGAGCCTGATCGTCCAAAAGTTCGGCGGTTCTTCCGTCGCGGATGCCGAGGGTATCAAACGCGTCGCCCAGCGCATCGTGGACACCCAAAAAGCGGGCAATGATGTGGTCGTGGTCGTCTCCGCGATGGGTGACACCACTGATGAACTACTCGACCTTGCCGCTGAAGTAACCGCTACCGTTACCCCCTCGCGCGAGCTCGATATGCTCCTGACTGCGGGTGAGCGCATCTCGACGGCTATTCTGTCGATGGCGGTCAATGATCTAGGCGCGAAGGCGCAGTCTTTCACGGGTTCCCAGGCGGGCATGATTACCGACGGCGTACATGGTTCAGCGCGGCTTGTGGAAGTCAATCCAGACCGTATTCGCCGGTCTGTTGAGGCCGGAAACATCGCGATTGTAGCGGGGTTCCAGGGTGTTAACCGCCAGAGCGGTGACATTACGACTCTCGGTCGCGGCGGTTCAGATACTACGGCGGTCGCTCTTGCGGCGGCGCTTCATGCGGATGTGTGCGAGATTTATTCGGATGTGGACGGCGTGTTCACAGCCGATCCGCGCATCGTATCAACCGCGCATAAACTCAATACTGTCACAAGTGAAGAAATGCTTGAGATGGCGGCAAATGGCGCAAAGATTCTGCATCTGCGCAGCGTGGAGTACGCCCGCCGTTTCAATCTGAAACTGCATGTGCGTTCGTCATTCTCGAATCTTGAAGGCACTCTTGTTATCCCGGAAAATTCCGCGGAACTAACCCCCACCCATGTGAAGGAGATTCCCTTGGAACAGCCCCTGATTTCTGGCGTTGCGCACGACCGTGGACAGGCAAAAATTACCGTGGTGGGCGTGCCCGATATCCCCGGATCTGCCGCTAAGGTTTTCGGTCTGCTCAATGAGGCCAAGATTAACATCGATATGATCGTGCAGAACGTCTCGACCGACCGCCCGAACGTGACCGATATTTCCTTTACGCTCAACCAGGCGCAGGGTCCGCAGGCGTTGCAGGTACTTGAGAAGACCCAGGCCGAGATTGGTTTTGAAGAGGTTATTTATAACGAGGCGGTGGGTAAGCTTTCGCTTGTGGGCGCGGGCATGAAGACCAACCCGGGTGTCTCGTTTACCTTCTTTGAGGCGCTGAGCAATGCGGGCGTGAACGTCGAGATGATTTCGACCTCCGAGATTCGCATCTCGGTTATCACCGAGCTCTCAAAGCTTGATGAGGCGGTTCGCGCGGTACACACCGCCTTCGAGCTCGATGCCGAAGGCGAGGCCACCGTATACGGCGGAACAGGCCGCTAAACTTCTTATCTTCCAAGAAGGGTTAGGGGTGTCGGAAGGACATTTTTGTCTTTCCGACGCCCCTACTTCTTAAACTCATCTACCTTCTTTATGTGAAATATCGATTTATGCGCTTCACTTATTTCAGATATTTGATACGCTGGTATTTGTAACGCTAGCGCACCATTGCAGCTGGTTCCCGTCGAAACTCTTATTCTTCATGGTCACCGACTGTCTGCGCACGAAAGGAAAGCTTATGTCTGTAACTATTCCCAATCTGCGTGATGAAACTATTTCTCAGGCTCGTGCCGAGGCACAGCACCTCCTTGCCCAAGCGAAGGAAACCACGATTTCACTCAACGTTTCCGGAGCGGAAAGTGGACAAATCGGGGATGCGCTCAATCAGGTCATCTCTCAGGTTTTGCATGCTTTGGCTCAAGGACAGCACATCGACATTCAGACCATCCCGCACGATCTGACGACCACAATGGCCGCACAGCGCATCGGCATTTCTCGCCCTACGCTCATGAAGGCAATCCGCTCGGGAGAGCTGCCAGCTCACAAGGTTGGATCCCATTTCCGCGTTCGTACCGAAGATGCCGATAGGTTCCGCAAGAAACTACTGGAAAAAAAGGTTGCCGAAAGCAAACAAGCGCTCCAAGACCTCTGGGCGTTCGAAGAAGAAAATAACCTTGTAGATGTACTCGGGGGCCCTGCGTGGTAACACGTGATTATTCCGTCCTGCTCGATACCAATATCCTGATGAGCAAGACCCTGCGGGACTGGATCTTAATGCTCGCAAAAGAGTCCAAATATCAACTCTTCACGCCATATATCTCATGGGGAATTCTTGATGAGTTTGGGTACAGAGTGCGCCGCAATGAGCCAACGCTTGATGACGGAGTAATATCCACATGGCGAAAGCAGATTCTCAAAGTAACCGGTCAGCCACTCGAAGGTTTTCCTGTAGGCTCTGTCGAGGGGTACCCCGACCAAGATGATCTTCATGTACATGCCGCAGCCCAGTACTGCGGTATGCATATTCTCGTCACTGACGACGTAAAGCTCCTTGCCTATGCGAGCACCACAGAATCAGAGCTAACACAAAACTATGAGACCTTCAGCGCCGACGATTTTCTCATGCACCTCACAGAACTCTCGTCCCTTTCCCTCTTCGCTCAGGTGTACGTTAAACATGTAAAGTACGCCCTTAGTCGCGGCTATAAAGATATCGATGTATGTAAGGCGCTAGACCGCACAAAAGATAGACGAGGGAATATTCAGAGACCTCTCGCTCCTACGTTTGCCCGATTCCTACGAACAAATATTATTAACCGCCCAGATGTCGCCTCTGCTATCGACCGAATTCTTACGGAAAGCGCCGATGTTCCGTTCCCTCCGTCCCCATGATCTTGCGCTCCCTTATGTCCCACGCAGCAGATAGTTTAGTCTAGAAGGATGACTCCCAAAGTGCTACAGGTACTTGACGGCTCGCTCTGGCGTGCTTATGCGAAGGAGCATGAGCGCCGGTCAGGGCGCTTTGCGGACCCGTTTACGAGCAGGCGCGAGCGCGGTCAGGCGCATCCGGTCGAGGATTTTCTGTTTACGTACTACACGCTCAAACCCGGTCAGTTCAAGCGCTGGCATCCTGGAGCTGGCGTCATTCTGCTGGATGCCGCCGAACGCGCCAACTGGAAATTCTACCGCGCTGCAACCGAGGACGAGCTCCTTTCAGCTGGGCTCTCCCCCGACGATGCACGCACCCATGCCGAACGTGGCGACGCGGTTCTCGTGGATATACCCCAATTCGTGGACAAACGCGGCACCGCCCTCACGTTCACCCGCGAAATTCTGTCAAATACAGCCGATAAAAAAGCGTTTTTTGGATGCTTTGGCATGCACGAATGGGCGATGGCGTATAAATCAGTTCAGAACAATATTCGTCACGACTACCTGGATCTGCGTTTGGGTGCTGAAGGCACCGACCGGGTGGTTGAGTCGCACCGCATCCGCTGTTCGCATTTCGATGCGTTCCGGTTTTTCATGCCTCAGGCGGCGCCCATGAACGAGCTGCAGCCCACCCGTGAAGCACAGCGCACTCTGGAGCAGCCCGCTTGTCTGCACGCCAATATGGACGTCTATAAGTGGGCATACAAACTGATCCCTCTCATCGATTCGGCGCTCGTGATGGACTGCTTTGAGCTTGCCTGGGATGCGCGCGAACTCGATATGCGCGCCGCACCGTACGACCTTCTCGATTGGGGCTATGAGCCTATTAAGGTAGAGACCCCCGAGGGTAAAGCCGAGTATGTGCGGTATCAACGCGAGCTTTCGGAGCGTTCGGTAACGCTGCGTCGTCGCGTCTTGAGCCGGGTTAAGTGCGCTCTCGATCGCGCCGCCGTGGCTTAAACTAATTTCTCCCCCGCCGGAAAACGAGGGAGAAATACTTGTGGTTGAGTTTATCTATCGCGATAGCCTGTCTTTTTCGTCCCGAGGAGCATCTTCGAGCTTTTCTGAAGTGCCAAACTTTTCAAGCTCGCATGTATTCGGTGAATATTTTCAGCGATCGTTATTTACTTAGTGGTGATTGTCCTGCACGGCTTGTGCGGTGACTCAGCGCGGTGCATCACCGCCCACCCCGGAAATGATGGCTCATTCCGCTCGGTGGAACGGAGTGAATTAACATAGCCGCGCGCTATGCCTCTTCAAGCCACGGTGGTTATGCGGTTGATGCAGCTCAGGGTTTGCCCGTTTTGTTTTCTACCAGTGGTGATGGCAGGAGTGCGATGAGGCGCCATTGGAAAACTGGCGCGACATCATACACGCTCTTAGAGAATTTGTAATCATGCATCCCCTATGAACATAATCACTTTAAACAAAATGTGAGCAAAATGAATCGTTGATGTCACTTTTCTGGAGCAAAAGTTTACAACGGAAATATACTATACAGCATGCGAGATTGGTTTTTATAATTTACATGTAAATAGTTTATGTGAAGTCAGCAACTTTGAGATTAGTTTACCGCTCAAGCATACTTTAAACATTGACACGACGCTTGAGAACTAGCTGAGGCGCGCATCCTGATATGCGTAATCTTCAAAATTATTCTTTAATCCGCAGTTTTGAAACATCACCTGCTAAAGACTTCAAAATTCCGATGTTCGCTCACAGAGAACGATTTTTGAGAAGAATTATTACGCTTTCCTACAAGGAGTTTTGATTCCACACTTTCTTCTTGGTAAGGCATAGCTCACCATGGGTATCTTCATATTTATGCGCGCTTAGTTTCACGTTCCCGTACCCGCCGCTCTTTCACTGATACTGCGGTCAAAATTCGCTCGCCGATCGGGCGTCAAGAAGCGTGCTTGCGGTAACATTAAGACGGCTCAATCAGAACTCATGCACCCAAGGAGTGCCCGCACATGGCCCGTATTGTTGTTGATGTTATGCTCAAGCCCGAAATTCTTGACCCGCAGGGTAAAGCTATCGCTCACGAGCTGCCCCGTATCGGCCTGAATTCCTTCACCGACGTTCGCCAAGGCAAACGTTTTGAGTTGACCGTCGAAGGCGAAGCTACCGAAGAACATCTTGCGCAGGCACGCCAAGCGGCAGAAGAGCTACTCTCAAATCCCGTCATCGAAGACGTTGTGAACGTCTCGGTTCTGGAGGACTAAGAGCATGGCAGAATCACTCGCAGCACACGAAGTTCCCCTTGTTGGCGACTTCAGCGTCTCGGCACCCAACCCCGACTTTGCTGATGCGCGCATCGGCGTTATTACTTTCCCCGGCACCCTCGATGACCGCGATGCGGCGCGTGCCGTACGGTTAGCGGGCGGAACCGTCGTCGAACTTTGGCATGACGACGAAGATCTCAAAAACGTTGATGCCGTCATCATTCCCGGCGGGTTCTCCTACGGCGACTACCTGCGTGCAGGCGCTATCGCCGCAAAAGCACCCGTCATGCATTCGGTCATCGCAGCGGCAAATGCAGCGGGAACATCGGGCTCTGCTCCCCTGCCGGTGCTGGGTATCTGCAATGGTTTTCAGATTCTCACCGAGTCGCATCTGCTCCCCGGATCCATGATTAAGAACGATCACCGCAAGTTCATTTGCCGTGACCAAACCCTGCGCATCGAAAATAACGCTACTTCGTGGACCGGATCTTACGAACCTGGGCAAGAGATTGTTGTTCCGCTTAAAAACCAGGACGGTCAATACGTGGCGGACGCCAAAACTTTAGAGGCGCTCGAAGCCGAGAATCGCGTGGTGTTCCGATACGTGGGTTTCAACCCGAACGGTTCACGCCACGATATTGCCGGTATCAGCAACGAACGCGGAAACGTCGTCGGTCTGATGCCCCACCCAGAACACGCGGTTGAGCCCGGTTTTGGTCCCTCATCCTCCGGGTTCGGTGATGTTTCACTACGAGGCGGTGCCGACGGCTTGGGCGTCTTCACCTCCGTTCTTTCCAACCTGATCAACGCCCGCTAGACGCACGACGACAAGGATAGACACAAGCGATGAGCGAGAAGCAGTTTAACCTCGATACCGTCGAGCACGCGGCGGAAACCCCCGATACTGAACTCCCCTGGGCAGAGCTGGGGTTAAAGGAAAACGAGTTCGAAGACATCAAGAAGATTCTGGGCCGCCGCCCGACCGCGGCCGAGCTGGCCATGTACTCGGTCATGTGGTCCGAGCATTGCTCCTACAAATCCTCGAAAGTGCACCTGAAGCAATTCGGCGCCAAGGTTACCGATGAGATGAAAAAAGACCTGATGGTCGGCATCGGCGAGAACGCTGGCGTAACCGATATCGGCGACGGGTGGGCGGTAACCTTCAAGATCGAGTCACACAACCATCCCTCCTATGTTGAGCCTTATCAAGGTGCGGCAACCGGAGTGGGCGGTATTGTGCGTGACATTATTTCGATGGGTGCACGCCCGATCGCGGTTATGGATCCGCTGCGTTTCGGCGCTATCGACCACCCGGATACCGCCCGCGTGGTCGGCGGTGTGGTTGCGGGTATTGGCGGCTACGGCAACTCTCTGGGGCTGCCCAATATTGGCGGCGAGACCGAATTTGACGCCTGCTACCAGGCAAACCCCCTTGTCAATGCCCTGGCAGTCGGTATTATGCGCCACGAAGATATTCGCCTGGCAAACGCATCCGGCGTGGGCAATCAGGTAGTGCTCTTCGGGGCACGCACCGGCGGCGACGGTATTGGCGGCGCATCCGTGCTGGCTTCAGAGTCCTTTGACGATACCAAGCCCTCCAAGCGACCCGCCGTGCAGGTAGGCGACCCCTTCGCCGAGAAGGTTCTGATCGAATGCTGCCTGGAACTCTTCAAGGGTTCCGTGGTCGAAGGCATTCAGGATCTCGGCGCTGCCGGTATCTCCTGTGCAACCAGTGAGCTCGCCTCCAACGGCGAGGGCGGCATGCATGTAGACCTTACCAAAGTACTCTTGCGAGACCCCACCTTAACCCCCGGCGAAATTCTGATGTCGGAATCGCAGGAACGCATGATGGCGGTCGTTTCGCCCGAGAACGTCGAGCGTTTTGAGGCGATTATGAAGAAATGGGGCGTGGAGTACTCCTTCTTGGGAGAGGTGACCGATACCGGTCGCCTAACCATTGAATGGGACGGCCAGGTGATCGTTGATGTAGACCCGCGTACTGTGGCGCACGATGGTCCCACCTATGAGCGCCCCTATGCGCGCCCGGCTGGTCAGGATGCACTCCAGGCAGACCATTTCACCGGCTCCGCTGCCGACGATGCACGCCCGCGCGGCGAACAGCTGGGCGAGGCTATCAAGGCTTTCATGGCGTCCCCGAATATGTGCTCCAAGTCCTGGATTACCAACCAGTACGACCGCTACGTGCAGGGCAACACAGCCCTCTCTATGCCGGATGATTCAGGTGTGGTGCGTGTGGATGAGCACACCAATTTGGGGGTCGCGCTGGCGACTGACGCATCACCACGTTTTACCTACCTTGACCCGTATGAGGGCGCGCGTGCATCTCTGGCGGAGGCATACCGTAATGTGGCAACCGTGGGTGCCCGCCCGGTCGCGGTTTCGGACTGCCTGAATTTCGGCTCCCCCGAAGATCCGGACGTCATGTGGCAGTTTGCGGAAGCCGTACGCGGTCTTGCCGACGGCTGCATGGAGCTAGGTGTTCCGGTCACCGGTGGTAACGTCTCGCTGTACAACCAGACCGGAGGTAAGGCCATTAATCCGACCCCTGTGGTCGCGATGATGGGCGTAATGGACGACGTTACCCGGCGCACCCCCTCGGGTTGGGCCCCGGAACACGACGGTCAGGCCATCTACCTGCTGGGTACCACGCGTGACGAGCTGGACGGTTCAGAATGGGCGCGTTTCAAGGGCCACCTGGGGGGTCTGCCCCCGAAGGTTGATCTGGCGGTTGAACGTCAGCTTGGCGATATGCTCGTGAATATGTCGCGTGACGGCATGATCGATGCGGCACATGACGTTGCCGCCGGTGGTCTTGCCGCAGCACTCGCGGAAGCCTGCCTGCGTTTCAACACCGGGGCGCGCATCGGGTTGGGCGAAGTTGCCGAACGCGACGGGCTCGACCTGTTCACCCTGCTGTTCTCGGAGTCCTTAGGTCGCGTGGTGGTTTCCGTCCCGCGTTCTGAGGAGGTACGTTTCAAGGATATGTGCACCGCCCGACAGTTCCCGTTCGCGCGCATCGGCGTAGTGGATGCGCTCTCGAACGCGCTTGACTTCCAAAACGATGTCTCCATCAACCTTGATGAGCTGCGTGCCGCTCACGAAGGCACCATGGCAGCTCACTTTGGTGAGGTGGCGCAGGGCTAGATCCCTCTATCGGCACAGCTAGGCTCTTGATGTGAATAAAGCGGAGTTTCCAACGCTTTCTTCACATCAAGAGCCTTTTTCTGCCTCAAGGCACTCCCCACCTGCGCTTTCACACGCTAGACTGGAGGATAGGTTACATAAACCGTTCACACCGATAACACATTCGCCCCACCGAACCGCATCCAAAAAAATGCACAGACACAACAGAAAGATCACCATGACCGCAGCACCATCCGTGCAGGTCTTTACGCCAGACATACCTAAAGCGGGCAGAATAACGCTCGCGGCATTCGCTCTCTTTGTTATCGGTTGGCTTATCTATATCGAGTTCACGGGCGGACTAGACTTCAATGTCTACCGTTTCGGTGCCATGACCATCTTCGATAACGACGGCATGCACAAAGATCTCTACGCCCGCAATCTCCTGGAGTACGACGACTTTAGGTTGCCCTTCACCTACCCGCCCTTTGCCGCGCTCGTGTTCTTACCGTTCGCTTTTCTGCCCGCATGGGTGGGTATCGCCATCATGTATGCGATCAGCATCGGTGTTGCATGGTGGCTGGCAACCCTTATCTATAACTACGCCACCGACCGCGGCTACAGCATCCCTTTCCAGGAAAGACTCGGCACATACGGCATCATCGCTGCTCTCACGTTCATCATTATTATGACCGGACCTTGGCGGCGTGGGCTCTCGCTGATACAAATCAACCCCATCATTCTTACGCTGGTGCTTGCCGATTTTATACGACCGGCAACCCGCATTCCCCGGGGTGCGCTTATCGGCATTGCGGGTGGTATTAAGCTCACCCCGCTTGCCTTCGGTCTTATTCTGCTCATGCGCAAAGACTGGCGCGGCATCCTTACCCTAGGCGCTTCTTTCGGCACGACCATTCTTCTTGGGTTTATCTTCCTTCCGCAGCAGGCAGTTACGTTCTGGACGAGCGCCGTTTCGGATTCCGGCCGTGTTGGAGGTATTAACTTCGCCGATAATATTTCGATTCAAGGCTGGCTGATGCACCTGGGTCTGCGTGAACCCACTCTGAGGCCTGTATATTACGCTCTTGCGCTTGCTACGATCGGTCTCTGTGCGGTGCTTCTGCGCCAGCTTATTCGCCGTAATCTTGTGCTATCTCAGGTGGCGGTCGGCGGGTTTTTGATGGTGAGCATCTCCCCCATCAGCTGGTCGCATCATAACGTTATGTTCCCGCTGATTATCATGGCGCTTATTCTTGACGCTTTCCTCCTGTTTTTTGCACACCTGCCCGCCTGGTTATCCGGTATCGCACGTGTTTTGACGTGGGTGGCGTTTATCGGTCTATATATTTCGCCTATGTGGCTGGGGGCCGCTATAGGTGGCGGATTCAACAGCCTCAACCACCTTGCACAGTATGCCTTGTTGTTTTCGACCGTGCCGATCCTGTGTCTCTATGCGGTCATGGCTCTTTGGGCAGGTTCGGCGCTCACCCCGGCCGTGCGCATAGCGCAGAATCGCGATCGCTCGGTCATAGCCGGACCCAAACCCGAGCCTCAGGCCGCGTAGCAGCAGGTAGTGCTATGTGCAGTTGAGTTACAACGCGCATACGGCGGTAACAAAGGATGCGGTGGCTCAGCCTTCTCGGCGAGCCACCGCATCCACATGATGGCTATCAGGAAGCCTAAAAATCGGAAATATTCTGCCGAGAAGCGTAGTTTTCCACCCTCTAACCCCAAAAACTACATATATCGGCAAAATATTGCCGAAGTATAGTGTTTTCACTAATTTTCATGCCATAATGGCATGAATTCGGAATTATTTTGCCGATTTATAGGGTTTCAGACTCATGGAAAGGATGTGTTCGTGCCACGGGACTTAAAGGGCTCGCTCGCCCAGATCGTTCGCGAGCATCGCCGCGAACTTCGGATTACGCAGGAGTATTTGGGGCTTCTTGCCGGAGTCTCGGAGCGCACGATCCGCGATCTCGAAAAAGGGCGCGAGTCTATCGCCTTTGACAAAGTAACCGCCGTACTCGACACCCTCGGCATCGATCTCATCCCTCGGGAGCGCTAATGCATGAAATCCTTGCAGACGTCTATAAAAAGGGGAACCTCGCTGGCCATTTTTCCCGAACAGACCACGGCGGTACAGCGTACACATATGCCGAAAACTACATAGAATCCGATGGCAAACCTATAATCCTCTACCCTCCCCATACGCACGGAGGAATATCTGCCAAAATTGCTGACCGAGTACTTCGCGAGGTTCTTTCCGCTACCGAGAGCGTGCTGGAACAGGCTCAGGAAGAGCTGCCCTTCGATTCCCATCGCCTGAAACAGCTGACAAAAGTTTTGAAGAACCGAAGGCTGTCGCTTCTTCCCTAACGTGAGAGATACTGCCTCTGTAACGAAGGATGCGGTGGTTTGCCCCTCTGGGGAACCACCGCATCCTTATATGTCCGCGTCACAGGATGAATTGCCTAAGCGCGTGTCTAAATCTGCCCTGTAAGTGTCATATAACGGTTATTTACGTATATTTTTCAGTGATAATAAACACTCTGAGGTGCTGTCTATACAAGTGTAACAATTTGTCACAAATGGTCCCGATATACCTCAAACGTGAACTTTGAACATCTATCGAGACGTTTATCGATGGCTAGCTCTGCTCACTTAGCTGGGCAAAGAGCGCGGCATTAATACGGAATCCTTCCATAGCCTCGTCAATCAGGGCTTCACGCTGCTCTTCGCTCAAAGGAGCGCGATCAAGAAGCTCCCGGTATCCATCCTTGAAGACCTTCGGCTTGGGAAGCTGAGGGAACGAGTACATGGTCAGAGCATCCCGCACAGTACCGTAATGGCGCGCCACCAGAGCCGCCACAGCCTGTCCACCCGAGAGGTCCCCCAGATAGCGCAGATAATGATGCGCCAAGAACCGCTCGGGAGCCTGCGCGGTCGCCTTGATACGCGCCACGTATTCGATAGTCGCTGGCAACGGGGCGTCAATCTCGGTCTGCCCTAGAGCACGAATATCGTGGTGAATCGCGGCGGCACGATCCAGCCCTTCCAGAGTGAAAGGATCGGTCAGTGGGTTACCGGATTCACGCAGATTCCGAGAGATTTCCTCCAGCGCCTCATAGATATAGGTGTACTGGTTGATGAGGCGTAAATACGCGGAAGTATCGAGTTTCCCGCCCATCAAATCTTCCATAAAGGTAGAGTGCTCGGCATTATCATGCACGCGCTTGGTGCTAGCTTTTAGCCGGGCCGAAAACCGCTGTTCAACAGCATCGGGTGAGGTGGTTTCGGGGGTAATAATGGCGGTCACGGAACGCCTCCTGATTGAGTTGAGAGTCATGAATATTTTTGATGACACTGTGTCACCAAATCAATAAATGACATAGTGTCACTAAATTTTTGGTTTTGCAACACCGCTGCCAAAAAATTTTATTAAGGGGAACCTCATCATGAAGCAAAGTACTACAATTAAGCTACACAAGTCTTAGCTAATAGGTCTAGACTAAGACTGCTCATTACTAAAACCACGAATAGAGGACACACATGTCTATGTCGCATAACGCGAAGCGCTCATGGGCGTTTCTAGCGTCTGCCGCCGTTGGTCTCAGTGGCATCGCCGCCACTCCCGCCCTAGCGAATCAGCCCGCACCGACCGCGCAGATCGTCTCTGAGCAGGCGCCAGCTGCCGCATCACAAAGCCTGCAGGATGCATCCGTAGATTGGGGCGTCAAATCCTCATTCCGCAGATACATCACCGGTCCTGTCGCTGGTGGTTCGCAGGAACTAACCGGTGCTACCTCCAATGCGGATGGTTCTTATCACTTCACCGCCGCTGAAGGTACCGTCGAAGCAGACGGTTCGTACCACGTTAAATTCACCGGTTCCAGCGTGAAGTACACCGGGCACCACGGCGTGCTCGAAGTAACTATCAGCGACTTAGAACTTGTCATCAAAGACGGGCAAGGCAGCCTATACGCAAATATCAGCGAACGCCCCTATAGCGGCAACACCACCCCGAACCCGCCCGTACAGCACGATCACACGCTGATTGGTACTTTCGATGCTTCCTCCCTGAAAAACGAAGGTGGGCAGCTGACCTTGGCAGCATCTGATGCCACCAAGGTGAAACTCAGCGCAGAAGCAACTTCGATGTTTGCCGGGTTCTATCAGGCGGGGCAAGAGCTGGATGCGCTGGCATTCTCCGCGAAGCTCGTTACCAAGCAGGCACCGGCACCGGAGAAACCTGCTGATCCGACCCCGGAGCCGACTCAGCCTGCACCTGAGCCTACTCAACCCGAGCAGCCTGCACCAGAACCGAGTAAGCCTGCCGATCCAGCCCCTGAGCCATCTCAGCCTGCGCCAGAGCAAAGTAAACCTGCTGAAATGCCAGAGCAGCAGCCTTCACAGAGTTCCGAAGCTCCGGCACCGCAACCCTCTCAAACTTCTGAGGCACCTACCTCAAACCCTTCAAAGCCCAGCGAAGCACCCAGCTCTCAACCGGCACCACAGCCCTCACAGAGCTCGGAAGCCGCTAAGCCCGCACCAGCTCAGCCTCCGGCTACCGATGCAGCACCGAGAGCCGACGTGCCGAGAGGACAGGGGCACATTATTGAATCCGGCACCCTGACCTGGAATATTCGTGATTCCTTCCTGCACTACCTCAACACCATTGCGCGCGGTAACATCACCGTCGAGGGTCTGTCGAAGAACGCGGCGGGCGGGCTCGACTTTAACAGCGCATCCGGCTCATACGATGAGGCAACGAAGACCGGTCAGATCAACTTCGCGGGCAAGGTGCACATTAGCGGGCATCACGGCCAGCTCAACAGCAGCTTCGAGAACACCCGCCTAGTCATCAAAGAGGGCAAGGGCTACCTGGTTGTCGACGCCGAAGCGCTCAACATGCAGGGCGAAAACCGCACCTTCAAAGATCTTGTACTTGCCGAGGTCGATTTGAGCGGTGCAACCTTAGAAAATAACGTGCTCTCGGCTAAGAATGCAGCCGTTACCGTTACCGTCGAGGGGTCTGAGGCGATCTTCGCCGGGCAGTACAATGACGCCGACAAGCGCACTATGGCTCCGCTCTCCTTCAGTGCAAAACTCGGTTCTCAGCTGGTGGAAAACAAGGTTACCGACACCACGGTTAAGGGTTCTAACACCGGCAGCGGTTCGACGAACCTAGGTAATAACGCGAATGCGGGTATTGGCGGCACGAACTTTGGCGGTTCCGTGAACAATGGCGGCGGCAATGCCTCCCATTCCCATAACGGCTCCACCCCGGCTGCACACCCGAATGGCGGTAAGAGCGGTTCCTTCAGCAGCGTCTCAAAGAACCCCGCCCAGCCCGTCTGCACCCCGGTGACCGTGACCAAGCAGGTTCCCGTTAAGGCAGCGAACAAAGCACCGGCCGCATCCGCAGATGGTAAGGTCGCCAGCGCAGATCTTGGATGGGGCGTGCGCGATTCCTTCCGCAACTACATTCGCGGCGGCATCGCTAACGGCAGCTGGGATCTGAACGGTACCACCTATTCCAATAATGCCTTCCAGTGGGCGAAGGGTACGGGTTCCTTCAAGGATGGTAAGGGCTCGATTTCCTTCACCGGTTCGGTGCATTTCACCGGACACCACGGAATTCTGGACACCACCATCTCAAACCCGCGTCTGGAGATCAACGGCAAGACCGCCGTTCTCTACGCAACGATGGTCGGCAACGATATGGACGGCAAATCGCATAATTACGGTGAAGTTGCTCTGCTCAACGTTGATGTGAGCGGTTTGCAGGTCTCTGGCGATAAGATTTCCATCAGCGATGCAGGCACCACCATTACCGCTGAGGGTGCTAAAGCGTTTGCAGGTTTCTACGAGGCGGGTAAGGATATGGCTCCGCTGAGCTTCTCAGCGTCGCTTTCGGGTACACAGCCCGCGGGCAACACCGCCAAAACCCAGACCACCCAAACTGTGACCGAAACCGTATATCAGGGTCAGGGATGCGAATCTCTCAACGCACGCGGCTCTCATGGTCGTCTGGCGCATACCGGTGCCAGCGGTGTAGAGGCTGGGGTTGCTAGTGGTCTGGCCTCTCTGGTCGCCGGTATTGGTGCCGTACTGTACACGCGCCGTCGCAAGTCCTCCAGGATGTCTGAGCGCTCCGAATAAACCTAAGATCGGCCTATCAACCACCGGCATATGCGGCGATTCTTAGGCTCGGGTTTATTCCTCGGTGCAGCATCCGCACCTCATAGCTCACCGGATGCGCCAGGGTGCGGGTAGTATCGACTACCCGCACCCTCACCCTAAGCACACGCTCTCATCACGAATACATACACTCACAGTTTTAGCCGATAGGAACTCTTCATATGGCTTTTCGTCTCTCACACCCCGGCGCAACAACACGCCCCAGATACCGGCACGGCAGAGCGAGCGCATCGCAGAAGGTTACCGCCGCGCTATTAGCGGCATCCATGTTTTTTATCTCCGGATGCGGCATCGGCACCCAAAATCCGGGCAGCACGAGCGCATCCTCGCATTCCGTGGTTGATGAACAGACCACCAAGTCTGAGCTTGAGAACCTTGCGCAGGAGCTCAAGAGCAATGTTTCTTCCGATCCGAAATCGCTGACGGGTCCCAGCAGCGCGAAGAACACCCCCGAAGTTCAGCCGATGGTTGAGACTCCCACCCCGCAGCTTCCCGTGACTTTCAAGGATTTCAAGGGCGATGAGGTGACTGTTAAGTCGGCGAACCGCATCCTGGCTCTTGATCTGTACGGCACTCTCGCGCAAGAGGTCATCTCGCTGGGTTTGGGTGATCGTCTGGTCGGTCGTGTAACGTCTTCAACCGAGTCTTCGCTAGCGAAGCTGCCGCTCGTCACTCAGAATGGCCACGATCTGAACGCGGATGCGATTCTCGCGACGAACCCCGATCTTGTGCTCTGGGATAAGAGCAATGGTCCCGAAGAAGTTGTTGAACAACTACGCGATGCGGGCGTGACTGTGGTGGTGTTCGACCATGAGAGGCGCATGGATAAGATCATTCCCCAGCTCAAGGCTGTGGCACAGGCTTTAGGTGTGCAGGAGGCGGGCGATAAGGTCGCCGAGCGCGTGCAGAAAGACCTTGATTATGCCCTGAATACCATCAAAGAAGTTGCCCCTGAAGGCGATAAGAAACTGTCAATGGCATTCCTGTACGTGCGCGGTAATGCCGGGGTATTCTTCATTCTCGGCAAGGGTTCCGGCGCGGATGATCTGATTGCCGCGCTTGAGGGCAGGGATGTGGCTTCCGAGCAGGGAACGCGCAACATTGTTCCCGCGAATAGCGAGGCCCTGGTCAAGGTGAACCCGGATGTCATTTTGACCATGACTCACGGCGTGGAATCCACCGGCGGCTTGGATGGATTCTTGGCACGCCCGGGGGTTGCCGAAACGAACGCGGGAAAGAGCAGGCGCGTGGTTGATATGAACGACGGGCAGATTCTATCCTACGGTCCGAATACCCCCGCTGTTCTGCTTTCCCTGGCCCGCGCTATCTATGCACCCCGGCATTAAGAGGCTCCACCTGTGAATTCGTCCAACCGCACTGATGCGGCGACTCCCGGCAGCGCGGATTATCGCAGCAAACGCCGCATCCGTATTCTCGTAACTTTTGGCTTTCTGAGTATTGCCCTGATCGTCATAACCGTGGTGTCGGCGGGGTTGGGTCAGTACAATATTCCGACCGATCATGTGGTGGCTTCGCTGGGGCGCCGCTTGGGTATGATTCCCAAGGATCCGACCGCCTATCTTGAAGACAGCACCCTGTGGAATATTCGTTTTCCGCGTGTGCTTTTGGGGCTGCTCGTGGGCGCTGCCCTGGGATGCTCGGGCGCGGTCATGCAGGCGGTTTTCGGTAACCCGCTGGCCGAGCCCGGGGTTATCGGTGTGTCTTCAGGCGCCGCAGTGGGAGCATGTGTAGCGGTTGTTTTCAATCTCGAATTCTTCGATATTTACACGGTTCCAGCTTTCGCCTTCGGCGGTGCCCTCGCGGCAACAGCACTGGTTTATTTTCTCTCGCGTTCCTCAGGTCGGGCGAAAGTTCTCTCCATGATTTTGACGGGTATTGCGGTAACAGCAGTGGCAAACGCCGCAATCGCGTTCTGCCTGTACCTGGCCGATAATGTCAGCCGCGACCGCATCGTCTTCTGGCAGATGGGATCGCTCAACGGGTCTACGTGGAAGGCTCTTGCCAGCGTGTGGTTCGTGATCGTAGCGGGGCTAATCATGTGCTTGATGATTTCACGCAAACTTGATCTGTTGGCGCTGGGCGAGCGCGCAGCGCAGCATTCCGGGGTTAACGTTGAGCGTCTGCGCGGTGTTGCGATTGCTGCTACGGCGCTTTTGACGGGTGCGGCGGTGGCTCATGCGGGCATTATCGCCTTTGTGGGGCTGATTATTCCGCATCTGCTTCGGCTTATTTTGGGGCCGTCTAACCGTTTGCTGCTGCCTGCTTCGGCACTGGGCGGGGCGCTGTTAATTGCGCTTTCCGATTTGGGGGCGCGCACGCTCATTCCGGTCTCTGACCTGCCGATCGGTATTTTTACGGCGCTCGTGGGTGGCCCTACGTTCTTCTTCCTGTTGCGCCGTTCAATGGGGAAGGGAGGTCTTTAATGCTTATTGTTGATGGGGTGTCGCTGTCGGTGGGTGGGCGGCGCATCTTAGAGGATGTCTCTTTTGAGGTTCAGGCGGGCGAGGTTGTGTCGCTCATCGGTCCCAATGGTGCCGGTAAGTCCACGATTTTGGGGGTTATTGCGGGCGATACTAAGCCCGATTCCGGTTCGGTACTGCTCAAGAATAAGCGAGTGGGTGAGTATTCGTATCTTGAGCTTGCGCGTCTGCGTGCCCTGATGCTGCAGAAAACTCAGGTGGCGTTTTCGTACCTTGTGCACGAGGTAGTGGCGATGGGGCGCACCCCGTGGCGCGGTACCGAGCGTGCGCATGAGGACGACGCCGTGATCGAGCAGATGATGGCGCGTACGCATACAGAGATGATGGCAAATCGCGATGTGACAACCCTTTCGGGTGGCGAAAGCGGGCGTGTGCATTTGGCTCGTATTTTTGCGCAGCAGACTCCCCTAGTGCTCTTGGATGAGCCTACGGCGGCGCTGGATATTAAACATCAGGAACAAACTCTGCAGATGAGCCGGGAGCTTGCCGCTGAGGGCACGGCGGTGTTAGCGGTTCTGCATGATTTAGATGTGGCGGCGGCGTATTCGGATAGGATCGTGCTGCTGGATAGGGGTCGTGTGGCTGCCAACGGTACCCCCGCTCAGGTGTGTACCGAGGAGCGGCTGAGCCGTGTGTATCAGCATCCGATTGAGGTTTTGGAGCATCCGGTGACGAAGCGTCCTCTGGTTCTGCCGCGGCGATAGAGCGGCACTGTGCTTTGAGTCGTCCTTTTTCTGGGCTGCTACCCCGGATATTCCATGCCAGTATCCGACGGATTCTCAGTATATTCCCAGTTCGGCATATAAGCCCTGCACCATGGTTACTTGTTAGAATAAAGTAATGCCCGGCGTAGGGTTATTTCTTGTGATAAGAAGTCTGAACTCGCCCGGGTGCAGCCCAAACCGTATGTATTACTCTTCCCCTACCCCACGAAGGAGAGTACCCCATCCATGAGTTCTGACCAGCACAAGACAATGCTGTCTGAAGCCTCCGGTTATGTTCCCGAATATTCTGCTCAGGCACACAGCGGTTCTCAAGAGCTTGCTGTTCACGGGCTCAGCAGCGATGAGGTTGCTAAGCTCACCGCCGCCGGTAAGGTCAATGCTCAGAATAATAAGTCTTCCCGCACCTTGTGGAGCATTATGCGGGCACACCTATTTACGGTATTTAACCTGGTGCTTGGGCTGTGCGGTCTGGTTGTGATTCTGTACCAGCGTTGGGCTGATCTGCTCTTTCTGTTCGCCGTGGTGGCGAATGTGATTATCGGTTTTGTGCAGGAGTACAAGGCTAAGCTTGAGCTCGACCGTATCTCTCTGCTTGACCGATCCCCGATCACGGCGGTGCGCGATGGCGCTATGATCGAGGTCCCTATGGAGTCCCTGGTTGAGGGCGATGTGGTAGTGCTCAAACGCGGCGACCAGGTTCCTGCGGATGCGGTGGTCCTTACCTCCGACTCGCTAGAGCTGGATGAATCCCTGCTGACCGGCGAGAATGACCCGATTCCGAAACGTCCGGGCGATATGGTGCTTTCGGCATCGAGCGTGCTCGGCGGCACCGGGCGCGTACTGCTCTCGGCGGTGGGCTCCGAGTCCCGTGCAAGTAAAATTTCCGATGAGGCCCGTCAGTTCTCGCGCATCCAGTCTGAGCTTCGCGATGCGCTCGACCGCGTGGTGCGGTGGATTACCTTCGGCCTTGCCATCATTATCCCGATCGTGCTGTGGGGCCAGGTGCGCGCGGCAGGCGGCCTTGAGATCGTCAATCGTGACGGTCTCTGGGAGAACGTTGCTATTGCGGTAGTTTCGTCAGTAGCATCTATGATTCCGCAGGGTTTGGCGCTCATGACAACCTTGGCGTTCGCGGCGGCGGCTGTGGCTCTGGGACGTAAACACAATATTTTGGTGCAGGAACAGCCCGCCGTTGAGGTGCTCGCCCGCGTGGATACGGTGTGTTTCGACAAGACGGGCACCCTGACCGAGGGCGGCGTGATTTTCGATTCGGTACGTCCGCTGACTACTCCGGCCGAGGCAAAAGCACCCGATGAAAATCAGGCGTGGCGCGCATCCCTGCCGCAGGGCTGGGATCAGGCGTTGGCATGGTTCGGTCATGATGAAAACGCGAACCCGACCGCAGCAGCACTCACCGGCGGGTTCGAGCAGGAACCCACCGAGCAGGTCAGCGGCATTGTGCCGTTCTCGTCGGCGTTACGCTTTAGTGCTATCGAGTTTAAGTCTTCGGGAGCCTGGCTTCTCGGCGCTCCCGAGGCTCTGCTGAACCAGGGCACCGAGGAACGTGAGCGGGCCCGTGAACTCGCATCATTGGGTTTGCGCACGATGGTACTCGCGCATGCATCCGCCGTGGTACGCAACGATGACGGAGACCCGGTGCAGCACATTCCCGCCGACCACACCCCCGTGCTCTTCGTGATTTTCCGCGAAAATGTGCGTTCCGATGCCCCCGAAATCGTGGACTATTTCAATCGCCAGGGCGTAACCCTCAAGGTGTTCTCAGGCGATAACCCGTACACCGTGCAGGCAGCTGCGAAGACCGCCGGCATGGATATTTCTGCGGGCGCGATTGATGCCTCTACCCTGCCGGAAGACGGCCCCGAACTCGCCGAGGCCGCCGCAACCCACAATATTTTCGGTCGCGTTTCGCCCGAGCAGAAGAAGAACATGGTGATCTCGCTCAAAGAGCAAGGGCACGTCGTGGCAATGACCGGCGACGGTATTAACGATGCGCTCGCCCTCAAACACGCCAACCTCGGCATTGCGATGGGCAACGCTGCACCCGCAACGAAAGCCGTCTCGCGCTTGGTGCTTCTGGACGGCAAGTTCTCTTCGCTTCCCGCTGCCTTGGAACAGGGCCGCCAGGTGATTGCGAACATCGAAATGGTGGCAAACCTGTTCCTAACAAAGACCGGCTTTGCGATCCTGCTGGGTGTGGTCTTCGGTCTAATGGGGCTGATCTTCCCGTTCCTGCCCCGCCAATACTCGACCGCAGATTTCCTGATTGTGGGCGCATCTTCCTTCGCGCTGGCGCTGTTGCCGAACTCGCGCCGGTACGTGCCCGGATTCTTGCGCCGCGTGCTGAATTACACGATTCCGAATTCTATTATCGTGGTGGCGATGCTGGTTCTGGTAAACCTGGCGGCGCTGTTTATCTTCCGTCCGGAAGGGGATATACGACAGGTTCAAACGGCATCGTTTATCACCCTGGTGATTATGGGGCTGTGGAATCTGGCAGCGGTAGCACGCCCACTCAATACCGCACGAATGCTTCTCTTCGGAGGGCTTCTGAGTGTCTTCTTTGCAGCCCTTCTGGTACCGCTTCTCGTCAAGTATCACCAGTTTGAGATGCCGTCGACGGAACTTCTTATGCTCTCTATCGGCGCCGGGGTACTGGGTGCCGTGCTGATTGAGGTGAACGCGCATCGTAGTCGCCGCTGGCAGAAACGCAGCTACCCCGAGCTTGAGGTGGCTTCACTGAGCTTCTTCCCTTCCGCGACGAAATAGCTCAAGATCGCATCTTCCCCTCAGCAGTCGTCTAAGAACCGGTGCCGTAACATCTAGTGGACGGCACCGGTTCGGCGTTTAACCTCTTTCGGATGCTCTGCCCCACCGGAAGACGATACCCACCGTAGACCTGAACGGCACAATTTACACTTTCTGAACTTTCAAAACCTCATCTTGCGCTCGCGCAGGTTTAAGCCTAAAGTTACATGCAGACATTGTGATTCTTAGAATCACACAACCATAGAAAACAGGGTTGTTACTGGTAAGGCAGGCAAGACCTGAGTTGCTGAATCCCTTGAGGGAATAGATTCCCTAGGGTTCATCGTTATACCCACGATGCTTTAATGCATCACGGTACGGCGGCATGCAGCTCGGGTCTTTTTTTGTTTCCCTCGGGGCGTTTTGCTCTGAGGATGCCGCCGGTAACATCCCTAACACACTATTCACCGTGCAAGGATAACAACGTGAAAAACCACGAACTTGGCGAGAAGATTCTGACGGGACTTGGCGGTTCCGAGAATATCGCCCACTTTACGCACTGCGCAACCCGTTTGCGCGTAACTCCCGCCGACAGGAGCAAGGTCAATACGGACCAGATTAAGAGCATCCCCGGGGTGCTCTCGGTCATTGAGCAGTCCGGTCAGACTCAGGTCGTGCTCGGCGACCGTGTTGAGGGGGTCTACAACGAGATGCAGACCCTGCCCGGCATGGCGAACCTTGGCGAAGATAATGCTGGTTCCAAGAAGGCTTCCGAGGGCAAGAAGGCTGGCTGGCTCACCAATATCTTCGATGTGCTCTCCGATTCCTTCCGTCCCCTGCTGTGGGCGCTGTTGGGCACCTCCATGATTCTGACCCTGATCGTGTTCTTGCAGCAGTTCGGTTTCTTCGGTCAATACACCGACCTGACCGGCCAGAGCGTGAACATCGATATTGTGAACGGGCCGCGACTTTCCGATGAAGCCGCCGGTAAGGCGCTCGAAGCCGAATGGATGAAGCAGTTCGCTTTCTGGTACATCCTTAAGGCTGCCGCTCTGTCGGTGCTGAACTTCATGCCCATTATGCTTGGCGCAACCGCCGCAAAGCGTTTGGGCGCGAATATGTGGGTTGGTGCGGCTATTCCGGCGGCACTGATGACCAGCACCTTCCAGAGCCTCACCAAACTTGCTGACCCGGCTACTAAGATGCTTGACGTATCCATTATGGGTCTACACCTGCCGCTGTACGCCTATGATTACACCGGTCAGGTATTCCCGCCCCTGCTGGCGGTTGCCCTCTTGGCACCTCTGGAGCGTCTGTTGAAGAAGATCATTCCGAATATGCTGCAGATGGTCTTCGTGCCCATGATTTCCGTTATTATTCTGGTGCCCGTAACCGCTTTCGTGGTGGGCCCCATCGGTATTGGCGTGGCTATGGGTATCTCCGACTTCCTGAAGAATGTTAACGATGTAGCTCCGGGAGCTGTGGGTGCGCTAATCGCGGGTCTGTACCTGTTCATGGTTCCGTTGGGTCTGCACTGGCCGCTGAACGCCGTGATGATTAACAACCTGCAGACCTTGGGTACTGACTTCATCCAGTCCCCCATGGGTGCTTACAACTTCGCTGTCTTCGGTGCGGTCACCGGTGTTGCTATTAGGGCTTCACGAAATAAGGAGCTTCGCCAGACTGCGGTGGGTGCTTCTATGTCCGGTCTGCTTGGTGGTATTTCGGAGCCCTCCCTCTACGGTGTGGTTCTGCGCTACAAGCGGGTTATTCCCCTCATCCTAGTACCGGCTGTGGTAGGTGGTGCCACCATCTCGCTGCTGGGAGTCAAGTCGCACGCTTTCGCCTTCACCTCGCTCCTGTCGATTCCCGCGATGCAGCCTTCCGCCCTGTATGCTCTGGGCTTGGCAATTGCGTTCGGTGGTGCAATGACGGGTGTTCTGCTCTTCGGGTATGAGTCCAGGAACGCTGCAAAGGCTGCCGAGGCTCCTGCAGATTCCGCACGGGATGCGGCGGCAAGCGCATCGGCGAAGAAAGATTCCGCCGATCAGGCCGGGTCAGCATCCGCAGGCGCTACGACTGCCGCTGCAGCACCCGCTCTAGAGGCAGGTACCGTTCTTGAGGTGGCTTCTCCCCTAGAGGGTAAGGCCGTGGCGCTTTCCGAGGTTCCAGACCCGATTTTCGCTGCCGGTAAGCTCGGCGAGGGTGTTGCGGTTGAGCCGACCGGCACCACCGTGGTTGCACCTGCGGCGGGTAAAGTCGCAGCTACTTACCCCTCCGGTCACGCGGTGGGCCTCAAGTTGGATAACGGCGTGGAACTTTTGGTGCACGTCGGTTTGGATACCGTGAACCTCGATGGTGAAGGCTTTACCGTCAAGGTGAAGAAGGGCGAGCAAGTTGCCGCTGGCGATACGCTGATCGAGTTCGATCCTGCGGTCATTAAGAAGGCTGGTTACCCGCTCATCACTCCGGTGATTGTGACCAATACCCGCAAGTTCGCCTCGGTTGAGGGCGTTGTGGGTAATGCAAATAACGCATCCACCGTTTTGAAGGTGACCACCAAGTAGGTTTTTCGATGCGGCAAAAGCCCCGCGTGCAGCTGAACTGCATGCGGGGCTTTTGTGTATTCTTCCATTGTTTAGTCATGGCGGCGGAGCCTCTTAAGCCCCCCCCCCGCTTCGTATTACGATTCTTTCTTCCACCCCACGTTGATCCACACATTGGGGTCGTAATAGGGCGCTGCGAAGAGCGCGGGGCCGTAGTTGGCGAGTTTCTTGCGCACCGCAAGATAGTTGGGCCCGTTGTATAGCGGAATATAGGTGGCAACATCCTGTTGATGCTTCTGCTCAATGGCATTGGCGCGTTCCAGCTGCTGGTGTGTATCCTCGGTTCCCAGCATCTGCGCCGCCATGCTACGGATTTCTTCGGTGCTCCAGCGTTCCGCGGCGGAAGCGTACAGGTAGTTAACCGCCTCCACGGGGGTTGGGGTGATACTGTACCCGGTGAAAACCGCATCGTAGTCGCCAGCGGCGAGCGCAGTGCTATATTCGTTGGCTGGACGGGTTTCAACCTTGGCGTCAATCCCCATGCGCTTGAGTTGTTCCATCATGAAGTTGCTCATGGAAGCCACCGTTGGCTCGGTCGTGAAGTTGGTGATGGTCAGGGCGGCTTTTTCTTCGCCTTTGGTGTAAATACCCGCGCGAGTGTATCCGGCTTTCTCAAGGATTTTGACGGCGTTTTCGATGCTTGATCTGCTGGGATAGTTGTTGCGGTACCCGTTTTGGAGCGGTAGGAAGCAGAGCGAGCCGGGCAGGGTTTCTTTCCAGCCAAGCTGTCCGAAACGTATATGCTGAATCTGTTTGCGGTCGATTCCGGCAACCACGGCCTGGCGTATGGGCAGCGGAACTTTGCGGGGGTTGAGCTGTAAAACGCCCGCGTAGAGCGCCATTCCGCGGCGAATTTCGATGTCTGCAACACTCGTGATGTCGTTGTAGGCGCTCACGGTGCTCACGTTAACAACATCGAGTTCTCCGGTTTTGAAGGATGCGCGTTCCTCGGCGCTGTCTTCTATCTCGTACTAGGTGATGCTATCAAGAAGAGGCTGTGTGCCCCACCACGCTGGGTTTCGTTCGACTCTCAGGTATCTTTCGGCGGTATTCCACTCTTGAACTTTGTAGGGTCCCGCCCAGTATTTATCAAGGGGTTTATCAAAGCCGTTGTTGAAGAGCTCGGGGTCTTTCAGCGCCGGGTGCAGGAAGATGCAGAGGCTTCCATCGGCTGGGTACCACGGGGTTTTCATGGTGATGCTGATGGTGTGTTTGTCGCCTGCTTCTTCGATGGAGGCTATCTGTTTCCAGGCTCCCCCGTCGTGTATTCGGTAGTCATTGCCGCCGCCGTCTTTGCCGCGCAGGATTTCCCAGGTGGTGCGCAGTGCCTCAATGTCGATAGGGGTTCCATCGTTGAACGTGGCTTTTGGGTTGAGCTTGATGCTGATGCTTTGTGTACCGTGCGCGGTTTCGGCTTTGAACTCGGTAACGTAGTCGGGGTTGGTGGTGAGGTTCCCGGCGTAGTCGCTTATCCATCCTCCGGTGGCGGCCGCCGAGTTCACGGCCGTGTGAATAGTGAGCATTGAGATTCCGTACCCGGATTCAGAGGTAATGTTGAAGTTTGGTCCAATAGCGGGATATGACAGGTTGAGGCTGCCGCCTTCGCGCAACTCGGCTCTATCGCGCGGATTGGTTGCTGTTGCTTCTTGAGAGTCTGTTCCCCAGCCCGAGCCGGGCAGTTCTGAAGCGTTGGTTCCGGATTGGCAGGCGGTGAGCACGCCGATTCCTGAGAGCGCGAGAGTACCGGTGAGCAGGGTTCTGCGGGTGACAGATACGTTCTTCATCGAAGCTCCTGAGGTTCCGGGGAGAATCTGTGCCGGGTGAGCTAGTTCGCCGTGGATGGGTAAAACATACCGGATGCACAACAGTGAAACATCTCTGTTTAATTATATCCCGGCTATCCTGCCTTTTGAGCTTATTTCACGTGGTTTCATGAGCTTTCGCAACACCCTTCATCTTTTGATCTTCGCCACGCTGATCTTGCCGGTGGCTGTCGGCGGCGGAGGTATATACCGCCTTCACTGGTTGGAATTACATAGGACCAGCACAGACCCTCAAGGGCTTCATCTCGGCGACTACTAGTATCTTTCAGAAAACAGCCCAGCAAAAGCAAGTGCCCCCAACCGCATATCGGTCAGGGGCACTTCGGCTCAACAATGCTGCAAGATTGACTACTCCTGCCAGCCCACGTTCATCCAGTAATCGGCGCTCGTGTAACTTGTTTTGAAAAGGCTCGGTCCATAGTTGGCCAGCTTAGACTTGACGGCATAATATTCCGGACCATTAGCATAAGGAAGGTACATCACGACCTTTTCAAGGTGCATCTTCTCAAGTTTATTGGTCATCTTGAGCTGTTCTTCCCTTGATTCGACGGTCAGAAGCTCTTCACAGAACTTATCAATCTCGGGATCGCCCACGCCGTCGTTATTAGCGGAATGGTAGAGGGAAACAGCAGACTCTGCCGGATCAAGACTGGTGCCGAAACCGCCCAGCAACGCCTCGTAAGATTTTGAGCCGATGACCGAGGTGTAATTTGAACCCGGCTGACTATCAGTATTCGCCTTGATTCCAGCCCGGGACATTTGCTCGGCAAAACTACGTGCCAGGGCCTGAGTCGTGGCCTCACCACCGAAGTAGGTGATAGAGAATTCTGCTTTTTTACCGTCCTTCTCATAAATATCGCCATTGAGCTTATAACCGGCTTCTTCCAGAATCTTCTTGGCGGCATCGGCACCGGTTTCTTTGGGGTAGTTATCCTCGTACCCTCTTTGGAAAGGCATAAAGACGATAGAGCCGGGCATCGGCTCGCTCCAGCCAAGCTGAGAAAACATAACGTTCGCCAGTTGAGCGCGGTCTAAAGCTGCGGCGATCGCACGGCGCAATGCCAAGTCAGTAATACGCTTGGGGTTCAGGTGCACATCGCGTACTCCGGTAAGCTGACCCTCGCGAATATCGGTACCCGCTTGCCCCTTGAGCTCGGCATAGGTGTTGTTTCCGGTGAATTGAGTAGCGTCTACATCACCATTTTTGAAGGCCGCACGAATAGCATCGGCTGTCATTTCACGCCACACAATACGGTCCAGAAGCGCTTTCTTTTCGCCCCACCAATTCGGGTTTGGCACAAGGGTTAGAGTCTTCTCCGCAGAATTCCAACCATTTTCTGCGACCTTGTACGGGCCTGCCCAGTACTGGTCGAGAGGCTTATCCACAAAGCCCTGATTGAAAAGTTCCTTATCGGTCAGCGCCGGATGCACTGCGGTAGCAAACAGACTTTCTGCCGGATAGTACGGGCTCTTAGTCGTGATTTTGACTGAGAACTTATCGCCATCTTCTTCGATGGATTCAACGAGTTTCCATGCTTCAGATTCAAAGAGTTCGTACCCGGTTTCTTCGGTGGTCTTTCCGTAGAGAGTCCAGCATGCGCGCACCGCCTCAATATCCATGGGGGTGCCGTCGTTAAACTTTGCTTTGGGGTTAAGTTTCATGCGGATAATCTGTTTACCGTCTTTGGTTTCCGCCTTATGTTCCAGGCACAGATCCGAGTTGAGGCTTAGATCTCCGTTATAGTCAACGTTGAAGAAGCCAGCGCCCGAGGGGATGTTACAGGCATTGATGGCATCCAGGTTTGCGGTTGTGTACCCGGTGTGAGTTAGGGTATTAAAGTTTGGTCCCAACGATGTAACGACGAGGCGCAGCTCGCCACCCTTCTTCAGCGAAGAGTACTCTTGTTTATTCACGTTCACACGCGAGAGAACATCTGCAGAATCGGTAGCGGCAGCGCCGCCCGGTTTATTGGATTTACCGCCTCCGCACGCAGCCAGCAGGCCTGTAGTTCCCAGGGCAACTGTTCCCATAAGCAAGTTGCGTCTCGACACAGGTATTTTCATGATTTTCTCCTTAAGAGGGGTTAGGAAGAAGCGCCACTGCTACCTTCCAGAAATGGTCACCCACTGGGGATTTAGAGGTATCCCAGGGGTGAAAGATGCTTTTAGTATAACCCATTGTGAGACGCATCTATGATACAAAACATATTATGAAGGCTTTAAGGAAACTTTTAGAAAATAAACACCTACGATAAACATAACGCGGGTGCCTATCTCACAATATATTGTGAGGTAGGCACCCGCGTTGATGAGCCGCTAAAGACTACTCCTGCCAGCCTACATTGACCCATAGATTAGCATCTGTATAACTTGTCTGGAACAAGCGAGGACCGTAGTTTGCCAGCTTACTCTTCACAGCCGAGTAGCTCGGACCATTAGCGAAGGGCAAGTAAATAGCAACCTTTTCCATGTGGAGCTTCTCTACCTGGTTGGCAAGCTTAATCTGCTCATCCTTAGATTCAGTTGCCGAAATCTTAGCAATCAGCTTATCGATTTCGTCGTCACCCACACCGTTGTTAATATCCTTGGTGTAGAAGTACTGGGGGCTATCTGCCATATTCGCGCCTACAGCCCAACCGGAAAGCGTACAATCGTAACTCTTCGTACCCACGACAGAGTTAAAATTCGACTCTGGCTGATTATCGTTGGTTACTTTAATACCGGCTTGTTTAAGCTGTTGCTCTATTCGCTGGAATTTTGCTTGGGTGACGGTATCACTACCGAAAGTAGTAATCGAGAATCCTGCAGTCTTACCGTCCTTCTGGTAAAAGTCACCGCTCATGGTGTAGCCTGCTTCTTCCAGAATCTTCTTGGCGGCATCTGCTCCCGAATCCTTCGGAACGTTATCCTCATACCCCTTCTGGAAAGGCATAGCGAGCATAGACCCGGGCATTGGTTCTTCCCAGCCAACCTGCTTAAAGGTAACATCTGCCAGTTGAGAACGATCAACCGCCGCAAAAGCAGCACGGCGAAGCGCCAGATCTGTAACGCGAGTAGCATTAAACTGCAAATTCTGCACGCCAGTATTCTGACCTGAACGAATTTCAGTACCGTTCTGCCCCTTAACCGCGCTATAGGTTGCAGCATCAGTAAATCCTGCGGCATCCAGTTCGCCGTTCTTAAACGCAGCCCGAAGAGAATCGATACCCATCTGCCGCCAGATAATCTTCTCCAGCAATGGCTTCTTCTCGCCCCACCACTTATCGTTCGGAGCCAAAGTAATAACCTTCTCAGAAGAGTTCCAGTTACTTACCTTAAAAGGACCAGCCCAGTATTGATCCATAGGCTTATCGACAAAACCATCGTTGAACAGCTTCTTATCGACAAGAGCAGGATGTGTAGCAAACGTACCCAGGTCATCCGATAGATAGTATGGAGTTGAGAGAGTGATCTTTACATGGAACTTGTCACCATCGACAGCTTCAATACTTTCCATCTGCTCCCATGAAGGGTTGGGGATGATGTTGTAGCCTGAGTCTCCGCCACCCTTATAGATCTCCCAGTATGCCTTGACTGCTTCAACGTCAATAGGAGTACCGTCATTAAAGACCGCCTTGGGGTTAATCTTGAATTCTACGGTCTGAACCCCATCTTTAGTCTCCATCTTGTGTTCCAAACAGAAATCTTTGTTGATAGAGCGTTCGCCTGCAGGGTCCGTATTATAAAAACCAACAACGGCTGGTATGTTACAAGGGCCTCCAAAAGCTGCTAGGTTCTCTGTGGTATAGCCGCTCTGAGTCATGGTGTTGAAGTCCGGGCCCAAAGCACTTACGGAAAGTTTCAGTTCGCCACCCTTCTTCAGTGAAGAGTAGTCTTGCTTGTTAATCTGCAGATTCTTGACAACTTCTTCCGCGCTAGAAGCTGCTTTGCCGCTTAGCTTGTCATCTTTTGAACCGCCACACGCAGCCAGTAAGCCAACACTTCCCAGGGCGACAGTGCCCGTCAGCAGGGTGCGGCGGTTGAAGGTTCTCTGAACGTTCATGAGGATTCTCCTTTACTGCCTCGAGTCTATACGATGTGACACATCACCTATGATTCAAGGCACATACAACAATGTTGCTTTTATAGTACAGAACCCCCTACCCCACCGCAAATAGTTTTCGTGCCTTACCAATCTACGGAATTTTCTACCGTGTAAAACCTGTAGATTCTCCCCCGTCATATATTCGCTTTTTTAGAATAAAACTAATTTTTATCCGCAAATGCGATAAAGCGCGAGCAGATAATATTTTGTCGAGCAGATAGCGGGTTGTTATCTGCTCGACAAAATATTATCTGCTCGCCGGGTTAGGGTGAGTGCAAATGTGCATAACACCCACCCCACCCGTCAGAGAGCGAGCAAAACTACTTCACCCAACCAACCTTAGTCCAGTCGATGGTCTTGAACAGGAACGCACCATAGTTAGCGAGACCCTTCTTCGTGAAGACGTAGTGAGGACCGTTAGCGGCGCATCCTAAGAAGGCAAGTTCGGCGGTATGCTTCTTCTCGATCTCGTCGCATTTGAGGTTCCGTTCTTTATCGTCCTCAATCAGAAGCATTTCCTCGATCATGGCGTCGATCTCGGGGCTGCCGATACCGTCGCTATTGGACGAGTGGAAGAACTGTTGGGTGGCGACCGTAGCATCGGGGTTGTTCGCCTCGTATCCCGCGAACGTAATGTCGTACTCCCAGTTGCCCAAGACCCGACCGAAATCGCCTTCAGGATGCTGATCGACCTCAATATTGAGCCCGGCTTCTTTCATATTCCGCGTAAAGGTCTGAGCCATACCCTTATCAACAGGATCGTCGCCAAAGATCACGATCTTATAGTGAATCTGCTGCCCATCTTTCGCGTAGAACTCGCCGTCTTTAGTGTATCCGGCATCCTCAAGCACCTTCTTGATGGCATCTTTGGGACTGCCCTCTACCTTGGGGAACGCGTCCTGATAATACTCCGAGAAAGGCATGTGGAGCATCGATCCGGGTATCTCTTCTTCATAGGGCAAGCCCTGGTACCGAATCTTGGCGAGGGCTTCCCGATCAAGCCCATAGAAAATAGCCTTCCGCACGGCGGCATCCTTGACCCGCCGGGGGTTCACATCGATACCGGAAACATGCAGGCGCACTCCCTTGTGGAGTTCCGTGCCTGCCACCGCCTTAAACTCGGAGTAGGCAGAGGCGGTTCCTGCAGCCGCAGCATCGATTTCGTCATTCTTGAAGGCCGCTTTCTTCGCTGGTTCATCCATCTGCCGGAAGATAATCTTCTCCAGCACGGGCTTATCGCCCCACCATTTATCGTTCGGCACCACCGTAACGGTCTTCTCGGAGGAGTTAAAGCCGCCGTCTTTGATCGTGAAGGGTCCACAGCCCCACTCGGGATGCAGATTATCCACAAAGCCCTCATTGAAGGCCTTAGGGTCTTCCAGCGCCGGATGCAAAATAAAGGTGAATAGGGCGTTCAAGGGGTAGAAAGGCTTCGAGAATGTCACCTTCACGTGAAAGTTATCTTCTTCGGCTTCCACGCTTTCAACGTATCCATAAATATCCGAGGCCACAATATTGTATTCCCCGTCAGCCTTTTGCTGAGTTTTCCAGGTGGCCTGCAGGGCTTTCACATCGATCGGGGTTCCATCGTTAAACTTCGCCTGAGGATTCAGCACGATTTTGACGATAACCTTCTCACCCTCTTTGCCGGGGGTGAAAGACTGGGCATATTCTTTCCTGAGGGTCTTAGTACCGTCAAAGTCTAGGGTCCACAAGCCTGCATCATGAATAGTACTCATGATGGTCTGGGTATCGGTCATATTGCCCGACGTAGTCCGGGGGTTGAAATCTGGCCCCATTGACCCGACCGGCAGCCGCAGGGTTCCGCCCTGTTTCAGCTCAGAAACCTCGTGAGCATTGATGTCGTAGAGGTCTTTAAGGTTTGCACCCTGCCCGGGAGCGGTAGTTTTTCCGTCCTTCGCACCGCCGCCACATGCGGAAAGCACACCGACGGTTCCAGCTGCCGCAGCTACGCCCAGCAGAGACCGGCGAGTCAGTGCATGAGGAATGAACGCTGCTGGGGTTTTGCTGATGCTCATGATGTGTTTCCTTACGTGTATGCGCCCTGCGATGGGCTTGGTGTTTCAGAGACTTTGAGATAACTTATGCAGTGTAATGCATAAAGTATCTATACCCAGAACCATACACCAAACCTCACGCAAAGGGTAAGGAAAACAGTAATAATGTGTTGTAAATTACATATTTTTATGCATATTTACACAGGATTTGAGTGTATATTTTCTTATTTTTCAGGAAATAATGAGTATAACTTACGATAATCCAGAATATTTACTGAATATCATGTGTGGCTATGAGGGCACAGACAAGGCGCATCCCTACTCCCCCACGAGGGAATGCAGGATGCGCCTTATACATATTTGTAGAACGCTCCCCTAATTTCTAGGGGCTATAGCTCAGCAGACTAGTTTGTGAATCCGATGCGCGACCACGCCGAAGGGTTGTACTGCGGATCATCAAAGAGAAACGCACCGTAGTTCGCCAGGTTCTTCTGGCAGCATACGATCTGCGGACCGTTGTAGAAGACGCTGCTCGTAGCAAATTCCTCCATATGCTTCTTCTCGATCTCGTTGCACTTGAGGTTACGTTCTTTAGCATCCTCAATGGAGAAGAGCTCTTCAATCATGGCGTCAATCTCTTCGGAACCAGCCCCATCGTTGTCTTCGCGGGAGTAGAACTGCTTGGTGCCTTCAGTACCATCGTTGCTGCTTACGCTGTACCCAATGAAGCTCAGTTCGTGCTCCTTGGCAGACATCACCTTACCCAAGTTACTAGCAGGCTGCTGATCGACATCGCTCTCAATGCCCAGATCACGAAGCTGCTGAGAGAGGAAACGCGCCAGAGATTTTATGGTGTTATCCTCACTAAAGTTGTTCACCACTACTTTCGCGCGTTTTCCATCCTTTTCATAGAAATCGCTGTTTTTAGCGTATCCGGCCTCTTCAAGAATCTTAGCGGCCGCAGCCTTCCGATCGGCTGCCTGCGGCATACTATCGGCATAGTACTCCGAGAACGGCATATGGATCCTCGATCCGGGCAGGGCCTCGTTGAACGGCAAACCCTTAAAGCGAGTATCGGAAAGCGCCTTACGATCCAAGCCCACCATAATGGCGCGGCGAAGCGGAGTATCAACTTTGACGGGGTTCATCACCACACCGCCTGCAAAGAGGCGCTGGCCCTGGCGGAACTCGGCATTTTTAACATTTTCCAGTTCCTTGTATACGCTCACGACGTTAGCGTTTACGGCGTCAAGCTCGCCATTGGCAAAGGCGGAACGCTGCGCAGGGGTATCGAGCAGACGGAACGTAATGGATTCGAGAACCGGTTTTTCGCCCCACCACCTGTCATTTCGTGTGACGGTCAGCGTTTTCTCGGTTGAGTTCCAGCCGCCTTCGGCAACCTTAAACGGCCCTGCCGCATAATCGGAATTCGGCTTATCCACTAGGCCATTGGCAAAGAAATCGGTATCCGTCATTTTCGGATGCACCACATAGCTGAAGAGGCTGGCAATCGGGTATGAAGGCTTCGACATCGTGACCTTCACGCGGGTTGCACTGCCGTCTTCTTCGATTGACTCAATATTTGGGTACAAACCCGTGCTCTGAATCTGATAAGTCTTGTTGTCTGAAAGAACTTTATGAGTCGCTCTCAGCGCTTCAATATCGAGCGGGGTACCATCGTTGAACTTTGCTTTCTCATTCAACGTGATATGCAAAACCTGTTTGCCGTTTTCCATTGCAGAGGTGAACTCGGTACAGAAGTCGGGGTTAGGCGAAGTTTTACCTTCATAATCTTGCTGCCACAGACCACTCGTGAGCAAAGAATTATACGAAGAAATAGCACGAGTATTATCGCCAACGGCGCCCTGAGTATGCAGAGGATTGAAATTTGGTCCCAAACTGGTAACCGCCAGACGCAGCTTTCCGCCAGGTTTGAGGGCAGAAACATCCTGCTTATTAATTTTCACGAGGTCTGCGATATTCGCACCTGCCGTTGCTGCAGCCTGAGTAGAGCCGGAACCACCGTTCTTGCCGGAACAAGCCGCAAGCATACCAGCGGTGCCCAGCGCAGCACCACCTGCGAACAGGGTGCGGCGGTTCAGAGTGGAGTGAGCTTTCACGAGCGTATTCTTTCTATCACCGACAAACGCACAGTCTAGCGCTACCGCCCGTGGTAGCGGCGTTTGATACACCTTAATTGTATTCATGGAATTACAGAGCGGGAATTTATTTCCTGCAATCTCAAATACTGGTAATTCATATCACTATTTCGCTTTATCGCATAATATAAATTTTTATCTCTTTAAAACGTTGCGGGGGTGATTCTCCTATGAGAATCACCCCCGCAACACACATGCGGTTCTACGAAACCGACTCTAGCGCTACATCGGGAAGGTCTGCACCATCCGGGTAGTAGCAAGCGTAACCGTGGTCTTCGCCGTCAAGCGTGATAACCTCGGGCTTTTCCTCCAGGCACCGCTTCTGCTTATCCTCAGGAAGCAGCTTGAAGATGGGGCACCTGCTGGAGAAGCCGCATCCTACCGGGGCATTGACCGGGGTGGGCAGGTCGCCATCCAGCATGATGCGCTGGCGCTTAGCCTCAACCTCCGGGTCTGGCACGGGAATAGCCGACAGCAAAGCCTTGGTATACGGGTGAATCGGGTTATCAAAGACCTGATCCACGTGACCAATCTCGACGATGCGCCCCAGGTACATAACCGCAACCCGATCAGAAGCGTGGCGAATCACGGCGAGGTCGTGCGCTACCATAAGGTAACTCAGCCCCAGGCTCGCGCGGAGTTCCTCAAGCAGGTTAATCACACCCGCCTGAACGGAAACGTCCAATGCCGAGACAGGTTCGTCCAGCACCACAAGTTTCGGGTTTACGGCAAGCGCACGGGCAATACCAATACGCTGGCGCTGACCGCCGGAGAACTGGTTCGGGAAGCGATTCACGTGATCGGGCTGCAGACCCACGATCTTCATCAGCTCAACCACGCGCTTTTTAATATCCGGACGCTTCATGCCCTGGTTTTCCAGGGGCTCGGCAAGAATCTCGTAGACGGTAAAGCGCGGGTCGAGGGCGCCCGTGGGGTCTTGGAAAACCATCTGCTGGTTCTTGCGCAGTTCAAGAAGCTCGCTGACAGATTTATGATCCTGCGTAGAGACGCCGTTAATCAGAATCTCGCCATCGGTTTTCTTGCTGAACTCCATAATTTCCAGCAGCGTGGTGGTTTTACCACACCCGGATTCGCCCACGATCGAGAAGCATTCACCCTCACGAATATCGAAAGATACGCCGTCCACGGCCTTTACGGTACCCACGCGGCGCTTCATGAGGGAGCCCTTCATGAGCGGGAAATGCTTCTTCACGTTGCGCACTTCAAGTACCGGCGCGCGATCTTCGCGCGGAGTGCTGTCGAACTTCGAGACGGGAGTTTCAGGAACGGTATAGAGTTCTTCGGCCGTCTTACTGATGAGGTCCTGCGAGATAGTGCAGGAGGAGTAGTGCCCTTCACCAGCGCCCTTGAGCGGAGCGAGCTCGGGCTCACCGGCATCGTCCTTGCAGCATTGACCGCCGTTTTTGGCGACGGGGCAACGCTCACGGAACGAGCAGTGATCCACCGGGTACAGCAGATTCGGCGGAGTACCCTCAATGGGCACCAAAGAGGTCTTCTGCGAGCGATCCACGCGAGGAACCGCGCCCAACAGACCGATGGTGTAGGGGTGGCTGGGGTACTTGTAAAGGTCTTCAGCCTTAGCGATTTCTACCGGTTTACCCGCGTACATCACCAGAATGTCATCGGCCATACCAGCGACAACACCCAAGTCGTGGGTAATCATGATAGTCGCCGCACCGGTTTCATCCTGCGCCTTATCCATAACCTCAAGCACCTGCGCCTGAATGGTGACGTCAAGCGCTGTGGTAGGCTCATCCGCAATAAGCACGCGCGGATCGTTGGCAATTGCCATTGCGATCATGATGCGCTGGCGCATACCGCCGGAGAACTCATGCGGGAAAGAACGCAGACGGTCGGCGGGGGAAGGAATACCCACTAAGCGCATGAGTTCAATAGAGCGATCCTTAATCGCCTGCTTGCTCATACCCTTATTGTGGATTTTGAGGACTTCGGCAATCTGATCCCCGATAGTGTACACCGGAGTCAGCGAAGACAGCGGATCCTGGAAGATCATGGAGATGTGCTTGCCGCGGTACTGGCACATTTCCTTATCGCTCAGACCCAGCAGTTCGGTGCCGTTATATTGGATAGATCCGGTAATATCGGCGGTCGTGGGGTGAAGCCCCATAATCGCCATAGATGCCACGGATTTACCCGAACCGGATTCGCCAACGATACCCAGGGTTTTACCGGCGTAAAGGTCAAAATCAACGCCGCGCACCGCATGTACAACACCGTTTTCGGTATTGAAGCTAACGTGCAGGTCTTTAACACTCAGAACGGGAGAAGTGCTCATGAGTTTTATGCCTCCTCATTCTGGGCGGATGCCTGAGCATCGGTCTTGGGGGCGGTTGATAGTGCTGCAGCGTCGGCTTCCTGAGCCTGCGCGTCTTCGATCTTAGATGCCGATTTCTGGCTCTTAGGTTTCTTTGACTTCTTGATCTTACCGACCGACATGGAAGTCGGGTCGAAGGCATCGCGCAGGCCATCATTCATGAGCGAGAGCGGCCCCACCAGCAGGAAGAAGAAGATAACGGGGAACCAGAACATATGCGGCAGGGTATTAAGCTGCTGTGCAGCATCGGAGATCAACGACCCCAGCGAGTAGTTCGGGTAGGTAATACCAATGCCGATAAAGGAGTACGCAACCTCAGAGAGCACAGCAATCATGATGCCGGTCGTGAAGTTCAGAACGAGCATCGAGCCGATATTCGGAACGAGGTGCCGCAGCACGATCTTGAAGGGATGTACGCCCATGTAGCGTGCTGCCTTCACGTAATCGCGCCCAATCAGGGATTGCGCCATTGCACGAATCACACGGGCAGGGCCCATCCAGCCGAATACAATCAGCACAGAGGAGAGCACAATCCACGTGGGAACGGTCTTCTGAATCTGCTTACCGATCTGACCGTTGATGAAAATCGCCAGAATCAGCAGTGAGGGAACCATAATCATGGTTTCCAAGAGGAAGAGCATAACCCTGTCGATCCAGCCACCAAAGTACGCCATCACACAACCGTAAATTGCGGAGATAATGACGGTGGCGATACCCACGACCAGGCCGATTTCCATTGAGGTCCACACAGCTTCGCTCATCATGGCGAAAAGATCGTTACCGCCCACGGTGGTGCCAAACCAGTGCTCTGCGGAGGGACCTTCACCGCCGAGGGTCATAAAGTCAGATTCGGTTGCGGAGTACTTAGAAACATATTTGCCGAAGTACCCGAAAAGCCCCACACAGATAAAGACGATAAGCCCGAACACCGCAGCCTTGTTGCGCAAGAAGCGGCGGAGGATAATCACGTTCTTATTGAGAACTTTAAAATCACCATTCTGCACGACAGGTACCGTGCTTGTTTCAGTTACCTGGCTCATGAGATCCTCACTCGGGGGTCGACGATCGTGGTCGCGATATCGGCGATAATGGCACCGATGGCGAACAGCACGGAACCGTAGGCGAGAGTAGCGGTCGCAGCGTTCACATCCTGCTGACCAATCGCATCAATAGACCATTTACCGATGCCGGGCCATGCAAACACGGACTCCGCGAAGAAGGCACCCGCAAAAATGGTGGGAATGGTGTATGCAATCGACTGTGCCACCGGGATAAAGGACACACGCAGGGCGTGGCGGGTAATCGCCTGGTTACGGGTGAGCCCTTTCGCGCGAGCGGTACGCACGAAGTCTGCGTTCACGTTATCGAGCAGGTATTGCCGCTGAGCAATCTGATAGCTGGCCCATCCGAAAATCGTCATACAGAAGGTTGGCACCACATAGTGCGCCGCCATGTCTATGGTGGTATCCCAGAAGCCTGTTACACCGGGCGTCGAAATACCGGTCACATAGAAAATCTTTTCGCCGCCGTTTTCAACCACAATGTTGTTAATGGCGGTCGCTCCTTGCTGCACCACGAAGTATGCTACAGGGGCGGGAATAATATAGACGAGATAGGAATAACCGGTAATAACCCGGTCGGAAAACTTGTACTGACGCGCTGCCGAGTAAACACCCAGCGCCACACCGATAATAATGGTCAAAATAGTCGCCGCGAGCATCAATCTGGTAGAAACCCACAGACGCTGACCGAATTCCTGATTGATATATCCGCTGTTTGGGCTGCGTCCCCAATCAAATTTAGTGACAACATTCGTCAGCCATTGAATGTACCTGTCCCACGCACTCATTTCGGGGTCGAGTCCGAGGGATGCGAGAGTGCGGTTCACCTGTTCAGGCGAGGGGCGCGGCACCTTTTCCTGCTCCAAAAGGGCAGGTTTTAGCGTGGTAACAGCCGCAAAATAACCCATAGTCGTGGTTAAGAAAACCATCACAAGGTAAGTGAGCGACCTCCGGAGGATATACCTAAACATGGGGCGGTTCCCCTCCTAGATATTCTGGTTTCGTAGGCATGTGTGTTACAGCTTCCGTCATCGGATAATCCAGTGACTACAGTCACTAGAAGCGTAGTTCCTTTATCTTATATTTACATTCGGGTATCCACCAAACCCACATCGCCTTAAAACCAGCCGACAAGCACCATTTTGCGGGGTGCTGCGAGGAGTTGAGAGGCGGCATCCCCGGTATCACTATCAAAATAAGGTTTGGCAAAAAGTTACGAAAGATTTACACACACCGAAGATTTGTGGCGTCATATTTTTCCAGAACGCCTCAAACCCTCTCCAGACCCCAAAAAATCCACGAAAAACCATGTAAACAGGAGCAAAACCAACATCTAAAATAAGTAGGTCCTAACTTACATTGTCGGGATTTACGGCAAAAAAAATTTTATGAATTTCATACCAAAAGCACCCCGTGTCCTGTGATTTATGAATTACATCACAGAATACGGGGTGAGAATGTATCTCTTTTACACGTGACTTTCTACGTTCGTGAAAATTCTAGAACCGGTTACGGTACTCGCTCTCAGCAGCACCGGTGCGGAAAGCACGAATATTGTGGGCGATCAGTTCCTCCGGATTTACGGGGCGCCCACCGGCGGCATGCGGGGTGATTACGATATTCTTCGCATCCCACAGGGGCGAATCGGAGGGGAGCGGTTCGGTTGCCGTCACGTCCAGCGCAGCGCCCGCAATCGAGCCGGAGTTTAGGGCGGCGACGAGTGCATCCTCATCAACAGTGGTACCGCGCCCGACATTAATCAGGTAGGCGCGCTTATGCAGCAGCTGCAGCTTATGGGCATCAAGTGCCTTGAAGGTCGAATCGCTGGTGGGAAGCACCATCACGAGAATATCCGTAGTCGGCAGGTATTCATCGATTTGTTCGGTTGCAATCACCGGGAATCCAGAGCGCTCCCCCGCGCTCTGTGCAACGCCGGTTACGTTCGCACCGAAAGCCTTGAAGAGCCGCGCTGTCTCCTGCCCGATCGAGCCGAAGCCCCACACGAGCACATTGGCATCAAGCAGGGTTGTGACCTGGTCTTTCGGGTGAAGTTCCTGTGCACCACCTAGCTCCTCAGCCCAACGATGCTCGACCGTTGCCTGCGCCAGCGTCGGCAAGAAACGCACGAAGTTCAGGGTCAGCGCGAGCGCATGTTCCGCAACGGTCTTCGAGTGCAGACCCACACCCGCACAGATGGCGGCATCTGGGGTGAATCCCGCCGCGCGCACCGCATCCGGCCCCGCAAGAAGCGCCTGAATAAGCCCCACATTTTTCATGCGGCGAGCGGAGTCCGCGAGCTGATCGGCGGTATTCGCCCAGGCAATCAGAACTTCGGCGTCGGTATCTTCCTCGGCAATAGGTTCTGTGGGGTTGTAATGCCGCACGGTATCGCCGGGTTCAAGCCCTAGTTTCTCTTCGTCGAGCGTAATTGAGGTAGGGATCAGAATCTTCATGGGTCCTCCTGTGGAATGGTGCATGCGGGCTGGCGTTCAGCAACGAAGGCGACCCGCGTCCCGTGTGAGGGGGTTAACAGTTATTCCCCTCCAGCATAGCGTGCGAGGGGAATAACTGTATAGGGTTACCTAAGAAGCCGTTAGGGCTTGGTTCCGTGCGAAGGCTTGCCGGTGTCCTCTCGGCCCTCGGCACGAGGCTCGGTTTTCGCCGGTGCATCGGATGCGCTACCGGCAAGTTCCGGGTCGATCACGGTGCGTGCTCCACCCTGCATTTTCTTCAGGCATTCGGCATCTTTCGCTGCCATTTCGGGCGTGATTACCTCAATGGCACCGGTTGCCGAACGCGCCACATCGGTGGTGGTGTGCGTTTCGATGGTGGTGGCGAGCGCATCCTCACGAATGAAGAGAAGCAGAATCGCGGAGATTAGACCGAGTGGTGCCAGGTAGAGGAAAAGCGGAATCAGGGCATCATTGTAGGCGTTCACGATAATGCCGTGAATCGGCTCGGGAATCCGGCTGACGAGCTCGGGAGTCAGGGAGGAGGTTCCATGTTCCCCCGCCGAGGCTACTGCTTGCGCGGGCATGCGTTCACTGAGCAGGCTGCTCAGGCGTGAGGTAAACAGGCCGCCCACGAGTGATGCACCCACGGTTGAGCCGACCTGGCGGAAGAAGTTGTTTGCCGCAGTAGCGGTTCCTACGACGGTGACGGGGAAAGCGTTTTGCACGATGAGGGTGAGGAACTGCATCGACATGCCCAGGCCCGCGCCCATGACCGCCATATAGCTGCAGAAGATCCAGGTGGGGGTGCTCGGGGTGATGGTGGAGATCAGGTAGAGCCCGAGCGCCACGAGTGCGGTACCGGTGACCACATATGCCTTGTATTTGCCGCGTGCGGAGACCAGCCGTCCGGTAATAATGGAAACCACGAGCAGGGCGCCCATGAGGGGAATCATGAGCAGACCCGCCACGGTTGCGCTCACGCCCAGGGACATTTGCAGGTAGGTAGGGATGTACTCGACGGCACCGAACATGGCAACACCGAGGGAGAGAGAGGCGCCCAGGGTGAGCAGGAAGTTGCGGTTGGTGAAGAGGTACATGGGCATGATCGGCTCTGCGGCGCGGTTTTCAACCGGAATGAAGATCAGGGCCGCGACGGCGGATGCGATGAGAAGCCCAATAATCTGCGGGGAGTTCCAGGCGTACTGGTTGCCGCCCCAGATGGTGGCAAGCACGAGCGCACTGGTTCCAGCCATGAGAATAATGCTGCCCAGGTAATCGATCTGCCGCTTTTCGCGGTCTTTGAGCGCGGTGTGTGGGAGCAGAAAAATGACGGCAAAGATTGAGAGTACGGCAAGCGGCAGGTTGAGCCAGAATGCCCAACGCCAGCCGGGGCCTTCGGTAATCCACCCGCCGATGAGCGGCCCGGCGACCGAGGAGAAGGCGAAGACGCCGCCGATAATACCCATATATTTACCGCGTTCGCGGGCGGGGATCACGTCTGCGACCACGGATTGGGAGAGAATCATGAGGCCGCCACCGCCGACTCCCTGGAGTGCACGGGCGACGATCAACCAGGTCATATCGGGAGCGAGCGCGCCGATGATAGATCCCGTCATGAAGGAGAGGATGGCAAAAATCAGGAAGGGTTTACGCCCGAACTGGTCGGAGAGTTTGCCGTACACCGGCATGGTGATGGTGGAGAGCAAGATGAAGGTGGCAATCACCCAGCTCATATGCTCCACGCCATGCAGTTCGCCCACAATGGTCGGCAGTGAGGGTGCGAGGATGGTTTGGTTCAGTGCCGACATGAGCATCACGATGACCAAGCCGGAGAACATGAGCGCTATTTGATGTTTTCTAGCTTCAGCCGTGGTGGCTTCAGCGGGTTTGTCTGAGTGCGACGTCATTCCTAGTTTTCCTTCAGCAGGGCTTGAAAAGTTTTGACGGTGTTGTGGATGCGCCGCTCGACCTCGTCTTCGTCGGCAATATCCTTGGCGAAGTGCAGCTGCCGCAGCACCGCAGATGCAAGCTGGACTGTGGCACGGGTGCGTTCTTCGGCAGTTTCTGTCGGCGGCATATTTTCGGGGCGGGTTATCAAAGAGCCGCGCCTTCCTGCGGCATTGAAGGCATCCCAATCGACGGTATTAAGATAGTCAATGAGCACCTGTTCGCAGCTGATATGGTGCACCTTCAGCCGGTGCCTAAATTCGGGAAATTCATCGATGCGCTCCCGGAATTTCGCGTGATTGGCAAAGTTGAAGCTGTGCCGCACGATGTACAGCAGCAGATGGGTGATACGCACGATGAGGTTGTCGTTTTCGTGCGCCCGGTCGCTGGCGAGCAGGTCGTCGGTGATGGCGGGGGCGCGCAGGCCGAGCACCGCATCCTCTTTGGTTCCGAAGTAGTTGAAGAAGGTGCGGGGCGAGATTCCGGCTTCCGCCGCGATGTCTTCGACGGTGCTGCCGCGCATGCCGTGCTGGCGGGCTAAGCGCAGGGCGGTTTCGTGAATGTTCACCCAGGTGCGTTCGCGGCGGCGTTCACGCAGGCTTGTCTCGGCGCGACTCGGCTCAGGTTTTTGCATAACTGCAATTATTGCATTTCTGCATTTTTTGCACAACTGCACTATGCAGGCGACGCAGTGTGTCCTGCCTCTCCCCCACAGAAGACAAGATGCTAGGCATAATAATAGGGTGAACTTTTTTTCATCCGGATACCTCGACTTCCTACCCGATTGGCTCAGGATTATTCTGTTCTTCGCAGACCTGAGCATCCGTGTGCTGTCCCTATTCTGGCTGCCCTACAACCGCAAGCCCGTGGTCGCACTCGGCTGGCTCATGGCTATCTTCTTCATCCCGTTCATCGGGTTCCTAGCCTTCCTAATTTTCGGGTCCTCTCATCTTCCGCAATACCGGCGAGCCCGGCAGCACGCCATGAACGACCTGATCCGCGAGACCACCGGCGGCACCCCACAGCTCACCGACTCCGACGGGCTCAACGAAGCAACCCTGGTCGCCAGCCAACTCAACTACAAGCTCGGTTCGCTCCCCCTCGTCGGCGGAAACTCCTTCACCCTGCATAACGACAACCACGAAGCCATGCGCATCATGGCGCAGGAAGTCAACAAAGCCCAGCGGTACGTTCACTTCGAGTTCTACATCACCGCCTACGACGAAGCCTCCAAAGTACTCTGGGATGCCCTCTTCGCCGCCCAAAAACGTGGCGTGCGGGTGCGTGTGCTCATCGACCATATCGGCTCGCGCAAATACCCCTCATACCGGCAGCTGACAAAAATGCTCAACGAATCGGGTATCGAATGGCGCCTGATGCTGCCCATCAAACCCTGGCGACTACAATGGCAGCGCCCCGACCTGCGCAACCACCGTAAAGTCCTTGTGATCGACGGCGCAGTGGCTTTCTCAGGCTCGCAAAACGCCATCCACCGCTCCTACGACCTCAAAGAAAACGTGCGTAAAGGCCTGGAGTGGAAAGACCTCACCTTCTCATGCACCGGTCCCATCGTCGAAGAGCTCAACGCGGTATTCGTCTCCGACTGGTACTCCGAAACAAACCAGCTGATCCTCGAAGAAATTGAGGCGAAAATTCCCTACGTTCCAGGATCGATGCGCGCCCAAGTAGTTCCCTCCGGCCCCGGGTTCGAGACGGAAAACAACCTGCGCCTAATCAACTACATGATCTACAACGCAGAAAAACGCATCACCATCTGCTCACCCTACTTTGTACCCGACGAAACCCTGCTGCAGGCACTCACCAACGCAGCATTCTCGGGCATCGAAACCACCGTGATCGTCTGCGAAAAAGGCGACCAGTTCCTCCCCAATATGGCGCAGCGCTCCTACTACGAGACGCTGCTGCAATCCGGGGTACGCATTCTGCAATACCCCAGCCCCACAGTGCTGCATTCCAAGTTCATGTACGTAGATGACGAAATGGCGTTTATCGGCTCGTCAAATATGGACCCCCGCTCATTCTCGCTCAACCTCGAAGTATCAACCTTTATCGCAGACGCCGCTATGGTGGATGCGCTCGCCGACGTTGCGCGAACCTACGAAAGTATCTGCACGGAACTGCGTTACGGCCCGTGGTCCTCACGCCCGCAGCGCATTAAAGTCACCGAAAATATCTGCCGACTCTGGTCATCGCTCCTGTAAAACTCGGGCTGGAAACGCCCGTAACATGAGGAAATTCGGCACGACCGCGCTCTCGAAGCGGTACCTGCGGCTGTGGTGATGACCGCTTACAAGTGCACCTTCTGCCGCCTCTGAAAGACCAGCTGACATGGGGTTTTATACCGATTCGCCATATCCGCGAAGTTTTCCCCGCGAATGCAGAAAACGCACGATCGCCCGCACCCGTCGCGGACGCATCGCGCGTCGTCCATTTCTACCCAAAAATATAGTATATAGCCTATCGCCACAGGCGATTTCCCGTATGTATCGCCGAGGGTTTAATCTGCAGCCACTCCGGACTGGGCAGCCGCACGGCCTTCTTACACCCAGACAGAGCCGTGATAATCGACTCGCACCGGCGGTTGAACTCAACCGTATGCCGCTTATCCACGATCTGTCCCGGAAAATGGCGGTGCATCTTCGACACCGAATCGCTGCTCTCCTGCAGACCGTGCCCGGTATGGCCCGGCACATGCTTCACAATCACCCGATGCGCCCGAATAGCCGCAGTTAGCTGCTCCATCTCGGCGATAACCCGGGCATCCTGCACGCCCTCACGCACCCAATAATCGAAAGCCCAACGGCTGTGCGCCAGCCGAAGAAGAAAGGTCAGCGCGCCCAAGGAATCGGTGTTAATAATCAGGCGGCGACCGCCATGATAAAACACGTGAAACGCCGCGAGCATCGCCGAAAGCTCACCGGTCATAATATTCACGGCATCATAATGGGTGTGAAAATAAAAGCCGTCCTCGCTCACCCCGGCAATGCCCATGCGCCCACCGCGCAAATACTTCTTATTGTGGGTGGCGCGAAAGGAACAATCGGTAAACACGTTGTAGTCCACGAGCTGATTTTCGGGGACCTCTGCCAGCGTCTCGGCGATCATTTGCTCGGTCAGCTGCTCGGCACGATCCTGAAAATAACGCATGGTCTCGGCGGCATCCGTACCGGCAAGGCGCACATGCACCTCACCCAACGAATGGTTATCGTAAGGGTCAAGCACCTTCTCAAACGCCCGGTACTCCATCGCCTTCTTAAGCTGCTCACAATTACGAAAAAGAAGCTTCAAATCGTGCCGGTCGGCGGCAACCGTCACCAGGTGATGCGTATAATCCGAAGGAATAACATCCCAGGCATTAAGCACAATGCGCCCCAAAGTCTTCGGGTGCACCACATCACACGGGTCAAGAAGCGAATGCATACACGATTCAACCACCGGTTCCTGGTTGATGACGATGCGCTCACCGTTTTCACGCGAAATATAGACAAGAGCCGTGAGGGTGCTGTAACAGTACCCCTTGGTCTTACGGGTGTATTCGGCAACTGCAATCACAGCCACGCCCCGAGTTGTATAGCCCGCCGGGTATGAGGTGCTGTAGTCGGGCGCCTCCCAGGTTAGGGTGCACCGTTTAATATGAGCCGGTGAGAATCCCACGTGTGTACACCCCCTTGCCGCATAGTCTCCTTCTTTCGTGTAGTGAGGAATTGTTCCACTATCTTTTATATGCCCGCCGGTGTCTGCGCGCAAACGTTGAACAGGTTATTTTACAGTCAGCGAAGAACCTTAAAAAGGGAAGCTAAAACCGTTTCTTGGCGGGAATTATGCGTGGTGAATGAGAGGTTCTGCCCCGCTCTGGCGCGCATCTGTGCGACGGTGTAGGGTTGGAGTTATCCGGTATATCTAATTGAGTAAGGAGCGCCCCATGATTGGTGTTTATGCAGGTGTTTCGGTCAAGCCCGAGCACGTTGAAGAGTTCCTGGCATCCGCCCCCGCCCTCGTCGAGGCATCGCGCAAGGATGCGGGCAATATCAGCTACGATTTCGGCCCCGCCACCGGTGAGACCCCTGCAGGTGAACCGCGCGCCTTCGCCTTTATTGAGCGTTGGGAGTCACAGCAGGCACTCGAAGCACATATGGCGACCGAGCATTTCGGCACCGCTGTGAAAACCTGGGAGCCGCTGCTCGCCGCAGAGCTGGATGTTCGCATCTTCGAGATGTAGCGCCCGCTCTCCCTGTTCTCCTCTGCTAAAAAAAAGAGCCTTTATTTGAATAAAGAGGGTTTTTCGCCGCTTTATTCAAATAAAGGCTCTTTTTATGCTCGGTCAGTAGGCGACTAGATTCCCTCTGGGAGGATGCGCACCCCGCCCTTATCGGCAGAGGCGGCCAGCATCCCGTAAACCTTCAGCGCCTTCGAGACCTGACGTTCGCGCGGCTTAGTGGGCTTCCACGGGAGGGCGCCCTTCGCCTTGCGCCGCGCCTCCAAAACCTCGTCCGGCACATTCGCCCGCAGGATGCGGTTGTGCACGTCGATCTCGATCTCGTCGCCGGTTTCCAGCAGGCCGATAGCGCCACCGGCGGCGGCCTCCGGCGAAACGTGACCGATCGAAATGCCCGAAGTACCGCCCGAGAAACGCCCGTCGGTAATGAGTGCGCAGCTTTTGCCCAAGCCCAGGCCCTTCAGGTACGAGGTGGGGTACAGCATCTCCTGCATGCCGGGGCCGCCCTTCGGGCCCTCATACTGAATCACCACAATATCGCCGGGTTTCACGTGCTTCGACAGAATCTCAAACACGGCTTCATCCTGCGACTCAACCACAAATGCCTTACCCACGAAGTGGAAAAGTTCTTCATCAATGCCGGCGGATTTGATGATCGCACCGTTCTGGGCGATATTGCCGCGCAGAACCGCCAGACCGCCGTCTTTCGTGTAAGCATGCTCCACAGCGCGAATGCACCCGTTTTCGGCGTCCGTCTCATGCGATTCGTACTTGTTCGCGGTCGAGAACGCCTGCGTGGTGCGCACCCCGCCGGGTGCGGCAAGAAACAATTCTTGAGCCTGCTCGCTCGCGGTACCGGAACGGATATCCCATTCGGCAAGCCATTCGTCCAGCGAATCCGCATGAACAGAATGAACGTTCTTGTGCAGCAGCCCGGCACGGTTCAGCTCACCCAGCAGCGCGGGGATACCGCCCGCACGGTGCACATGCTCAATGTGATACTTCGTAGAGTTCGGTGCAACCTTCGCCAGACAGGGCACATGGCGCGAAATACGGTCGATATCGTCCAGCGTGAAGTCAGCGCCGGCCTCATGCGCAATAGCCAGGGAGTGCAGCACGGTATTGGTGGAACCGCCCATAGCCACATCCAACGCCATAGCGTTCTCGAAGGCTTCCTTGGTGGCAATAGAGCGCGGCAGAACTGACTCGTCATCCTGCTCGTAGTAGCGCTTCGCCAGACCAACAATGCGCTTACCCGCCTGTAAAAACAGCTCTTTACGCGCGATCTGGGTCGCAAGCGTGGTACCGTTGCCGGGCAACGCCAGACCAATCGCCTCGTTCAGGCAGTTCATGGAGTTTGCGGTAAACATACCCGCGCATGAACCACACGTGGGGCAGGCGTTCTTCTCAATCTGGGCGAGCGCGGTATCGCTCACGGAATCGTCCACCGCCATGACCATTGCATCCACCAGATCCAGGCGGTGCTCCACAACGCCTTCAACGCCCTCGCCGGATTCCATAGGACCGCCTGACACGAAAATTGTGGGAATATTCAGGCGCATTGCCGCCAAGAGCATGCCGGGGGTGATCTTGTCGCAGTTCGAGATACATACGAGCGCATCCGCGCGGTGAGCGTTCACCATGTATTCGACCGAGTCGGCGATGAGGTCGCGTGAGGGCAGGGAATAGAGCATGCCGTCGTGGCCCATCGCAATGCCGTCATCAACCGCAATGGTGTTGAATTCTTTCGCCACGCCGCCAGCTTCACGAATAGCGCCAGCCACCAGGTCGCCCATATTTTTCAGGTGCACGTGACCGGGCACGAACTGGGTGTAAGAGTTGGCAATCGCAATAATCGGTTTGCCGAAATCATCATCACCCATGCCGGTTGCACGCCATAGAGCGCGGGCACCCGCCATATTGCGACCGTGAGTTGAGGTGCGTGAGCGTAATTCGGGCATGTCTTTACCTTCCGTTGTGATGCATCTATAGATTCTACGCGCAGGCGTGCGCCCAATCATCGAAGGGTTACTTTGGTTTCATATGTTGGCATGCCGTGATGCTTGGTCATGAGCTGTGCCTGTGGCGCGCCGAAGGGTGAGTGTGGATGCGGCGCGCACCTTATGCCGCGGGGCGGACAAGGATGCCGGATCTGCGGCAGATTTGCCCCCTTGAGAATATATCCCCGTGCAGCGTGGAATGAGTCTATTATGCCCCCTATGCTGGTGGGGTAAGAACTCCCGCCGCGTGATTTGCGCCAGCTAGCGAACAAACGCTACGCAAACGCACGAAGACTCGTACGGCAGCCCCCTTTATCTTCTCCATTGGGTGTATCTTCTATGTCTCACTCCCCCGCACAGTTCCGCAGCGCCGTGATCTACCAGATCTACCCGAAGTCGTTCTATTCCGCGCACGGTCGGCCAACCGGCGATATTCGCGGCATTATCGAGAAGGTGCCCTATGTGGCATCGCTGGGGGTGGGCATGGTGTGGTTCAACCCGTTCTTCGCCTCGCCCCAGCACGATAACGGCTACGATATTTCCGACTACTACGCCATTAACCCCGAGCTGGGCACGATGGAGGATGTTGAGGAGATGATCGCCGCTTTCGGGGAGCACGGCATCGGGGTCATGTTCGATATGGTGCTCAACCATGTTTCGACCGAGCACGAGTGGTTTGGGCGGGCGCAGGCGGGCGAGCGCGAGTACTGGGATTATTTCTATCTTCGCCCGGGGCGGGTTCAGTCTGACGGCACGGTGGTTCCGCCCACGAACTGGGAGTCGAAATTTGGCGGTTCGGCCTGGGCGCCTTTCACCGATACGGCGGGTAAGGTTTATCGGGACGAATCGGGGGCACCGCTGTACTATCTGCACCTTTACGACGTCACACAGGCTGATCTGAACTGGTACAACCCCGCCGTGCGTGAGGAACTCTATAAGGTCGTCAATTTCTGGTATGACAAGGGTGTTCGCGGGTTCCGCTTCGACGTCATTAACGTGATCGGCAAGTCCGAGGAGCTTGAGGATGCGCCCGCCGGGGTTATCGATAAGACCCTGTATACCGACACGCCCATCGTGCATACGCGTCTGCGGGAGCTGAACCGCGCATCGTTCGGGCGGTATGGGGATACCGTAACCGTGGGTGAAATGTCTTCGACGAGCATTGAGAACTGCGTGGGCTACTCAAACCCTGAGAACCGCGAGCTCGACATGGTGTTTAGTTTTCACCATCTGAAGGTGGATTATGAGGACGGCGAGAAGTGGTCGAAGGTGCCGTTCCGCTTTGCTGAGCTGAAGGGTCTGCTCAACGATTGGGCGCTGGGCATGCAGGCAGGCGGCGGGTGGAATACGTTGTTTTGGAATAATCATGATCAGCCCCGCGCGCTCAACCGTTTTGGCGACGTTCAGCGGTACCGGGCGGAATCTGCGACTATGCTGGCGACCGTGATTCACCTGCTGCGCGGCACTCCCTATATTTATCAGGGCGAAGAGATCGGCATGATTGACCCGGTGTATTCTTCGATTGACGACTACGTGGACGTTGAGGCCCATAACGCTTTTAAGACCCTGCGTGCGCGGGGTCTCTCGGAAGGTGAGGCGTTTGAGGTTGTGCGTGCCAAGGCACGGGATAATTCGCGTGTTCCCATGCAGTGGGAGTCTGGTTCCGGTGGGGATTACGGCACTGTTGGTTTTGGTACCGCTGCCCCCTGGCTGGCGCCCGCCCCCAGTGTGGATGCGGCAACCGGTGCGGGTATTTCGGTGGCGGATGAGGAACGTGACGGCGTGATTTTGCCGTACTATCGCGAGCTGATTCGCCTGCGCGGTCAGTACCCGGTGATTTCTGAGGGCAGTTACGCGCCCTATGCGCTCGACCATGAGCGGGTCTTCGGGTACCTGCGAGAACATATCGCCGAAGGAACGCGCACGCGGTTGTTGGTGCTCAATAATTTCTTTGGGGACGAGACGGCGGTGCGTGTTCCCACCGAGTTCATGCCGGGCGAGGTTCTGGACGCAGTCGCTAGCAGTGAAGGCTCGCGAACTCCGACGGAAGCGCAGTCTGCACGGGTGCTTTTGTGTAATTACACGAATCCGCTCGGTCAGGTTAGCGGTGTTTCCGTATCCAATCCCCGCGAGGTTGAGGTTACGCTGCGTCCCTACGAGTCACTGGCTCTGATCGTGGAAGAGCCCATCGTTTCTTCTTAGCTCGCCAGATTAATTGCTCGGTTACATGGGCATTTACAGGTATGGTTACATGCGCGAGCAGGTGGTTTTTGGTCCGAGCAGGTAGGAAAATCCTACCTTTTCGGCAAAAAATGACCTGCTCGCGGTTTAAAACGCAGTTAAAGTGGGAGCATGAGTTTTGATTACATGCCCTCCGAAACCTTCCAACGTGCCGACCTCGACTCGCTTCTGAGCGTGCGGATTGATGTGGCGCAGGTGCCGGGCGGCGCATCCCAACGGCAGATTTTGGATGCAGTACGCACCTTCTTGGGCTCCCTCACTCATGACGATTCCGCCGATGGGCACGCGATTGACCCGGTTCTGGGGTTTGCGCGCCCCTACTATGCGGGCGGGTTTACGGTGGGCGTGGTGCCCGCATCCGGGCGGGGCAAGGTGGCGCTCGCCGGGATCCATGAGGGAGCACAGGCTGTTGGGTTAGGCAGGTTCAGCGTGCCATCGAACGGTGAGGTGGGCTGGCGCATCGTGACGTCGGTGGTGGTCTCTAGCGCGGGCGAGGATGTGCTGGATTCCCTAGAGGCTGGCATCGAATACCTGACGGATGCGCTCGGTGACCTGCGGGTAGGCCTCTCCCTCACGGAACTCCCGGTCGTTTAGGCTCCTCTCCCCTTTCCAGTTTCTCCGACCGTCAAACCGTCAAAAGAGCCTTGATGATGAATAAAGCGGGATTTCCAACTCTTTATTCATCGTCAAGGCTCTTTTTATGCGCCCGGAAGAATTAGTGCGTAGGCGCAGGGTCGTCCTGCGCATTGGAAAAGACGGTTCCGCCGCGGGACATGCACACTTCTTGCGCCCGGCCCGAGTCAATGTAGTCGAAAAGTAGTTTCTGATCCTCTTCAGAGTAGGCCTTAGCCCAACGGTTATTCAGGATGCGGAAGGTTAGCTGGGCTTGGAGATAGGCCAGGTTGGCGCATACGCTTGATGCCTGCACAGAGCTTATATCTCGCCCATTATTGACTATTTTGCCGCTCCCCTGCAGGACAATTCCGGTTTCATAACCGTCATCATAGACGTTATATCCCGTAATGTTCTTATATTCGATTTTCTTTTTATGCCCTTTGAAGGTACAAGTTTCAACAAAGCTTCGGGTTATCATTACATATGTATTAAAATAAATTAAAGTTACGCCAATAACTATTATTGCAACAACAAACATAATAGCAATAGAGACATATATGTTCGTGGAACTATATAAGGATGCAAAAAACATTATACCCATAGCAACTAGGCTTAGTAAAAACTGCACGAGACCAAGAGGTTTTATGCGTTGTTCCTTAAAGTTGTCTGGATAATTCTTCTGACTACTCTTCGACAGATATGCTTTAAGACCGTTTGACATTTTAGAAGGCTGAAAATCTTCCATGATAAATTTTCCTTTCTTCATTCATTTTTATTGCAAGAATTGACAGTAAGATAATCTGGTACGTCTGTAAAATTACTCCTTACTTTCCCGGTATGGACTATTATCATTCTCAGGGAAGACAAAACCGCTTTGCTCCAAACAAATCTCACGCGCTCGACCCGACGACACATACTCCTGAATCAAGTTCTGATCCTCGTCAGACTCAGGCTCAGCCCACCGCTCATTCACAATACGAAACGCAAGCTGCCCCAATACATACCCAAAATTAGCCCAATTACTATGAAGTTCTACAGACTCAGCAGAATACTTATGACCCTCTACTAGGGGACCACCCAAATATAAACCATCCTCAAAATTATTATTATGATCGTATCTCTCGTGATACCCATATTTGCGAATACGACGATATTCAATCTTTTCAACAAACCGGAGAAAAGTACGCCGCAACACATACGTACGCGTTATCTCCACATACGCATTCCGATACCACACATAAAACAACAGACCTGCTACAGGACATAACATCAAAATTCCCTGACATATACCGTCAAAACGATTAAAACGGAAATAAAAATACAGAAATAACACTAATGCCACAAGAGAAACAGCCCAAAATCCGTATGCAGCCAAAAGAAGAAAACCCATCCGATGGATATTCTTTTTACCTGTAGACTTCCCTCGATTACGTTTCGACAGAAAACTTCTGCCTAGTGCAGAAACAAGAGGACCTAAAAATGCTTTATCCACAACGAGCTACCTGTATTGGGACAAATCTACTCATCGGAAGAGTTTTCCTCAAGTGAGTCTTGATCTGGTTTTTTGGTATTCTCAGGGAACTCCATTCCATCATGCTCCAGACACACCCTGCGAGCCTGCCCAGAAGAAACGTACTCCATAACCTGCGCATGATCCTCATCAGAATCAGGCTCAGCCCACCGCTCATTCATAATACGAAACGCCAACTGCCCCAACACATAATCATAATTAGCCCACACACCATGCAATCGAACTCCAGGAGTAGGAAAACCTTCCTCATCATCTGGACCATTTAAATACAGTCCATCATCAGAATCAATCCCCCCAGTTGGCTCCTCATGATACCCGTATCCACTAATATGCCGATACTCGACCTTATTAACAAACCTAAAAAGATCTCGCCGCAATACATACGAACGCGTAATCTCCACATACGCATTCCGATACCACGCATAAAACAACAGGCCAAGCAGAATAAGAACAACCTCACCGACCGCGAATATCATAATGCCGGTAAAAGTAGTACCACCACCGTTAATAGTGCTCCCAGTAAAAAATATTGCTAAAGCAACACTAAAAATCCAAATACCCCAAGCCGTCACAATCATCAGAGGCATACGCTGAATCTCAGCATTAACTTTCTTACTCCGGTTATACCTCGACAAAAAGGTACGACCTAAAGCGGAAAGAATAGGACTCAAAAACGCATTATCCATTTAGGAATTCCTTTCTCAAATTACCCGCAATAGAATATTTAGCACTTTAATCAAGGATCAAGCGACCTATAACAGGAAGTTAAGTTATCGTTATTATCTTACTCTGGAGCACCAGCAGGTGTATTCGTATCCTGCTCGGTAGGACTACTCGTAAAGGACTTTCGGTCCTTCCAGGTCTTCGCACCATTCTTCGCAAGGTTTTTATAATCACCTTGTTTCTGGATTTCCGCTCCGGCTGCATCCCACATGAGATCCGCTCCACTCTTATCTTTAACTTTGGCACGATTGAGGGCTTCAGGATTATCTCCTGGATGCTGAGCCATATAATCGTTCCTATCCATCTGCAAAATCCTGTTCTTCGGCAGAGCTTCGACCGAACTCATCCCAACGTTAATGGGCATTTCTGCAATCTGGGAGGTTGTATTCTTGACCCCAGAAGCCGCTAGTCGCTGTATACGACCACCATCTGGTAGATGCCTGATGCCCGGAAGCTTCGTGTAATTCACCTTGTTTGTCACATAGTTGGGGGCCATTTTAAATCCAGCACTGGCTCCCTTCATTATGCCGCCGGTCGTTGCACTTAACATCATGCCCCGAACGCTCCAATCATCCCCGGCATTTTTGCTGTAGTCATAGGCTCCCTCAATAGCGCCAGACGTCATATTGCCAATAACTTCTCCACCCGTCTTACCCATAAAAGTAGTGTGTTTATCAATAAACTCATCCTTAAGTATCTTCGGATCTTTTGCTTTGATACCCGCCCAATCTCCGGCAGGAGTAAAGAAAATCCGATGGTGTTTAGCGTTAGATACCACCCAGTAGAACGGCGCCGAGGAACCAGCGGTACCAGTCTTCGCTTGGGAATACGCCTCATCACGAAGCTGTGCAAAACGCTCGTACTGATCCGCCCCAATCGTAGCCTTCTGCAGCCACCAGGGTTCGTGGGTGCATCGCGCATACCCCTCACCTTCGCGGGCGAAGAAGAGGATACGACCATCGTGGGTGTGCCAGCGGGCTTCCTGAGCGATAAATTCCATGTGCTGGTCTAATGTGGATGCCCACCCGGGACCAAAGACACCCGATGGTATTTCATCAGGATGCGTAACCGCCAAGCTGTTGTACATCCGTTCCAGGCGCAAAGTACCCGAACCAGTGCCGGGGAAGGAAAGGTCGAGCTCTTCCTCAATAAAGTTACCCGTGGCGGCGTTCACAGGGTCATTCACGAACCCCGAGGTGAGATCAGCTCCAGCTACCGTAGCAAGTGGAATATCAAGTTCTTTGCGTTCTTGCGCTTTAACGCCTGCTTTCGCAAGAATTTCTTCAATCAGGAAGCTATCGTAGGTCGCCACCATATTGCTAGAGGCACCCGCCTGACGGAAAGCCTCAGCGATCACGTGTACGAAGGATGCATCCTCCATGTTTTTGCCAGCCCAGTCACCCGTTGCTTTGAGCAGACCCATAATATCGAACTGACCCCAGGAGGTATTTTCCATAAACCCCTGGTATTCCTTTTGGATGCTTTCAAGTTTCTTCCCCAAGTCCTCACTCAGGGTGCGCGCTTGATTGAAGTAGACATCAAGATTATCGGGGATGGCGGAAGTCTTTGAGACACCCGGACCGCCCACCTTAATATTTTTCCTGGCCGGATCCAGCGTATCCATCACCATGTCAGAGACGTTTTCCAGGAAAGAGCCGCCTTTGCCTTCTCCCCCTTGGGAAGAGCTCTCGGTCGCTGGCGGCGGCGTACGAAGACTCGGTCCGGTTGAATGAGTTTCTGGCTTTTTCTTACCTGACCACGAATCACCAAACTGTTGGAAAAAGTCACGCTTATCCCAATCACGAGCCTTCTGACGGTTCTCTTGCTCTAGGCGGGCAAGCTCCTTATATTTCTGAAGCTCGTTGGCGGCGTCGGAGAGCGCATCGCCCAGTCGTTTTCCATCGCGAAGAGCAGTTTCCGTGTTGTGCGCGAAAAGATCCGCGTATGGTCCAGCAAATTCGGTCATCGCCTGATCGCGAGCGCCTGAACGCTGGGTGGAGTCCGTGGTGTGCAAATATTCGGAGGCTTCACGCAGCTGACGCATCAGCTGGTCTGCTCTGCCGTTATCGAAGTGCACGTCTTCTTGTGAGGCTTTATATTCTTCAGACATCAGGAACTCCCCCGGAAGTGTGTAGTTTCAGATGGTGTGATGCTCACGAGCGCGCTCTGCCCGCGCCGAAGCAGATGGGCATAATGCGCCACGCCTCTTTAACTGAGGCTTGATCAGGCATGACATCTTCCGTATTAAGCAGCGATCACTGGTGTATTCGCGCTCTAATTCCTTGAACGCATTCACATTTCATGGACTACGGAAGTTTCACTCAAGGCTATCTACTTTAACGTTGAAGGTCAAGGATATTTGGGAGCATTCTTGAACGTGTTTCATCGTGCGTATACAGTTGTGGTGCCCTCTAGTACACCACCTGCACAAAGAGCTTTGATCGTGAATAAAGCGGGATTACCAACGCTTTATTCACGATCAAAGCTCTTTGCATTCCAAGTAATGGATGCCCCAACCGGATATTCTCTGAGCACCAGAACCTAGCGGTATCCAGCGCAGAAAGGAAGAAAGGCTACAACAACCCCTTATCTTTGAGCCAATTTGCCGCTGCCGTGGATGGGTCCAGTTTCTTATCGCCGGATACCTCGTCATTGAGCGAGCGTAAATCGTCGGTCGTCAGCACCGCGCTGATGCGGTTCAGTACCGCCTGCGCATCCTCGGGTACCCGTTTGGTGTTGATAATGGGGAGTACCTGCTGCGCCGGAATCATGTTTTTCGGGTCTTCGAGCATCACAAAATTGTTCTGCGTAATTGCCGGGGTGGTCGAGTACAAATCTACAACCTGCACGGTGTTATCCTGCAGGGCTTTGACGGTGAGTGCCCCTCCCCCGTCCGCAAGCGAGACGAATTCCGCCGGAACGCACCCGTACTTATCTTTGAGCCCCGGAATTCCGTAGGCGCGTTCGGCAAATTCGGGAGCGGCACCAATCTTCAGTTCGGTACAGACCTTCGCCATATCATCCAGGGTGTGCAGATTGTATTTTTGGGCGGTCTGCTGGGTGACGACTAAGGTATCTTTATTTTCCGCCTGCGAGGCGTCCAGAGCCTTGAGGTTTTTATCCAGCACCCCACCGAGCGCCTGCAGAATCTCTTGTTTGGTCTGCGCTGTGGAATTCTCGTCAAGATACAACAGCAGGTTGCCCGAGTATTCGGGAACCACGTCGATAGCCCCGGAGGTAAGCGCCCCCAGGTAGGCTTCACGCGCGCCAATCCCCAGCTGGGTGCTCGATTTAAACCCATTTTTATTTAGTGCTTGGGAGTATACTTCGGCGAGAATCTGCGACTCTGCGAACGCTGCTGACCCCACAATAATGCCGTCGTGTTCACCGCCGAAAACGTTTTCGCCGCTCAGCCCGCAGGCACTCAGCGCTCCTAACATCCCAAGGGCGCCAACAACACCCAATGCCCGCCGCCTGGTAACGCCGCGTGCCATTCCAGTCTCCGCCGTTCCTTGGCTTTTCGCGCTCTTTCCGGATAGAGAAGAACGATCGTTCGTGTTTCGGCGATGCGCCAGGCTCATGCGTGCGCCCCTTCCGTGTGCGAGTTTGCCGCATCCAGTGCGCTCTCGTGTTTCTGTTGCCTATGACGTTTGGATGCGCCTCCGCGCCCGCTTCCACCCCGCAAGGGCACGGGGGTCACGGCCCGCTGTGCTAGGGCCATGAGCGCATCCACCACAAAGGCGAGTACCGCTACCAGCAAGGTTGCCACGAGCATACGCGGATAGTCCCGCACCGCGAGCCCATCAAAAAGGTACCGGCCCAGGTTATTCCCATTAATGTAGGCGGCAATAGTCGCGGTCGCGATCACCTGCAGTACCGCGCTGCGCAGACCGCCCATAAACACCGGAAGACCCAGAGGAATCTCAACCCGGCGAAGAATCTGCCCTTCGGTCATGCCTTGGGCGCGTGCCGCATCCACCACATCCGGATCAATCCCGGTCACGGCTTCGAGGGTGTGCGCCAGCAGGGGCGCCACCGCGATAATCACGAGCACTGCGAGCGGTGGAATCGCGTTAACACCAAACCAGAGAGCAAGCAGGGTCAGTAAACCTAGGGCGGGCAGAGCGCGCAAAGCGGCGGTAAACCCCAGCAGAGCGTGCCCGCCGCGGCGTGTATGCCCAGCCCACAGCCCCAAAGGCACGGCAATCACCAGGGCAATCGCAACCGCAAACATGGTGATGCCCAGATGCTCGACGGTGCGCGCAAAAATGCCCTGAGGCCCTTGCCAGTTGGTGCCATCACCCAGAAAAGCGAAGGTACGTTCTATAACATTCATGCGGTCCTCCAGGCGGTCAGGCGCCGTGCCGTGAGGGCAAGAAGCGCATCGGCGAGGTAGGCGAGGACGGCGCTGAGCACCACGCCCGTGATAAGTTCGGCAGGGATACTACGCGCCAATCCGTCGGTAAAAAGCGTGCCGAGCGAAGAAACACCAATAACCGCACCCACGGATACCATCGCAATATTTGCCACCGTCGCCACGCGGATACCGGCAAAAAGCACGGGTAAAGCGAGTGGTAATTCCACCGTGAAAAACGCACGAGCCGGGGTGTATCCCAGGGCGCGCGATGACTCCACCACATGCTCGGGAACCGCATTAAAAGCATCTACCCCGGAACGCACCATCAGCGCCATCGTGTAGATCGTAAGCGCCACAAGCACGTTCACCGGCGAAATAATGCTGGTCCCCAGAATCAGCGGCATGAGCACGAAGAACGCGATCGACGGGATTGTATAGAGCAACCCGAAGCCGTGCACCAGGGCGTGCGCACCACTCCGGTAGGTTTTCGCGCCGTCTTCCCGCGCGCGGCGTCGGCTCGCATACCGCGCCACCGGAATCGACAGAGCGGTTCCCACAAGTACCGGAATAATGCCCTGATACAGGTGATTGAGGGTCAAATCAAGGACGCGCTGGATGTTATTTCCCAACCAGTCCCAGTGCATCGAATCTGCCAACAACAGGTTCATACTATCCCCACCCAGAGGTTGATGCGGCGCCCTCGCCCGATACTGCGGCTTCGCGTGTGCGGCGGTAGCGTTCGCGGCGAATATACCGCACCTGGCGCATCACATCGGCAGGCAGCAAGGCACCCACGGACTGGCTAACGAAAGATTCCACAAAATCATTAGCGGGATTCGTCAGAATCTCTTCGGGAGCGCCGTACTGGGCGAGCTTGCCACCGGGGGCGAAGACCGCAATATTATCGCCGAGGAATAGAGCCTCATCAATATCGTGGGTTACGAAAACAATGGTCTTATGCAGCTCGCCCTGCAGGCGCAAAAGTTCTTCCTGCAGTTCGGTGCGCACGATCGGATCGACCGCAGAAAATGGCTCGTCCATGAGCAAAATAGAGGCATCCGCTGCGAGCGCCCGCGCGACTCCCACGCGCTGTGCCTGCCCGCCGGAAAGCTGAGCCGGGTAGCGCTGCGCTAGGGAGGCATCCAAGCCCACGGTACCCAGAAGGTCAAGAGCACGTTCTTTCGCTTGCGGTTTGGGGGTGCCGTTCAACAGGGGCACGGTCATAACGTTTTCAAGCACGGTACGATGCGGCAGCAGCCCGCCGCTTTGCATGACGTACCCGATGGATCGACGCAGCTTGTAGGGGTCTTGGTCTGCGATATTTTGACCTCCAATAGTGATCGTGCCTTCCTGTGGCTCGACCATGCGGTTGATCATGCGCAGGGTGGTGGTTTTACCGCAACCTGAGGAACCGACGAAAACGGTGGTTTCACCGGCGGGGATGCTCAGAGTCAGGTTATTGACCACGGTGTTAGCGCCGTAGCGTTTGGTGACCTGGGAGAATTCGATTCCCGCAGTGCGTGTTGCCTGCGCGGAGTTCGACGGTATGGTGTCTTGGGGAGTGGATGCTGGCATTCGATCTCTTCCGTATGCGCCGGTTTTTGCCGCCGTGTGTACAGACGTTGTGCAAATAACACAACGTCTCAACCCTAACGGAAATTCCAGGAAATTGAAACGAACCGGCGTGTTTACCAGCCTATTTGGCGCAGTCCTCTTCTCTTTCGGCGCAAAAGGAGCCTTTAGGCTGAATCGTATTTTCGCCGTTTCACTCAGATAAAGAGCATTGTGGGCATAGAAGGAAAAGGTGCGAGTCCATATATGAGGGCAGTCGTCAGCATGTAGGGCGCACGGACTGGGAACACCAGTGTGGTTAAAGAAAAAATCCGCCCCCACTGTAGAAGCCTGGAGGGCGGATTGTGGCTCCGACCGGCGTCGATCCGGTGACCTTACGATTTTCAGTCGCACGCTCTACCAACTGAGCTACAGAGCCTTGCGCATCAAAGCAGATACGCAACGACCGCGTCTTCGTGATGAATTTCTTCACCTGAATCACGCGGCCAGAGCGACCCCGACGGGACTTGAACCCGCGACCTCCGCCGTGACAGGGCGGCGCGCTAACCAACTGCGCTACGGGGCCTTGTTGGATTCGGCAGGGGTATAATCTGCTTCTTCAACATGGCTTTGCAAATCTGAGGATTTGCAAGTACCCCCAACGGGATTTGAACCCGTGCTACCGCCGTGAAAGGGCGGCGTCCTAGGCCGCTAGACGATGGGGGCCCAGTCGATGCGAACGGGTTCTTTTCATCCCGTCGTTCGAACCTCAACTAGTCTATGACAGATTTTTAAGCCGTGCAAGCCGGATTCTTCAAAAACTTCTTCATACCCGCCGCACTCCCCCTTCTAAGATACCCTGCTCACCTACATAGTTACTAGTCAGAAGGTATTTTATAGTCACCAGAAATTTCTCAAAATTTTTCTGAATAACCCCCGCAAACAGCACGAAATGACCGGGTAAGCGCCGCGCATCCCCTACACAGGTTCAGCAAAAAGGCGTAGAATATGCCGCGCGCACGCGCACACTATGATTTTGATACAAGAAATCCCCGCCGGTTTCGGGCTGTGCCGAAGACCCGGCGGGGATTTTCTTCATCGCGGCTCATGTACCGCAGAAAATCGCTGCGTACAGTTATTACTCGCCGCGTGAAATACGAATCATATCATCACGGTCAACAACCTTCACACGCTCACGTGGCTCGCCCTTCGCATCCTGTGATGCTGCACCGAGCGCCTTTTCGTGATCGTCCAGACGGTGCCAGCCTTCCCATGTGGTATAGCGAATGCCCTTAGAATCCAGGTAATCGCTGAAGGTGTCAGCATCCGGTTCGGGAGCGGTGTACAGGTTCTCGCGGTCCTCCAACAGGTGGGTGATGGTTTCAAGTGCATCGCCCTTTGTGGAGCCAATCAGGCCCACCGGTCCGCGCTTAATCCACCCGGTAGCGTACAGACCGGGCACGTGCTCGCCGTTTTCATCGACCACACGGCCCTCAACGTTAGTAATCACGCCCTTATCAGCGTCATAGCCAACCTCGGGTAGCTCAGATCCGAAGTAGCCGATCGCGCGGTACACGGCCTGCACGGGGTAGTCCACGAATTCGCCGGTGCCCTCAATACCACCCTTACCGTCAAGCTTATTGCGTTCCATGCGGATGCCCACAACCTTGCCGTCCTCGCCCAGAATCTCGTGCGGGGACTGCAGGAAGTGCAGATGCAGACGGCGCGATGCGGTCTGCTCGCCCTCCTCCTGGTCGGTAAGCCAGGTGGTGAGGGTCTTCATCATGGTCTTAACCTGGTTATTCGTCTGAATAGCCTCATCCGAAGTCTCGTCGAACTCGAAGTCCTCTTCGTAGAGCACAATATCGACATCGCGGGAATGAGAGAGCTCGCGCAGCTCCAGGGGGGTGAACTTGATCTGCGCGGGGCCGCGGCGGCCAAAGACGTGCACATCGGTCACGGGCGAAGATTTCAGCCCCTCGTACACGTTCTCGGGAATTTCGGTGACGAGCAGATCATCGGCATGCTTGGAGAGCACACGCGCAATATCCAGCGCCACGTTACCGTTACCAAGCACCGCGATTTCCTTCGCATTCAGCGGCCAGGTGCGCGGGTAATCGGGGTGACCGTCATACCACGAGACGAAATCGGCGGCACCATAGGAACCGTCCAGGTCGATACCCTCAATAGGCAGGGGCGCATCGTAAATAGCACCGGTCGCAAAGATAATGGCATCATAATGCTCGCGCAGATCGGCAAGGTTCAAATCCTTACCGTATTCGACATTGCCGAAGAATCGAATATCACCGCGGTCAAGTACCTTGTGCAGGGCGGTGATAATGCCCTTGATGCGCGGGTGATCGGGCGCCACACCGTAGCGAATGAGCCCAAAGGGCGCGGGGTAACGATCAAAAATGTCGATAGAAACCTCAACGGCTCCAGAGCGTACTTCCTCAGATTTGGTGAGCAGATCGGCGGCATAGATACCCGCAGGACCCGCACCGATAACGGCAACGCGCAACGGGCGTGCAGCTTCAGACACGTATTTTTCCTTTCAAAGTTCACCCACAGGGCGAGCTTAGCCTTAACATCCTTGCTTATTTTAGCGGTCATGCCTGAGCAAACGCAGGAAACATGAGCTGAACCACTCAAAAGACACATTTTTCATGTTTTTATCCCAAGGATTTTGAAGGCTCCATCATTAATATTCCTGTCACGACTTCGGAATATGTGTGCGAGCATAAAATTCGTCGCCTGCGTTACGAGAACACACTAAAAGTTCAGGATGCTCATAGCGAGCGCCTAAGGGTGCATCGCCCCCAGGCGATGCGGGAACCCTTGTCAAGCGAAGCATGAGCATCCTGAACTTTATAACGGTCATCAGCTAAGCCGCAGCGACTTTACGACTCTCGACGGGGTATTCCGCATCCTGTTCGCCGGTGAGGCGGTTGCAGCGCAACCCGAAAGTCTATAGAAAACCACATAAAGCCACAAAAACCCTAATAGTTATTTTCTCCTGACCTGTATATTTGTAGGGTAAAGTTTCTTAAAATATTTTTCCGTCATAAAACGCAATAAAACCCACCGATACAGTCTCGGTGAGTTTTATTAGCCCGCGAGCAGGTGGCTTTTGGAACGAACAGGTAGGAAAATCCTACCTTTTCGGCGAAATCCTACCTGCTCGCAGAATGAATACAGGGGTTAGACCGCGTGGAATTCCACGACTAGTTCTTCGCGCTCGCCAAAACGCACAAGGTGACGCTCCAGCACGCCTGCAAGGCTCTGTGCTTTCTCGTCGTCTTCGGCACGAACCTCCATGATGAGCGCATGGTTCGCATCATCGGCCACCAGATCGCCATACCCACGAAAGATACCGTCGCGATTAAAGATTAAGCGCAATCCACCAGGAATTTCCTCGGTACTAATTTTGCGACCCATATGTGAGCCAAGCTGTTTAATATAACGTGCCGGGCGGTCGGTACTGACCGTGGAACGCTGACGAACGGGCAGAGATTCTGCGGCTGGATACTCACTCATAACAACCTTCTTCATGCTTCAGGATGCGCGCCCAGCGCCAATTCCCAGGCGGCACATATCATCCTTAGGTAATCCTTATCTTAGCAGTGTTGTGAGCGTGTGCCGATGGGGTTTCGCCTACAGCGCGGGTGGTGCCCTCACGGAAAACTTACCGCCTAAAAGCGACCATCATGCGCAGACGCAAAGAAGTAGCCTTTTACGGGTTACTCCCCCTAGAATGTTGTAGTAACAAGAGCGTCACGCCCCACGGCTGGCGCTTTTCTTATGCGCATCCCCAACCGGCGGTTGCGCGCCCTACGAGAGTATCTACGGATTTTCACGAATGTCTTCTGAGAACACCGCGGCTCCTCAGACGCCTAAACCCAGCAGTTCGGGCGGCACACTGGACCGTTACTTCAACATTACCGAGCGTGGCTCAACTATCAGCACCGAAATTCGCGGCGGTTTAGCGACCTTCTTCGCCATGAGTTATATTGTGGTGCTCAACCCGCTTATTCTCGGCCTCACGCCCGATTCATCCGGACGTTCCCTCGGCGTGCCGCAGGTTGCCGCCATGACCGCGCTTGTTGCAGGCGTGATGACCATTCTTCTAGGCGTTTACGCCAAACACCCCTTCGCGATGGCGGCGGGACTGGGCGTGAACGCACTATTGGCGACTACGATAGCCACGACTCCTAACCTCACCTGGCCGCAGATTATGGGGTTGGTCGTGTGGGCGGGCGTGCTCATGACTGCCCTCGTGCTGACCGGTTTCCGCACCGCCGTTTTCGACGCCGTGCCCGAAAGCCTGAAAACCGCAATCGTGGTGGGTATCGGGCTCTTTATCGCCTTTGTTGGGCTGGTGAACGCCGGAATTATTCGCCGTGCAGAGACCGGCTCAACCCCTGTCGTGTTCGGTGTTCACGGGCATCTGCTCGGCTGGCCCACTCTCGTGTTTATTGTGGGGTTGTTCCTGACCATTATTCTGTATGTTCGTCAGGTGCGCGGCGCTATTCTCTACGGCATGCTCGCATCCACGGCACTTTCGCTTATTCTGGAGGCGGTCGCCCCCTCCGGCAGCGTGCAGGCTAACCCGCTTGGCTGGTCGCTCAATGTACCCACCTGGGACGGCAGCGGTTTTGGTCTGCCCGATTTTTCGCTTCTGTTCTCCGCAGATCTTTTCGGTGCCTTCAGTTCTTTGGGTGCAATGGCCTCAATTCTGCTGGTGTTTACCATCCTCATTTCGGCGTTTTTCGATGTGATGGGCTCCATCATGGGTATGGCAGTCGAAGCCGGTTCTATCGATGAAGACGGTAAGATCGAAGACATCGACCGTCTGCTTCTGGTAGATGCGCTGGGCGCGGTCGCCGGTGGCGGCACCTCAACCTCAACCAACCAGGTATTCGTGGAGTCGGCAACCGGTATTGGCGCGGGTGCCCGCACAGGTCTGGCAAATGTGGTGACAGGTGTGCTCTTCCTGGGCGCTATTTTCCTCTCTCCCCTGGTGACGATTGTCCCCTTTGAGGCGGTCGCCCCCGCAATGGTGTTCGTCGGGTTCCTGATGGTGCGCCAGGCGGTTAATGTTGATTGGAACGATCTTGCCCTGGGAATTTCGGCCTTCTTGACGATCGTCATCATGCCGCTGTCGTATTCGATTGCGCACGGTATTGGTGCCGGGTTTATTTCGTACACGGTTATCCGTGTGGCGACCGGTCGCGGACGCGAGGTGCACTGGCTCATGTACGTGGTTTCGGCGGTGTTTGCGGTGCATTTCGGAATGGGTCTGATTGAGGGGTGGATGCGTTAGAGCATCTTTCTCTCTCCCCCTCCCATCGTAAAAAGAGCCTTGATCGTGAAAACTTTAGTCACGATCAAGGCTCTTTTTATCACCCACTTTTACCTCAGACGGATATACCCCCGCTAAAGACCTGAGAATTTCCTGTCAGTAGCGCATTGAGGGTTAAACGTCATAGAATAATGTGGTAACAAAAGCGTCACACCCACCATAAGGGTTGGGCGCTTTTCTTATTGCGGCGCAAACCCGCGCACGCATCCTACGAGAGTATCTACGGATTTTCACGAATGTCTTCTGAGAACACCGCGGCTCCCCAGGCACACAAGCCCAACGCATCGGGCGGCGCACTGGACCGTTACTTCAAAATCACTGAACGAGGCTCATCTATTTCAGCCGAGATTCGTGGCGGTCTCGCCGCGTTCTTCGCTATGAGTTACATCGTCGTCCTCAACCCCCTGGTGATCGGCACCGGCGCAGACTCGGCGGGAAATATCCTTGGCGTGCCGCAGGTTGCTGCGGTCACCGCACTCGTCGCCGGCGTGATGACTATCCTCATGGGCGTCATTGCTAAACAGCCTTTCGCGATGGCGGCGGGACTGGGCGTGAACGCGCTGCTGGCGTCCACAATCGCAACCACCCCCGGGCTGACGTGGGCAGATATTATGGGCTTGGTGATTATCGCCGGTCTTATTATGACTGTGCTGGTCCTCACCGGCTTCCGCACCGCCGTATTCGAGGCGGTTCCCGAGAGCCTCAAAACCGCAATTGTTGCGGGAATCGGCTTCTTTATCGCCTTTATCGGACTGGTTGATTCCGGGATTATCCGCCGCATGCCGGATGCCGCAGGAACCACCGTTCCCGTCTCGTTCGGCGTGGGTGGTCACTTACTTGGCTGGCCTACTCTCGTGTTTATTTTCGGTCTTTTCCTCACCATCGCCTTGTTTATTCGCAATGTGCGCGGCGCTATCCTCATTGGCGTGGTGGCTTCTACCGCGCTGTCTATCATCCTAGAGGCTATTTTCCATATCGGCAGCGGCAAGGGAAACCCGACCGGCTGGTCGCTCAATGTTCCCGCGCTCAATAATTTTTCCTTCTCAGCCCCCGATTTCTCGCTTATCGGGTCTGCACGATTCGGCGCGTTCGGCGCTATCGGCGTGCTGGGCGCATCACTGCTGGTGTTCGCTATTCTGCTCTCGGTCTTCTTTGACGCCATGGGCGTTTCGGTAGGCTTAGCAACCGAAGCGGGCACCATCGATAAGGACGGCAAGGTCGAGAACATTAACGAGGTGCTGCTCGTGGATGCGGTCGGTTCCGTGGTCGGCGGCGGCGCATCCGGCTCTGCGAACCAGATTTTTGTGGAGTCGGCAACCGGTATTGGTGAGGGTGCCCGCACGGGTCTGGCGAATATTGTCACCGGCGTGCTGTTCCTGGTGGCAATTATCGCCTCGCCGCTGGTGACGATCGTTCCCTTTGAGGCGGTCGCCCCCGCTCTGGTGGTTGTTGGGTTCTTGATGGTGCGCCAAGCCGTGCATATCGACTGGCAAGATTGGGGGCTGGGTATCCCCGCGTTTATGACCATTATTTTCATGCCGCTGTCGTACTCGATCGCTAACGGTATTGGTGCAGGGTTCGTCTCCTACGCCTTCATCCGCCTGGTTCAGGGTCGCGGGCGCGAGGTGCACTGGCTCATGTACGTGGTGTCGGCGGTGTTCGTCATCTACTTCGGCATGGGTATTATCAACGGTCTCACGCACTAGCGTTTACTGAAATCCCGGGTATATATCGGGTCTAAAAAGGCTCTTTTTGAAGAAAAGCGGCGGAAAACTACGCTTTATTCAAAAAGAGCCTTTTTATGAACCTATGGGGGTGTAGATACGCGCTCGAAAACGTCAGAAATTTCACGGCTGCAGGTATACAATTTCACCCGTTTTTCCTGGTATTCTTCGCATAGGTTTACTTTCAGGTAGACCCAATTCAACGCACCTATACACGCAGACAACGCGTTTGAATGCGAGCCAGCCCGCGCCCTCTTACTCAGAGACGGCGCGGGCTGGCTCAGGTTAAACCAAGAATTCTATCGGTCGCTTGGGCGGCATAATTCTTTCATGATGCGCTCGGCCCTCTCTTGTGCACGCTCATCCACCACGCCAATATCGCATGCGTGCAGCAGGTCTGCCGCCACGTGCAGGCGCAGCACGCGCGGAAGGGCGGAAACCTCGCGCAAAATCACGTTCGCCCGCTCGGGTGGGGCAGGTTCCAGGATCCAAATCGGGGCAAATTTTGTGAGGTCACTGGGCAGAATGTAGGCGTCTATTAGAGGGGTTTTCATCCCCGAAAGTTCGTGCCGAGCCCCGGTGAGCGCGAGCGCATCCGCACCCGTTCGCAGCAGGTCGCTCGTATCGTAGGGTGCCACGTAGTAGCGCGCAGTCATCCCGGTGCGTTGCGTGTACTGCTGGAGCGCATCGAGCCCGTGAGCGCAGAGGATGCGGGCGCGTTCGGCGGCGATGCGGCGCGCATCCGGGGTAAGCAGGTGCCCTCCCCCGTTGAAATAGAGGGCGAGCTCGTCGAAAGATTCCTGCGAGATAACGTCACTCATGGCATAAACATAGCAAATACAGGACTAGTTTTTGAGACTTTCATCAAGGAAGCTCACAATATCCTGTGCCATCTCACGCTCACGAGGACGGCCAATACCGGGTTCTGCTAAAGCTCTGCGCAGCCCCCATACCAGTCTTGACCTTTGTTTGCCGCTAAGTCCTATCAGGTCTCGGCGTTCAGAGGTTGAAAGCAGGCATACAAGCACCAAAATGTCATGAAGATGGCGTTGTTTATGTGTGTCGCCATTATTCAAAAGGGCTGAGCATTTTTCGTAGAGTGCCCCCAGGGCATCGGGGCGATTCACCAGGAACGTGCGACCCGCGCATTCCACAGCAACTGACGATGTGCGGTCTATGCCAAATTGGGCTCCACGAGTCATCAGGACTTTTCCCAGCCCGGAAAAGTCATAGGACAGGGTTTTCTCGGATTGTCCCGAAGGCACCAATACATCAATTTGGGCTAAGCCGCGAACCCATCGGTGGTTTTGCCCGGAAGCGTTATACCCATCAATGACATATCCTGCGCTCTTGAGTGCGTGGACGAATTCCCCAATAAGCCGACGTCGAGCACGAATATTAAGAACAACGTCAATATCTCGGGTTGCCCGAGAGCCCTCATACCCACGCTCACACGCGAGTAACCTCATCATGCTTCCACCGGCGAGGGACCAACCCTGAGGAACAAGCACGGAGATATCCGCCAGCCCAAGCCAGGATTCAAGCTCTGCGCCCTGGGCTGGGATTTTCACCGTTTTCTGATCAGGCACGGCTTATGAGTCCTTTCACCAGACGTTCCGCTTCCCGCTCGCTTCTCGGGTCTTTAGAGACTAGGAGATCGACCGCAACGTGCAGGGGACGAATCTTAGGTAACTCTTTGACTGCGCGAAGAATAACGTTGGCATCCTGTGCCGGAACTTCACGCAGTGCGTAGATAAATTTCAGGGATTCGAGATCGCGGGGAGTTACGTATGCGTCTACTGTAGCCCCGTAAATTTCCGAATATTCGTGGCTGACACCCGTGAGCACTAATGCGCGTTCGTCCATCAGGTCATGCAGGTCAGCAGAGGGTACGGCATAGAATTGAGGTTTCGCATCTGCACGCACTGCATACTGCTTAAGAGTTTCTACCCCACGTTCGGAGAGGTTATGTGCACGTTCTTTGGCACGGCGGCGTGCATCGGGGGTAAGGGATGCACTGTTACCGTCAAGATAGGCGGCAAGTTGGTTGAAGGATGCCATCGAGATTTTGCGCCCATGTGCGGAGTGATGCTCGTGCGGGTTATCTGAAACCATCCACCGCCCGGCGATTTTTTGTCCACTCAAAGATCCGCGTTCAAGGCGTGCACGCACGCTTCGGGGGCTCACCCCGGCGTGCTGGGCATATTCCGCGACTGACATCATGGCAAAAACATACCATAAGAGGAATATTTCTGCCATACCTGCCCGAGGACCGGACGAACCAGGGGACCTACCCAACCTCGCCGTCTAGGTAGTACCAGGTGCCGTGTACTTTCTCGAAGCGAGATTTTTCGTGCATGGCACCTTTCACACGTTCTTCGGCGGGCGTGCCGGGAACCGAGCGGTAGTACGCCACGAACTCGACCGTGCCCGCCGCATCGAAGGGACCGCCCGAAGAGCCCAGGATATCCAGCCGGTACCAGCGCAGCGTTTCATCCAACGTTAACTCTGCGGGGCGCGTATGCGGGTGCCAGCTCGCCAGCAGGTAGGGAGCATCGTGCAGGGCAAAGGCGGTAAATCGCGAGCGCATCAGAGCCAGCGGCGTGGGCGCGCCCAAGGTTCCGGATGCGGCAAACTCGCCCAGGTACCGCCCGCAGCAGGCACCGTATACCTCGCCGCTTGTACACAGGCAGCGGGTTTGAGGATCATACAGGGTTGTTTCGCTCATGCACCCCATTCTAAAGGGCTACCAGGTTCGGGCATGCGAGAACCCGCCCATCCCGGCAGTCAAACCGGAGAGAGGCGGGTTCTGCACTGTTTTCAATATATTGCGGAGGAAACTCTGAGGCAGAGTTGGTTAGTTCGCGATCGCGCGTGCCGGGGTGTCTGCTGTGGAGGGCTTACCCACGTAGGCGCCGCGGTACTTCGCGGCCGGGTGGGAGTCTGCGACCTTAGTCTGGCCCTTGCCGAACAGGCTTTCGCGCAGGGTCTCACCCTCATAGGAGGTGCGGTAGCGCCCACGCTTTTGCAGCTCAGGAACCACGAACTCGATGAAGTCCTCGAAGGAGCCGGGTGAAACGTGGTATGCCAGGTTAATACCGTCCAGTCCGCCTTCATCAATCCAGCGTTCTAGTTCATCGGCCACCTGCTGCGGGTCGCCCACAATAACCTCGCCCATACCGCCGATAGTGCAGTGCTCGGCAATATCCTTACGCGTCCACTGCTTATCCTTGGACTGCAGGGTGAAGGGAGTGAGGAAAGACTGAATCGACTCGGTCTTCACATAGTTGAGTACCTCGTCCTCGTCGAACTGCGAAAGATCCACGCCGGACCAGCCGCCGATAATGGCCTGCGAAGATTCCAGGTTCACGTACTTGCGGTACTCTTCGTACTTTGCCTTCGCCTTCTCTTCGGTCTCGTCCACAATAATGGAGAGCATCGCGAAAACCTTGATTTCGTCGCGGCCGCGGCCGTTCTCTTCGGCGCGGTCACGGATACGGTCGGTAATAATGCGGGTCAAATCGGGGCGCAGCGCACCGATAAACACAACTTCGGCATGCTTGCCCGAGAACTTCTGCCCGCGGCTGGATGCGCCCGCCTGGAAAATCACGGGGGTGCGTTGGGGGCTGGGCTCGGTCAGACCCGCACCAGGCACGCTGAAGTACTTACCCTTGTGCTGAATCGGGTGCACCTTGGCGGGGTCGGCGTAGATACCCTTCTCGCGGTCTTTGACGACCGCGCCGTCTTCCCAGGAGCCTTCCCAGAGCTTGTAGCAGACATCCAGGAACTCTTCGGCGAGTTCGTATCGGGTGTCGTGCTCAATCTGGGTTTCGAGGCCCTGACATTCGGCTGCGGAAGGCAGGTATGAGGTCACCACATTGAAGCCCACACGCCCGTTAGTGAGGTGGTCGAGAGAAGCGTACTTGCGTGCGAGCGTGTAAGGCTGCTCGTAGGTGACGGCTGAGGTCACACCGAAGCCCAGGTGCTCGGTTACGGCGGCCATTGCGGAGATCTGCATGAACGGATCGTTCACGGGCACCTGAGCGCCGCCTTCGATAGCGGGCGCGGCGGAGTTCTTGTAAATATCGTAGATGCCCACAACATCGGCTAGGAATACGCCGTCGAAGAAGCCCTTCTCAAGGATCTGTGCCAGGTCAGTCCAGTATTTGATGGTGTTGTACTCGGTAGCACGGGAGCGGGGGTGGCGCCAGAGGTCGAAGCTCTGGTGACCCACACAGGTCATGTCGAATGCGTTAACTGCGATGCGCTTCTTCTGCTCAGCCATCTACGTATCCTTTCGCGAATGTTAGGGTGTTCCTGCACCCCGCGCGCCGCCTCCTTTATAGGTGGTGGCCTTCTTGGTGTTCCAAGTTGTGCAGGTGGCGCATTCGCGCCGTACTTGCTTCGTGTCCCTTGAAGCCAGATCATCATCTGGAGCACCCCGCTACGGGAGAGGGTTGCCGCCCGGCTAGCCAGAGCTTTACGCCGGGACTCATAATCCTTGATTTTGAGTGTATAAGGGGTGTCGTGGTTGGTGCGATATTATGACGAATATTAATGTTTGTGACTGTCGCCCGTAATATTAAGGGCCGCGTACGTCGCCCGGCGGACAGCAGTGTTCTTTCGAATGCGACGGCAAAATTCGGGAGCAATAATTTGCAGCGGGAGCGTGTTTAACGCTCCCGCTGCCATTCTTCGCTCCCATTTTAGGAAAAGCGTCAAATTATTCAGGAAATGAGATCCAATTCGCGGGCGTCATCCGCAGTGATGGGGTTTATTTCCACCTTGGGCTCAGGGATAGTCTCGTCAGCACCTCGTCCAAACACAGCTCCAAAGCTCAATTTTTTCAGGTCGCTTGGTGCCGTCAGCCAGCCTTTCATTCCGTCACGGTTAAGATCAAGAGCATAGATTCCATGGTCGATTTCGCCATTACCGTTGAGATCGACAGGTCCATCTGCTGGTCTCAGTACGGCCTCTGAATTGGGCCGATACATGTACCCACGCGCTTGGGGACCAAAGCCTTTGCGTTCGTCCAAGGCCCATTCTTTAAGGGTCGGCATATCTTGCTGCAGGTATCCGAAATATTTGGTTCCATCCGCCTTGGGCACACCGGTAAGCTGATAGTTGTAATTCATAACGCTGAAGTACTGTGGTTTACCTTTTTCGCCTTTCTCATCGGCATCACCACCGTGCTGCAGGCCGAGGTTATGCCCCAGCTCGTGAATAAAAGTACCCACGCGAATATCGCTCATATTACCTTTATTGTTATTCCAGTGTGTCTTCCCCACAGTCACCATGAAATCACGACCTCCCAATTGTCCCAATCCTGATGAGCCGCTCTCCCCATTTTGTTGTTGCACGTAGTAGTCGCCCCAAACCATATAATGAAAGAGTCCATCACGACGCTGATTAAAATGAGAAGCTTTAAACCTGGCCCAGTTCCCAGCGTTGTTACCTATATCGTCGCTGAGCACTTGCCACTTGACCTGTTCGCCTCCTCCCAAGTTGTACTTAGGTCCCCGGGCGGCACCGGCATCCAAGTGCAGATTAATACCCGTTCTGCCGTCGGGATTGCTGATATTTATATCCGCGAAAGATTGCACGATTCGATCCAGCTCTTCCTCACTGGCAAGCTCACCGGGCATATAATCCATCTCGACAAAAATGTCTTTATGGTTGGGATCCGCGCCCATCTTAGGGAAATCGATCTCTGGTATGCCATCGTTGTTGATATCGTACCCGTCTCTTTCCAGCTCGTCGGGAATATGATCGCCGTCGCGATCACCCGAGTTGGGGCTCTGAACGAGATCTATATTCTGGTTCTGCGCGGGTGCAGGCTGAGCGGGCTTCGCTTCCACCGCAGAAACGGGCAGAGAATTCAGAGGAACAACAAGCACCAGGCTGACGAATGCCAGCATCAGGCGCACTATAGTACGTAATTTCATGAGAGATATTCCTTAGTGTCATGTGTTGAGTGAGAGGGAATCTTACATAGAGAGTGAAGTGAGCGATAGTCATCGGCGAGAACCTGCGATGTTGCGGGTTCTCGGATGCGAGTGCATTTTAGATGGCATCACGATGCCGTCTGAGCAAGAGAGTAGTATATGAACGGTTGTGCGGGGTAAAGCCCGGGAACGAAGAGGTGCAGCGAGGGCGTGTTTCATCTGGCTCGTTGCCTCGCCAGCTTCAGAACGTTATGTATGTCCTCGCACGCTCGGAATAACATCCCTCAGCAGCTACACCTCTTCGCCCCCGTTTTGGGAAGAACGCCGAATGATTTAGGGAATAAGGCCCAGGTTGCGGGCGTCATCCGCAGTGACCGGGTTTTCTTCCGCTTCAGGCTGAGCCACAGGACCGCCAGCTCCAGCCTGAGTAGGCGTCATATCAAAGTTGAGCTTCTTCAGATCACTGAGAGCAGTTAGCTCCTTTAGTATCCCATCGCCATTGAGATCTACCGAGACCGGAGAATTATCAATAACGCCGTTCCGGTTGAAATCGATGGGTTGATTTGCGGGCTGAGTAACGTCTTTCCCATTTTTATCTTTGTGCGTATACAGGTATTCGCCCGCTTGGGGGCCAAAGCCGTCGCGCTCGTTCAGTGCCCATTCGTTAAGGGTTGGCATATCCTGCTGCAGGTATCCGAAGTATCGGGTTCCGTCCGCCTTGGGAATGCCAGTGAGCTGATAGTTGTAATTCATCACGCTGTAGTACTGAGGCTTGCCGTTGAAATCGTCAGTACCGCCGTGCTTCAGGTTGAGGTTATGCCCCAGCTCGTGGATAAAAGTGCCCACGCGAATATCGCTGTTGGCTCCTTCCCAATAGGTTTTCCCAACGGTCACCATGAAACCGGGAGAGCTTATAAGCCCTACTCCTGATGAGATTCGATTTCCGGTTTTATTATCCACATAGTAATCGCCCCAGATCATGTAGTCGAAACCGCTGTTGTAGCGGGCAGAATCAAAATTATGAGCCCTGATATTTGCCCATTCCCCAGAAGACTCCATATCGTTGCTGAGCATTTGGTGCGGAACCTGGTTGCCGCCTCCCAAGTTATACTTAGGGCCTCGGGCGGCACCGGCATCCAGATGCAGATTAACGCCTGCCCTGCCGTCAGGGTTAGTAACATTCAAGTCAGCAAAAGACTGCACAATGCGATCCAGCTCTTCCTCACTGGCAAGCTCGCCAGGCATGTAGTCCATCTCAACGAATACATCCTTGTGGTAGGGATTTGCGCCCATTTTCTTGTAATCGACTTCAGGTCTACCATCACCATCAGCATCGTATCCGTTGATTTCCACGATGTCTGAGATCCCATCACCGTCAGAATCAAGTGCAGCCACATCCCGCGCGGCACCCGGGCTGCCAGGGGCGACTGGCAACGTGTCTGCCGAGGCGGGCAGGGAATTCAGAGGGACGAGAAACACCAGGCTGACGAATGCCAGCATCAGGCGCGCTATAGTACGTAGTTTCATGAGAGATATTCCTTGTGTCGTTGTGTTGAGCGAGAGGAAATCTTTCTATGAGTGAGCGGTATTCATGGTAGGGAACCTATGGTGTGGCAGATTCCCACATGCGACAATGCGCATTAGTGGCATTGTGGTGCCGTTTGAGCAAGAGAGTGGTATATGAACGGTTGTATATGAATAACCGATAGATAAGATTTCACCTGCATCCTAGCACCGTAAAATTTTATAAATCTGTGACATAAAACAAGTTTTGGGAGCGGGTCATATCACAGGAATAAGTAAAGGTTTCCGGCGACATAACCCGCTCCCGCACGCTGGCAGCATACAAGGCTAGCGAATAAGACCTTGCTCTCGTACATCATCAGCCGTTATGAGATTAATCTCAATCTCTGGTGAAGGTTCAGGATTCTTTCGTAGAAGCGCCAGTGAGCTGGTAATCGTAGTTCATCACGCTGAAGTAATGGGGGTTGCCGTTCTCGCCATCATTGCTGTCGTGAGACACCAAGACTTGCCAAAGCATCCACGCGACAATAGGCCCGAAATGAGCGCGGAATACAGAATATCTTCCGTATAATTTGAGGATGCTCAGATCCGGGTGAGTGAGCGTTTTATCGTAAAGATTTCATGTGTATCTTACATTGTTTAGGATTTTTGGGGTATATCCCGTAAAATTATTACTGGCGTGTAATCCGAGCGCCACTTATTCACCCAACCACTCATAGGAGTCATTGTGACCCACGCATCTACGCGGGGAGGTCTGACGCGCCGTCGTGTTCTGGCGGGCGCCGCATGGACAACCCCAATTATTGTTTCTTCCGCTGTAGTTCCGGCTTATGCGGCTTCGTATGATGACACACGCCCTGACTACGGTATCTTTACCCAGGCGTTCGTCACCCACCAGGAACTAGACACTAACAGTTTCCTGGGGCTAGATTCATTTAGCGGCCCGGTTGAGAACGAGCACGCCAGCGTCCCGGCAGGTTCAAGCGGTCTCTACTCGGCTGGCAACGGTAAATTTACCCCCGGCGGCAGCATCGGCAAGGCAAAATGGGGTGGCGCTGGTTTCTGGTTCTCAGCACCCAAGGCAACCACTAAAGACGGTAAGCAGACATACTACTCGGGCACCACTACCCTGCTCGCCGGTGCGCGCCTACGCTTGGAGCACCGTTTCGTTTTCCCCGACTGGGCCGAGATCGACGGGGCAGAACCTCCGGGCTGGAATAAAAATACTGACGATTTTGCGGTTTCCCTCGTCGTCAATCCCACGCCAGAAAACGGCGATAATCCCCAGCTCGTCGCCTTCAACGGTGGTGCTATGCACGGTTACTTCAGCGAGATGACCGCCAACGGCAATAAGCTGATAGGCTACGTCGATATTACGCTTGACCATGATGTTGTAGCTTCCAGTCATAACGGCGGCGGGACTCAGGTCTACAACCAGATCTTGGCCAGCCAGTTCGGTACACATTTTGAAGATTTCTATCTCGAACACTACGGTGTGACCACCACCCTGACGATCCTCAGCGGCACTCTGCGCTACGAACCTGAGAATGGTGCCCCCAAGAGCGATATTGACCTGACCGGTCAGCAGGCTGTGGCCTCCATCGAACATGTTGGTGAACCTGAGGATCCGGATCCGAGCACTCCCAGCACCCCCAGCGACAAGTCAAAAGGCGGCGGTTCCAACTCGACGGGATCAACGGGTGACCAGAAAAACAAGGATCAAGAGAGCGACTTCACCGTCCGTAACGACATTCAGATCGATCCTAACGACTGGTTATCCGGGCAGAAAAACCCTAACGGAGCCTCGAAAGGCTCAACCAACGCACAAAAACAGAACTAATCGGTAATTTTGGGTGAGTAAATGGCACTCCCGCCGGGTAAATCCTCTTGACGAGGCGCATCCCGGTGGGAGTGTTTTTTTGTACTGTTCGCGAGCAGGTGGTTTTTGACCCGAGCAGGTAGGAAAATCCTACCTTGTCGACAAAATCCTACCTGCTCGCGGTATAGGGTGTGGTGTGGATGCGTGGGCGCAATGTTGCGGAATGTTACGAACGTGGCGCATACACGCGCAATATGACGGGGTGTCTTTGCACCTGCGCCAGCTACAAGGTTTACTAGATTGGTAATCCATCTAGAGCGACCGAGAGACCTGGCTCGACGACGTCGCAGCAACCTCGCCTGCGGTGGCGCATCATGCGCCTTCATAACGCCGAAGGTGCTAACGCCAGCAACCGATGGGAGATACTGTGGGACTTCCCTCCCCTTTTTCATTCACGAATCCTCTAGCACCCACCCCCAACCCCGCGCACGAATCTGACGAGGCGCGGGTAGCGTTCTGGGAAAAACAAGCCGAACGCCTAAGCTGGGGCAAGACCTGGGACAACGCACATACCTTCCAGAAACCGCAGGTTATCGGAACCGACGCTGAGGGCATCGAAGAATACTCCGTACCCGAGATTAAGTGGTTCGAGGGCGGCAAACTCAACGTCGCCTACAACTGCGTGGACCGCCACGTGGAGGCGGGCCGCGGCGACAAAGTAGCCCTCTATTTCGAGGGCGAACCCGGTGACCGTGAAGCTATCACCTACGCCGAACTGCAGCGACGCATCGCCCGCGCCGCCAACGGCCTGCTCAAACTCGGCGTGCGTAAAGGCGACCGTGTAGTAATCTACCTGCCGGTTATTCCCGAAACCATTATTTTCACGCTTGCGTGCGCGCGGATCGGCGCAATTCATTCGCTCGTGTTCGGTGGGTTCTCGGCGGAGGCGCTGAAGTTCCGGGTGGAAGACACCGGCGCGAAGGTTCTGATCACCACCGACGGGCAGAACCGCCGCGGCAAGGTCGTGCCCGTGAAGGTGAATGCCGATGAAGCATGCTCGGGTGAGAACAATATCGAGCACGTGATCGTGGTGGACCGTACAAGCGCCGCAGACCCCGTGGCGCACGCGCAGGTTCCCTGGACGGCCGGGCGCGATATTTGGTACCACGATTTGGTGGACGATCAGCCCGATACCCATGAGTACGAGCTGCACGATGCCGAAGACCCGCTGTTTATCATCTATACCTCCGGCACCACGGGCAAGCCCAAGGGCCTGGTGCACACGATGGCGGGGTATTTGGTGCAGACCGCATACACCCACGCGCTGCTGTACGATCTGCTGCCGGACTATGTGGATGACGACGGGGTGCTGCGCCCCGATGAGCTGTCTGCCGTGAACGATCCGACGAAGGTCGAATCGACTGTGCACTGGTGTACCGCCGATCTCGCGTGGGTGACCGCACACACCTATGAAATCTATGGTCCACTCGTGAATGGGGTTACCGAGGTTATTTTCGAGGGTACCCCCAATACTCCGCATTATGGCCGCCATTTCGAGGTTATCGAACGCTACGGCGTCACCAATTATTACACCGCGCCCACCCTGATTCGTTCCCTCATGGGGGCTTTTCCTGACGGCCCCGAACCTGGAAAATACGACTTCTCAACTGTGCGTCTGCTCGGGTCTGTGGGCGAGTCCATTAACCCTCAGGCGTGGAAGTGGCTGCGCAAGCACGTGGGTGGGGGTACCGCATCGTTTATCGATACGTGGTGGCAGTCCGAGACCGGCTCGACCATCTGCTCCCCACGGCCACACGACCCCGCCTTCGCGCCCGAAGGGACCTTCCCCGAAGGTACCCCGCACTGCACTCCCCTTCCCGGATGCGCCACCCGCGAAGTCCCCGGAGTCTCGGTGCACGTGGTGGACGAGCACGGTGACCTCGTTGAGCCCGGCAAACAGGGCTTCATTGTGGTCGATAAGATCGGTCCCTCCATGGCACGCACCGTCTGGGGCGACCCGCAACGCTACCTGAATTCCTATTGGAAGCACTACGGTACGCGCGGCTGGTTCCTCGCCGGTGACGGCGCGAAAGTCGATGATGAAGGCAACGTGTACATCCTGGGGCGCATTGACGATGTGATCAACATTTCCGGGCACCGCCTTTCGACCATCGAAATTGAGTCTGCGCTCGTGACGCACCCGGCCGTGGTGGAGGCTGGCGTGTGCCCCGTGGAGGACGAGCTAACCGGCCACCAGGCAGTCGCCTATGTGACGCTCACCGACGAAGGTCGGGCACTTACCGAAGACGAGCTGAAGACTGCACTCACCCAGCATGTGCGCGAGTATATTGGCCCTATCGCTAAACCCAAGGATGTGGTCGCGGTCGCCGATATTCCTAAGACTCGTTCAGGGAAGATTACCCGCCGTCTGCTGGGTGAGCTCTACCAGGGGCATAAGCTGGGCGATATTTCTTCGCTTCAGAATGAGGAGGCGCTCGGCGCTATCGCACAGGTGCTCGTGAACACCGGGCGAGTAGACCCGGATGCGTTCGCAGAGGATCAAGCGGCATAGGGGTTACGCTCGGCAGCGGCATCGCGCCGAATCTGATAGAAAGGTTCTCTGCGAGCGCGAGTGTTTTGCGGAGGCAATAGCTCCCGCCCTCAATACCCTGATGAAACTACAATGCGGCATATAACCTGCTGGTTATATGCCGCATTGGCTATATATACTAGTCAAATAGTATATTCCTCAAATGGAATTATGGCTTAGAAGGATTTTTCGCGTCCTTTTTCCGAAGAAATAGGTTGCGTCTCGTCTGCGGGGCGTGCCTCGGTGGAGGCGGTCACCTCCGCATCAGGATCGGTACCGGAAGAGTTTGAGCCGTCCCGTGCCGAGTCAGCTTCCGTTTGTGGCTCAGCGGCATTCTGCCCGGATGCCCACGCGCCCTTATCCACCGGCTTGGCGAAGAAGAGACACGCAACCATGCCCACGACTGCCAGAACCAGCGCTAGCATCAGTGAGTCGTTCATTGCGGTGGCTATAGGTTCGCGCAGGAAGTCGGGAACCTGACCGCCGGACATGCCTTCACCAACGGCGGGGGCGTTCATGGCGCTTCCGCCGGCGCCCGAGGGACGCATCCGCTGCATGGTCTGCGCAATCTGGTCGGCGATCAGACCGCCCATGAGAGTGGCGATACCCGCCGAACCGAGCACACCGGCAACCTGACGAGTTTCGTTATACACGCCCGACCCGGCACCGGCTAAACGAGGCGGCAGGTTGCGGGTTGCGGTCACCGCTAGCGGACCCCAAATCATAGAGTTGCCGATACCCAAGATCGCAAAGGGTATGAGCAGAAGCGCGAGGGGTTGATCCGCCGTCATCAGAGCGCGCAGAACAACAAATCCGACTACCAGCAGGGCAAACCCCGAGACCGCATACCATTTGGGGTTTGACGTGCCTAAACGCTTACCAATGACCGGAGAGAGCGCACCCGAGAACAGGGCGAGCGGGGCGGTCATGAGTGCCGCCTGAGTGGGGCTCATACCGCGCACCTGCTGGAAGTAAATAGTAGTTGGGAATGCCATTGTCAGGGTGTGCGCACCCATTGCCGCGATAGCAATATTCGATACCGAGAAGTTGCGGTCTTTAAACAGTCCCAGCGGTACCAACGGTTCTTTGCGGTTAACAGCCTGCCACACGATAAAGAGGGTGAACACGATTATGCCCGCGATAATCATGCCCCATACGCTCACCGGGATTCCGGTTCCCCACAGCGAATCGGTGATAGTGCCCCAATCGTAGGTAGAACCCTCCTGAATACCGAAGACCATCAGGAACAGGCCGATAGCGGAGAGAACCACGCCCAGCCAGTCGAAGTTGTGCTGTTTGGAGGGGAAATGCGGGATATTCCGAACCGCCAGATAGGTGCCGATCACGCCGATAGGGATATTGATGAAGAAGATCCACGTCCATCCGGGACCGTCCACGAGCAGGCCGCCAGCGATAGGGCCCACGAGCGATGCGATACCGGCCGCCGCGCCCCACACGCTCATTGCCACCCCGCGTTTATGCGGCGGGAACATGAGCGTAATAATGGACATGGTTTGCGGGGTCATAATCGAGGCGCCTATCCCCTGCACCACGCGCGCAACAATCAGCATCTCCACATTGGGCGAAAGACCACACCACAGCGAAGAGAGGGTAAAGACCACCATACCGAGCAGGTACATCTGCTTCTGCCCAAACCTATCGCCCAGGCGACCGGTAATCAGCAGCGGCACCGCATAGGCGAGCAGGTAGGCGCTGGTCACCCAGATCACGGCGGAGAGCGAGGCATTGAGCTCATGCTGCATATGGGGCAGCGCCACGGTGACGATAGTGGTATCGAGCAGGATCATAAAGAACCCGATCACGAGTGACCACATGGCAACCCACGGCTTCTCGGCGGTTTGCTCCATTGATGGTACGCTGCGGTGCGTCTTTGATGCGGCTGGCTCTGCCATAAATCCCCTGCCTTGTCTTCTCGGCGGTACCGCCGGGCAATAAAAACCTAGCACTTCATCATAACGCCGTCTTGAGCCCCGCACGAGAATTCTCATCATGCGGCGCTGTCTGAGCGCATCAGCACAGGGAACGCGGGTTCCTGATGTTCTCAGGAAGCACAGAAAAACCATAGACATTGCGGCACAGCAAGCCTAGCCTGGATATACAAGTATTTTTCAACACACAGGGAGGATACGATGGCTAACGTTACGATCATTGGCGGGCACGGCAAGGTTGCTCTTCTGGCAGAACCGATGCTTCGTGAACGCGGACATACGGTGAACGCTATTATTCGTAGTGAAGATCAGTCGGCAGATATTATGGCGACCGGCGCTAACCCTGTGGTTGCCGATATTACCACCCTAAGCACTAAGGAGATGGCGCAGCTCTTCAAGGATTTACATACAGAAGTGCTGGTGTGGTCCGCAGGTGCGGGCGGTGTGGGTGGCCCCGAACGCACCTATGCGATTGACCGTGACGCCGCGATTCGCTCTATGGAGGCGGCACAGCAGGCAGGTCTTCGACGGTACATTATGGTCTCGTATTTGGGGGCCGGAACCGAGCACGGGGTACCCGCAGATAACCCGTTCTTCGCATATGCGGAGGCTAAGGCGGAGGCCGACCAGCATCTTCGCGGCACCCGGTTGGAGTACACGATTCTAGGTCCCGGCATGCTCACGACTGAGGATGAAGGCGGTATTAGCGTAGGGGTCGATCCGGTGTATCATTCCGATTTGAGCTCCCATACCCCGCGTGCCACCGTGGCGCGGGTGCTCGCTGAGGTGGTCGATGATTCCAGCACGATCGGCAAGGGCATTCCTTTCACCGGCGGCGATACCGAGATTCGGCAGGCTCTCGCTCAGGCACCGTCAAGCTCACAGCTGCGCTAGGGTTTGCCGGATGCGCCTGCCCCGGCTGAGTGCGGATGCGCCCCGAGCCTCTTCACGGGTTCGGGGCGTGTTTTTCTCTCGCGCAAGGTTGGTTCGCACGCCGGGGTGCGGGATGTTTGGTACTTGTCCCCGTGTCTGCACACGGTCGCGCTCTTGTCATGTAAGGTTTACCCGCAGCGTGCGGGTATTATCTCGCGACGAGTTCCGGGGCGGCTATTCCGTTGGTGCCGCATCGCTCGGTATCCTAAAGTACCAGGTATTTTTAGAGCAACCGCAGGAGGTTCCCGTGGGATTCTTCGATCTCTTCGCCGACAAAACCCCGGAAGAGCCCGCCGAGGCGCAGCTTACCGCCTACGTTCAAGGCAAGGTTCAGGGTGTGGGGTTCCGATGGTGGTGTGCCGGGGCCGCCAAGCCGCTGGGATTGAGCGGATACGCCGAAAACCTGGACGATGGTCGGGTGAAGGTGATCGCGCAGGGAAGCCGCGCATCTTGCGAGCGCCTGCTGGAGACCCTTAATTCGGGCGATACCGCCGGGCATGTGGATTTTGTGGATGCGTCTTTCACCGAACCGCAAGGCACATTCAAGGGGTTCGGGACCCGGTAGCGCACTCCCCTGCCACCCTGCTAAAAAGACTCTTTATGTGAATAAAGAGGCGTTTTGGACGCTTTATTCACATAAAGAGCCTTTTTATGCTCCCGATGCGCCCCGCAGTATGCCCCAAACACCCGGTAACGTGGAATAATAGTTTACGCACTCATATCATTCACGTAGTTCATGAAGGTCTTTGATGACACGCTATCGCTGGGGCATAACCGGTGCCTGCATTCTTTTCTTAGCCGGAGTTATTGTTTATAACCTACACGAATTTCTGGCATATGATTATCTGGTTTATTATGCCGGGGGTAAAAGCGTTAACTGGTTTCTTGATTATCCCAGCAGCCTCTATGATCTCGATATTCTTCGTGAAACTGTGCGGGCAGAAAACTTTAGATATACTTTCGGCGACAGCGGTCTGTGGCTTGCGTTTACGTACCCGCCGTTTGCTTCGCTCCTCTTTATTCCCGCATCGTTCTTACCCTTGCGGGTAGCAATCGGTCTTCATCTGGCATTTTTCGTGCCCATTGCCTTCTATTGCGCCAAGGTTCTGCGTGACTATCTGGTAAAGCGCAATTCTCGGCTGCTTTTTGAGAAATATCTTTCGCCTTTTTCCTTTATTGTTTTGTGTGCTGCGCTTATATTGCTTTCGGCACCGTGGCGCAATAATTTCTTGTACGGTCAAATAAATCCGTATCTATTGGCGCTTATTTTGTACGATCTTCTGCGGCCGGGTACCAGGATTCCGCGCGGCGTTTTTATCGGTATTGCTGCGGGCATTAAACTTACTCCGCTCGCCATAGGAATTCTTTTTCTAGTGCGTAAAGAGTGGAAATCCATTATTGCACTGGGAGTTTCGTTTGCGGGAACCATTGCAGCGGGGTTTGCTGTGCTTCCGCAGCAGTCTCTCACCTATTGGGGCAGCGTCATCTGGGATCCGTCACGCGTGGGCAACCCAATATCGAGCAATAGCTTGGCGATTCAGGGTATTTTAGGGCGCATGACCTTTCAGGATGGTACCGTGCTGAAGGCGCTGTACGGAACCACGGCAATCGCACTAATTGCGGTGGTGGGGTACGCCCTATGGAAGATGGAGCAGCACAAACTCTATCTATCGCAGATCTCGTTGGCGGTTCTTGTGCCGGTGTTTATCTCGCCGATCAGCTGGTTCCATCATGCCGTGATTCTACCGATTTTTATGGTGTGCGCGGCGGTCGATTTCTTGCCGCTGGCGGCACGGTGGCGTTCTCGTGCGGGGCGCATCCTGTGTTATACCTGCTATGCGCTGAGTTCTCTCATGCTGGTTAATACGCTTCTGGACTGGGGAAAGCTCGTGGTACGCTTCTGGCGGCGTGTCGATTTTTACCCGTTTACCGGCAGGTATCCGGGGGTGGATGCGCATACCCTGCTTCTGCGGGCGGCGGATGAGCAGCCGGTTATGTTTGTGACCTCAATTCCGGCATTGGCGCTCGTGGTGTTGGTTGTGCTGTGGGCGGTGCTCCTACGCCGCCCTGCCGAAAATATGCAGTAATCAGAAGGCTCTTAATGCGAATAAAGCGGGATTTCCAACGCTTTATTTACATCAAGAGCCTTTTTACGCAGTGATAGCGGCGGAAAAGCGAGAAGCCAGGACGCACACGCAAACGCCTCAATCACGCCAGATCTCGGCGAATTGGGCGCGTGTCATCATCGCCTGCCGCACGGCGACAGCCACCCGGTTGCCGTACTTGTCGGGACGGGCCGCGCTGGTGCTAATCCCATTGATAATATTCGTGAATCCGGCCTTCACCGCCACCCGTTCGGATGCCGTGTTCCCCGCCAACGCCGTCCATCCGATGGTGTCTAGGGCAAACCCGAGCGGGTCAAAGCCAAAGCCGAGGACTGTGCGTACCGCATCCGTCATGATGCCGCGCCCGCGCATCTGGGGAGCCGTATAAAACCCTAAGTCTGCGTGTGTTCCGGGCGCATTTGCGGAGCCTCCGGGCAGGCGCAGGGAGATAGCCCCCGCGAGCACCCCGCTGTAATCAATGGCCCAGGTGAGTTCACGCCCGGCAGCTGCGGCGCGCTGGGTAAAGTCGAGGAAGGTTCGCGCATCGTCGCGCGTGTAGTTCAGGGGGATGGTGGTCCATCGCACGGTTTCGGGGTCGGTGCAGATATGAACCAGCTCGTCAAGATCGGATTCGCGCAGTGACCTGAGGGTAAATTTTTCGGTGATGAGTTCCGGAATTCTCATGACATGACATTACCAGTTTCTGCGCTGTTTTGTGAGGCCTGCTGTGTCTGCAAATCCCCAATCACCATATTGTGTGACTCAAAACACTTGTAACATACCGACGGACGGTTGATTATTATGAATTACTCATATTAAAATGGATAGGATTCCTCTTGTGAGGAGAACAGAAGAATGCCTCAAGGCCACCGAAGTCACACACGAACCAGCCTTGAGGTACCCACCTAGATCAGGAAAGAAGAACACTATGGCTGTGCTAACTATTGGCGACCAGTTCCCCGCCTACGAGCTGACCGGCGTTGTTCCCGGCAAGCTCGCCGAGATTGAGGCAAACAAGCCCGAAGATTACTTCACCACCGTTTCCTCCGAGGGCCTGGACGAAGACACCTGGCGCGTCGTATTCTTCTGGCCCAAGGACTTCACCTTCGTCTGCCCCACCGAAATCGCCGCATTCGGCAAGCTCGCCGACGAATTCGAGGCACGCGACTGCCAGGTTATCGGCGTATCCGTGGATAACGAATACACCCACTACGCATGGCGCCGCTCCCACGAAGAGCTCGTAGATCTGCCCATCGTCATGGCATCCGACCTCAAACGCGAGCTCACCAATGCCCTGGGCGTCCTCAACAAGGACGGCGTGGCAGACCGCGCAACCTTCATCATCGACCCGCACAACACCATCCAGTCGGTATCCATTACCGCAGATTCCGTCGGCCGCAACACCGACGAAGTACTCCGCCAGCTGGATGCGCTCCAGTCCGACGAACTGTGCGCCTGCAACTGGAAGAAGGGTGCAGAAACCATCGACGCCTTCAAGGAGATGAAGTAATGAGCATTGAGAACCTGCGTAACGCGCTGCCTTCCTACGCGAAAGACATGAACCTGAATCTGTCTTCACTGCCGCGCATCACCTCGCTCACCGAGCAGCAGCTCTGGGGCGCAATCCTGGCCACTGCGGCGGCAACCAAGGTTGATTCCGTTATCGTTGAGATCGCAGCAGAAGCGAAAGAGCACCTGAGCGAAACCGCCTTCGATGCGGCACTCGGCGCGGCAACCATCATGGGGATGAACAACATCTTCTACCGCACCCGCGGCTTCCTCGACGGCGCCTATGACGATCAGCGCGCAAACCTGCGCATGCAGATCATCGGCAAAAACGGCGGTATCGACAAGCTCGACTTTGAGATGCTGGCGCTCGCAGTTTCTGCCGTGAACGGATGTTCGCACTGCGTGGCTGCCCACGAGCACACCATCCGCGAGGAGGGCGCCTCCAAGGAGCAGGTTAACGACCTGATCCGCATTGCGGCAACCATGGGCGGCGTGGCACAGGGTATTCAGCTGTCTGAAGCACTGGGCTAAGCACACAGAGCCCTACAGCCTCGCCCCGCGTAATCTCGCTTAAAAAGAGCCTGATAGTGAATAAGCGTTAGAAATTCCGCTTTTCACTATCAGGCTCTTTTTCGTGTGGGGCATAGGATAATACGGGTATGCAATACAGTATTTTGAACGCCGAGAATTCCCTACCAAGCACCGAAGAACTCGTTGAACTGTATGATGCGGTGGGCTGGAGCACCTACACTCGCGCACCCGAACGGCTGGTTCCTATGCTGGATGGGTCGCGGTACCTCTATGTGGCGCGTGAGAACACGGCGGAAGGGACCGAACGGCTTATCGGTCTGGTACGTGCGGTGGGTGATGGACAAACCATTGCGTATATCCAGGATCTACTGGTGCACCCGCAGGCTCAGCACCACGGTATCGGCTCGGCTCTACTGGGAAAGATCCTCGCCGATTTTGACCGGGAGAGCATTCGCCAGAGGTTCATCACTACAGATATTGTGGACACACCCGTCATCGAGCTCTATCGGCGCTTCGGCTTCACTCCGGTGCAGGATAACGGATGCGTGACCCTCGCGAAGTATGTATTCTAGAAACTAGCACACACCACAGAACTGGAAGGGGCTAAGACCTATGACTGCATACAATGACAAATATTTTGAAGAAATGCGGAGGCAGCCAAAAGGGGAGAATTTACCCCCGTTCCTAATACTCTACTCACCGGGGAAGAAGCTCGGCAGTCTGCTTTGGCAATGCTCAAAGCGGCAACAGGAACTGATGATTATACAGAGCTCGTTAAGATGACTCGCGGCCGCCGCAAGCTCTCAGAGCAGAAAGAACAAGCATCTCAACACTCACCAGTACTGCATATGCGACTGCCTGAAGAACTTAACAAGGGTCTTCGGAATATATAGTGGAATTACTTTCTTAATAGTTTAAAAACAACTGGTGTTTAAATCGGATTTTCTGGTGGGATGTTAGGATAATCAATAGTATTATATAAAAGTATCAATCACATACGAGTGATACTTTGGGAAAAAAATAAAATAGTCCAATTTACTTGACCGTGTACTATGGTACATGGTTTATAATATTCAGGGGGTGAAATAAGATGATTTATCGCATTAGTGAGTTTGCAGATATGAAACTATGTTAGACGACTTAAAACAACGATGTCCAGATGAAAAGCAATTACATTCGTGTCCAATAATAGAAACATTAGCATGAGAGATTAATTAACGAAAGGAGCTTTTTTATGAATAAATTTAAGGTAAACATTTCAGGAATGACTTGTACGGGTTGTGAAAAACACGTAGAATCAGCACTTGAAAAGATAGGTGCTAAAAATATTGAGTCTAGTTATCGTCGTGGTGAAGCAGTATTTGAACTGCCCGATGATATTGAGGTTGAAAGTGCAATAAAGGCGATTGATGAAGCAAATTACCAAGCCGGAGAAATTGAAGAAGTATCATCACTAGAAAACGTGGCGTTAATTAATGAAGACAATTATGACCTTCTTATTATTGGTTCTGGTGCTGCTGCCTTTTCTTCGGCAATTAAAGCTATAGAATACGGTGCAAAAGTTGGAATGATTGAGCGTGGAACGGTTGGGGGAACCTGTGTGAATATTGGCTGTGTTCCGTCAAAAACTCTTCTTAGGGCAGGGGAAATCAATCATTTATCAAAAGACAATCCGTTTATAGGTTTACAAACATCCGCTGGAGAAGTGGATTTAGCTAGTTTAATCACGCAAAAGGATAAATTGGTGAGCGAACTTCGGAATCAAAAATATATGGATTTAATTGATGAATATAATTTTGATTTAATTAAAGGTGAAGCAAAATTCGTTGATGCTAGTACGGTTGAGGTCAATGGGGCAAAGTTATCTGCAAAACGCTTTTTAATTGCAACAGGTGCATCGCCTTCGTTGCCCCAAATTTCAGGACTTGAAAAAATGGACTATTTAACTAGTACAACACTTCTTGAGTTAAAGAAAATACCAAAACGATTAACTGTAATTGGTTCAGGATACATTGGAATGGAGCTTGGACAACTATTTCATCATTTAGGTTCAGAAATAACGCTTATGCAAAGAAGTGAGCGACTTTTAAAGGAGTATGATCCTGAGATTTCAGAGTCAGTTGAAAAAGCGTTAATTGAACAGGGTATAAACCTTGTCAAAGGGGCAACTTTTGAGCGTGTTGAACAAAGTGGAGAGATAAAAAGGGTTTACGTAACAGTAAATGGCAGTAGAGAAGTCATTGAATCAGATCAGTTACTTGTTGCCACTGGAAGAAAACCAAATACGGATTCTTTAAATTTAAGTGCAGCAGGTGTTGAAACTGGAAAAAATAATGAAATCCTGATCAATGATTTTGGTCAAACAAGTAATGAAAAGATTTATGCAGCAGGAGATGTGACTTTAGGACCACAATTTGTATATGTAGCAGCCTATGAAGGTGGAATTATTACTGATAATGCTATTGGTGGATTAAACAAAAAAATAGATTTATCGGTAGTTCCTGCTGTTACGTTTACGAATCCGACGGTTGCAACGGTTGGTTTAACAGAAGAACAAGCAAAAGAGAAAGGGTATGATGTGAAGACATCTGTATTACCTTTAGATGCTGTTCCAAGAGCAATTGTAAACCGTGAAACAACCGGTGTATTTAAACTAGTAGCAGATGCAGAAACACTAAAAGTATTAGGGGTTCATATTGTATCTGAAAATGCAGGAGATGTCATCTATGCAGCATCATTAGCTGTTAAATTTGGCTTAACGATAGAAGATTTAACAGAAACCCTAGCACCATATTTAACAATGGCTGAAGGGCTAAAATTAGTTGCACTTACGTTCGATAAAGATATTTCGAAATTATCTTGTTGTGCAGGCTAAGGGAACTTTTTTACAACTCCCTATTCAAGTGAACCAGCTAATGCTTTAAGGGATTTTCTAAGTGAATTTGTGGTCACAAAAATAATTTAACACTGATGATTTCGACATCAAATCTATAATTGATACCTTAACACCGCAGAGTAATAAAGGATGAATAATATGTCAGACTTATTATCCCTACCAGACATTAAAACAATAGAACCGCCACAAGAAAATGAAACCGATATGATGTTTAAAGTTGAAGCAGTCGGACCACCTGAACGTTGTCCTGAATGTGGTTTTGACAAGTTGTACAAACACAGTTCAAGAAATCAACTAATTATGGATTTGCCCATTCGTTTAAAGCGAGTGGGCTTACAATTGAACCGTAGACGATACAAGTGTCGTGAATGCGGATCTACCTTCTGGGAACGCCTAATATCTGTAGATGAAAAGCGTAGTATGACCAAAAGGCTTTTAAAGTCCATTCAAGAGCAATCCATGTCTAAGACCTTTGTAGAAGTCGCAGAAAGCGTTGGTGTTGACGAGAAAACCATTAGGAACGTTTTTAAGGACTATGTGGCACTCAAAGAACGTGAATACCAGTTTGAAACTCCTAAGTGGCTTGGGATAGACGAGATACATATTATCCGTAGACCTCGGCTTGTATTGACTAATATTGAACGCAGGACTATTTATGACATCAAGCCTAACCGTAACAAGGAAACAGTCATCCAACGTCTTTCAGAAATCAGTGACAGGACTTACATTGAGTAAGTCACAATGGATATGTGGAAGCCCTACAAAGACGCAGTGAACACTATCCTTCCACACGCTAAAGTTGTCGTAGATAAGTTTCATGTAGTTAGAATGGCTAATCAAGCCTTAGATAACGTCAGAAAGTCTTTGAAAGCCCATATGAGTCAAAAAGAAAGACGTACCCTTATGCGTGAAAGGTTTATCCTTCTAAAGCGTAAACACGATCTAAATGAACGTGAATCATTCCTCTTAGATACTTGGTTAGGTAATCTTCCTGCTTTAAAAGAAGCCTATGAACTCAAAGAAGAGTTTTACTGGATATGGGATACTCCTGATCCAGATGAAGGTCATCTTCGTTATAGTCAATGGAGACACCGTTGTATGTCCAGCAACTCTAAAGACGCATATAAAGACCTCGTGAGAGCCGTAGACAACTGGCATGTTGAAATATTCAACTACTTTGATAAAAGGCTCACTAATGCTTATACGGAGTCAATTAACAGCATTATTAGGCAGGTAGAGCGAATGGGTAGAGGTTACTCGTTTGATGCCTTACGAGCCAAAATCCTTTTCAATGAGAAGCTCCATAAAAAGCGTAAGCCACGATTTAATTCAAGTGCTTTCAATAAAGCTATGTTATACGATACTTTCAATTGGTATGAAGTGAATGATCACGACATTACAGACAACTTAGGTGTCGATTTTTCCACACTTATTAAGAATTTGGAGAAGGGTGATTTATAAGCCCTTTTCCACCATAAAATCCGAATACCCCTTAACAATACTATCCGAGACCTAGCATCTCAACGAGGACAAAGCACCTCTGAAGTTGCCCGCGAACTACTTGTTAAGGGGCTAGCGGCAGCTTAACTTAAAGTGAATAGGGGGCAGTTGAATCAGCTGCTCCCTCTTACTCTCAATCCCTGAGGCACCGGGCTATACCCAGAGTTTTACCTACGCAAGTTCAGATGCAGATGCGAGTAGGACAATAAATTCTAAGCCGCTTCCTGCCTCTGAGGTTGTTCCTTAGGCTTTTTCTGCGGGTGCTTTCGGGAAGCCCATCACCGCCGAGAGCAGGACGAACGCACAGATAATAGAGACCATCAGAATCGTCCTCTCCCCCGGAATCACCGCGAGCAGGAGCGAGGAAATAATACCGCTTCCATATTGGAACGACCCTAAGAGTGCCGCAGCGGAACCGGCGATGGCAGGTTCCACAGAATTTAGGGCGGCGGCGTTCGTACAGGCGGCAACGATGCCGTTCATACTAAACACCAGGAACACCGGAACCGCTACACCCCACAGACCACCCACATCCGCAGCAACAGTTATCACGGCGAGTATAGAAGCCAACCCGGCAACCGCAGTCGAAATACGCAGCAGAAAATCCAGACTATAGCGCTGCACAAATCGTCGATTGAAACTGCTAAGCACCATCACCCCGATAATATTCACGCCGAAAAGCAGACCGTAATAGCGCGGATCAACCCCGAACCGCGTAATATACACACTCGACGATGCCGTGATAAAAGCGTAAATCGCCACGTAAAAGAAACACACGCACAGCACGTACCGCATAAAAGTGCGGCGGCGCAGCAAAAGCGGATAACTTCTAAACGCCGCAAGTACCGAACTGCTTTCACGCTTATTCTCGGGCAGACTCTCAGGCAGGAAAAAGACCAAAAGCAGAATAACGGCACTGATGGTCACAATAGCCCAGAAAGTCAGCCGCCACCCACCCGATACCACCAGAAACCCGCCAAGAAGCGGCCCGGCAATCGGCGCAATCGCCATAATAAGCACAAGAGTAGAAAGTACCTGTGCCGCACGCACGCCCTGATACATATCACGCACGATAGCGCGGGCAAGCATAGGACCCACGCACGCACCGACCGCCTGCACCAAGCGCCACAGAACCAGTTCGGTCGTGGTTGAGGCGAGCGCGCATCCGGCAGAACCGACGGCAAAGATTGCCATGCCCAGCATCAGCGGAATTTTGCGCCCGATGCGGTCGCTGACAGGCCCCCAAATCAGCTGCGCAATCGCGAACCCGATGAGGAATCCCGTAATCGTCAGCTCGATATTGCCGCCCATCTGCGATTCGATGCTCGGCAGGCCCGGCAGGTAAAGGTCGGTCGAGATAGCCGAGCAGGCCATGAGGGCGCTGAGTGTTGTGTAGAGAAAAAGCATGCGGCGCGGATTCTCCACCGCACCCTGTGAATGCGTTGCCACGAAAACCTGAATTCTTGGTTGTGTCTGTGTGATGTTTGCTTGCTGTCAGAGGTTCCTCTGAACGTTGAGAAAAAACCTGTGAGAGGCACCTCTTTGATTCTACTCCCCTCTTCCCGAGGATCTAAGGGCGCTTTGGGGGTTTATCCGCACAGGTGAAAACAGTGGGCACCGAGCGCTGATGACTCGCCCACTGCCTTATTCAGGTAATATGCCTAACTCGTGAATCTTATGTATAACGTGAGCACGTCACGCATAAAACCTCATGTCAGGTGAATTTTAGACCGACCGGAGCGCTGCATCCCAGGTGGAGGCGAGGCGCACCGCGGCGGCGACGAGCGCATCCAGCTCACCGGCGTAGACAGGAGTGGAACGCACGCCCGCGCACCAGTCAATCGTGCCCAGACCCAGCCAGGGTTTGCCGGGGAAGAACTCGCGCCGCAGCGCCACCCGGCGTTTCCCCAAAGCCCGACGACCGGGCACATAACCGCCGCGGCTAATGAAAAATTCATCCCGGGCTTCGGCGATGACCTGCTGATCCAACACCCGCAGAGCATTAACCCAGCTGGGCTCCCCCGTCTTGGGCAGGTCGGTTAATTCGGGATATTCCTCGTCACGCTCGGTCACGCTCACGCCCAAAATATACTGATACCGCACCTGATCCAGCTCGCCGGGAAGCCCACGGTCGGCACTCTGAACCGTTCCGCACAGATGCCGTGCCACGGGCTCGCCCGCCAGATTCACACCCATCAGCGGCAGCTCGGGGCCGTCAAGATACAGCCCCACCGCGCCGGTTCCCGTAATATTTGGGCGCACCGACCATCCAGGCAGGCCCTGCTCTAGCACCGGATGCACCCGCTGAAGAACCTCAAAAACCTGCTCACGTGAAACCGCCATTGCGTTCCTCTCAGCACTTTCAACCTGCGTTTACTTTCCTCCATTGTCTCGCACAGATCTGGCGTATGCGGCACGCCACAAACCTGCGGGTATCGTAGCGGCAACACACGCGGTAAGATAGCAGACGTTGCGCCTAAAACTGCGGGCCGCACTCCTCTACACCTGAGCCGTCGAAAGGAGGCCGACCGTGTTCAATATCGAGCCCGAGACGCTGTTCCGAATCGTAGATATTGCAGCCGTAGTGGCTAATGGCCTGCTCGGCGGAGCAGTGGCGCGCGCCCTGCGGTTCGACATGGTGGGCTTCTTGCTACTGGCGGTCGTCTGCAGCATGGGCGGCGGCATGATTCGTGACATCCTGCTGAATGTGGGGCTTCCAATAGCGCTTACCGACGGCTGGTACTGGGTAGGCGCTATTACCTCGGCGGCGTTGGCGTATGTGCTGGATCTGAGCTCAAACTGGGCCACCCGCGCCCTTGTGGTCGTAGACTTTCTGGGCATGGGCTGTTGGGCGGCTACCGGCACCATCAAATCCCTTACCCTGGGGCTGCACTGGCTTCCAGCAATCGCGCTGGGGGTGACAACGGCGGTTGGCGGCGGGGTTATCCGCGATATTATGGTGAACCGCATCCCCGCTATCTTCGGCGGAAACTCGCTCTACGCCACGGTAGCGTTCGTGGGCGCCGCCGAAACGGCAATTTGTTTCAGGATGCTGGAACGCCCTCATGTGGCGATCGCTATGTCTGTGCTCACCTGCACGGTGTTGGGTATTGTGGCGCGGTGGCGCGACTGGCGACTGCCGATGCCCACCACGCTGAAGGTTCAGCGCCCGCGCCTGCTGGATGTATTCCGCCGCGACCACGAACACCTTGAGAACGAAGGCTGGGCACCGGGCACGCCGCTCACAAATCAGCTGGATGTGATTACAGAGGACCAGATTCAGGCGTACCGCGATCAGCTGCATCGTGAACGGGAGCAACGCGGTAAGTAACGGGTCTGCTACTTCGCCCTGAGAGGTTCCTCAACGCTGTTCGGAAAGAAACGATAAAGGCGGCGGGATGCTCATGTGTGCCAAGCACCCCACCGCCACAAAAGTACCCTGCGACCGCCGCGAAAGCCCCCTGTCGCAAGGCACTCGTATTAGCATACCCGTAAACCTATCCCTAAGGGTAGGGTTTTAAGCTGTCAAGTGGTTAACCCGATTTAGATTTTCGGGTGGAAACAATATAAATATATAATTTTGTGTTTCTGACGATTAATTTTCTTCGGCTCGATGCGCCAGTGCCTCATTCAGACGGCGAAAACCTTCTTGAGTATTGTCAAGAAGTTTAGGCATGAGGGGCACAAGCAGACCACTGAAGATTTCGGACTGTATCAGGTGAGTACCGCCGCCGGGCAAAGGGTTCAGTTCAAAGCGGTGCTGACCGTCAAAAATTCCCGGGATTCCGAGACGACCCAGCCATTCAAGACTCTGATTTTCGGATGCTTCCAGCACGGTGGGGCGGAAGGTCATGGGGCGCTTGCCCGGTTTCATCGTGAGTGTAAGGCGTTCTCCAGCATGCGGCACACCTTGCGCCCAAATAATAAAGGGGTTCCACGCGGGATACTCCTCAAACCGGGTCAGGATTTCCCAAACACGATGCGGTTCCGCCTGGATAGTAATTTCGGCACGGATACTGCGGCTCATCATCAACACTCCTATACACAATAACCATTCTTTTTACTATGTATTCCAGTGTATACGATGAACTTCGGGGGCATCAGGTTATTCACGACAGAGGTGGAAGCGCACGACTACCTTCCCAAGCGTGGGCTTTATCTTTTACTCATGCTGGGCACTATCAAAAACCGGGAGCGTTTTCTTCGTTCGGGAGCAGTTTAACTGCTCCCGAACGAAGAAAACGCTCCCGGAACTCAGCTTTCAGCCGCAGACCCGAAGTACTACGCCGTGACCTGGCGCTTCGAGGAAATCACGCCGGTGTTGAAGCCCGCAAGGTGAAGTCCACCATGGAAGCGTGCGTGCTCGATCTTCACGCATCGGTCCATGACCACGTTCAGCCCAGCTGCCTCACCGATAGCGGCAGCTTCCTCATTCCACGAGCCCAGCTGCATCCACACGGTTTTCGCGCCCAGATCAACCGCCTCCTGAACCACGCCCGGGAGGTCTTCATTGCGGCGGAAAATCTCGACGAGATCGGGCACCTCTGGTAGGTCCTGAAGCGAGGCGTACACCGGCTGCCCCAGCACGGTCTTGCCTTTCGCCGCAAGAATCGGGTTCACAAAATACACTGTATACGGCGACGAAGACAGCAGGTAGGTTGCCACAAAGTTTGAGGCGCGCGAAATCTTATCGCTCATCCCCACAATCGCGATAGTGCGGGTATTGCGCAGAATGTTCAGCCGCTCGGGGGCGCTCGGGCCTACCCAGGTACGTTTCTCAGTCATTAGTTGCCCTCCTTCGCGGGTGCATCCTTGGGCTCTGAGGCGCCCGAAGCTGCGGCGCTATTCGGCAGTGCGTAGGCGACGCCCTGCTGCGGGTCAGCCTCTTCGGCGGCGAGAGCCTCTTGCGCCGCAACGAGCTTATCGGCGCTGGATTCGCCCACACGTTCACCCGCGTGGTTCAGGCCAGTCGCGTGGGTGAGTGCCTGGTCAAGGTCCCAGATAATGTCTTCAACATCCTCAAGCCCAACCGAAATACGGATCAGGTCTTCACCCACGCCCGCCGCGGCAAGCTGCTCGCTGGAAAGCTGCTGATGCGTGGTCGAACCCGGATGCAACACCAGAGTGCGCGAGTCACCAATATTTGCCAGATGCGATGCCAGCACGAGCGCGCTAATGAACTCGCCGCCAACCACGCGGCCGCTCGCCTTCTCGGTGCCCTTCACCCCGAAGGAGAACACAGACCCAACGCCCAGCGGCAACAGTTTTTTCGCGCGTTCGTGGTGCGCATGCCCCGGCAAGCCTGCGTAGTTTACGTAGGCGATGCGCGCATCCTCAACCAACCAATCCACGACCTTTTTCGCGTTGGCGAGGTGCGCATCCATGCGCTGCGGCAGGGTTTCGACGCCCTGAAGCAGGTTGAATGCCGACTGCGGTGAGAGCGCGGGGCCGAAGTCGCGCAGCTGCTCGGAGCGCAGTTTTGTGAGGAACCCGTATTCGCCGAAGTTCCCCCACCACGAGACGTTATTGTACGAAGGCACCGGCTCGGTCATGAGCGGGAAGTTGCCGTTCGCCCAGTTGAACCGTCCGCTCTCAACAACCACGCCGCCGAGGGTGGTTCCGTGCCCGCCCAGGAATTTGGTGGCGGAGTGAATCACGATGTCGGCCCCGTGTTCCAGCGGGCGAATCAGGTATGGGGTTGAGATAGTAGCGTCTACGACGAGGGGGATTCCCGCCTCATGGGCTACAGCGGCGAGCCCTTCAAGGTCTGCGATCTCGCCGGAGGGGTTGGCGACAACCTCCGTGTAGATTGCCTTTGTGTTCTCGGTCAGCGCCGCCTTGTAATCCGCAGGGTCGGTGCCTTCCACGAAAGTGGTTTCGATACCGAACCGGCGCAGGGAGACATCCAGCTGGGTGACTGTCCCACCGTACAGCTGGGAGGATGCCACAATATGGTCGCCCGCCTGGCAGAGCGCGGCGAAGGTGATGAACTCGGCGGCCATGCCGGATGCAGTCGCCACCGCCCCAATACCACCCTCTAGGGATGCAATGCGCTCTTCCAGCGCGGCAACGGTCGGGTTCGATAGTCGCGAGTAGACGTTGCCGTATTTCTGCAGGGAGAAGAGATTGGCGGCATCGTCGGTGTCTTTGAAAACGAATGAGGTGGTCTGGTAGATAGGGACCGCGCGGGCGCCGTGTTCAGCGTCCGGGGTGCCGCCCGCGTGCAGGGCGCGGGTGCGGAATCCGAAAGTATGTTCAGCCATGCATGACTCCTGGTTAGCTTAGCGCAGCCGAATGATGCGCCAAGGTCGAGGAACAGAGGTACTCAACCCTATACTGTGCCACGGTCCCCGGATGCGCCAAGTGCGCGTAGCAATGTGTCGTTTGTGTCGGTTTATGACGGGAATTAGAACATGCAAGCAATTGCGTCACCAGCATATATATTTCTTATCTAGCAACTCGACCACTCAAAAATCACGTTTGAGAAGTCGGCCGCCGCCAGTTGCTCGGGCGTTATCAGCCAGTTTGCGGAGCCCGCATCGCCCCAGAGAAGTTCCGGGGTTTCTTCCTCTGACTCCCAGTCCGCCTCAGAAACAATGGTCAGCAGGTTCACCGTGTGCCCCTGCAGGTTCTCGTCGAAATCCCGCGGGTCATTCTGAATAAAGTAGGGGTAACCGCCAATCCGAGAGTACTCATCGCTCTCCTCATACGGGAGAGTAAGCTCCTCAACAGCTTCCGTCCGCTGAATCCTCGCCCGCTCGTCGTCTCCCGTGGGCAGTTTATCCTCGGGATACAGCTCGTCCCACACTCGTGCAAAATCGGGATAGTAGTAGTGCGCAGTACCGGTAACTCCCTGCTCGACTACGCTGAACGAGAGCGCAAATTCCACGCTTTCCGGTTCGATAGGCCAACCGATCGCATCCCAGTCAATCACCGGCAGCGGCGCATCCGGGTTCGGCTCACCCACGCTCTCGTAGTAGAGCACCCGCCAGTTCTCTTGAACCGCAGGCTTGTTATAGTCATACCCCCACACGGTGTCGTGAGGGTCAATCCAAAATTGAAGCATGCCGCTCTTCGGATAAATATTATTCTGCGGCAGCTGCGCACAGTTAATCTGCGCAATCATCCCCAAGGGCTGGCCGGATGCATTCGTCGGCACGGACTCTCCTACAGGCAGGTACGGCACTCCCCCGAACTTGGAGGCGGTCTTCGGCAACGGCTGCTGCGATGGGGTTGCCGTAATCCTGATAGCCTGCTTGAGTTTTCCCTGATTCATAACGTCGAGGACTCGACGCACCTGCGCTTCGGTATTTTTAGCTGCATTCTGCTCGGTGGTATTCATATGTTCCTCCGGGTGGTTGGTTCAGTGCTACAACCATCAGAACACATTTTGCGGGGGCGCGCACAGAACTTCGTCACTCGTGCGCTTATTCAACGGTGTATTTTTTTGGAAGGCCACACGCTGCATGATTCGGAGCATGACTCTAGGCGCCCCAAAGATTCAGGGGGTGTGGCGTATCAAGTATCTTGAGTACACCACAACCCCCTGTATAAGAATTATCGAGCGGGTCGGTTAGCTGCTCGACCACTCAAAGATCACGTTCGAGAAGTCACCCGCCGCCAGCTGTTCGGGCGTTATCAGCCAGTTTGCCGCGCCTCCGCCGCACCACATGAGCTTAGGTGAACCGTCATGGGGTTCTGCCCAGTCCACCTCAGAAACAATGGTCAACAGGTTCACGGTATGCCCCTGCAGAGCCTCATTGAAGAACCGGGGGTCGCTCTGCACAAAGTAGGGATACCCACCGATCTTCGAGAATTCATCGTTCTCCTCAATCGTAAGAGCGGCACCCTGCGCCTCCTGGTAGCTTTCAAGCTGCGATTCGGGGTACATCTTATTCCACACGCGCGCGAAATCTTCATAGTAGTAATTGGCGGCGCCGGTAATACCCTGCTCGATCGCCTCGAACGAAAGCGCAAACTCGGTCTGTGTGGGTTCAACAGGCCAGTTGTCCTTGGGTTCTATGGCAGGAAGAGTCGTGTTCGGGTCTGGCCTGCCCACGTTCTTGTAATAGATAACCCGCCAGTTCTCCTGAGATGCAGGCTTCGCGGCATCAAACCCCCACGCCTCGTCCTTCGGGTCTATCCAGAATTGCACCATGCCAGTTTTTGGATAGATATCATTCGGCGGCAGCTCTGCACAGTTAATCTGCGCGATCATCCCCAAGGGCTGACCACTGGAGTTTGTCGGTGCCGAAGCACCCACAGGTACATAAGGAATGCCCCCAAATTTTGAGGCGGTCTTTGGCAGCGGGGTCTTAGAGGCAGTTGCCGTGATGCGTACCGCCTGCTTGACGTGGTCTTTATTGAGAGCATCGGCAACATGCTGCGCTTTTTCTTCTAGAGTGCTCATGGACATCCTCCAAGGCGTGGTTAATGGCATGTATTAACCATGAGAACACACTTTTTTATAGTATGCCTTGAATATCGTTGTGGGGTGAAAAACGAACGCATCCGCATACTACACAATGTGAACCAGTACGACCGCACCCTTGCCCGGAATCCCTGGAGGGTTCCGGGCAAGGGTGCTGTCGCTGTGATACGCATACTAGATGTTCTTATCGATTTCCTCGATCACGCCTAGGGCCGCGGTAATTCCCGCGTTCAGATAGAACATATCGGAATCTACCTTATGAGCGTGCTTCTCCTTGACCGCCTTCAGGCTTTCCCACAGCGTCTCAGAGGTGAGCTTGGATTCGTCGCCGCCCTGCACCCATGAATACACATGGGCTCTTCCATCTCTTTATCAACCCACATAGCTATATTCCAAAAACGGTATATAAACTTGTCAGAGTATATATTCCACATTCCCTATCTGGAATATATGCTGTATAAAACCTCTCTTGGCGGCTCGGCACGGTTAAAGTGTCAGGGTGCCTAGGTACCGTCGAGGTATCAGAAAAAAACCCCGCACTTTCACGGGGCGGTACCCCACCGAGAGAGGATCAGCACCTATGGCACAGCACCCCCTGAGCGCATCCCGCATCGTTGCAACCGCCGAGGATATTGTTAGCGCCGATCATCAGTTCCTCATGTCCACGGGAACGCTCGTACACCACGAAACCTTCAATATAGAGGCCATTCGCCGCGATTTAGAACAGCTCATTGCCGAGCGTGTTTGTCTGCAGGTCGCCCCAGCGTCAAATTCCTGCACCCGGATGCTCACTCAGCATCGTTATGGCGAGGCCGGATTTCAACAAAATCTTCACGAATTACGCCGGGCGGCGCAGAACGCTATCCTGATGGTTTTCCCGCACGATCAGCTTGAGATTGGTCTTCGTTTCGAGCGGATTCAGGGCACCAAACTGGCGCTGACGCGTATGTATTGCAGCCTCCGTTACGGCGATGCCTGGTATAAGCATTGGGCGCCGCGGGTGCTGCCCTTGGAAGGGTATGCTTTCGCCACCGAGAGCCGCCCGGGTTCCGGTGATTTTAGGATTAATACCGCGCAGTTCCTCAATATGCTGGGCCTGCTGGAAGTCGCCATGATGGGGCTTGATGTGAGCGAATGGGACCTGTGGGAGTGCGAAAACCCCAAAGACGCCTGCACCAAATTCAAACGGGAACGCCGGGACGTGCGCCGCCGCATCCGCGAAGATTACGGTATGACCGCTTAGGGTTTTCGGGCAGAGCAAAGCTCCCCACCACCGAACGATGCGGTGCGCGGGGAGCCAGCACGGTTACGGATTAACCACGGTGTGCGTAACGGTACAGGAACGCCGCCATAGCCTCACGACTGATGCTCTCGTGGGGACGGAAAGTTCCGTCATCCCAACCGGTCGTAATCTTGCTGTCATGCAGCCAGGCAATTTCACGGTAGAACATGTTCTGTTCGGGAACATCCTTGAAGGGCGCATTCTGCACCTCAACCGGCGGTTTCCCAGAGTAACGGTAGAAGAATGCGGCCATAGCCTCGCGGCTGACGGGGTCGTGAGGACGGAAAGTCTTATCGGGCCAGCCGGTTGTAATACCTTGCTGCTGGAACCAGATGATTTCCTTGTAGAAGGGGTCGCCTTCCTTCACGTCGGTAAAGGGGGATTCCTTCGGCAGCTGTACCTCGGGCGATCCGGACATACGATAGAAGAACGCCGCAATAGCCTCACGTTCGATACTTTCGTGCGGGCGGAACGTGCCATCGACCCAGCCGGTTGTGATGTTCTGCCCGGCGAGCCAGGTAATCTCGCGGTAGAACATATCGCCTTCGTGCACATCCGAGAACGACTGAGCGGGCTCTGCCGGTTTACTCGGCTCAGGTTCGGCAGGCTTACTGGGCTCTGGCTCGGTAGGCTTCGACGGTTCCGGTGCGGGGACCGTCGGGGCCGGGTCAGCTGATTTACTCGGTTCAGGGGTTGGAGCAGGGTCAGCAGGTTTGGTAGGCTCAGGCGCTGGTGCCTCGGAGCTTTCCGATGGCTCGGGAGTCGGTGTTTCAGCCGGTTTGCTGGGCTCGGGCGTGGGTTGCGTCGGTTCAGGGGTTGGTTCCGGGGCCGGGTCAGCAGGTTTCGGCTGTTCGGGTTCCGGTGTCTTAGCTGTATTCACCAGACGGTTGAGCCACAGGTTAGATTCCAGACCGTCATTCTTCTCAACCATCGTGGGGAAGATAATATCCCCATTCGGCAGCTCAAGCGCATTGTACGACCCGCTCTTATCGGTCGAACGCAAGTCAGAGAGCGGCACATCGTGATCAAATTCAAGGGTCTTTGACATCCAGACCAGGCGGCCGTTTGCGGAATCGACTGCCACAATCTTGTCGCCAGCGGTGAAGAACGATGCGATCGCCCCCATACCGTGCGGCGCGGTGGAGCTTTCGCGCACCGTTGTGAAGGAAGAACCATCGTACTTGAGAACCTGCACGGCACTGGCGCTTGCGGCGTAGTTATTCCACCGGTAGACGTATCCGTCCGGGGTGGTGAGCAGGCCGTTGAGGCTGGCTGCCTCTTCCGCATCCTTGGGCTGGGTTTGCTCAACCACCGAAATACCCTGAGCACTCAGATGTAGCAGCTGACCGTTCTGAATCTTATTGCCCTCTTCGTTGTACACAGATTTATTGGGGCTGTATAGGAACGAGCCGTCGGGCAGCGGCGCAAGCGTGCGGGTGCTTCCGGTGAAAACGTCGCCATAATATTCGCTCAGGTCATCGGCGTGTGCCACCGAGGGGTCAAAGTCCAGCGGAGATTTGACGGTTTGCGCTTTCACCGTGCCATCAGAGGCGACGTTGACGTACCGCGCCTGCCCGCTGCTATCGGCGGTGAGCACAGCCCAGCTGTTGGTCGCTTCGTTGTAACCGAGCGCCAGAATATTTTCGGATTCGCTGAAGGTGACACCCGCGAAAGTACCCTGAGATACAAGCTTGCCGGATTCATCTACCCGGTAGCGCTCCAAGGCGCGAGTATTCGCGTTCACAAACACGATATCGCCGGTGGCGGGATTGGCGGCAAAGTGCGCGCTGGAACCCATCGGCAGGGTTGCAGACTCTGTCTGCTGCAAAGTCTTTGGGTCGATGACCGCGTAGCGTGCATCCGCCCCGCCGCCGAAGCTTTTACCTGCCGCGTAGAAAAGATAAGAGCCCGCGCGCACGGTATTTTGCGGATTATTAATATCGGTACCCGAGTTCAGGCTCTCACCCAGTTTATAGCCGCTGTTTTGGGCATCTTTCGCCTGAGTACCGGAATACGAAAAGGTGAGAGCGTCCAGCCCCACGCCGTCTTCGTAGAAGTTCGAGAATGCGTGATTACCTTCGGCGGTGAGATTAGCCGCAACATTGCTCCAGGTGACAACGCCGTCTTTTTCACTCTGCTGAGCGGTCTTGAGCGAGAGCTTCGCCATCGGGATTTCGTGGGGTCCTTCCCACTGCCCGGAGGTGTAATTTTTGGTGCGCACAACCATGTAGAGCGTACCGGTGCCCTGTGCCGCATCCACCTCGATGCGCGGGTTTGAGAGCGTTAGGTTCAACGAGCATTCTTCGGGTTTATTGCGGTCGGCGCAGTGCGAGATATATTGAACTTTGCCGGATCCCTGAAGTGAAACTTGGTTACCGTCCTCAGAAACTTTGGTTTCTTGGTTGGGGAAGGTGAACAGGTCGGTGGAGTTGTAGCTTGCACCTTCGCTGACCTTGTACGGTTCGCCGATGTAGTTGCGGAATGAGGTTTTGATACCCCAGGTGATATTTCCGGTGCTTTGGTTCTGTTCGGCGGCTACCGCTACACCGGAATCGGCGTGAGCGTTCACAGCCAAAAGCGGAGTTGCGGGCAAGAGCATGGTGCCTGCGAGAGTGAGTGCGCAGATGCGTCTGAGGGTGCGCTGGCGTGATGCAAACGTGAAAGACATGTGTAATCCTCGTTGATCTATTGAGTTAGGACACCCTTAATGTAGCAACATCCTACCCTTAATACAAAAGAGCTTAACGCCACTCTGTGACGAGTTGTCGCTACAAAGTGTTCATACACTACAATGCCCTCACTTCGCTGCAATAGAGCGCTAACGACAACATGCAGACCACCGAAAACTCTAGATTTTATTCGATATTTCTAATACTAAATACCGTGAGAATATTTTTAATATACTCTTCTAAAATGCTTAATATTACGGCTAGAACCAGCCACGCTTTTTAAAGAAGAGATACACCACCACACACGCAACCACCATGAGCACGAGCGATGCCGGGTATCCGTAAGTCCACTTCAGCTCGGGCATATCCTCAAAGTTCATACCGTAGATAGACCCGATAATTGTGGGCACCACCAGGATTGCGGCACCCGCCGAAATACGCTTCATATCTTCGTTTTGCTGCTGCGCCACAATCGTATCGTGCACCGTAAACGTATTCTGCAGGGACGTGCGCAGATCCTCTAGGCGCTCCTTAACCTGCACCACGTGATCCTGAATATTGCGGAACTGCCGTTGCAGCTCATCCTTCTCCTGCGCGATTTCGGTTGCGGTAGCACCCGTATAGGGGCTGACGTCAAGTACGCCGTCACGAATCTGCTGCATGATGCGCGCGAGCATCATATCGAGCGGTTTGCAGGCACGCTGAAAATCGGCAACCTGGTTGAGCAGTTCGTAGGTGCGGCGTGACAGTGTGCGGTCGCCGGCGCCGGTTTCTTTGAAGAGCGCATCCTCAATTTCATCGCCGTCGTTTTCGAGCCCTTCGAGCACCGGCATGTAACCGTCTACCGTCTGGTCGATGATGCGGTGCAGCAGGCGTATGGGCGAGCCGTCCGGAGTGGCGTAGATCAGGTTGAAGCGTTCGTACACTGCCTGCTGCGAATGTATCTGATCGTTCACGATGCTCAGCAGGTAGTCACGCCCCAAGAACATGTGCATCTCGCCTAGACGCACCTCTTCTTCGGCATCCAGGTAGATGGCGGGGCGTACCACCGCAAACAGGGAGCCTTCGTAGCTTTCAAGTTTGGCGCGCTGATGCCCGTGCGAGGCGTCTTCGAGCGCAAGTTCGTGCAGGTTAAAGGTTTGCTGAAGCTCGCGCAGCTCCCGCGCGTTCGGGGTCATGTAGCCGAGCGCCACGCTTGCGCCGCCCTCACGGTAAGCATCAAGCGCCTCGGACTGGGTAACCCCCATACGGATGCGGTCCTGCTGCGGATAAATAGCACCGGTTACATACGACATAGGTTAAGTGTAGGGGTAGGCCCCCAGGTGCTAAAAAGAGCCTTTATTCGAATAAAGAGTATTTTTCGCCGCTTTATTCAAATAAAGGCTCTTTTTATGCAGGGGATTTATCGAATGCGCCGGTAGATCTGAGTTGCGGGGTCCCGCTCAAGTATTCCGTGATCCACGCCGTAGCGACGCACCAAGGCAGGGTCATCTGTGTACTGCCTGATGCGCTCGTTCACCTCACGCTCCGAAAACTGCTCGGAGGCAGGAATACTCTTTTGAAGAATCCAACGCAAAAGAGCATTCTTATCCTGCGCACGTGAGGGCCAGGTATGCACTCGTCCCTTGACTAAAAACCGCTCAACATCATCTGTTACCTGGTTTTTCGCGGATTTCAAAAGACTCAAGTAGTCGGAGAATACCTCGGTAACCTGCCAAAGCCCATCCTCTGACTTCTCAATGAGCCTGACTGCTTCAAGACGCGCCAACAGTTTACGATCACGATAGTTAGGCGTTTTCGGCACATCCTGCACGATAACCTTGGCATACATTTCTCGGGATTCATCATTCGCCAGTGCAGCTATCACCGGCAAAATATTTTGCACATTATCCATCATTTAATTCTGCATCATTCCTACAACGTAAAAAGGCTCTTTATTCCAATAAAGCATTAAAAACGCCGCTTTATTGGAATAAAGAGCCCTTTTCTGGGAGGGAGAAGAAAAGAACCTAATCCATCAAGTCACGGACCACAATGGTCTGGTCGCGGTCGGGGCCTACGCCGATTGCCGAGATGCGGCAGCCGGAAAGTTCTTCAAGCTTATGCACATATTTGCGGGCGTTCTCGGGCAGCTCGTCCAGGGTTTTCGCATCCGAAATGCTCTCGTTCCAGCCGTCGAAGTACTCGTAAATCGGCTTCGCGTGGTGAAAATCGGTCTGTGTCATCGGTATTTCGTCAAAGCGCACGCCGTCCACCTCATACGCCACGCATACGGGGACCTTCTCAAGACCGGTGAGCACATCCAGCTTGGTAATAAACAGGTCGGTAAACCCGTTGATGCGCACCGCCTGGCGTGCAAGCACCGCATCGTACCAGCCACATCGGCGCGGACGCCCCGTGTTCACGCCGAACTCGCCGCCGGTTGTACGCAGAAAATCGCCCATCTTATCGAAGAGCTCTGTGGGGAACGGACCGGCACCCACGCGGGTGGTGTATGCCTTCTGAATACCGATCACGCGAGAAATACGGGTGGGGCCAACACCCGACCCCACGCAGGCGCCCCCGGCGGTCGGGTTTGAGGAGGTCACGAACGGGTAGGTACCGTGATCGACGTCGAGGAAGGTCGCCTGGCCGCCCTCCATGAGCAGGGTTTTACCCTCATCAAGTGCCTTATTGAGCAACTGAGTAGTATCAACGATCATAGGTTTGAGCCGCTCGGCGTAAGACATGAAATAGTCCACGATTTCGTCTACCTCAACATGGCGGCGGTTATAGACCTTCACGAGCAGCTGGTTTTTCTGCCGCAGCGCGCCTTCAACCTTCTGCCGCAGAATCGACTCATCCAAAATATCCTGCATACGAATACCTAAGCGCCCTACCTTATCCATATAGGCAGGCCCAATACCGCGCCCGGTCGTGCCGATCGCGCGCTTACCCAAGAAACGTTCGGTGACCTTATCCATCGTCTGGTGGTACGGTGCCACCAGGTGAGCATTTGCCGAAATCTTGAGTTTAGAGGTGTCGGCGCCGCGCGCCTGCAGACCCTCAATCTCAGAGAAAAGTGCCTCCGGGTTCACCACCACGCCGTTGCCGATTACGGGGGTTGCGTTCTCGCTCAGAATGCCGGCGGGCAGCAGCTTAAGCTCAAATTTTTGGCCGTTCACCACCACGGTATGCCCAGCGTTGTTGCCGCCGTTCGGCTTGACCACGTAGTCCGCGCGGGGTCCGAGCAGGTCGGTTGCCTTACCTTTACCTTCATCGCCCCACTGGGCGCCCACGATCACAACAGCTGACATTCTTGCTCCTCTAGGATGTACTCCCCGCCGTTTCGGCGGCCGTGCGCGGGTTCTTCAAACCCCTTAGGCACACATTTGTTAATCATAACGCGCCCCTGTGATGGTGCATCTATTATTTAGCGGTTGCAACACATCTTTTCCGTGAGTCTCTGCGGCGTAAACCCCGTGATTCGGCGGTAAAAGCCACTTTGGAGGGCCAACATACAGGATGCGCGCCCGGGGCAACCTGCCGCGAGCGCGCATCCATGAATTATGCCCGGGTGTATGCCCCAGGTACCGCATGAACCTTCTTATTTGAGAATCTTGATGAAGGTCATAGGGTAGTTGTACATTTCACCGCGATTAGCCGCGATAGCGCCTAAGATGTGGAAGATAATCATGAGTATGCCGGTGACTGATACCACCAAAAACCATATCGGAGACAGGATGAAGAATGTGATAACCATCAGGAGGAATGCGGCGGTGTTAATAACCCACATGGAGAAGTTGAAATTGAAGGCGCGGCGCGATGATTCTTTGGTGAATTCATAGCCGGGCTTGTCTTTGTAGATGAGCCAGAAGATGAGCGGGGCTATGAAGCTCAGCGTGTTCAGCGACAGCAGCATGGCGAGAAGCGATGAGAGGTGCGCGAATATCGCCATGTTTTTTGCGTCCGGGGTAATACCTTGGTGGTTATATTCTGGCCGTTGCTGGCTGTACCCCGGACCCGGCTGTTGGTTATAACCGGGCTGATTCTGGTAGTTCGGTTGTCCGTTGTTGTAGTTAGGGTCGTAGGTCATAAGAACCTCCTCAATGCAGCGTGTTGGGCTGTGTTTTACAGTATATGCCGCCTACCTTAATGCAACATGGGAATCGTGGGGAGAGGATATTTGTAGTCCTCACCAGAATTTGCTTTAACCGCCCCGATAATGTGGAACACGACAGCGGTAACGCCCAAGCCTGCGATCAGAAGCCACAGTATGGGAAACATTGTAAAGAACAGCATAAATGGCTCGCCGGATTGGCTTTGCGCCCCTATGATGAGGGATATTACCATCAGCAGAACCAGCAGCAGGAATGAACTGAAAATAGTGATAACCATGGTCACGCCCAGGTTGAAGGCTCGTGCGGCGGCGCTGCGTACTCGCTCATAGCCGGGCTTGTCTTTGTAAACCGCCCAGAAGATCAGCGGAATTAAGAATCCTGCAATCCCGGAAAGATGCGCGAGCATCGCCATGTTGTTAACGTCGGTGGGCTGCTGTATCACATAGACCGGTTGCCCGTAACCCGGTTGTGGGTAGCCTTGGCCCGGCTGCTGTGGGTTGTATCCCGGCGGGTATGGCTGCTGACCCTGGTTAGGCTGCGGATTCTGCTGGTAGGGGTCTTGGTTGGGGTCAAAGTTTGACTGGCTCATGTTTTCACCCGTTCTGTGTGTTGTCGTCTCTGTGTTTCGTGGTTTCGTGTACGAGTTTTACCTCGGCTCTTCTTCGGTAAGGATTGAGGTAGGCCCCTGCCCGATGCGCCCGTCGCCTCGGTACTATCGCAGGATAGGCAGAGTGGGCAGAGGGTACTTATAGTCTTCACCAGAGTTTGATTTAACCGCGGCGATAATCTGGAAAATAATCATCATAATCTGAACAACGCAGCTTATCAGAACCATGAGGGTTATGGGTGCGAACATCCCCATGGCACTGGAAACAGCGGTGCTCGGATCGTTAGTCGATGCCATACCGGGTACGACCATCGTAAAAATATAGACAAACCCGCTCAGCAGGGTGATAAGAACAATAAGATATCCCGTCAGCCCAAAATTGAAGGCCCGCGCGGCGGCGCGGCGTGCCAGTTCGTACCCGGGCTTATCTTTGTAGATAGCCCAGATAACGAGTGGAATAATAAACCCACCTAAAAGCCCGGAAAGATGTCCCCACATGGCAACCGTGCTGACATCGTTGGTTTGTTGAGTCACATATATAGGCTGCCCTGGTGGGTACGGCTGTTGGTACTGTCCCTGGTTAGGTTGCGGGTTCTGCTGATAGGGGTTGTGGTTGGGATCAAAATTTGGCTGACTCATGACAATATTCCATTCTTGAGGCTGCTGCCCCACCCCGTCGGGTCTGATGCAGACTTCCATGCGAGCCGGGCACAGCATCCTTACCGTGCTCGACGATACGAGCAACTCAGCTTCGACAAGGTTTTTATTCGGTGTTTTTGGTCTTTTTATCATAGCGCGCACCATATTTATACGGTAGATTTTTGTGGCACGAATACCGGATGTTTTGAGGGAATATATAAACTATAGAAGTAAAGAATTTACATTTATGTATAAATTTTATAAATATTTTTGGTGTCCTTGATAAAACTTTAGAGTAAAACTTCTTAGAATTGATAGTGCAAGACACATCGTTTTTTTAAAACGCGATGCGCTCGCATATCACACCGAACCATAGTTACCAAAAGTGCTGACTCGGGTTCGACACTATCAAACACAAGGAGCATCATGGCATCCACCAACACCTGGCGGGCGTGTACCCGCATCGGGTTATCGGCGGTTCTGGGGCTCGGTCTTATCGCCTCCACGGCGGTACCACTCAACGCAGCAGAGACACCGTTGAGAGGGCAAGACCCAGACCTGAGAACCTCACAACAGCACACGCAGCAGCAGGTACTCTCCCCCAGCATGCTAAAGGCGCAGGGCACCATACCGGTCTACGTCAAGTTCAAGGGTCAAGGTGCCTATGAGCAGACCCAGCCGCGGGCGGTTCTGCAGAACAGACAGGCACCCGTGAACGCTCAGGCACAGGTGCAGGCGATCAAGACCCGCGTAGAGTCACAGGCGCAGTCCGTAGCGGGAGAATCGCACGCAAAAGTTCTATACACCACCCATAACGTGATGCCGGGCGTGGCGCTCATGGGTGATGCCCAGGCGATTCGTGATCTCGCGTCCCGCCCGGACGTTGAGCGCATCAGCCCGATCGTGCCGAAATACCGTCAAAATGCGGGTTCCGTCGTCGATACCGGGGCCGCCGAGAATTGGGCGCGGCAAAACACCGGGTATACCGGCAAGGGCATCAAGATTGCGGTAATCGATTCGGGGATTGATTATACGCACGCCGACTTTGGCGGGCCCGGCACGAAAGAAGCCTTTGACGAGGCCACGAAACTCACCAACATGCCGGAAGCATCCTCCGGTCTCTACGACCCCGCGAAGTTCTTAGGAGGGTACGATCTTGCCGGTGACGACTACAACGGCCTGAACACGGCAGTGCCCGATAACAACCCTATCGACTGCATCAGCGGCGGACACGGCACCCACGTGGCGGGTACTGCGGCTGGTTGGGGCGTGGATGCGCAGGGCAAGACCTTCCGCGGCGATTACTCCACGCTGACACCTGAGAAACTGGGCGAGATGAAGATCGGCCCCGGTTCTGCACCGGATGCCCAGCTGTACAGCTTCCGCGTCTTCGGGTGCAGCGGCGCCACCAACCTGGTGGGTCAGGCTCTCGATAAGGTGCTCGACCCCAACGGCGACGGCGATTTCTCAGACCGCGCCCAGGTGGTAAACATGTCTCTTGGCGGCGAGTTCTCGCCCGAAGATGACCCAGAATCCTACGCCGTCGAAACGCTGTTCCGCCAGGGTGTGCTCGCCGTTGTCTCGGCGGGTAACGCGAACGGATACAACGGTGCAGGCGATACCTACTCGAACTCTGGCCAGCCCGCGAATGCCATTTCGGCGCTGACGGTGGCGAACTCTGTGGGTTCAACCTACACCATGGATGCGGCGCAGATTCTTGCCCCCAGCCAGATTGCCGGGAAGATTCCGGGCGACTATTCGGTGGACTACAACTATTCGAAAGCCTCCGAAGAGACCCTGCGGGGTCAAGTCGTTGCGGCGCCCGCATCGAATAAGTTCGGGTGTGAGGCATTCAGCGCCGAAGACTCCGCCAAGCTCAAGGATCGGTGGGTCTTTATCGAGTGGGCGAACGAAGACGGCACTATTTCGTGCGGCTCGAAAGTCCGTTTCGACAATGCTGAGAAAGCTGGCGCTAAAGGCGTCGTCCTGTCCTCCCAGGAAGAGCGCGCCGAACTGGGGATCGCCGGGAACGAAACTATTCCGGGCTTCAGGGTGGCGAAGAGCGCATCCGATAAGGTTCGCGAGACTGCACAGGCTGGCACCCTAGAGATTCGCCTGGGCGAAGACCTCAAGGGTGGTCTGCGCGTTCAGAGCGGTAAATTTGATGAGCTGACAACCTCGAGCGCACGCGGGTTCCACGGCTCGTACGGGTACACGAAGCCCGATCTCGCTGCACCGGGGAATAATATTTCCTCTGCCGCCGTGGGTACCGGAACGGGCTCGATTCAGTACACGGGTACGTCGATGTCTGCGCCCTTTGCCTCCGGTGTGGCGGCGCAGGTGTTGCAGGCGCATCAGGATTATTCGCCGATTCAGATCAAGGCGGCGATGATGAACAGCGCAGATCATGACCTGCACGATGCCGCTGGGCATACCTACGCGGTGGATCGCGTGGGTTCAGGGCGCATCGATGCGAAGGCTGCCGTCGATACCCGCGTACTTCTGTACAACGCGGACCGTCCCGAGCAGGTCTCGCAGACTTTTGGCGTGCTGGAATATGCGGCAGATGCGGGTCAGCAGTCGCTCACCCGCGAGATGACGGTTGAGAATTTCGATTCCAAGGCGCACACCTACTCGATTTCCTATGCGGGAAGCACCGATATGCCCGGTGTTGAATTCTCGATGCCTTCCAGCATTACGGTTCAGCCGGGTGAGAAGAAGAATTTCCAGGTGAAGGTCACGATCGACCCTGCACGCTTGGAGAAAACTATGGACCCGGCGATGGAAAAGACCCAGTCCTCCATCGATGTGAATACGGGTAAGACTGTGGTTCCCGAGCAGGCACGGCAGTTTATCGCCTCCGAATCCGGGCGTATTAAGCTGACCGAAGGCGACCAAACCCTGCGCGTTCCCCTGCATGCAGCGCCCAAACCGGTTTCGACCATGAAGGTTGCGGGCAATAACGTGCAGGTTCCCGCTGGCTCCTCCCAGACGCGAGTCACATTAGAGGGCACCGAGCTGAACCAGGGCGGATACCGCTCCCTGCTGGGGGCCTTCGAGTGGGGCGCATCGGTGAATCGTGTTAACCCGAGCAACCTGTGGGTCAGCAGCGATATGAAGGCGAACCTGCAGCATGTGGGTGCGGCCTCGAGCGCGCCCGCGCTCAAGGATGCGGGCAAAGACCCGAACGAAGGCACGCTTTCCTTCGGCATCAGCACGTGGAGGAACTGGGATGTGATCTCTGAGGAAAACACCTTCACGGTCAATATTGATACGGACGGCAATAACCGCGCCGATTATGTGCTCAAAACCGACCGTTCCGCAGGGTTGGACTTCCCGATCGTGCGCCTGATGGGCTACAAAAACGGGTCTTTGGAGCACCTCGCCTACTATCCGCTCAACGGCGCCTGGGGCGATACCGATACAAACATGATGGACACAAACACACTCATCATGAGCGTACCCCTGAAGGATCTGGGGTTGACGGCCGAAAACGCCCCGCAGATTCGCTACAGCGTTGATTCCATCACCCAGTACGAGTGGGAGAACGTCAGCCAGACCGACTGGATTACCTACAGCCCCTTCGCCCCGAAGGTGTGGTTCAGCGGTACCGAGTCGAGCATCCCCGGGATTTTCGCGGATGCCCCCACCACCGAGCTGACGCTGCACCGCGCCTCGGATGCGGGTTCGGCTAAGGCTCTCTTCCTGCACCTGCACAACGGCACCGGGGACCTCTCGGGTTCCCAGGGTGCAAGCGGCGAGCGCGCCCAGGTGCTTCCGGTGAGCGAGCAGAGCACGGAGACCCCTTCTGCCCCGCGCTTCACGGATGTGAAGGAGGGCGATATGTTCTACACCGAGATCGCTTGGCTGGCGCAGCGGCGTATCACGACCGGTTATCCGGATGGTTCGTTCCGTCCCGCCGAGAATACGAGCCGTGCCGCCATGGCGGCGTACTTCTACCGCTTAGCGGGTTCGCCGCAGTTCACCGCGCCGAGCACGCCCACGTTCAAGGATGTGGCTCCCGGCGACCAGTTCTACAAGGAGATTGAGTGGTTTGCGGCGCAGCGGCTGACGACGGGGTATGCGGATGGTACCTTCCGCCCGCAGGATGCGGTTAACCGCGATGCGATGGCGGCGTTCTTCTACCGGTACGCGGGCAGCCCGGCCTTCACGGCACCGGATAAGCCCACGTTTAAGGATGTTGCCCCGAACAGCATGTTCTACCGCGAGATCGAGTGGCTTGCCGCGCAGAAGGTGACGACCGGGTGGCCGGATCAAACCTACCGCCCGTTGGAGCCTATCCACCGCGATGCGATGGCGGCGTTCCTGTACCGCTACAACCAGGGCGTGCTCAAGGCTGAGGGTTAGCCCCTCCCCCTAATCCACCCCGCGAGCAGCGGTTTTCGCCCGAGAAGGTGGGAAAATCCTACCTTTTCGGGCGTATCCCCGCTTCTTACGAGGGTTAACACATATTCACTCCGCATCATCTGTACATTGTTACCTTCAAAGGATCAAGGAGTATGATATGCCTCCGAATTATCGCAGACGAGGCGCCTTAGGGTGCCTTGCCGCCGCGACAAGTATTCTGTTAGCGCTTGGCACGCCTGCCAGTGCAGATATAAACCCGGGCGGTATCAACGAAAACGGGCAGTATGTCGCAACCCCCACACCGCAGAGTTCAGATGCGCTCTCCCCCACCATGAAAAAGGCGGAGGGAGATGTGCTCGTCTTCGTTAAGTTCAAGGGTCAGGGTGCCTACGAGCAGACCCAGCCCGACGAGGTTCTGCACAATAAGCAGGAACCCGTTAAGAAGCAGGGTGAGGCCACCTCTATCAAGGATCAGGTCGAGAATCAGGCTCGCCAAGCGGCTCAGGATTCCGGTGCAGAAATACGTTATACCGTGCACAATACGATGCGCGGCGTAGCCCTGCACGGCAATGCTGAGAAAATCCGTTCTCTTGCCGGGCGGGATGATGTTGAGCGCATCACCCCCATTGTGGCGAAGAAGAGCATGAATGCTTATAGCGATATAGACTCTAAGGCCGTGCAGGCTTGGGCCGAAAGCACCGGGTACACCGGTAAGGGCGTCAAGATCGCTGTGGTCGATTCCGGGATTGACTACACCCACACCGACTTTGGCGGTCCCGGCACGAAAGAAGCCTACGAAAAGGCCAAGACTCTGACGGACCTGCCCGATGCCGAGTCCGGGCTTATCGACCGGTCCAAAGTGGTTGGCGGTATCGACCTTGTGGGGGATGACTACAACGCTCTCGACGCGGGTTCGACCCCTAAGCCCGATAATAATCCGCTCGACTGCCGTCCTGAAGGGTATGGAACCGGCGGGCACGGCACCCACGTGGCAGGTACCGCGGCGGGGTACGGGGTGAATGCCGACGGCAGTACCTTCCGCGGCGACTACTCCAAACTCACCGAAAACGATCTCAAGAACATGAAGATCGGTCCCGGTTCCGCCCCCAAGGCGCAGCTGCTGAGCATCCGCGTGTTCGGATGCCAGGGCAGCTCAAACGTGGTGATGCAGGGGCTCGACCGTGCCCTAGACCCCAATGAGGACGGCGACTTCTCGGATCGCGCCAATATCATCAACCTGTCCCTCGGCAGCGAATTTTCTCCGGCTGATGACCCTGACTCCGCTATGGTGGATTCCCTCGCGCAGCAAGGTATTCTCACCGTCACGGCGGCGGGTAACGCTAATGAGTTCAACGGCGTGGGCGATACCTACTCGGATTCGGGCAGCCCCGCCAACGCCGCATCCAGCATTTCGGTTGCGAACGCCAATGGCACTATGAGCGTGTCTGATCAGCTCAAAATTGTCAGCCCCGAAAACGGAATTCCCCTTGATTTTATTGACGGCATCTTTAGGGACTTTAAGTTTATTGACGGTGACTATTCACTCAATTTCCCCCTCGATAAGGCACCTGCCGATAAGCTCACCGGCTATGTAACCCTCGCGCCCGAACGCAACCATGACGGCTGTAAGCCCTTCACCCCTGAAGAAGCTGAAAAGATCAAGGGTAAATGGGTGATGCTCGACTGGGAGGTAGACTACAGCTACAAGGTCGAGTGCACTTCCGCCGAACGTTTCGATCATGTTGCCCAGGCGGGTGGCACGGGCGTGCTGCTCGTCCTCAAGGACTATCCTGCCCAGCAAGGATTTGGCGGTAACGCCACAATCCCCGGGTTCCGCATTAACACCGCCTTCGCCGCAGACATAAAACCCTACGTGGAGGCCGGAACTTTCAAGGTTGAAGCGAATGAGGCTTATAAGAAGGCAACGCATATTCCTACTAGGCTCGAATTCGGCCTCAATTCTATGAGTTCTCGCGGCCAGCACGGCACCGAAGGATTCATCAAACCCGATGTTGCTGCACCGGGAGTCGATATTTTTTCGGCATCAGTCGGCCAGGGCACCGAAGGGGTTTACAACACCGGAACCTCAATGGCGGCACCGCATGTCTCCGGCATTGCCGCGCAGGTGATGCAGGCGCATCCAGACTATACCCCGGCAATGGTGAAGGCTGCGATCATGAACAGCGCAGACACCAATCTCACCAACAATGCAGGGTCTAAATACGCTGTTGATCGTATGGGGTCTGGCTTCGTGAACGCTAAGAAGGCGGTCAACGCGAAGGTTCTGGTCTATGATGAGGAAAATCCCGAGCGGGTTTCCCTATCATTCGGCGTTCTCGAATATCCCCTCGATGGTGAAGACCATACCGTAACCCGCAATATTGTCGTGCGGAATATGGATTCGGTGGCTCACACCTACGAGCTTTCGTACCAGTATGGTCCCGAAATCCCTGGTTCAAGTCCGTGGGTACCGCCCTTGGTGACGGTCGAACCGGGCGAGACCGTAAAAGTTCCTATCACTTTCTCGACCTACACCCCCTTCCTGGAAAAGACCATTGATCCCACCCTGGAGAAAGAGCAAACTGCCATGGCCTATGTTAATGGGCAGTACCAGCCTATTATCTCGGGCAAACGTCAGTATATTGCGAGCGTCTCCGGCCGCATACTCTTGAGGGATGCGAACCAGGACGACAGGGAGGAGCTTATACGCCTGCCCGTTCATGCGGCACCGAAGCCTATCTCTACGATGAAGGTTCAAGGCTCCGAGATTCAGTTTGAGAATGGTAAAGCCACCGAAACCACCGTCAAACTCGCCGGGCAGGATGTGGACCAGGGCGGCTACCGGTCCATGATGGGAGCCTTCGAGCTGGGGGCTGCGAGCCCGCGCATCCCCACCGAGAATTTGGATCTTCCCTCAAGTCAGAGCATGGATCTGCAGTATGTAGGTGCCGCCTCGGATGCCCCGGCGCTCAAGGCAGCCGGGCAGAATCCGAACGACGGTAAGATCTACTTCGGTATTTCGACCTGGGGTATTTGGGATTCCATGCACCCGGGACGTCAGCTTCAGGTAACGCTCGACACCAACCGTGACGGTAAGCCCGACTACAACCTTGAGGTGGGGCCCGAAAAGGGTCTGGATTACCCGCTCGTGAAGGTGTGGAAGGCGAGTGGGGATACCTGGGAAATAACCAACCGGTACCCGCTTAATGGCGCCTGGGGCGATACCGACACGAACATCATGGATACAAACGTGATGGTGCTGGGTGTGCCGCTCAAGGATCTGGGTTTGACAGCTGACACGGCTTCAAGCATTGACTATGCGGTTTCGACGAACACGTGGAGCAATGCGAAGGCTGGCGGCGAATATGTTGATGCCACTGAGAAGATCTCTTTCAACCCGTTCGCACCGAAGGTATGGTTCGAGGGTGAGAGCGCGGGTGTTCCGGGTCTCTTTGCCGACCGTAACGGCGGCGAGGTGAAGGTGCACCGCGTTGAGGGCGAGAAGCCTTCGGCGCTCTTCCTGCACCTGCACAACGGTACCGGCGATTTGAGCGGTCAGAATGGAGCAGCCGGTGAACGCGCCCAGGTGGTTCCGCTGAGCGAGCAGCAGAGCAGTCTGCCAGGTCCGTCAGAGCCTACGGAATCTCCAAAGGATGGCTCGCTACCGGGTCCGTCAGAACCCACGGAATCCCCGAAGGATAGCTCACTGCCAGGTCCGTCAGAGCCCACGGAATCTCCAAAGACAGATACGTCTTTGCCGAAATAGCGTGCGGAATACGCCAACTATGTGTTAGCACGCTGACCTGGCTGTATACCGATTCCGGTATATAGTCCACACGGTATATAACCGATCACGAATATGCTCTCGGTTCCTCCGGCAGTGGGGGGGGGGGAATCGAGAGCATATTCTTATATTCCGATACTGGTATAAAGCCTTGTCCGTGCCTATGTGTATGAAGTTTTGGGGACATTTTGTAAGCCGGTTTCACTCGATAGGTTATCCCAAATGATGAAGCAATACCCCCGCAGCAGAAAGCTCCAGGTTTATCAAAGGAGCGTCTCACTGCAGGGGTATTGTTATCGACTCTGAAAGTCTATGCTCTAGGCTTTACTAATCTTTCAAGATCTTCAAGGCGGGCAACGGGTACTTATAATCCGTCTCTCCCGCATTGGCCTTCACCGCGCCAATAATGTGGCATACGACACCAGCGATCCCCCATATACCAACAACGATTGCCACAACCACCATGAGAATAAGGGCTACAACCGCGAGCCCACGGTTGTCCCCAGCTACAGCAACTGCGACCAAAATAATGGGAATAATCAGACCCACAATCGTTGCAATCGAAATAGTAATCGAGACGTTGAAGGCACGCGCTGCGGCACGTTTAACAACCTCGTATCCGGGCTTATCCTTATAGATCGACCACATAATAAGCGTGACGATCCAGGTGAGAAAAACGGATATATGTGCGAGTGTTGCCTTGCTCTGCGCATCTGGCGCCTGTCCCAAGACCGGCTGAGGCATACCCTGTGCGGGCTGTTGACCATATTGATTGGGGTCAAAGTTCTGTTGGCTCATGATAGTGTACTTTCATTCGAGGTCTATCGGTGCGATGTGTGAGGCTCACAGAATATTCGGTGAACCTACCCTAGGTTAACAAAAATGCAAATAGTTCCGCCTGTTTTATACATCGCGACACTTTGTAGTATTTCTAGACTAAAAACAACGGCAAATTAGGTCTTTAGAGCAAAAGATTCGATGAACCTTTTAGATTAGCTGCATTATCTTTCGTTCCCTCAGCAAGACGGCGCCCGCGTACACTAGAAATATGCGTGAACTTCAGGAAAAAATCGTGGCACAGATGGGTGTTCATCCCAATATGACCGAAGAACAGGCGCGTGAGGAAGTACAGCGGCGCGTACAGTTCCTCTGCGACTACGCGAAAGCGACCGGCACCCACGGATTCGTGCTCGGCATTAGCGGCGGCATCGATTCCACACTGGCAGGCAGGCTCTGCCAGCTCGCCAGCGAAAAACTCAACGCTGAAGGATACCGGGCGCAGTTCATGGCGGTACGCCTGCCCTATAAAACCCAAGTCGACGAAGAAGACGCACAAAAAGCCCTCGAATTCATCGCCCCCGACCGCACCGTCACCTTCAATATTGCGGATGCGGTCGATGGCTTCGACTCCGCATACACGGCTGCCGTGGGTACGCCTATCAGCGACTTCAACAAGGGAAATATTAAAGCGCGTGCCCGCATGATCGCCCAGTATGCGCTCGCTGGCGACCCGTCTCTGCTGGTCGTCGGAACCGACCACGCGGCGGAATCCGTGACCGGTTTCTTCACGAAGTTCGGCGACGGAGGAGCGGATATACTGCCGCTTTCCGGGCTGAACAAGCGGCAGAATCAGCTGCTTCTGAGGGTTCTGGGCGCATCCGAGCGGCTGTGGGCTAAGCCGCCGACAGCCGACCTGCTTGACGGTATCCCCGGGCGCACCGATGAGGACGAGCTCGGCATCACCTACCCGCAGATTGACGACTACCTGGAGGGTAAAGAGATTGACCCCGCTGTTGCCGAGAAACTAGAGAGCATCTACCTGCGCAGTCGGCATAAGCGCACGGTTCCGGTGGGTATCACCGATACGTGGTGGAAATAGCGTAATCTTTGGGTGAGGTTCGTCGCCCGGCGGCTTATTCTGTGCTTACGCTTTTTCAAGCTGCCGGATGCGCGTGCGCCCGCTCGCCCAAAACAGCGCCACCCCGAGCGCGCACGATCCCATCTGCGTGACAGGGAACGCCCAGGTGAGGCCGGTAAATCCAAAAAGTGTATCGCCCGCGAAGACCGTGATGAAAAAGAAAACGCCCACGCTCGCGGTCAAAACTACTGCCGCCACGCCTTTACCGCAGGCTTGGAACCAGGCGACGAGCAGCATTACTAACGCATAGAAAACGGTTGAGAAAAGCAGGGCGGTGAGTACCTGGTCCCCCGTCGTGATGATGCTGGGTCCGCCCGCAAGATATAGCGCCCAGTCGCGGAACGCCCAGACCGGAATCGAGAATATCGCCGAGGTTCCGATCGAGAGCAGCACCGCGACCTTGAGCGCGGCGCGCAGACGCTCCCGATTCCCCGCACCGTAGGTATAAGCAAAAAGTGGAATACTGCCCATGCAGATACCCGTACACAGGGTTTGCGGAACCATAATCAGACGGATCGAAACGCCGAAAGAGGCGACCGCCGCATCGCCGTATTTAACCGCCAGGTTATTGAGCACCAGGGCCGAGACAACGAGGAAAAGGCTCGATACCATTTGCGAGGAACCTACCGATAGCACGGGTTTAAGCACGTCGGCAGAGAGCGTGAAATCCTTGAGCGACCACGAAAAATTCTTGCTCTTCGCGGTCAGAAACAGCATGTAGTAGATAATGCAGGCGACGTTTGTCCCCATGAGAGCCCAGCCAGAGCCCGCCGCGCCCATATGAAAAACGCCGATGAGCAGCACATCCAGCACGAGGTTGGCGAGTACTCCCCATAGCAGGCCGTACATGGATTGTTTGGCGTACCCTTCGGCGCGCACCAGTTGTTCCAGTGTGAACATGCACATCCAGGGCGGGGCGCCAAGGAACAGCACGGTCACGAACCAGCGAGTCGGTTCATAGGTGGCACCACCGGCACCCATCAGCCGAGTGAGCGGATCAACGAAAAAGATCCCCGCTACCGCCAGCCCTACGCCGAAGATTAGAGAAGCATAGACGGCGAAAGAGGTAACTGCGGGAATGCGTTCGGTGTTGCCCTCGCCCAGCAATCGTGCCGTGAGAGTGGATGCGCCCACCCCGAAAAGCCCAGCCAGCGCGGTAATGACGCCTACCACCGGAAACCCGAAGATAAGCGCGGCAAGGTCTTCAACCGTGCCAAAGTGCCCCACGAAATAGGAATTCACCACGTTGTAGATGGCGGTGATCGCCAGCCCGGTTGCCATAGGGATACCTAGGGCAAGCAGGGCGCGCATCACCGGGGCATCTTTGAGGAAGTAAATGTTTCGAGAATCTTCACTCAGGTTGTTTTGATGAAGCACTTCGCGGGAAAGCTCGTCTGCACTCGCCGTCGATGCGGTATCCCCGGCAACCTGTGTTTCGGGTACACCGAGATGCTCGGCCTGGGGCATGGTGTACCTCCTTATGGGTAATGGTCGGTGAACGTAGGCGGCGTGCGAACACATGGGGTATAGGCATATAAGCCTGACAAGGGCATATACCCAGTCTGGAATAATCCTGCGGCATATGTACGTGCCATGCAATAACCTCACATGGCGCCGATACCGCAAGTTTTTCCTTATATGCCGGTAAACGCATATAACCGGTTGGCTCCCCCTGAGTGCGGGGCTGCCGCCTCGCTTATCATACACGGCTGTGCCCGTGTGGGGCATATGCAGGTCGTTCCATGACGGAATAACTTCTGATACTGCGCTGCACGGCAGAACCTTATATGCGGTTTTGAGCATATTATTTCAAGCTGCTTTACCCGATATATACCAAAAGCGTTATATAGCGGTGAAACTCTGTTTCCAGGGGTCACCGCTATATAACGCTTCGGGCATACACTCAGGTCAGAGCGTTTTCACGGGTGCGAATGAAGAAAGTGCAGACCCGCTACTCAGACTCAACCTTAATCTCGGTCACGCCGTGCTCGGGGGTGCCCGATGCGGGCGCATCCTTCACCTTAGTACCGCCGGTTGCGAAGAAGAGGATCACGCCCAGCACGCACGCCGAGATCTGGGTGAAGGGGAACGCCCAGGTGAGGCCGTCGAATCCGAACCACATATTGCCGAAGATGACTGCGGGGAAGAAAAGCAGGGCAATGCCCAGGGTCATGAGCGTGGCGGGCAGGCCTTTACCGGCGGCCTGGAACCACGAGACGAACACGATGCTCACGGCATTAAACACGGCGGCAAGCATGAGCGCGACCAGTACTTTCTCGCCGGTGGCGACCAGCGAGGAGTCGCCCACGAGCTCAAGAAGCTGGCGACGGAATATCAAGACGGGAATGGTGAAGATAATGGAGGTTGCCACCGATACCATTGCGGCGGTTTTCAGGGCCGAACGCACGCGGTCTCGATTGCGAGCACCGTAGGCGTAGGCGAAGAGCGGAATACCTCCCATGCAAATACCCATACACAGCATTTCAGGTACCATGTTCAGGCGCATCGCCAGCCCAAAGGCGGCCACAGAATCGTCACCGTATCCTGCCGCAATATTGTTGAGCACCAGCGCGGAAACGGTCAGGTTTGCACTCTGAATCAGTTCGGCGGCACCCACGGCGAACACGGGTTTAATAATGTCGCCGGCGATCACAAAATCGCCGGGTTTCCAGGAGAAGTTGGTGCTCTTGCGAATAAGGAACTGCAGGTAGTACACCATGGATGCAGCGTTTGCGGCGAGCATCGCCCAACCGGCACCGGCGATACCCCAGCCGAGAACCGCAATCAGCAGAACATCGAAAATTGAGTTGATGACGACGCCCCAGATAATGCCGTACATGGATTGTTTGGCGTAACCTTCAGAACGCACCAGCTGTTCCAGGGTAAACATGCCGACCGAAAACGGCGCACCCAAAAAGAGCAGGTGCACGAAGGTTTTGGTCGGTTCAAAGGATGCTCCGGAGGCGCCCATCAGGCCGGTAATCGGGTCTGCGAACAGGAACCCGGCAATGGCGACCACCACACCGCAGGTGAGCGCGGAGTACAGGGCGAATGAGGTCACATTGCGAATACGTGTCTCATTGCCTTCGCCCAGCAGACGCGACGCCAGGGTTGATGAGCCCAAACCGAACACACCCGCGATCGCCATGATGATACCGAAAACAGGTACGCCATATCCGGTGGCGGCGAGCTCTTCGACGGTGCCGTAGTGCCCCACAAAGTAGGAGTTAATGACGTTGTAAATGCTGGTGATCGCCAGCCCTGCTGCCATGGGGATACCCAGGGAAAGAAGCGCTGTGAAAACGGGGGCATCTTTGAGCAGGTAGATATTTTTGGGATCGTCCATATTGGGCGTCCCGGGGCCTGTATCAGGTGTGGGCACAGCCGGGATGGCGCCAGTGGTGGAGGGCATGGTGCCTGTCACCGCCGGGACTGCACCGGTGACAGGTGGATGTGCCTCGGACGGTGCTACTGTGCCAAGTTTTACTGCTGCGTTGGGTTTGTCTACCGCGCCGGTATTTTCGGGCAGGGCATGTTTAGGTTTATGTGTCATGAAGATGCGTTTCTTGGTCTGTGGAGCACGCCCGTCTCTGGGGCGGCATGGCTCAGGTAATATCGGTCAGCGCTACATGCCGATGCGGGCAGGGGACTCTATTGTACCCGTTTCCTGTTGAGAAGTAAGCCCTTCCTCCCGCTGCTTTTCCTCCCGACTCTCTCCGGCCTCCCTCTCTCATCTCCCACGCAAAAAGGCTCTTTATGTGAATAAAGAGCCTTTTTGACCACAAGTATTTAAGAAAAATACTTTCTTCGAAAAACATACAGTAAAGTTGAAATAACCCTTTTCACCGGGGTAAGAGCACACGGAACATCCTATGAAATATACCCCCCGTGATGACTCTTAGGGTGGAAAGGCGGTGAGGCAGGTGCTGTTCTACGAGATAGTAGGAACGGCTCAAGCGATCCTCGTCAGCTACATTCTGATTGATGGATCGGCTCAAGCCGTT